>NZ_CP026004.1:2477701-3078187 GCF_003086895.1 Stenotrophomonas sp. ESTM1D_MKCIP4_1 | reverse complement strand
GGTGCGTTCCTGGCCGGCGGCGCGGGCCGCGCGGGCGGCGCTGTCGATCATCTGCTGCAGTTCGTGTTCCTGGCCGGCGTCGAGCTGGAAGTCGTCCGGGTCGGGCACCACGCCGGGGAAGTAGACGCTGGTGCGGAACTGTTCGGCGTCGCCGAAGCGGATCGGCAGCAGCTGTCCATCGCGGACGATGGCGGCGGCGGAGTTGCTGGTACCGAAGTCGATGCCAAGGCGCATGGGAAGGTCCAGGGACGTGCGGGGGCCGCGCACTCTGCTGCAGTTCGGGTCTTCCTGCAAGTTCCTGTCGGCTTCGGTTGGGTTCAGCGCCTCCCTGCTACGGGTTAAGCCGAGGGGGCGGCCGGAGCAGGACACGCCGTAAACCCATCCATGGGGGCTCGTAGGCGCCATCCATGGCGCCTGCGGTCCTGCTCCGCATGGCCCATCGCCTCAAACCGGTATCAACAGAGGCGCCACACGCCGGAAAAAATGGAAGCACGGACCCGCCGGTTACAATGGCGGCCGTTGATTCATTTTGAGGTACTTGCTGATGTCGTCCGTTCCCGCCTGCCCGCAGTGCACCCTGGAAAACACCTACGCCGATGGCGCGCTGTGGATCTGCGCCGACTGCGGCTTCGAGTGGACCGCCGATGAAAGCGCCGGCTCGACCCTGGTCGTGCGGGACAGCAACGGCAACACTCTTCAGGCCGGGGACACGGTCACCGTCATCAAGGACCTGAAGGTCAAAGGGTCGTCCATCCCGCTGAAGCAGGGCACAGTCATCCGCAACATCCGCCTGGTCGAAGACGATGCCGAACACATCGAAGGCAACTCGGACAAGATCAAGGGCTTGGTGCTGAAGACCTGTTTCCTCAAGAAGGCCTGAGCCACCCTCAGCGCCGCGCCTGCTGCGTTCGCAGACGGGCCAGACCGTCCAGCTTGGCCTGGTAGCGCTGCTGGTTGCTGCTGCCACCCAGGGCGCGTGCCCGCATCAGTTCGTGGTCGGCACGCGCCATCTGGCCACTGAGGAAGTACGCACGCGCCAGCCCGAAATGGAACTGGTGCGCGCTGTCGTACAACCGTACCGCACGCCGGTAGTACCGGATTGCCGTGGCCAGGTCGCCGCTGCGCTCCGCCGCGGCACCGGCGATGTACTGCGCGAACGGATCATCGCGCTGCACCACCTCCAGGCGCCTCTCCAGCGCCTGCGCCTGCGCGACCAGGCCCAGGCGGCGGTACAGCACACTGGCGTTGATCAACGCCGAATCCTCGCGCGCATCCAGCTGCAGCGCCTTTTCCAGCGCCGCGCGCGCACCGGCCAGGTCGCCCTCGCGGCTGTCCAGCACGCCGAGGTTGTTCCAGGTGGCCGCGAACTCCGGTGCCTGCACCAGCGCGGCGTTGAAGAAAGCCCGCGCGCCCACGTTGTCGCCGACAGTCATGCGTTCGGCGCCCCGGTTGTTGTAGAAGTGCGCCAGCGCCCGGTCCAGGCTGATCGGCTGCGGGCCGCGCCGGTCGTAGAGGACGTTGCGGTCCAGGTCGACGGTACCGCTGCGTCCGTCCACCTGCACGCCCACGTTGACGTGGCCCACGCTGTAGACCACGCCCTGGTTCTGATCCTGGTACCAGGACACCACGCGGTCCACCTCCTGCACCCGCGCCTGGATGCCGGCCTCGCGCGCCAGCGTGGCGAACAGCAGGGTGAACGCGAGGCAGTTGGCCTGCCGCTTCTGCCAGATTTCCGGCAGCGTGTAGGTAGCATTGGGGTCGTACTGCAGGTCCATCGCCTGCGCGCCGAAGATCATCTCGACCAGCGCCTGCAGGCGCTGCTCGCGCCCGCTGTGGCGCGCGATCACGCGTTCCCGCAGCATCTGCCGCAGCGGCGCGGGAACGGCCAGCACCTGGGACGGGGCAGGGACGCTGGCCACCGCGACCGGCGCGGCCGGGGCCACATACGGCGCAGGCGGCGGGGGATCCTGGGCGAGGGCAGCCGACGCGCCCGTGGCAGCCAGCAGAGAGGCAAGGCAACAAGCGGCGAGACGGCGCATCGCAGTTCCCGGCAGCGGCGGGCAGCCCCGCCTGCCGGCAGTGTAGACCTGCGCAGGCCCGCCGCAACCCACCGCTGGTCGGCATCCCACGTTCATCCACACCGGGTGTGGACCAGCCCGCGACAAAGCTGTGGACAACCCGATGCCAGCCTTGCCCGGCAAGCGATGTGAGTGCCTGGTGAAAAATTGACCAGCTTGCCCGCAGCGGCTGCCGGCGGGATGATCCCTGCATGGACTTCGCCCCGATTCCGCTTGCACCGGCACAGTGGCAGACGCTGCAGGATGCCTACGCCACGCCGCCGCGTGCCTACCACCACTTCGGTCACGTGCGCGCAGTGCTGCAGCATTGCCAGGACGTGGCGGCCGGGCCGGGCTGGCAGCACCCGGCCGAGGTGTACCTGGCGGTGCTGTACCACGACGCCATCTACCAAGCGGGGCGCAAGGACAACGAAGCGCGTTCGGCCGAACTGGCGCGCCGGGCCATTGTGCAGGCACCGGAGCTGGCCGGCGTGGATGCGGCACGGGTGGAACAGCTGATCCTGCTGACCGCGCGCCACGGTGAACTGGGACCGGACGACGTGGATGCCGAGGCCGCGCTGTTCCTGGATTGCGACATGGCCATCCTAGCTGCGCCCGAAGCGGTGTTTACCGCCTACGACCGTGGCGTGGCCGAGGAATACAAGGGCGTGGTGCCGGGCTTCCTCTATCGCGCCGGCCGCCGCCGGTTCCTGCAGGGCCTGCTGCGTGCGCCGCGCATCTTCCTCAGCGATTTCTTCCACCAGCGGCTGGACGCCGCCGCGCGCGCCAACCTGCGGCGTCAGCTGGACGCCTGAGCGCTGCCGTTACACTGGGCGCCTGTCTGCAACGCCGTGCCTGCCTGTGACCGACCTCGTGTCTGTGCCTGATCCCGATCCGCGTCCGCTGCCGCCGGAAGAACCCGGCCCCAACGAGTGCTGTGGCAGTGGCTGCCCGCTGTGCGTGCTCGACCTGTATTCGGACGAGCTGCAGCGCTATCGCAAAGCGCTGTCGGAATGGCTGGCGCGCCACCCGCAGGAGGCGCCATGACGCGCGCGCGGCCGGCGGCGCTGCTGGCCCTGGTGGCGCTGGTGTTGTTCACCGCCACGGCCGTGTGGACCCAGTTCGCGCGTGGCGATCTTGACTGGGTGCAGGCCACCCTGAGCCTGTATCTGCATGGCCCCTGGGGGCTGGCCCTGCGCAGCGCCTACTGCCTGCTGGCGCTGGCCATCGCGGTGCTGGGCATCGCCCTGTACCGGCACTGCACGGGGCCGCGCCGCAGTGCCGCCGCGCCGTTGCTGTTCACTGTGGCTGCGCTCGGCCTGGCGACGGTGTCCATCGGCGACAGCTGGTTGCCGCAGGCCACACCACTGCTGGCGCCGCTGGTGCATGGCCTGGCCGCCAACACGGCGTTCCTGTGCGCCAGCGTCGGCATGCTGCTGCAGTCGTGGTACCTGCGCCGCGAACCGGGCTGGCAACGCAGTGCGGCCCTGCTGTGGGGCTGGGCGTGGCTGGCGTTCGTGCTGCTGTGGCTGCACGTGCTGTGGCGTGCGGGTCCACCGCGCGGCGTGGGCCAGAAGACGGTGATCGTGGTGATCGTCGGCTGGCTGCTGTGGCTGGCCGCAAGCCTGTACCAGCGCAGCCGCCGCATCGACGCCCACTGAAACCCCAATGGCCTGCACGGGTACGTGCCGTGCACGCGGCGCCGGCGTATCGTGTGCGCATTCCACCGGGGATGCGATATGAAGCGTGCAGGGCTGTGCAGGGCAATGGGTGTGGTGCTGGCGCTGGCAGCGTGGCCGGCCATGGCGGCGGGCAATGTGCAGCAGTTCAGCCACGGGCGCTTCGACCAGATTCCAGTGCACATGCCGGCAGGCACACCGCAGCGTGTGGTGATCTGGTTCCATGAGCCGACGGCCGGTGGCGATACCAGCCGCCTGCCGATTGAAGCGCTGCGCGCCGACGGTGCCCTGGTGGCTGCGGTGGATATCGCCCACCTGCGCGGCGTGCTCAAGCGCGAAGGCAACCCGACGTGTTCATTCGGTGCGGGCGACGTCGAGAACTTCTCGCGTTGGCTGCAGGCGTCGCTGCATCTGCCGGGTTACCACCTTCCGCTGGTGGGCGGTGATGGCGAAGGCGCCGAAGTGGCCTATACCCTGGCCGCGCAGGCCGACACCCAGGTGTTTGCCGGGCTGCTGACCACCGGCTTCTGCCCCGACCACAGCCACGAGCGCATGGTCTGCGGCGATGGCGTGAAGCACAACAGGCTGCAGCCGGCCGAACTGAATTTCCCGTGGCTGAGTGCGGCCGGCGGCACGGGCTGCAAGGCCGGCCAGGCCAGCCCGTTCGTGCAGCAGGTGGCGATGGCCCGTGAGTTCAAGCGCACCGCACGCGGTGATGCCTCGCCTGGCCTGGTGGCTGCGGCGCGGGTGGTCGGCGCACAGGCCGGCGTGAGCCTGGCGCCGCCGCCGGACGCGCTGAAGGGCCTGCCGGTGGTGGAAGTGCCGGCCGCCGGCAATGGCGACACCCTGGCGGTGTTCGTGTCGGGCGACGGCGGCTGGGCAGGCCTGGACAAAAATGTGGCCACCTCGCTCAGCGAACATGGTGTGGCCGTGGTCGGCATCGATTCACTGCGGTATTTCTGGAGCGAGCGCACGCCGAAGGGCTTTGCCCTCGACCTGCAGAAGATCGTCGCCCACTACAGGCAGCAGTGGCACCGCGACAAGGTGATGCTGGTGGGTTTCTCGCAGGGCGCCGATGTCCTGCCGGCCACCATCAACCAGCTCGATGCGGGTACCCTCGGCAGCGTCGAGCGCATCGCGTTGTTGTCGGTAGGGCGCAAGGCGGATTTCGAGTTCCACGTCAGCAACTGGCTCGGCGGCGGTGGTGGCGGCCTGCCCATCGCACCGGAAGTGGCGAAACTGCCGGCGGCCATCACCCTGTGCGTGTATGGCGAGAAGGATGAGGACGCGCTGTGCCCGGACCTGCCGGCCAACGATGGCGTGCAGAAGGTGAAGCTGCCGGGCGACCATCACTTCAATGGTGACTATGACCGCCTGGCGGATGTGATCCTCAAGGGCGGTGCGTAGAGCGTGCGAACCAACGGTTCGCACCCACCGGGGGGGGAGGGTTCGCACCCACCGGGGGGGGAGGGTTCGCACCCACCGGGGGGGAGGGTTCGCACCCACCAAGGGGAGCGATCACCCGCGGCGCGGGTCCAGCGAGATCAGCCGCGTGGCATCCAGCAGCGCCGCCGGCAGGTGCATGCCACCCGGTGCAGCCAGATAACGCGGCCGCCACTGCGGATCGAACTTCGATTTGAAGCGGCGCAGCCCGCTGAAGCCATAGAAGCGTTCGCCATGCCGTGCCAGCAGGCCGGCCAGGCGGTTCCAACGCCCGGCCAGGCGGTGCTGGGCCAGCCCGGACAGCGGCGCCATGCCCAGCGAGAAGCGCGCATAGCCCTGCGCGCGGCCCCACAGGAACAGCTCGATGAACAGGAAATCCATCGTGCCTTTCGGCGCTTCGTTGACGTGGCGCATCAGGTCCACTGACAGCTCGGCGCCGGCCGGTGCCTGCCACAGGTTGGCGAACGCCACGATCTGCCCTTCAGCCTCCACCAGCGCCACCGGGAAGCGCGCCAGATAACCGGGATCGAAGCTGCCCAGCGAGAAGCCTTTTTCATCCCCCGCCTTGTCGTCCAGCCAGGCGTTGGAAATGGTGTGCAGGCGCGGCAGCAGATCGGGAATCTCTTCCACCGGCGCCACGCGGAACGACAGGCCGCTGCGCTTGCCGCGGTTCCAGGCCTGGCGCAGGTCTGCCCGCTCGCGTCCCTCCAGGCCGAAGTCGTGCAGCGGCACGATGGCTTCCTCGCCCAGTTTGACCAGGCCCAGGCCCAGATCCAGATACGTCTGCCAGTACGCCTCGCCCACCTGGTAGAACACCGGGCGCAGGCCGAGCCGGTCGGCTTCCTCGCGGAAGCGCCAGATCAGCGCACGGGCCACGTCGGGTGGGCCGACCGGGTCGCCCATCGCAATCAGCGAACCGCCGTAGCGCTGCATCATCACAAAGCCCTGTTGTGCTTCGTCGCGCAGCACGGCCTTGTCGGCGGTCAGCACCAGGCAGGCCTGGGTATCGGTGGCGCTGGCCAGCACCGGTGCCAGAGCCTGCAGCGTGGCATCGTCGGCGGCCGGCAGCGGCGTGCGCGTGCTGTGCAGCAGGCGCGCCAGGCCGAACATCACCAGTGCGATGGCCACCACCAGCAACGCACGCAGTGCGCGCGGTGCATTGCCCGACACCGCGAACTGCCACCACAGCTCGTTCTGGTACTCGACGTGGCTGTAGGTGAAGAACAGCAGCCAGGTGACGGCGACCAGCACCAGCCCCAGGTTGCGCAGCCAAGGCCACGACCAGGCTTCGTCCAGCAGCGCACCCTGGCGGTAGAACTCGCGGCGCGCGGCCCACAGCGCCATGGCCACCAACAGGGCGGAGACGGCAATGAGCGGTTGGCCGCCGCGCAGCCACAGCGGCAGCGGCGTGATGACGCACACCGCCATCGCCAGCATCCACGCCGCATGGCTGCGCCGGGCCAGGCCCTGGCCGATCAGCAGCAGGGCGACGCCGCCAAGGCTGCCGATCAGGTGCGAGGTTTCCAGGATGGGTAGCGATGCATTGAGCAGATGGCGGCGCGGCGTCGGCAGCGTGCCGTCGATGACCAGCGCGGCGCCGATGCTGAACGCCGCCAGCGCGATGATCTGCGGCAACCACGGCCGCAGCGCATGCCAGCCGGCGCGGGTGGCCCCGGCGCTGGCCTGCAGCGGTTGCCGCAGGGCCGGGGCGAGGGCGAGCAGGGTGGCCAGCAGCAGCGGCAGAACGTAGTAGGTGACGCGGTAGATCAACGCGGCGGCGAGCACCGCGGCCGGGGCAACCTGCGGCAGCAGCTTCAGCAGGCTCCACTCGAACACGCCCAGGCCGGCCGGCACGGTCGACACCAGGCCGGCCAGCACCGCCACCAGATACAGGCCGACGAAGCCGGGCAGGCCGGTGGGCGTGGAGTCGGGCAGCAGCACGTAGAAGGCCGCGCTGGCCAGCACCAGTTCGATGACGCTGAGCACGGTGACGCCGAGCATGGTGCGCCGGTCGGGCAGCCACAGGCCATGGCCGAAGATGCGGAACTGGCGCCCGTTGCGGCCTACCAGCAGCACGGTGGCGGCATAGGCCAGCAGGGCGAGGATGCCGACCACGCGCACCGCCGCCGGGTCGAGCGGCAGCGCCAGTGCGGCGGCGGCCGGTTCCATGCACAGGGCCACGCCGATCAGCAGCCAGGCACCGAACACGAAGCCCAGCGTGCTCATCAGCACCACCTGGCCGATCTGCGCCAGATCCAGGCCGGCACTGCGGTAGCCCCGCAGGCGCACCGCGCCACCGGTCAGTGCGGCGAAGCCGACCGTCTGGCCCAGCGTGTGGGCGAGGAACGCGGTGATGCCCACGCGCGCCGGATGCACGCGGATGCCGCTGCGGCGCAGGCCGATGGCATCGAAGCCGATCAGGCAGGCGTAGCTGGCCAGGCCCAGCAGCACGGTCAGCGCGATCTGTGCCGCGGTGAGCTGGCGGAAGGCTTCGCGGATGGCGCGGTAGCCGTGCTCATCGAATTCATTGGCCAGCCCGTGCAGGGCCAGGGCCAGGATCAGCAACGGGATGACGATGGTCAGGACCCGCTTCCATGCCGGGGTATGGGAAGCGGTGGCGGGGTCGTGGGCTGGGGTCATCGGCGCAAGGGTGCGGCAGCAGGGGCGAGGGTGGCGTCAACGTGAACGTGGCGCATCGTGCGCCTGTCGCTGGCGTTTGACCAGCACCGGCAGTGTGCGGCGATTGGCGGCAACGAGCGGCCGCACCATGTACACACTTCGGGGCCCCGGTGGGTGAGAATGCAGGACTGTCCACCTGCAGGAGCCACGCCCATGATGGAGCGTTACGACGTCGGACCGCGCATGTCCGAGATGACCGTGCACAACAAGGTTGCCTATCTGTCCGGCCAGATTCCGGAAGACACCAGCCAGGACATCACCGGGCAGACCCGGCAGGTGCTGGCCGAGATCGACAAGCTGCTGGCGCTGGTGGCCAGCGACCGCCAGCACGTGCTGCGTGCGGAAGTGTTCCTGGCCGACATTGCCGATTTCGACGGCATGAACAAGGCCTGGGATGAGTGGGTGGTCGAGGGTGCAACCCCGGCGCGTGCGACGTTCGAGGCGAAGCTGGCGCACGCGGAGTGGAAGGTCGAGATCGTGATCACGGCGGCCGTGCCGTAATCAGAACGGGGTCGGAGCCATTTCCTGCGGAAAAGGATCTGACCCCCACGCCGTTACTGCGGGCTGATCTGCATGCCCGCATACGCACACAGGCCGATGCAGGCCAGCATCAGGCCTTCCATCACCCGGTCGCCGACATATTCCTCGGCGTCGCCGTTCTGCCGCGTGCGTTCGGCCGCGAGCATGATTTCCTGTACCACGCGCAGGCCGGCCAGGGCGCAGTCGGCATCGGCCATGGCGAAGCGCCGGCCGGGCGGCGGTGCGCCGTCGGGCCACGGCAGGCCGTCGGCGGCGGCACCGGCACCGATTTGGCGCAACAGGGCGATCAAGCGGTTGGGGTCGCGGGCGATGTCGTCTGCCGCATCGTCATTTTCTGCGCCGGCCGTTCTGGCGAAGGGGCGGCGGATGTCCGAACGTTTCATGACAGTGCTCCATTCAATGGAATCGGTAGCCGCCACGGAAAGGTGGCGGGCGGAACGTGGCTCGAAAACCGGGACGCAAACCGAAACCGGTGGACCCGAAGGCCCCCACGCTCCGCCCGCCATGGTTGGCAGACGGAATACCAGCCGGCGCCACGAAACATGACGCCGGCTGGTACGTGCAACAACGGTTTGCGTCGCGGGTTTTCGACACCCGGCTACCTTCTTCCGGTGGCACGACATCTGTAGCCCCGATGCTGCGCACTACCAATGAGGTTTGTTGTATTTCGACCCTGTGCAGGCCAATTTCAGAATTGTTGCATGCTGCCCAGCCCGCCCTGCGCGTGCTGGCGCAGGGCCCGTCAACACGCGGGCGATGTGCGACAGGTGTCGTGTTTGGCAGCGTGGGTGATGGCGCCGAATGGGTCGATTGCGACTTGGTTTTGGCCGAGTGTCCGGCCGAGGGTCAGAGCCCTTTCCTGCGGAAAGGGATCTGACCCCAACACGTCCGCTCTGACCCCGTTAGCGCGGTGCCAGGTCGATGCAGTCCACCGGGCACGGCGGGATGCACAGCTCGCAGCCGGTGCAGAGGTCGGCAATGACCGTGTGCATGTACTTGGCGCCGCCGACGATGGCGTCCACCGGGCAGGCCTGGATGCACTTGGTGCAGCCGATGCAGTCCGCTTCCACGATCACCGCCACCTGCGGCGCTTTGTGCTGGCCGCGCGTGCGGTCGAACGGAAGGGCGGGCACGCCGAGGACCTGGGCCAGTGCGCGTGCACCGGCATCGCCGCCGGGTGGGCAGCGGTCCACGCCGGCTTCGCCACGTGCCATCGCCTGCGCATACGGGCGGCAGCCGTCATAGCCGCATTGCCCGCATTGGGTCTGCGGCAGCAAGCGGTCCAGGCGTTCGGTCAGGGGTGGAATCAGGCTCATGCGTGGCGAAGGCTGCGCGTTGGTTACTTCAGGGGTTTGCCGCGGTACCAGCGCTCGTGGGCGAGGGCCAGCATCGGGCGGTCTTCGTAGCTGTCGCCGTAGGCGTGGATGCGCAGGTAACGCGACAGGTCGAACTGGCGACGGATGTGCTCGACCTTGCGCGGACCACAGTCGCCGCCCGCGTAGCGCCCGGTGAGGCGGCCATCCTGGCTTTCCAGCCGGTTGCAGATCAACTGCAGCCCCAGCTGTTCGCACCAGGGCCGCAGGTACAGATCCAGCGAACCGGACACGATCACCACGGTGTGCTGTTGTTCCTTGTGCCAGCGGATCTGTTCCAGCATTTCCGGGCGCACCACCTCGGGCAGGACCTCACGCGCGAAACCGGCCGCCAGCGTGGCGATGTCATCGCTGTGGCGTTCGCTGAAGGTGAGGCGGGTGACGCGCGCACGGATGCGCGCGGCCGAAATGATGCGCAGGCGGTAGGCCAGCAGCCAGGGGCCCACTTTCCACCACGCACGCGCCAGTTGCTCGGGCGTGGCGACGCGGCGCAGGAAGCGCCCGTAGGTGTCACAGGTGGTAACGGTGTGGTCGAAATCGAACAGCGCCAATTCCATCCTGCTCTCTCCCATGGCGGTGCCTTCCGTGGCGTTGCGTGGAGGGGCGCGCTGCAGAGCGCGCCCGCACGGCATCAGCGGACCGGCATGCCCGGCTGCGCGCCGCTGTCTGCATCCAGCAGGGCCAGCGCGCCACCGTCGAAACCGGCCGACAGGATCATGCCTTCGCTCAGGCCGAAGCGCATCTTGCGCGGGGCCAGGTTGGCGATGAACACCACGCTGCGGCCGACCAGCGTTTCCGGCTCGCCGTAGCTGCCGCGGATGCCGGAGAAGATCTGGCGCTTGCCCAGATCACCGGCATCCAGTTCAAAGCGCAGCAGCTTGTCCGAGCCTTCCACGAATTCGCAAACCAGCACCTTGCCGATGCGCAGGTCGAGCTTGGCGAAATCATCGATGCCGATGTAGGCCGGTGCGTCGGCGCTCTTCGCCTCGTCCTTGGCCGGGGCTGCCGGCTTCACGGCGTCGGTCTTGGCGGCGGGTGCGGCAGCGGCGGCCGGCTGCAGGGTGTCCTTGGAGGCGTCGATCATGGCGTCAATCTTCTTCGGGTCGATACGGGTGAACAGCGGGGTGTACTCGGCGATGCGGTGGGCCAGCAGCGGCTGTGCCAGTGCGGTCCAGTCGGTTACCGGCGCGGCCAGGAAGGCTTCGGCCTGGGCGGCGGTGGCCGGCAGCACCGGCTTCAGTGCGGTGACCAGCACGCGGAACAGGTTCAGACCCTGGCTGCACACCGCCTGCAGCTGCGCATCGGCGCCTTCCTGCTTGGCGATGACCCACGGCTTGACCTCGTCAATGTAGCGGTTGGCTTCGTCGGCCAGGGTCATGGTCAGGCGGATGGCGGCGGCCGGGTCGTTGCGCTCGTAGGCTTCACGGATCGGCGCCAGGCCATCGACGAAACGCTGGTACTGCGCTGCGTCGGGCAGCTGCGCGGCCAGCAGGCCGTCGAAGCGCTTGCTGATGAAGCCGGCGCAGCGGCTGGCCAGGTTGACGAACTTGCCGACCAGATCGGCATTCACGCGTGCCACGAAGTCGCCCAGGTTCAGGTCGAGATCGTCCACGCCGCCGCTGGTCTTGGCCGCGTAGTAGTAACGCAGGGCTTCCGGTTCCAGGCCGGCGTCGAGGAAGGTGCGCGCCATTACGAAGGTGCCGCGCGACTTGCTCATCTTCGCGCCGTCGACCATCAGGTAGCCGTTGACGTGCAGGCGGGTGGGCGCGCGGTGGCCGGTACCGTGCAGCACCGCCGGCCAGAACAGGCCGTGGAAGTTGACGATGTCCTTGCCGATGAAGTGGTGCAGTTCGGTGCTGGTGCCTTCGCGCAGGTGCGATTCAAAGTCTTCGCCCAGCTTGCCGCACAGGGTCTGGAAGCTGGACAGGTAGCCGATGGGCGCATCCAGCCAGACGTAGAAGTACTTGCCCGGCTGGCCGGGAATCTCGAAACCAAAATACGGTGCATCGCGCGAGATGTCCCAGGCGCGCAGGCCGCCTTCGGCGTCCAGCCACTCCATCAGCTTGGCCTTCACGCCGGGCAGGGCGACATCGCCGGCCAGCCAGGTGCGCAGGAAGCCTTCAAAACGGCCGACCTCGAAGAAGAAGTGTTCCGAATCGCGGATTTCCGGCGTGGCACCGGAAATCACCGACTTCGGATCCTTCAGGTCGGTCGGGTTGTAGGTGGCGCCGCAGACTTCGCAGTTGTCGCCGTACTGGTCGGCGCTGCCACAGTTGGGGCAGATGCCCTTGATGTAGCGGTCGGGCAGGAACATGCCCTTGGCCGGGTCGTAGAACTGCGCCACCGAGCGACGGCTGATGTGGCCGGCCGCTTCCAGCTTCAGGTAGAACTGCTCGGTCAGTGCCTTGTTGGCCGCCGAATTGGTCGAGTCGTAGTGGTCGAAGGCCACGCCGAAGGCAGCGAAATCGCGCTCATGGCCGGCCTGGATGTTGGCGATGAAGGTTTCCGGGGTGACCCCGGCCTTTTCCGCGGCCAGCATGATGGGCGTGCCGTGGGTGTCGTCGGCGCAGACGAACCAGGCCTTGCCGCCGCTCATTCGCCGCGCGCGCACCCAGATGTCAGCCTGGATGTAGCCGACCAGATGGCCCAGGTGCAGGGGGCCGTTGGCATAGGGCAGGGCGGTGGTGACGAGCGCGGTACGGGTCATGGTCGCGGGGTGCAGCCGAGGGGAACCGCAGATTATCGCATGCCTGCAACGAGGTGACCCGGCCGGGGCCGGGTCACGGGGATACGGCGCGGGCCGGGGCGGTTACTCGCGCACCCAGGTCTGGGTACGGCAGATGAAGGCGATGCAGCCGGCCACGTCCAGCTTGGTGCCGCCGGTCTGCAGTTCCATCTTCGATTTGTAGGTCTTGCCGTTGGCCGGGTCGAGGATGGTGCCGCCGGACCACTTGTTGCCGCCGTCGGACTTCAGGTTCCAGAGGATGGTCATGCCCTTGACCGGCTTGTTCTTGTTGGCGCCTTCGCAGCCATCGCAGACCGGGTTCGGGCCCTTGTCCGAGTGCAGGATCTCGACCACTTTGCCGGTCAGCGTGCCGTTGGCGGCCTGGCTGATTTCCACGATCGACTTCACCTTGCCGGTCTTGTCGTCGATGGTCTTCCAGCGGCCGGCAGCGCTGTCGGCGGCCTGGGCCGACAGGGCGGCCAGGCACAGCGGCAGTGCCAGCAACAGGGTCTTTAAGGTCTTGCGCATGGTCCCCTCCCAGGGTTCATTCCGGCACGGTGCCGGTACAGGGCGACTGTATACCCATTCGGCGGGGTATGGGGAAGGGGGGCGTGCACCTGCGGTAGTGCCGGCCGCTGGCCGGCAACCTCCAGATCAAGAGCGGCATTCCGTGGCCTCTGACAGGTTCACGCGGCTGTTGGTCGGCACGGGGTCGGAGCCCGTTGCTGCGCAACGGGCTCTGACCCCATTGGGGATTGCGTGCACGGGGTCGGAGCCCTTTCCCGTGGAAAGGGATCCGACCCCGGGTCAGACGAATTCGTACAGCTCCAGCGGCAGGCCGTCGGGGTCGGCGAAGAAGGTGAAGCGGGCGCCGGTGTACTCGTCCACACGGATCGGTTCGCAGGCGACGCCGTCGTCGGCCAGGCGCTGGATGAACGGTTCCAGCGCGGCGACCCGGAAGGCCAGATGGCGCAGGCCCTGGGCCTCCGGGCGGCTGGGCCGCGGCGGCGGCGCGGGGAACGAGAACAGTTCCAGCTGGCCACCGTCGGGCAGTGCCAGATCGAGCTTCCAGGAGTCACGCGCGGCACGGTGGTTCTCGGCCAGCACGCGCAGGCCGAGGATGCGTACGTAGAAATCCCTGGAACGTGCGTAATCGCTGCAGATCACGGCGGCATGGTGGATGCCCAGCAGGCCGCCGGTGGCTACGCCGTTCATGGCGTTGCCGCTGCCGGCGTCGCTGCGGCGGGTTGTTCGAGCCAACGGTCCACCTTGCGTTCGAGCACATCCAGCGGCATCGAGCCGTCCTTCAGCACTTCGGCGTGGAAGCGGCGCAGGTCGAATGCCGCGCCCTGGCGGGCCTTGGCCTTGTCGCGCAGGGCCAGGATGCGGTTCAGGCCCGCCACGTTGGAGAGCGCCTGGCCCGGCTGGGCCATGATCCGTTCCACTTCCGCGCTGGCGTCGTCCTCGCTCATGTCTGCGGTCTTCTGCAGGTAGCTCACCGCCTGCTGCTTGCTCCAGCCCTGCGCATGCACGCCGGTATCGGCAACCACGCGCGCCGCGCGCAGCAGCCGAGAGTACAGGTAGCCGATGCGGTCGTAGGGGTCGCTGTAGACGCCCAGGTCGTCGCCCAGGGTTTCGGCATACAGGCCCCAGCCTTCGACGAAGGCCAGGTCGCCGCCGAGGCGGCGGAAGCGCGGCAGCTTTGCCAGTTCCTGCTGCAGGCCCAGCTGCACATGGTGGCCCGGGATGCCTTCGTGCAGATACTGCACGGGGACGTTCCAGCGCTTGCGGCTGGGCAGGTCGCGGGTGTTGATGTAGAGCACGCCCGCTTGCCCCGGCTGGCCGGGCTGGTAGGCGGCCGCGGCGGCGGTCAGTGCACGGTCCGGTTCGACCGCGTGCACTTCCAGGTGATCCTTGGGCAGGGTATCGAGCACCTGCGGCAGGCGTGCATCCACCTGCTGCTGCACCTGGCGGTAGCGGTTGATCAGTGCGTTGGGGTCGCTGTACTGGAACTGACGGTCCGTGCGCATGTTCTTCAGGACCTTGGACTGCGAACCGCGCAGTTTGTTGTCCTTCATGACCGTGGCGATCTGCGCGCTCAGCTCCTGCACGCGCTGTTCGCCCAGCGCATGCAGCTGGGCGGCCGTCTGGTCGCTGGCGGTGGTCTGTACGATCAGGTTGGCGTACCAGCCCTGTCCGTCGGGCAGCGCGCCCAGGCCGCTGCTGCTGCGGGTGGCCGGCAGGTACTCGGTGGCGATGAAGCCGCGCAGGGCACGGTAGGACGGCATGATGCGCAGTTCGATCATGCGCTTGTACTCGGCGCTGATGCGCGCCTTTTCTTCCGCCGGGATATCGCTCGGCATGGTCCTGATGGGGGACCAGAAGATGCTCTCTTCGGCGGTGGCGGTGATCACCGCATCCAGCTGCGGCAGCACCTTTTCCATCAGGTCGCGCGGTTGCACCACGCCGGCCTTCATGCCCTGGCGCATGTTGTCGATGGCCTGGTTGAACAGATCGGGGATGCCCAGCGAGCGGCGCGACCAGGTGTCGTAATCCTTGACCGTGTTGAACGGCTGGGCGCCGGCGCCGGCGCCGAGGATCGCCATGATGCTGCCGATGTTGTAGTACTGGCTGATGGGCATCATCCAGCTCGGGTAGCGCTCGGCGGCCAGCGAGGCGCGCGCATCGCGCACGAAGATCTCGTAGCTGAGCAGATCCTGGCCCTGCAGGCCCTCACTGCCGACCTTTTCGACCTTGCCGAGCCATTGCGTGGTGAAATCGTGCGACTGCTGGCGCCATGCGGCCGACAGGATGTTGGGCAGCTGGTCGTTGTAGCGGGCGTCGCCCTGGAACGTGGCCTGCAGCGGGTTCAACCGCATGGAGGCTTCCCAGTATTCGTCGTACAGGCGCTCAAGCTGTACCTGCTTGGGCACGGCGCGGGCCGGGGCGATGGGCCGCGGGGCGGCGCGACGCGGGGCCGCACGCGGTTTGGCCTTGGGTTTGGCGGCCTGGCGGCTCTGCGCGGCGGCGGGGCGGCTGGCCTTCTTCTTCGCTGCTTCGGCCGACGGTACGGCACTGAACAGGAACAACGCAGCGATGGCGGCGGCCAGGACGCGGGGGGAATACGGCATCAGGAGCTTCCGTGGAACACAGACCGTGGAGCTTGCACGATCCGCGCGCGTACGGCCAGCGTGAAGGCGCAGTCAGCTTGCTGTCGCTGGGGCTTCAGTCAGCCGCCGCTGCAGCACGCAGTTGTGCGGCGCGCGCTTCGCCCAGATAGCGGGTGATGGCGCGTCGCATCAGGTACAGCAGGGGGATCAGTGCGATGGCAAAGCCCATCTTGTAGACATAGTTGACGCTGCTGACGGCCAGGAACAACGAGGTGGGCCACTTCTGCGGGCCCAGCACGAAGGCGATCCAGATGACCACGAAGCTGTCCACCAGCTGCGATACGGCGGTCGAACCGGTGGCACGCAGCCACACGTGGCGCTCGCCGGTGGCCTGGCGGATACGGTGGAACACCGCGACGTCGATCAGCTGACCCACCAGAAACGCGACCAGCGAGCCGGCGATGGTCCACATGCCCTGGCCGAACACCGCCGCAAATGCGGCCTGGTAATCCGGCACGCCGTGCGCATCCATCGAGGTGACCCACCAGCTGGCCGGGGCCAGCGAGATGGCCGCGAAGGCAAACAGGAACCCATAGGCGATGAGCACCACGGCCAGCCACGAGATGAAGCGCACCCCGCGCTTGCCGAAGAACTCATTGATGGTGTCGGTCATGATGAACACCACCGGCCACAGCAGCGTGCCGGCGGTGAAGCTCAACGAACCGGTCTGGCCGAACAGGTTCCAGTTCAGGGCATCGATGCCCAGCGTGTCTTCCAGCGCGAAGATCTTCACCCCGATCAGTTCGGCCAGCACCGCGTTGCCGCAGAAGAACGTGGCCAGGATGATGAACAGCAGGACCGCACGATCCTGCAGCGGCCGCGCGTACGGCGCGTCGTGCGGCGCGGCGTTCACTCCGGGCGTTCGCCGGCGCGGGTGAAGGGGACGCTGGCCGGGGCCACCGCGCCGCCGGAAATGATGAAGCTCATCGCCTGGTCCACCGTCCAGTCGGTCGGGGTGAGTAGTTCGACCGGCACGATTTCCAGATAACCCGAGGTCGGGTTGGGCGTGGTCGGCACATACACCGCCGCCAGTTCGCGGTCGGTGCCCTGTTCCTTGATGACCCGGGTGACCAGGCCGACCGACTTCATGTCACGGTGCGGGAAGTCGATGAGGACCACGCGCTGGGTGCTGCCCGGCTCGGTCTGCAGCATGTCCAGCAGCTTCTTTGCGCTGTCGTAGATGATGCTGGCCAGCGGAATGCGCTTGATGATGGCACCGACCCAGCGCAGCAGGCGCTGCCCGACCACGCGGCGGCTGGCCATCCCCACCGCCAGAATGACCAGCAGGGTGGCCAGCAGGGCGATGGTGTCCTGGATCCATTCGGCACGGACCCAGCCAAGGTAATGGGGGAAGTTGGTGGCGATTTCTTCGGACAACGGCACGACCAGCGGGCTGGAAATGCCCGACAGCAGCACGAAGACGAACTTCACCACGACCCAGGTCAACCAGATCGGCAACAGCGTGAGCAGGCCGGTGAGGAACAGGCGCTGCAGGGAAGGGCGGGGGACCAGGGCGGGGGCTTCGAGCGACATGTGCGCATTGTAGCGGCCGACGGCGCTGGATTACGCTGGGCGATGGCGCCGGAGTGGCCGACAGGGAAGGGATGCTGTGTTGAGGATTCTGCGTGGTCTGGGGCGGGCCCTGCTGGGGCTGGTGGTACTGCTGGTGCTGCTGTGGACGCTGTCGCGGTTCTGGCCGCTGCCGGCCGCGCAGCGGGAACAGGTGCGCTGGCTGGAGGACGTAAGGCCGCTGCCGGGGAAAAATGGTTTCGCGCTGCTGTGGACGCTGCCTTACGACGGCCTGGACCCTGCCCAGCGCGAGGCTGCGCTGGCCGCGGATGCGCAGCACTGGCAGGCCGGTGCCGCGCCGACCATGGCCGATTCGGCGCTGGCGGCCACGCACGTGGCGCTGAAGGTCGATAGTCACGGCTATTGCCGGTCCACGGGCGAAAGCTGCCTGGCCAAGGCCCGTGCGGATATCCCGCAGTTCCGCGCCGCCCATGCGGGACATGCGGGGCTGCATGAGCGCCTGGACCGCTTGGCCGATGCCGAGCGATTCGACAGCCCGTTCCAGCCCGACGGTGCCACGGGGTTCTTCCCGATGCCTCGCTACCAGGCCCTGCTGGATGGCAGCGGCGAGCATGCGCTGGCCTTCGTGGAAGGGAATGTTCCGGCGGCGCTGGCAGGCAGCTGCCGTTCGGTGCAGTTGGGCCGGCGGTTGATGCGCAATGGCAATACGTTGATCGACAGCATGATCGGCGCCGCGATGGTGCGCACAAATGTGCAGTTGTTGGCGGAGATGCTGGCTGAGCTTCCACCGGACCAGGCGCTGCCAAGCGCCTGCGGAAGTGCATTGCAGCCGATGCAGGCCGACGACCAGCGCCTGTGCAGGGCCATGCAGGGCGAGTTCGCGATGAGCAGGGGTGCCATCGAGACCTCGCTGCAGCAGACCGGCACCGTGCTGATGCTGGACCGGCAGCACACCCTGGGGCGCATGGCACTGAACATGGGCTGGGCCTGCGACCCGGCCAATGACCGCCGGCTGGCCGCTGACACGCCACTGGTAGCCAGTCGCGTCGGCGGTTGGGACATGGGCTGCCTGTCCAACATGATCGGATGCACGCTGAGCGACATCGCGGCGCCGGCCTACCAGGACTACGCCGCACGCAGCCAGGATGTGGCCGCGCTGCTGCGGCTGCTGGGGGCGCAGCGCTGGCTGCGGCAGCAGGCGGATGCACCGGAGCAGGCTTTGCAACGGTTGCCCGCACAGTGGCGATCCTCCACCCGCACCCCGGTGCTGTCGGCTGATCGCAGGCACCTGCAGGTGCCGCGGCGCGCGCGCGATGCGTACGCCAAGGGCGATGATTCGATGCTGTCGGTGCCGCTGTAGGTCAGGCGGTGCCGCGCGCCTGTGGCTTCAAGCGGACATAGACCTGTTTGCGCACGCGGGCAACGACCTCGCCGGAGGCATCGACCACATCGTTGCTGAACCAGCGCAGCACTTTCTCGCCGTTGGCTGCCGCCGCGCGCAGCTCATCCAGCACGACCTCATCGATATGGAAGGCGGTGCGGACTGTGCCGCGCCCGGGCTTGAGGAATTCAATGGCGCCGGCGCGGTCCCACACGTAGTAATCGCGGCCGAGGGTATGCAGCAGGCCGAGCATCCAGAACGGATCGGTCATCGCAAACAGGCTGCCGCCGAAATGGGTGCCGACGTAATTGCGGTTCCAGGGGCGCATGCGCAGTTCCACGTCGATCTGCCGGTAGTCCGGCGTGATGCGGGTGACGTGGATGCCGGTAAACAGGAACGGCGGCCACAGGTTGATGCCAAGGCGGAAGGTGCTGGCTTTCATGCGGAAAGGGGCGCAGGGGCGAGAATCCGAGTCTAACCATTCGCATGCGTATGTTGAACCCCGGCCGGGCGCCCGACGGCGCTTGCATTTGCTCTTTGTAGCATCGAGCTTGCTCGACGGCTCTCCGCGCGGTGTCAGGAAAAACCAGTCGAGCAAGCTCGACTCTACCGACGGCGGATTCCGTGTTTCCCCGGGAGCCACCGGCCACAGGATCCCTCACGCTGGGACATGCCCAGCCCTGCGCTTCTCCGTGGCCGCGTCTCGATCACCGGCCACGTCTATGTCATCACCAGCGTGGTGGCAGGTCGCCGCCCGTTGCTTGCGGCCCCGGGATGCGCCGACGCGTTGATGGAACAGCTCAAGGCCAGCGATGCGCGCGGGGCAAGCCGGTCCTTTGCCTGGGTGATCATGCCGGACCACTTTCATTGGGTCATGCAGTTGCGCGAGTGTTCGCTCGGGCGCTGTGTCCAGGTACTGAAATCGCGGTCGGCGATTGCGATCAACGTGGCGCTGGGCAGTGATACGGTGGTATGGCAGCGCGGCTACTACGATCACTGGATCCGGGACGAGCGCGATGTCCGCCGTCAGGTCATGTACGTGATGGGAAATCCGGTGCGTGCTGGCTTGGCCCAGCGGCTGGGTGAGTATCCTCACGCTTGGTGCCGCTGGCCGCTTTTGTAGCGTCGAGCTTGCTCGACGGGTTTTTCCTGCATCGCGCGAAGAGCAGTCGAGCAAGCTCGACGCTACGAAAGGCAGGGCAACAGCCGTCGAGCGGGCTCGAGGCTACGGGTCACCGCCCATGGCGTAGCCGTCGCGGCCGTTGTCCTTGGCGCGGTACAGCGCGGCGTCGGCGCCTTCGACGAAGTGGTGGGGATGCAGGTTGCCGTCGGGCACGCGGGTGTAGACGCCAATGGTGAGGGTGATGCCCGCGCCGCTGCCATCGCCGGGTGCAGGGAGTGCGCGCACGCAGTCAATCAGGTCTTCAACCACCTGGCGTGCGCCTTCGGCAGCGGTGTCCGGCAACACCAGCGCGAACTCGTCGCCGCCGTAGCGCGCCGCCATGTCGCGCGGGCGGCGTGCGTGTGCGGCGATCATCCGCGCCACGTCGCGCAGCACGCCGTCGCCGACCTGATGGCCGTGGCGGTCGTTGTGGTGCTTGAAGTGGTCCACGTCGATCAGCGCCAGGCTCAACGGCTTGCCGCTGCGCCGCGCGGTATCGCATGCCTCCTGCAGCGAGTGTTCAAAGCGCAGGCGGTTGCCCAGCCCGGTGAGAGCATCGCGGTTGGCCTGACGGTGCCAGGCGGAGATGCGCCAGACCGCCCATACCAGCAGCACCAGCAGCACGCCCAGCAGGGCGCTGGCCGGCGCCCACCACAGGTGGCCCACGCGCAGCAGCAGCCACCCCAGCAACGGGGCCATCGGCAGTGAACACAACGCGACCAGCCAGGGCAGGCGCAGGCCGAGCAGCATGACGCACAGCGCTGCCAGCAGTCCGGACAGCACGTTCTGCACGGGCTGCGGCATGACATGGATCTGTTTGCCCTGCAGCAGCATCGAGGTGATGCTGGCCTGGAACTCGCTGCCACTCATCCAGTACTGGCGCGTGGTCGGGGTCAGCAGGCGTGGTGCGATGCCGCTGGCGGTCATGCCGACCACGATGCGACGGCCGCGCAGCACCGAGGCGTCCACGTAGCCGTCCAGCACATCGGCATAGGACACCTGCGGCAGGTGATCGGGCGGGCCGGTGAAGCGCACGCGCAGGTAATCGTCGCGCCGCCACTGATAAGGGGAGTGGAGCGTAGGGTCGGGGTCGGCCAGGCCGTGCACGCGGTTGGCCGGGAGGCCGGCCAGGGCCAGCCCCAGCGCGGGCCAGTGCGCTTGCCCGATGCCGGCGCGCAGGTAGACGCCGCGGGTTACGCCATCGCCATCGATGTCCACATCACTGTGGCCGATGGCCGCCGCACTGGCAGCGATCAGCGGAATGGGCAGCAGTTCCTCGGCCAGGCGGTCGCCGGCGGCGGGTGCGGCCAGTACCGGCAGCACAACACGCCCATTGCGGCGGATGGCTGCGGCCAGCGCGGCATCCTCGCGCGCATCGTGGCGGTCCGGCTCGGTCAGCATCAGGTCCAGCGCCACGCGTTCGACGCCGGCATCGGTCAACCGGTCCAGCAGGCGCGCATGCACCGAACGCGGCCAGGGCCACTGGCCGATGCGCTGCAGGCTCTCTTCATCGATGGCGACGATCAGCACGCTGGGATCAGGCCGGTAGTCCCAGTCGCCCACCATCAGATCGTAGGCGGCTTCGTCCTGCCGCCACAGCCACTGGCCGTGGCTGACCACCGCCGTGGCGATGCCGGCCAGCAGCGCCAGCAGGATGCGCCGCGACCAGGGCAGCGGTGAGCGTCTCACAGCAGCAACCACAGCAGCAGGGCGCCACCACCGGCGCCGTAGCACATCCGGCAGGGCAGTTTGACCTGCTGGGGCGGCGAGAACGGGCCGGCGTGACCGTCATCGTCGATGTACTGCACGCGCACGTGCAGGGTGCCGCGCCACGGCCGTTTGAAGCTGACCTGCGGCTGCGCCAGCGTTTCATCCACCAGCGGCGCGGAGAAGTCACCGTGGCGGTCCACCTGCACGCGATAGCGCTGGCCTTCGCTGCCGGCCTGCCAGCGCAGGGTCAGCTCGCCATGTGCGGCTTCGGGCGGCTGCAGCGCCGGGTCGACCGGGTCGTCGGTGAGCTGCAGCGGCAGCGGCTGGCCGAACGGGCCCTGGTGGCCGTGTTCATCCCGCGATGCCACGCGCCAGAAGTACTGGCCGGGTGGCAGCGGCGTGGCAAGGCGCAGGTCGGTGCCGGTGCTGGCCTGCTGCTGCAGGGGCGCCAGGAAACGCGGTTCGTCGGCGATCTGCAGCACGCTGCTGCGGGCACCGGGTGCCTGGGTCCAGCGGAAGCGCGGACGGTCGCTGTTGATGGTCTGCTCGTGCAGTGGTGAGACCGTCAGGGGCGGTGGCGGCTGGTCGCTGAGCAGGAAATCGGCGCTGGCATCGAGGCCTTCCACACTCTGCGCATCCACCGCGCGCAGCAGCAGGCGCAGCGCGCCGGGCGGCAGGTCGTCAATGATCAGCGAGGTGTCGCGGGTGGTGGCCGCGAACAGCAGGATCTCCGGCGTGGCCGCCTGCACGACCTCGATCCGGTAATGGTCAGCACCGGCAACCGGCTGCCACGCCAGACGCGCCGGCAGTGGCGCCAGAGCGGTGGCATCGCTGCGCAGCTGCGGTGCGGGCAGCAGCATCGACACCGCATCGGGCGCCGCATCGGCGCTGGCACTGCGGCTGGCCTGGCCAGGGCGGACC
This sequence comes from Stenotrophomonas sp. ESTM1D_MKCIP4_1, assembly GCF_003086895.1. Classification (NCBI taxonomy): domain Bacteria; kingdom Pseudomonadati; phylum Pseudomonadota; class Gammaproteobacteria; order Lysobacterales; family Lysobacteraceae; genus Stenotrophomonas; species Stenotrophomonas sp. ESTM1D_MKCIP4_1. The sequence continues at coordinate 3,055,817 of NZ_CP026004.1, read as the reverse complement.
AGGCGTTGGCCATGACGGTTGCCGACCTGGACCCGGCCCTCCAGCACTTCGGTGGCGCCGACCTGGCTGCCGTCGCCGGCACTGACCCGGAACACCGTGCCGCGCACACTGCTGGTGGCGGCAGGGGCATCGATGATGTAGCGCGAGGCGGGACCGCGTGCGGGAGTGACCCGGCTGCTGGCGCGGCCCTGCTGCAGGCGCATGCGGGTATCGACCATGCCGGTGCGGCCATAGCGGCTCAGCTGGTCCAGGCGCAGCCGTGAATGCTCGCGCAACTGCAGGCGCGAGGCATCGGCGAATTCGAGGGTGACGCTGGCGTCGGCCACGGTCTGCACGGTATCGCCAATATGCAGCAGTTCGCCGGCCCGTAGTGCACGGGTGGCGCTGCCATCGGCGGCGGCCAGCTGCACGGTACCGCGCACGGCGAGCACCCGGGCCGGGGCCGGTTCGACCCGCAGCCAGCTGACCGGGAAGCGCAGCAGTGCGCCGGGCGGCAGGCGGTAGGGGTTGTCGATGCGGTTGTGCTGCTGCAGCTGCTGCCAGGGCACATCCGCCTTCAGGTACAGGCCACCCAGGTCCCAGAGGGTATCGCCGGGGCGGACCCGGTAGTTCCAGTCCTGCGCGGCAGCCAGGCCGGGCAGCAGGAGCAGGGCGCACAGCAGTGCGGCGAAACGGCGGGCAAAGGAAGACGATGAACGGCCAACGGTCACGGAGTGCTGTCCCGGCTGTGCGGGGGCGCAGCTGCAAGACCCCATGGCCCCGACCTCATCCCCCCCGAATGGATCGCAGCGGCCAAAAAGCCGCTGTCGATCACATTATTGCCCGCGTTCAGTGCAGGGTTTCTGAACGGAGCCTGCCTTTGTTCAGAACAGCAGCGAGGCCATCTTCCGGCGGTAACGGCCCACCAGATCCTCGTCGGTGATGACGTTGAAGGCATCGATGAGCACCTTGCGCGGCAGGCCTTCGGCATAGCTGCGGTCGATGCGCAGCATCTCGAGGAACTGTTCCAGCGCGGCTTCGTCGTGGCCTGCCAGCAGCAGCTGCACACCCCGCAGGTGGCGGGCCTGCAGGTCCTTGCCGTCCGCCGCGATGCGGGCATCCAGCGCCTCGGCCGCCGGCGCATCCTTCAGCGCGGTGGCGAAGGCCAGGCGGGCACGGGCGCGCACCGCGCGGTCGTCGGTAGCCAGGTTGGCGGGCAGGGCGTCGATCAGCGTGCCGGCTTCGTCCACGCCGCCCACCTGCAGCAGGGCCAGGGCGAGGTCGAGCTTCAGTTCGTCCTTGTCCGGTTCGGCGGCGATCTGTGCGCGCAGCACGTCCACCTGCGCCTGCGGGTCCAGCGGTGCTTCATCTTCGGCCACGGTGTCGCCGATGTCGGCCGGCACGATGCCGTGCTGGGCCAGGAACTCACGCAGCTGGCCTTCGGGGATGGCGCCGGGGAAACCGTCCACCAGCTGCCCGCCCTTGACCAGGAACACGGTGGGTACCGAGCGGATCTGGAAGGCGGCGGCAATCTGCTGCTCGGCGTCGACATCCACCTTGGCCAGCTCGAAGGCGCCGTTGTACTCGGCCGCCAGCTTTTCCAGCATCGGGCCCAGCGTCTTGCACGGGCCGCACCAGGTGGCCCAGAAGTCCACCAGCACCGGCGTCTGCACGGACTTCTGCAGGACCTCGGCCTCGAAGGTCGCGGTGGTGGCGTCGAATACGTGTGTCGTCGTCTCGGTCATGGGGGTGTATCGCCTGGCAACTGGAGACCGATTCTATGGTGTCGATCATTGACGGTCTCAACCCTGTCCTCACACCTGGGGCAGGCGCATGCAGGGTGGCTTGGCGGTTGCCGTGCCTGCCGCGACAATGCGGCTGTCTTTCATTACAGGTGGATCCGCGCGATGTCCGTGCTCTGGCTTGATCGTTGGTTGGGGCTGCTGGCGGCCGTGTGCTTCGTGCTGGCCGTGGCCGGCTTCGGCGCGGGGCTGGCGGGCTACGCGCAGACCGTGCACCCGGTGGCCCTGCTGGGGGCCCATGGCGTGCCGCATGCGCTGGCCTTCAACGTGCTGGGCCTGGTGCTGCCGGGCGCGCTGGCGGTGGTGGTGGCCGAACGCCTGCGCCGGCAGCTGCCGGTGGGGGCGGGCTGGGTGCCGCGCGTGGGCAGCCAGATGCTGTTGCTGGCGGGCCTGGCTTTCGCGGCGATGGGCCTGCTGCCGCTGGACCCGGAGGACCTGCATGGCAGCGCCAGCCAGCTGCACGCCAGCGCGTGGATGGTCTGGGTGCTGGGCTTCGTGGTGGGCACGCTGATGCTGGGCGTTGCGCGCCTGCGTGCGGGGCGCGGGCGGGCCGTGGGCGGTCTGGCTCTTGGCTGCGGCGTGCTGGCGGGGCTTGCCGCCTTTGCCCTGCAGGGCGTGCTGCCGGCGCCCATGGCCCAGCGGCTGGCCTTCGCCTGCTGGGCGGTCTGGCTGGCATTGGCCCTGCCGCTGGCACGCCGGGGGTAAGGGCGCGACCGTGGCCGCGCCCGGGGGGCGGTCAGGGCTGCTGGTAGCACTTCAGCTGGAATCCGACGGGACCGAAGGTCTCGTAGATCCAGGCGATTGTCTGGTTGAGCGCATCGTCCTGGCGGTCGGATTCCACCGTATGCCAGCCGGAGCTGCCCGGCTCGCTGGTGATGATGTAGGCGCAGTTGAACGTGGCGGCCTGGGCCGCGGTCGTGGTGCCCAGTACAAGGGCCAGGGACAGCAGGGTTCTGCGCAGCAGTTTCATCTGGATTCTCCTGTTGAAGGCTTCGGGAGACGGCCGGGGGCCGGCGGACCTGGAAGCCGGCGGGCCCGCGCAGGGAGGGTCTCTGTGGTCGATCAGAAGGGGAGTAGGGGAAATCCGCCCCGTCCGTCGGACAATGGGGGAGCTGCCAGCGCCCGTGACCGCCGTCGCACCCCGGCTGGGACGCACTGCCGCCACCGCTGTTGAACCCGTTCCGGACCGGCGCAGGTCCGGCATCGCAGAGCGGGCCGGGAGCGACCGGGGGCGGCCTTTCGGGGGCAGGATTGGAGCCATTTGCCGCACTGCGGTACGCTGTACCGCTTTGCCGCCGCAACCGCGTGTTCCATGACCAGCGCTGAACCCATCGCCTACGACCCGCAGCAGGTTGAATCCGCCGCCCAGAGCTTCTGGGATGCCACCCGTGCCTTCGAGGTCGACGAGACCTCGGACAAGCCGAAGTACTACTGCCTGTCGATGCTTCCGTACCCGTCGGGCGCGCTGCACATGGGCCACGTGCGCAACTACACCATCGGCGACGTCATCAGCCGCTACAAGCGCATGACCGGCCACAACGTGCTGCAGCCGATGGGCTGGGACGCGTTCGGCCTGCCGGCGGAGAACGCCGCGATCAAGAACAAGACCGCGCCGGCGGCGTGGACGTACAAGAACATCGACCACATGCGCAGCCAGCTGCAGTCGCTGGGCTATGCCATCGACTGGTCGCGCGAATTCGCCACCTGCCGCCCGGACTACTACGTCCACGAGCAGCGCATGTTCACCCGCCTGATGCGCAAGGGCCTGGCCTACCGCCGCAACGCGGTGGTGAACTGGGACCCGGTCGACCAGACCGTGCTGGCCAACGAGCAGGTCATCGACGGCCGCGGCTGGCGTTCCGGTGCCCTGGTGGAAAAGCGCGAGATCCCGCAGTGGTTCCTGCGCATCACCGATTACGCCCAGGAACTGCTGGACGGCCTGGATGAGCTGGAAGGCTGGCCGGAATCGGTCAAGACCATGCAGCGCAACTGGATCGGCCGTTCCGAAGGCCTGGAAATCCAGTTCGACGTGCGCGATGTCGATGGCAGCGTGCTGGATCCGCTGCGTGTGTTCACCACCCGCCCGGACACGGTGATGGGCGTGACCTTCGTGTCGATCGCCGCCGAGCACCCGCTGGCGCTGCACGCCGCGAAGAACAACCCGGAACTGGCCGCGATGCTGGCCGACCTGAAGCAGGGCGGCGTGTCCGAGGCCGAACTGGAAACCCAGGAAAAGCGCGGCATGGATACCGGCCTGCGCGCCGTGCATCCGGTCACCGGCGAGCAGGTGCCGGTGTGGGTGGCCAACTTCGTGCTGATGGGCTACGGCACCGGCGCGGTGATGGCCGTTCCCGGCCACGACCAGCGCGACAACGAGGTGGCCAACAAGTACGGCCTGCCGATCGTGCAGGTCATCGCCCTGAAGGATGCGCGCAACGATGATGAGCGCACCTGGGACGCCACCCGCTGGCAGGACTGGTACAGCGACAAGAGCCGCCAGACCGAACTGGTCAACTCGGCCGAGTTCGACGGCCTGGATTTCCAGGGTGCCTTCGAGGCGCTGGCCGAGCGTTTCGAGCGCAAGGCCCAGGGCCAGCGCCGCGTGAACTACCGCCTGCGCGACTGGGGCGTGAGCCGCCAGCGTTACTGGGGCTGCCCGATTCCGGTGATCTACTGCCCCAAGTGCGGCGCGGTGCCGGTGCCGGAAGAGCAGCTGCCGGTGGTGCTGCCGGAGGACGTGGCCTTCTCGGGCACCGGTTCGCCGATCAAGACCGACCCGGAATGGCGCAAGACCACCTGCCCGGACTGCGGCGGCGCGGCCGAACGCGAGACCGACACCTTCGACACCTTCATGGAGTCGAGCTGGTACTACGCCCGTTACACCTCGCCGGGTGCCCGTGATGCCGTCGACAAGCGCGGCAACTACTGGCTGCCGGTGGACCAGTACATCGGTGGCATCGAGCACGCGATCCTGCACCTGATGTACTTCCGCTTCTACCACAAGCTGCTGCGTGACGCGCGGATGGTGGACAGCAACGAACCGGCGCGGAACCTGCTGTGCCAGGGCATGGTGATCGCCGAGACCTACTACCGCCCGAACCCGGACGGCTCGAAGGACTGGATCAACCCGGCCGACGTGGACGTGCAGCGCGACGAGCGCGGCCGCATCACCGGTGCCACCCTGATCGCCGATGGCCAGCCGGTGGTGGTCGGTGGCACCGAGAAGATGTCCAAGTCGAAGAACAACGGCGTGGACCCGCAGGCCATGGTCGGCAAGTACGGCGCCGACACCGTGCGTCTGTTCTCGATGTTCGCGGCCCCGCCGGAACAGTCGCTGGAGTGGAACGAAGCCGGCGTGGACGGCATGGCCCGCTTCCTGCGCCGCCTGTGGGCCCAGGTGCACAAGCATGCCGCCGACGGTGCCGCCCCGGCGCTGGACGTGGCTGCGTTGGATGCCAACCAGAAGGCGCTGCGCCGCAAGACCCACGAGACCATCGGCAAGGTGGGCGACGACTACGGCCGCCGCCACAGCTTCAACACCGCCATTGCCGCGGTGATGGAACTGATGAACGCGCTGGCGAAGTTCGACGACGCCAGCGAGCAGGGCCGCGCGGTACGCCAGGAAGCGCTGCAGGCGGTCGTGCTGCTGCTCAACCCGATCACCCCGCATGCCAGCCACGCGCTGTGGCAGGTGCTGGGTAACGGCCAGACGCTGCTGGAAGACCAGCCGTTCCCGCAGGCCGACAGTGCTGCGCTGGTGCGCGATGCGCTGACCCTGGCCGTGCAGGTCAACGGCAAGCTGCGTGGCACGATCGACGTGGCGGCGGATGCCGCGCGCGAGCAGGTGGAGGCACTGGCGCTGGCCGAGCCGAACACCGCCAAGTTCATGGACGGCCTGACGGTGCGCAAGATCATCATCGTCCCCGGCAAGATCGTGAACATCGTCGCTGCCTGATGTAACCGGCACCGGCCGCCACCCAGGCGGCCGGTGCACATCCGCCCTGCCACGGCCACCGGCTGATGGCCCTGCGTTCACGCGTCCTCGGGCACGCTGTCTGTTGCCGTGATCGCCCGGCTCCGCCAGACTGTTCCCATGACCCGAATCCTGCTTGCCCTCGTCCTTGTCCTCGGCCTCGCCGGCTGTGGATTCCATCTGCGCAACAAGTTGATGCTGCCGACCGACACTGCGCCGGTGAAGGTGGTGTCCACCGCGCCCTACAGCGAGCTGGTCAAGCTGTTGAACCGCAGCCTGCTGGCATCCGGTGCGAAACTCGCGGATGAGGACAGCAAGGATCCGGCAGCCCAGCTGCAGGTGCTGTCCGAGCGCTGGGGTGACCTGCCGATCGCCATCGACGCACAGGGCCGTGCGCAGGAATACAGCCTGCGTTACGCGGTCATCTTCATCTTCCGCCGTGAGGATGGCAGTGAACTGGTGCCGCAGCAGGTGATCGAACTGTCGCGCGATTACGTGTCGCCGCCGACCGACGCCACCGGTACCACCACCGAACGCGAGATCCTGGCCGACGAACTGCGCCGGGAAATGTCGGCGTCGATCATCCGCCGCATCGACAGCGTGGTGCGCGCCGAGCTGGAGCGCGGTGGCAGCCTGTCTGCGCCGAAGCCGGCTGTTTCGACCGATGGCGAACCGGCGGCGACGCCGGCGCCGGTCAAGCCCTGAGCTGCCGCATACGATGGAACTGCGACCGGAACAGCTGGCCGGCCAGGGCGGTGACACCGCGCTGGCGCCGGTCTACCTGATCGCCGGCCCGGAAACCCTGCGCGTGCTGGAAGCCGCCGATGCGGTGCGCGCCCGCGCCCGTGCCAGCGGTGTGGACGAGCGCGAGGTGTTCGACGCCGACGGTCGCGACTTCGACTGGAACCAGCTGGATGCCAGCTTCAACGCGCCCAGTCTGTTCAGTGCGCGACGGCTGGTGGAAGTACGCCTGCCCAGCGGCAAGCCCGGCAAGGACGGCGCCGAGGTCATCAGCCGGTTCTGCGCCAACCCGGCGCCGGACGTGGTGCTGCTGATCACCGCCAACGAATGGAGCAAGGCCCACCAGGGCAAGTGGGCCGAGGCGGTCAATCGCGTCGGCGTACTGTCGGTGGCCTGGGCGATCAAACCGCACGAACTGCCGGACTGGATCGAGCGCCGGCTGCGCAGCAAGGGCCTGCGGGCCGATGGCGCAGCGGTGCAGCGGCTGGCCGAGCGTGTGGAAGGCAATCTGCTGGCCGCGGCGCAGGAAATCGACAAGCTGGCGCTGCTGGCCGACGGCCAGCCGCTGGATGTGGAGCGCATGGAATCGCTGGTGGCCGATGCCGCCCGTTACGACGTGTTCCGTCTGGTCGAAGCAACGTTCTCCGGGCAGCCACAGGCGGTTCTGCGCATGCTGGCCGGTCTGCGCGGTGAAGGCGAAGCGGTGGCTGCGCTGATGCCGATCGTGATCCGCGAACTGCTGGCCGGTGCCGGCCTGGCACGGGTGCAGGCCCGGGGCGGCAATCTGGGCGCCGAAATGAAGGCGCGCGGTATCTGGGAATCACGGCAGGCGCCCTACAAGCGCGCGCTGCAGCGGCACCCGGAAGGCAAGCGCTGGGAGCGTTTCGTGGCCGAGGCCGGTCTGGTCGACCGCATTGCCAAGGGTCGTGCCGACGGCGATGCCTGGCTGGCGCTGGAACGCTTGCTGGTCGCCGTGGCCGAAGCCCGTGCCGTGCGCCTGCTCGCGCGGGCCTGAGTGATGAGCCTGCGGATCTATTACGGGGGCACCTTCGATCCGGTGCACCTGGGCCATCTGGCCATCGCACGCGCCGCGCGCGACGAACTGCAGGTGGCCGTGCGCATGCTGCCGGCCGCCGACCCGCCGCATCGTGCCGCGCCGGGCGCCACCGCCGAACAACGCTGCCACATGCTGTCGCTGGCCATCGGCGATGAGCCCGGGCTGCTGCTGGACCGGCGTGAACTGGACCGGGCCGCACGTGATCCGGGCCGCCCGTCCTACACCGTGGATACCCTGCGCGAGCTGCGCGCCGCGCTGGGCCCCAGCCGTCCACTGGCTTGGCTGGTCGGTGCCGACAGCCTGCTGGCCCTGCCGGCCTGGCATGAATGGCAGGCACTGTTTGGCCTTGCCCACTTCATCGTGGCCGAGCGCCCCGGCAGCGCGCTGCGCGATGCGGTTGCCGGCGAGCTCGGCCAGGCGCTGGAAGGGCGCTGGTGCGACAGCGAGCAGGCCCTGTTCGCCAGCCCGGCCGGGCGCGTGCTGCGCCTGCACCAGCCCCTGCGCGACGAATCGGCCAGCGCCGTCCGCAGTCAGATTGCGGCGGCCGGACCCTGGCGGGCCATGCTGCCGCCGGCCGTGGCCGACTACGTGGCCGAGCACCGCCTGTACCGCGCCACTGCGCCGTGAATGGCGTCGGCGCGCCTTGCCCGTATAATCGCCCCCACGTTTATCGAGTCGATCCACTTTGAGCAACCAGACCCAGCCCCAGACCATCAAGGTCGATCTGCCCAGCCCGCCGCCCTCCGTGCCGGAACTGCTGGCCAGCGTCCGCCAAGCCACCGAAGACCTGAAGGCCAAGGACCTGGTCGAGATCGACGTACGCGGCCGGTCCAGCGTTGCCGACTACATGATCGTCGTTTCGGGCACCTCGACCCGCCACGTCAAGTCCATCGCCGATGAAGTGGTGCGCTTCGCCAAGAACATCGATGTGATGCCGCTGGGCGTGGAAGGCGAGCGTGAAGCCGAGTGGGTGCTGGTGGACCTGGGCGATGTCATCGTCCACGTCATGCTGCCGCGCGTGCGCGAGTTCTATGCGCTCGAGCGTCTGTGGACCGTCGGTGACCAGCCGCCGCCCAGCGACGACGAAGTGGCCTGAGCCACGCGTTGATGCACCCTTCGACGGCGCCGATGGCGCCGTCGACGTTTTGGAGATGCCAGAGATGAAAGCGCGCCTGATCGCCACCGGTGAACGCGCACCCAGCTGGGTTGCGCAGGGCTTTGCCGAGTACCAGAAGCGGCTGTCGCACTGGCTGCCGTTCGAGCTGGTGGAAATCGAGCCGGGCCTTCGTGGCAAGGGCCGCGATGCGCGCCGCGCCACTGAGGACGAAGGCAAGCGGGTGATCGCCGCGCTGCCGAAGAATGCCTACGTGGTGGCATTGGATGTGCCGGGACGCCAGCTCAGTTCCGAACAGCTGGCCCAGCGCCTGGAACACTGGCGCGGGCAGGGCAGGGACCTGGCGTTCCTGATCGGTGGCCCGGAAGGGCACTCGCCCGAGGTGTCGGCGTTGGCCGATGAAAAATGGTCGATCGGCCCGCTGACGCTGCCGCACATGCTGGTGCGGCTGGTGGTGGCCGAGCAGTTGTATCGGGCGGCAGCAATGATTGCCAATCACCCCTACCATCGCGCGTGAAGAGTGGTTATACTAGTCGTCTGCCCGAATAGCTCAGCCGGTTAGAGCACTTGACTGTTAATCAGGGGGTCGTTGGTTCGAGTCCAACTTCGGGCGCCACCTTTGAAAACCTGCATCGCAAGATGCAGGTTTTTTTTGTTTGGCTCTCCGTAGAGTCGAGCTTGCTCGACTGCTTTGGCTCTTGTAGAGCCGAGCCATGCTCGGCTGCTTTGGCTCTTGTAGAGTCGAGCTTGCTCGACTGCTTTGGTTCTTGTAGAGCCGAGCCATGCTCGGCTGCTTTGGCTCTTGTAGAGTCGAGCTTGCTCGACTGCTTTGGTTCTTGTAGAGCCGAGCCATGCTCGGCTGCCGCGGAACGGCCAGTCGAGCAAGCTCGACTCTACAAAAGGCCAATCGAGCAAGCTCGACGCTACAACCCCCATGTTCCGCGCCAGAACGCCACCAGCGTGGCGATCGCTACAGCCACGACCGCGCCGAACAGCACCCACTCCCAGCGCGTGAACACCGGCTGCCCGTGCTGGCGGCGGGTCAGTGCGAACAGTGCCACGCCGGGCACGTACAGCAGCACCGACAGCAGCAGGTTGTCCAGACCGCCCGCATAGACCAGCCACAGTGCATAGAGGCTGGCCAGCAGGGCGATGCCGAAATCACGCCAGCGCACGCCGGGCTCGCCCGCATAGGCATGGCCGCGCCAGGCCAGTTGCACGCCGAACGCGGCCGACAGGAAGTAAGGCACCAGGCTCATCGATGCGGCCAGCAGGACCAGGCTGGTGTAGCTGCCCGAATTGAACAACACCAGCAGAAGGAAAAGCTGGATCAGGCCATTGCTCAGCCACAGCGCGTTGGCCGGTACGCCGCGTGCGTTTTCGCGGCCGAGAAAGGCCGGCATGGTGCCGTCGCCCGCCGCGGCATACAGCACTTCGGCGCACAGCAGCACCCAGGCCAGCAGCGCGCCGAGCACCGAAATGATCGAGCCGATGATGATCACAGTCGCCCCCCATTCGCCGACGATGGCGCGAAGCACGTAGGCCATCGAAGGGTTCGGCAGCGCGGCCAGTCGGGCCTGCGACAGCACGCCCATCGACAGCAGGCTGACCAGCACCAGCAGCAGCCACACGCCGACAAAACCGATGACCGTGGCCCGGCCAACATCGGCGCGGCGGGCAGCACGCCGCGAGTAGATGCTGGCGCCTTCAATGCCGATGAACACCCACACGGTGACCAGCATCATGCCGCGCAGTTGCGTGCCGAGATCGCCCATTGCAGGCGTACCGAAGAAATCAGCACGGAACACGTCCATGCGGAAGGCGCCGGCGGCCAGCACCAGGAACAAAGCGATGGGGACCAGCTTGGCCACGGTCACCAGGCCATTCACGAGCGCGGCAGTCCGCAGCCCGCGCAGTACCAGCAGGTGTACCGTCCACAGCAGCAGTGAAGAAGCGGCCACGGCGGCCGGCGTGTTGCCTACGCCGAACACGGGCATGAAGTGGCCCAGGCCACTGAAGATCAACACAAAGAAACTGGCGTTGCCCAGCACGGAGGCGACCCAGTAGCCCCACGCGGCGGAAAAGCCGATGTAGTTGCCGAAGCCTGCGCGGGCATAGGCGTAGATGCCGGTGTCCAGATCGGGGCGGCGGTTGGCCAGTGCCTGGAATACGAAGGCCAGCATCAGGATGCCCGCACCGCTGAGCGCCCAGCCGATCAGGGCCGCGGCCGGTCCGGCACTGCGTGCGACATTCTGTGGCAGCGAGAAGATGCCGGCACCCACCATCGAGCCGACCACCAGGGCGGTCAGCGCAGCCAGGCCAAGTCGTTGCGAAGCAGCTGCCATGTGCCATTCCCTTGGGCAGGGCCTACATCCTGACCGCTGCGATGTGAGCGCAAAAGCAAAGGCCCGGGCAGGGGCCCGGGCCTTTGCAGGTGACGCGCCTTTGATTACTTGAAGGTGTACTTGGCGCCGACGGTGAAGTAGCGGCCAATCGCACCGCTGAAGTGCAGCGGGTTGTAGTTGACCGCGCCGTAGGTGCTGGGGTCGAGCGGCGCAATGCGGTCGAACACGTTCTGCACCGAAGCGTTCAGCTCGAAGGCGTCGGTGATGTTCCAGCGACCGGACAGATCGAAGGTGGTGAAGGAGGAGATCTTCTCCACCGGCGTACCGTCTTCATAGAACGCCAGGTAGTCGCCACCGCGGCGGTCCTTGTTCTCCATGCTGTCGATGTAGTTCACCACACCGCTGACGCTCCATGCGCCCTGCTTCCAGGTGGTGCCGAAGTTGATCTTGTCCTGCGGCGTACCGATGCAGTTGGTCACGTCGCAGTTGCCGTGGGTGCCGACGTAGTCGACGGTGGTATCACCCTCGGTACGCTCGAACTTCAGGATGTGGCTCCACTGCAGGTCCATTTCCAGCTGGCCCGGACCGAGATCGAAGGTCTGGCGCACGTCGGTATCGATACCGCGGACGCGCGAGGAGTTGGCATTCACGTAGCCGGTGTTGACGGCCAGGATGGTGCCGCTGTTGGCCACGCCGCCGATGTTGTTGGAATCACGCAGCACGTTGCCTGCAGCGATCGCGTCGGCGGTGCTGCCCTGGGCGATTTCGTTGGTGCGCTTGATTTCCCAAGCGTCAACGGTCAGCGAGGTGGTGGAGGTCGGCTGCAGCACGATACCCACCGAGTAGCTCTTGGACTCTTCCGGCTTCAGGTCCGGGTTCGGGCGGGTGATGATCGCCACCGAGCGCGCGGTGCACTCGTTGGCCGGATCGATGGCGCAGCGCACCGGATCGCGGGCGTTGGAGAAGGCGGCCAGGCCACCGTCACCGTTTTCGGCCGGGTTCGGCGCGCGGAAGCCTTCGGCGTAGCTGGCGCGCAGGGCGATCCAGTCGGCCGGGGTCCACTTCACGCCCAGCTTCGGCGTGGCCTTGCCTTCACCGCTTTCGTACTTGTCGTAACGCACGGCGGCCGACAGTTCCAGCGATTCCAGCACCGGTGCGGACAGTTCGGCGTAGCCGGCGTACACGTTCTGGGTGCCGTCATAGGCCGAGTAGCCCAGGCCGATGATGTCACCCACGTCGGTGTAGGTCTGCGGGGTCAGGCTGTTGCTGGTCTTGCGCCACTCGGTACCGAAGGCCAGGCCCAGCGGGCCGCCCTTGAGGTCCATCAGGCTGCGCGAGATGGTGAAGTCGAACATGTCCAGGCTGGACTTGGCGCGGGCGCTGATGGTCGGCGAAATGTAGTCGTACAGCGCCTGCGAGTTGAGGCCGGCATTGTCACCGATACGCCACGTGCCGCCGGCGCAGTTCGGGTTGCCCAGCGCACACAGCACGGAGCTGTAGCGCAGGAAGCCGGTACGCTTGTTGACCAGATCGGTGCCCGAATGCAGGTAGGCAGTGTCGTAGCTCCACTCACCCCAGTTGCCCTTGACGCCGGCCAGGAAGCGGTTGAACTCGTTGGTGTTGTTGGTCACGCGCGGGCCCACGTCCCAGGCGCTGTAGCGCAGGCGCGCGGCGTAGGGGAGCGGGTTGTCCGGGTGGCCGGCGTACAGCGTGGTCGCACCGGGGCCGCTGTTGGCATTGACCGGACCGCCGGGGTAGCCCCAGCCGCCGGAGACGCCGGACGGCGTATTGCTGAAGATGGTTTCCTTCTTCGAGTAGCCGATCTCGGTGTAGACCTCACCGCCTTCACCGAAGGCGAAGCTGGCGCGACCGAACACGTTGACGTACTTCTCTTCCGGGCTCAGGTCACGGAACTGCTGCGCCGGATCCCACAGGCAGCCCTGTGCCTGGGCGGTGGCATCGGTCTGGCCCGGGATGGTGCTCAGCCCGGCACAGCCCGGCAGGGCGACCAGCTGGCCAGCGGTGTTGAACACCGAACCATTCGGGCCGGTGCCGCCCGCGGTGCCGCCGGACAGGTAGGCGCCACCGAGGAACTGCGCATCGGCGGCATCGTAGCCCCAGCGGCGAATATCGCCGGTGCCGATCCACTTGCGGTTCTTGCGGTCGCTGATCTTGATGGCATCGGTCTTGCCGACGTCCAGGCTGAAGAACGCATTCCAGCCATCGCTGGAGAGGTCGCCGGTACCGGCCGTCAGGGTGGCCTTCTTGGCATCGCCATCGCCGTCGCCGGACACGCCGTAGGAACCGCGCAGGATGGCGCCCTGGAAGTCGCTGCGCAGGATGATGTTGACCACGCCGGCGATCGCATCGGAACCGTAGATGGCCGAGGCGCCGTCCTTCAGCACTTCCACGCGCTCGACGGCATCAAGCGGGATGGTGCTCAGATCGGTGAATACCTTCTGGCCGTCATCGGCCAGGCCGTAGGTCGCCATGCGGCGGCCGTTCAACAGCACCAGCGTCGAACCCGCGCCGAGGCCGCGCAGCGAAATGCCCGCGCCGCCACCGGCGAAGCCGTTGCCGAAGGTCTTGGGAATGGAGCCGGCGCCGTCGGCGGTCAGCGTCTGCAGGTATTCGGCGACCGTGGTCTTGCCGGTGCGATCGATTTCCTGGCGGGTCACCACCTGCACCGGGGACGGTGTTTCGGTGTTGGTGCGCGGGATGTTCGAGCCGGTGACCGTGATGCGGTCGAGATTGGTGGCCTGTTCCTGTGCAAAGGCAGAGGAGGAGACCGCGGCGCCGGCCAGCAGCAGAGTGCCGCCAGCGAGGATATGGGTGATGGATGATGCCAGGTGGTTTTGGCGGCGGCTGGCGGGCCGTTGGATCGGGTGTTTCACAGCTTCTCTCCTGACTGGAAAACTCGAGCATTGAGGGCTGTCACCGGGTGTCCGGGACGCCACAATCTAGGTTTCTCGCAGGTGACGAAGCTGTGAAGTTTTACTGAATTCGTAACGATCTTTCGACCGAAGCGAAATGTTTTGTCGCGAACGGCTATTGACGGGGTGCGAAACGGGTGTTGCCGGCCCGGCAGCGCGCCGGGCCGGCACGGGCTTCAGCCCGGCAGGGAGAACTGCACCGGCACCATGCCGATGGCGGGCACCGCCACGCCGTCACGTTCGGCCGGCACGAAGCGCCAGTGACGCAGGACCTGCTGGCGCGCGGCCTGGTCCAGGCTGCGCGAACCACTGCTGCGCTCGATGCTGACGTTCACCGGCTGGCCGCTGGGGTCCACCTCGACCCGCAGCAGCACCGTGCCCTGCTCATGGTTGCGCAGGGCCGCGATCGGGTAGGCCGGCGGCGGGGCGCTGCGGTACTGCAGTTGTATCCCCGCCATGGGCGTGGAGGGGGCCAGGCTGGGCGCCGCCTCGACCGGGGCCGGTTCGGCGGCCGGCAGGACGATGCCCTGGGCTTCTTCGAGTGTGGCCGTCGGGGCAGGCAGCGGCGGGACCACGGTCGGGGTGGCCTGCGGCTTGGGCACGACCCTGGCGACTTCCTGCTTCGGCTCAACCGGCAACGGCTCCGGCGGCTTCGGCGGTTCCTTGGGGATCAGCCTGACCTCGGTGGTGTCGCGGGGCAGGGCGGTGATGGCCTGGTAGGTTGCCGGGATGAGCAGCAACAGGAAGGCCAGCAGGTGCAGGGCAATGGCCGCGCTCCAGGCGGCAACGCGGGCGGGGTCGAACTGCAGCGGTACAACGGGATACGTACGAACCATGGTCCACCTCCATGCCAGTGACGAAGTCCTCAACGCACCAGGGCCGCCATCGGGGTTGCCGCACGCGGCTGGCAGTCCATCATTAGCGCCAGCGCCGGGCCACTGCCTAGAGGCAGGGGTACCGCCATTGGGCTGGCCTTCATACAAAAGAGCGGGGCCAACCTGCGTTGGCCCCGCCTTGTGTGCCGGTAGTGGCCAACCTTGGTTGGCGCTGTGGGCAGACAGTGCCAACCAAGGTTGGCATCTACGTGTGCAGAGGTGGCATCTACCCTCGGCAACCGCCGTCAGCGGCCCAGTTCAAACACCACGTCCAGGTTCACCGACACGGTCGATTCACCCGGTGCGACCGGGGTGGCCTTGTCCATCGCGGCGCCCGCTGCCATGGCCCGCATCATCGGCATCGGGCGGAAGCCGCCGTTGCTGTTCTCGGAGATGCTGACGATGCGGCGCACCTGCAGGCCCAGCGACGTCGCATAGGTCTGGGCACGGGCCTGGGCCTTCTTCAGCGCTGCCAGTCGGGCTTCGTCATAGACCGGCTCGGGCTGGTCGATCTCGAACTGCGGGCCGTTGATCTGGTTGGCGCCCTGGGCGGCCAGGGCATCGAGCACCTTGCCCAGCTTGGCGATGTCGCGAACTTTCAGGCTGACCGTGTTGCTGGCCTGGTAGCCGGTGATCTTCGGTGCCTCGTTGTCGGCGTAGCGGTACTGCGGGTTGAGGCTGACGCCGCTGGTCTGCACGTCACGCTCGGCGATGCCGGCGGCCTTGATCGCCGCCAGGACCTTGTCCATCTGCTGGGCGTTCTGGCGCATGGCGCTGTTGCCGTCGGCCGCCTGGGTCACAACGCCGGCCGACAGGGTCGCCACGTCCGGTACGCGGGTGGCCTCGGCATTGGCCGAAATGTTCAGCAGGGTGCCTTCGGCCGGGGTGGCGATCGACGGCGACGTCGGGGCGGCGTGGGCGGTCATCGAGGCTCCAAGAGCGAGGGACAGGGCAAGCAGCAGCGGGGTGGCGGTGCGGCGCATGGGATCTCCTTGTTGTGGCGGTGAGGGTGGTGTCGTAGCGATGAACGCGCTGTGAGTCCGTTCGGGGTTGAACGCATCCCGGGCGGGGTTGCCGACGATTCAGGCAGCGCCCTCAGGTTATGCTGTGCCGATGCTCTATCTTGCTTCCCGCTCCCCCCGACGCAACCAGCTGCTGGCCCGACTCGGACGCCCTTTCCAGGCCCTCGACCTGGAGGTGCCCGAGGTGCGCGCGGCCGCCGAAAGCGCCGAACACTACGTCTGCCGCGTGGCGGCCGACAAGGCGCGCGCCGGCCTGGCCCGGGTGCTGGCCAGCGAC
Organism: Stenotrophomonas sp. ESTM1D_MKCIP4_1; assembly: GCF_003086895.1. Lineage (NCBI taxonomy): Bacteria > Pseudomonadati > Pseudomonadota > Gammaproteobacteria > Lysobacterales > Lysobacteraceae > Stenotrophomonas > Stenotrophomonas sp. ESTM1D_MKCIP4_1. The sequence goes on along the minus strand of NZ_CP026004.1, from coordinate 3,039,699 downwards.
CCGCAGGCGCGGGTGCTGGGCTCGGACACCGAGGTCGTGCTGGAGGGCGAAGTGTTCGGCAAGCCGGCCGATGCGGCCGCTGCGCGGGCCATGCTGGCGCGGCTGGCCGGGCGCACCCACCAGGTGATGACCGCCGTGGTGGTGGTGGATGCGGCGGGGCAGGACAGCGAGCTGGTTGTGTCCGAGGTGACCTTCGCCCCGATCAGTGCGGCGGACATCGCCGCCTACGTGGCCACCGGCGAGCCGCTGGACAAGGCTGGTGCCTATGCCATCCAGGGGGGGGCCGAACGCTGGATCGAACACCTTTCCGGCAGCTACTCCGGTGTCATGGGGTTGCCGCTGCTTCATACCGATCGTCTGCTGGCACGCTGCGGCGTGCCGGCCCCCACTGCCGACGCCGCCAGGGAGGCTGCCGATGTCTGAGGAAATCCTGGTCAATGTGACGCCGCGCGAGACCCGCGTGGCGGTGATCGAAAACGGCATGCTGCAGGAGCTGCACATCGAACGTGGCTGGCGCCGCGGCGTGGTCGGCAACATCTACAAGGGCAAGGTGCAGCGGGTCATGCCTGGCATGCAGGCGGCCTTCGTCGAGGTCGGCCTGGAGCGCGCCGCGTTCCTGCACGCCAACGATGTGGTGCGGCCGGCCCCGGTGGCCAGTGCCGATACCGAGAACACCACCCTGCCGCCGCCGTCCAGCGTGCCCATCGTCGAGCTGCTGCGCGACGGCCAGGACATCGTGGTGCAGGTGGTGAAGGACCCGATCGGTACCAAGGGCGCGCGCCTGACCACGCAGATCAGCATTCCCTCGCGCTACATGGTGCTGCTGCCGCAGTCCAAGGTGGTGGGCGTGTCGGCGCGCATCGAGGATGAAGGCGAGCGTGCGCGGTTGAAGTCGCTGGTGACCGAACTTTCGGCCCAGCATGGCGGCTACGGTTACATCGTGCGCACCAACGCCGAAGGGCAGCCGGCCGAGGCCATCGCCGAGGACGTGGCCTACCTGTCGCGCGTCTGGAACGTGGTCGAGCGCCGCGGCCGCGAAGCACCGTCGTGCAGCAACATCTATGAAGACCTGAGCCTGCCGCTGCGTTCGGTGCGTGACCTGATCCGCAAGGACGTGGACAAGGTGAAGGTCGATTCCAAGGAGACCTTCGCCCAGTTGCAGGCCTTCGTGGCCAAATACATGCCGGTGCTGGCCGAGAAGCTGGAACTGTATTCGGGCGACCGGCCGATCTTCGACATGTTCGGGGTGGAGGACGAGATCGGCCGCGCGCTGGACAAGCAGGTGCCGCTGAAGTCCGGTGGCTATCTGGTCATCGACCAGACCGAGGCGATGACCACCATCGACGTGAACACCGGGTCGTTCCTCGGCCAGCGCAACCTGGAAGAGACGGTGTTCCGCACCAATCTGGAGGCCGCGCAGGCGGTGGCCAGGCAGCTGCGGCTGCGCAACCTGGGCGGCATCATCATCATCGACTTCATCGACATGGATGACGCCGAGCATCGCCGCCAGGTGCTGCGCACGCTGGAGAAAGCGCTGGCCCGCGACCATGCCAAGACCACCGTGTACGACTTCTCGCCGCTGGGCCTGGTCGAGATGACCCGCAAGCGCACGGTGGAGAGCCTGGAACGGCAGTTGTCGGAAACCTGCCCGCAGTGCAGCGGGCGCGGCAGCATCAAGACCACCGAGACGGTGACCTACGAGATCTTCCGCGAGATCACCCGGGCGGTGCGCCAGTTTGATGCCGCGCGCCTGCTGGTGATCGCCTCGACCAAGGTCGTGGCGCGCATCACCGATGAGGAATCGGCGGCGGTGGCCGAGCTGGAGGAGTTCCTCGGCAAGAGCATCCGCTTCCAGGCCGATGAGCAGTACCTGCAGGAGCAGTTCGATGTCGTTCTGCTCTGAGGAACGCAGGCCGGGCACCGGTCGGGGCCGATGAGCGCGCCGCCGCGCCTGCGACTGCGAAGGATCCGCCGTCATTTCATTGCTGCCTGCGCGGTCGGTCTGGTCGTGCTGGCACTGCTGGTGGGCACGCTCAGCCAGCTGCTGCCGCTGGCCGAGCGCCATCCCGAGGCGATCGCCGCGTGGCTGAGCGAACGGGCCGGGCAACCGGTCCGTTTCGAGCAGCTGGACACTTCCTGGACCCGGCGCGGCCCGTTGCTGCAGCTCAAGGGGCTGCGTATCGGTGCCGGGCAGGGGCTGGCCATCGGCGAGGCCGAGGTGCTGGTGTCGATGTACAGCGGCCTGCTGCCGGGCCGTTCGCTGACCGAACTGCGCCTGCGCGGCCTCGCGCTGGACCTGCAGCAGGGCAGTGATGGCCGCTGGTCGGTGCGTGGGCTGCCGCAGTCGAGCAGCGGGGGCGATCCGCTGGACGCGTTGCGCCGGCTTGGCGAACTGCAGGTGATCGGTGGCCGCCTGGGGGTGCATGCGCCCGCTCTGGGCGTGGATGCCACCTTGCCGCGGATCGACCTGCGCCTGCGCGTGGATGGCGACCGCCTGCGGGTGGGCGTTCGCGCCTGGGCACAGACCGATGCGCTGCCGCTGACGGCGGTGCTGGATCTTGACCGGCGCCACGGTGCTGGCCAGGCGTGGCTGGGTGCCGATCCGGTCGATTTCCATGCCTGGTCGCCGCTGCTGGCGGCCGGTGGCCTGCGCCTGCGTGAGGGCAAGGGCGAACTCAACGTATGGCTGACCCTGCGCGATTTCGCGCCGGTAGCCTTCACCACCGATTCGGACCTGCGCGAGGTGCACCTGGAAGGCGCGCCGATGCCGGGCGTGACCACGCCGGGCCTGCAGCTGCAGCGCGTGCAGGCGCGCCTGCGCTGGCAGCGGCAGGGCGATGGCTGGGCGTTGCAGGTGCCGCGCCTGCGCCTGCAGAGCGGGCCGGACGAGCAACAGCTTGATGGCCTGCAGGTGCGGATGGGCAAGCGGCTGCAGATCAGCAGCGGCGCCGTGCAGGCTGGCACCGCGCTGCGCGCGCTGGCGCTGAGCGACCGGTTGGATGCAGGGCTGCGCCATTGGCTTTACTTGTCCAAGCCGCAGCTGGATGTGCGGGCGCTGCAGCTGCAGGGCGAGCGCGATGGCCCGCTGTGGGCGCAGGGCGAGCTGCAGGCGCTGGGCTTTGCCAGCGTGGGCGATGCGCCGGGCGTGCGTGGCCTGGGCGGGCGGTTTGAAGGCGATGCCGATGGCTTCAGCCTGCAGCTGACACCGCAGCAGCAGTTGCAGTTCGATTGGCCCACCGGCTTTGGCGAGCGCCACGACCTGCACCTGGCCGGGCAGATCGTCGGCTGGCGCGACGAGGCCGGTGGCTGGCGCATCGGCACGCCCGCCATGCGCGTTGAAGGCACCAACTACGCGGCCGACGTGCGCGGTGGCGTCTGGTTCCAGGGTGATGGCACGCGCCCGTGGCTGCAGCTGGCGGCCAAGCTGGACGATGTGCCGATGACCGCTGCCAAGCGGTTCTGGATCCATTCCAGGATGAGCAAGGGCGCCACCGACTGGCTGGATGCCGCTCTGGTGGGCGGCCAGGTGCGCGGCGGCATCGGTCTGGTCAGCGGTGATCTCGACGATTGGCCGTTCGACCACAATGATGGCCGCTTCGAGGCCACCGGCCACATCAGCAACGGCGACATCCGCTTCCAGCACGACTGGCCGGTGATGGGCCAGGTCGATGCCGATATCGCCTTCATCGGACCCGGCTTCCATATGCAGGGCCGCGGCGACCTGGCCGGCGTGGCGGTGCAGAAGTTCGAGGCCGGCATCGCCGATTTCGGCCAGGCGCCGCTGTACGTGCGTGCCGACAGCCAGAGCGAGGCGGGCCGGTTGCTGGCGATGCTGCGGCAGAGTGGCCTGCACAAGGAATACGGCGATACCCTCGACAACCTGGTGGCCAGCGGGCCTGCCAACGTCCACTTCGACCTGCTGCAGCCGCTGCACCACGATGAAGGGGGCGGCCATCTGCAGGGCACGGTGGATCTGGCCGGTGTGAAGCTGGTCGACAAGCGTTTCCAGCTGGAATTCGACGCGATGCAGGGCCAGGCCCGCTATGGCAGCGGTGGTTTCGCCGCCGAGTCGTTGGCGGTGCGGCATCTGGGCCAGGACGGCCGCCTGAGCCTGCGTGCCGGCGGCTATGTTCGCGATCCCGCGCTGGCCTTTGAATCGGAACTGGTCGCGCGCCTGGACGCCAAGGTGCTGATCGACCGCGCGCCGGAGATGGCCTGGCTCAAACCTTACCTGGACGGCACCTCGGCCTGGACCATTGCGGTCAACCTGCCCAAGGCGGTCCCCGGCACGCCGGCCCCACCGAGCGAACTGCGCCTGCATTCGGATCTGGTGGGGACGCGCCTGGACCTGCCGGCGCCGCTGGACAAGCCGGCCGAGGAGGCACTGGCCACCTCGGTATCGGCGCAGCTGCCGATGGGTGATGGCCGCATCGACGTGGCATTCGGTCAGCGCCTGGCCCTGGCCGCACGCACCCACAACAACCAGACCGGCGTGCAGGTCACGATGGGCAGTGACCGCGTGGACCGCGATCCGCCGCCGGCAGGGCTGGTCATCAATGGCCGCAGCCCGACCCTGGATGCGCTGGAATGGATCGGCCTGGCCCGTGGCGCGGGCGGTGACGGCGACCCGATGCCGCTGCGTGCGGTGGACGTGCAGGTGGGCCGACTGATGCTGATCGGCGGCATCTTCGAGCAGACCCGGCTGCAGCTGCGGCCCGGCGCGCAGGCGCTGGACGTGCGGCTGGACGGCCCTTCGCTGGCGGGCCACCTGAGCGTACCCAACGCCGATGGCGGGACCATCAGCGGCCAGCTGGACCGGGTGCACTGGCAGTCGCCGCCGGCCGCCCCCGGCGCAGAAACCGCGGCGGGAGCGGCGCGGCCGCAGACCGGTGCCGATGACATGGACCCGGCCAGACTGCCGCCGTTCGCGCTGGACATCGCCGACCTGAAGTTCGGCAAGGTGGTGCTGGGCCAGGCCGTGCTGCGCACGCGCCCGCTGGGCAACGGCCTGAACGTGGATGAGCTGCGCTTCCGCGCGCCCGACCAGGAGATCGACATCACCGGCCGCTGGCTGGGCAAGGGCGCGGGCGCACGGACCGAATTGACCGCGAACGTGCGCAGCGAGGATCTGGGCGGCCTGATGCAGAACCTGGACTACGCCGGACAGCTGCGGGGAGGCTCCGGCCAGGCGCAGCTGCAGGCGGCCTGGGCCGGTGGACCATCGGATTTCCAGCTGGGCAACCTGCAGGGCACGCTCGACATCGATGCGCGCAACGGCCAGCTGCTGGAACTGGACCCCGGCGCCGGCCGCGTGCTCGGTCTGCTCAGCGTGGCCCAGCTGCCGCGTCGCCTGATGTTCGATTTCCGCGACTTCTTCTCCAAGGGCTTCGCGTTCAACCATATCGAAGGCGGGATGCGGTTCGCCGATGGCATGGCGCGCACCGACAAAGTGCTGATCGAAGGCCCGGCGGCCAACATCACCATCCGTGGCCAGACCGATCTGCGCCAGCAGCAGTTTGACCAGACCATCGACGTCAACCCACGCGCGGGCAACCTGCTGACCGTGGTCGGCGCGGTGGCCGGCGGGCCGGTCGGCGCGGCGCTGGGTGCGGCCACCAATGCGGTATTGTCCAAGCCATTGGGCGAGATCGGCGCCCGCACCTACCGGGTCACCGGGCCCTGGAAGGAGCCCAAGGTGGAGGTGATCGAGCGCAGCCGCGACCGTAGCCCGGCCCCACCGCCCGCGCCGGCCCCGGCCGTACCGCCGACCGTCACTGACCTGCCGCGGCCGCGGTGAGCGGCGCAATCCCTGTTCATCCGGTGGCCTTGCCTGGCCGCCTCAAGACCCCCAGATCGAGACCATGACTGATAACGCACTGACCCTCGCCCAGGATCGCCTGCTGCGCCCCGGTGGCCTGGATACCGCTGGCCTGGAGCGCACCTTCGGCCAGCTGCTCGGCCCCGGCGTGGACTTCGGCGACCTGTACTTCCAACACGCCCGCCGCGAAAGCTGGAGCGTGGAAGATGGCATCGTCAAGGACGGGGCCCATTCCATCGAGCAGGGCGTAGGCGTTCGCGCCATCGCCGGTGAAAAGACCGGTTTCGCCTATTCCGATGACATCCATGCCGATGCCCTGCTGACTGCCGCGCAGTCGGCCCGCGCGATTTCGCGTGAGGGCGGCGCGCAGGCCGGTCGTTCGCTGCTGCGCGGCAACGCGCGCGCGCTGTACCCGACGCTGGACCCGATCGACAGCCTGGGCAACGAGGCCAAGGTGGAGGTGCTCAAGCGCCTGGATGGCTACCTGCGTGCCGCCGACCCGCGCGTTAAGCAGGTGATGGTGAGCCTGTCCGGTGGCGTGGACACCGTGCTGGTGGCGCGTACCGACGGTGTGCTGGGCGCCGACGTGCGCCCGCTGGTGCGCCTGAACGTGCAGGTGATCGTCGAGCAGAACGGCCGCCGTGAATCGGGCTATGCCGGCGGCGGTGGCCGTTATGGCTATGCCGAACTGTTCGCCGATGGCCGTCCCGAAGCCTTCGCCCGCGAGGCACTGCGCCAGGCGCTGGTGAACCTGGAAGCCGTACCGGCGCCGGCCGGTGTGATGCCGGTGGTGCTTGGCCCGGGCTGGCCCGGCGTACTGCTGCACGAAGCGGTGGGCCATGGCCTGGAAGGCGACTTCAACCGCAAGGGCACCAGTGTCTACGCCGGCCGCATCGGCGAGCGCGTGGCCGCGCCGGGCGTGACCATCGTCGACGACGGCACGCTGGACGGCCGCCGCGGCTCGCTCAACATCGATGACGAGGGCCACCCGAGCCAGTGCACCACGCTCATCGAGGACGGCATCCTGGTCGGCTACATGCAGGACAGCCTCAATGCGCGCCTGATGGGCATGGCGCCGACCGGCAACGGCCGCCGCGAGTCGTTCGCGCACCTCACCATGCCGCGCATGACCAACACCTACATGCGTGCCGGCCAGCATGACCCGCAGGAAATGATCCGGTCGGTGAAGAAGGGGCTGTACGCCGTCAACTTCGGTGGCGGCCAGGTCGACATCACCAGCGGCAAGTACGTGTTCTCGGCCACCGAGGCGTACCTGATCGAGGATGGCCGGATCACTGCGCCGGTGAAGGGCGCGACCCTGATCGGCAACGGTCCGGAAACCATGCAGAAGGTGCGCATGGTGGGCAACGACCTGGCCCTGGACGAAGGCGTCGGCATCTGCGGCAAGGATGGCCAGAGTGTGCCGGTGGGCGTCGGCCAGCCCTCGCTGCTGATCGAAGGCATCACCGTCGGCGGTACCCAGGCCTGAGCCGGGCGATGGCCAGCGCCACCGCCCGGGCCGGCGCGGACTCAGTCCTCGTCGGCTTCGTCGGTCTCGACGTCGTCGGCCTCATCGGCCGCGGCCTTCAGGCCCAGCGCGGCCGGCAGCATCAGCGTGCGCAGCACCTGGAAGATCTCGCGGTAGGCGCGCGGCGGCTTGTTCTTGGCCTTTTCAGCCTGGGCGTTGCGCACCAGGGTGCGAAGCTGCTGGCGGTCGGCCTGCGGGTAATCGTCAAGCAGGGCGGCCAGCGCCTTGTCACCCTCGGCCAGCAGGCGCTCGCGCCAGTCTTCGGCGCGATGCATCATCGCCACTTCGCGGCGGCCGGTTTCGCTGTTGGCGTCCAGCGCGTCGCGGATCGCGTCCAGCGTGGCGTCCTCTTCGCGGCGCATGTGCTTGGCCAGGAACGCCAGCTGCCGCTTGTGGGCGATGTGGGCGGTGATCCGCTTGCACTCGGCGATGTGCGGCAGCAGGTCTTCCGGCACCGGCAGGCGCGCCAGCTGGGCCGGGGTCAGCGACACCAGTTTCTCGCCCAGGGCCAGGACGTCGAGCGCGTCGCGCCGGTTCTGGCTGCGGCTCTTGTCGTGGAATTCACCGGTTTCTTCGTCGCGTCCGCGCATCGTCCCTACCTGATCTCAAAAAAAGTCGCCCGGCGTGATGCCGGGCCCAACCCGCACAGGATAAAGCATTGAACGTGATCGCCCCTGAAGTGGCCGTCGGCGACGACAGCCCGGCCCGTCTGGAACGCCTGGCCGACCTTTCCCAGCAGCTGCTGGAGCGCGCCCGCGCGCTGGGCGCCAGCCAGGCCGAAGTGAGCTGCAGTGAAGACCGCGGGATGGAAGTGAACGTCCGCCTCGGCGAGGTCGAGACCGTGCAGTCCACCCGCGACCGCGGCATTGCCGTAACCGTCTATTTCGGCAGGCGCAAGGGTAGTGCCAGCACGGCCGACCTGAACGAGGCGAGCCTGGCGGCCACGGTCGAGCAGGCCTGCGCGATCGCCCGCCACACCGAGGACGACCCGGCGGCCGGCCTGGCCGATGCCGCGCTGATGGCCCGCGATTTTCCCGATCTGGACAGTTGGCACCCCTGGGCGCTGCAGGCCGACGAGGCGGTGGACCTGGCGCTGGCCTGCGAAGCAGCCGGCCGCGAGGCGGACACGCGCATCAGCAATTCTGACGGCGCCTCGGTATCGAGCATGCAGAGCGTCTCGGTCTACGCCAATTCGCACGGTTTCATCGGCCGTGAGCGGGGCACCCACCATTCGGTCGGCTGCGCGCTGATTGCCGGCACCGGCGATGGCATGCAGCGTGATGGCTGGTACACCGGCGGCCTGGCCCGCGAGGACCTGGAGGCGGCCGACCATGTGGGCCGCCGCGCGGCCGAGCGCACCGTGGCCCGCCTGCAGCCGCGTTCGCTGCCCACCAGCAGCATGCCGGTGCTGTTCGCCCCGGAAGTGGCGCGCAGCCTGGTCGGCCACCTGCTGTCGGCGGTGTCCGGCGGTGCCCTGTACCGCCAGGCCAGCTTCCTGCTGGACAGCGTGGGCCAGACCCTGTTCCCCGCGTGGATGCAGATCGAGGAACTGCCGCACCTGCGCCGCGGCCTGCGCTCGGCCGCCTTCGACGGCGACGGCGTGGCCACCCGCGCCTCGGCCCTGGTCCGCGACGGCGTGCTGCAGCGCTACGTGCTGGGCAGCTATTCAGCGCGCAAGCTGGGCCTGCAGACCACGGCCAATGCCGGTGGCGTGCACAACCTGCAACTGGCGGCCAACGCCGGTTCGCTGCAGGACATCGCCCGGCAGATGGGCCAGGGCCTGCTGGTGACCGAGCTGATGGGGCAGGGCGTGAACGGGGTGACCGGCGATTACTCGCGCGGCGCGGGAGGCTTCAAGGTCGAGAACGGCGAGATCCAGTACCCGGTGGACGGCATCACCATCGCCGGCAATCTGCGGGAGATGTTCGCCGCCATCGAGGCGGTCGGCAGCGATGTCGACCCGCGCTCGCATATCCGCACCGGTTCCATCCTGGTCGGGCGGATGACGATCGCCGGTAATGATTGATGCCATTGATGGCGTAAGCTATGCGCGCCTGACGCATCCGGCCTGCTGCCGGTTGCTCAAGACCACCCAAAAAAAAGGAGTTTTGTCGTGAGCGATTTCGATAACGTGCCGGCCGCCGCCAACGTGCCGAGCGACCAGCGCACCATGGCGCTGGCAGCGCACCTGCTGGGCATCTTCACCGGCTTCATCGGTGCCCTGATCATCTGGCTGATCAACAAGGATGATGCGGGCAAGGCCTTTGTCACCGACCAGTCGAAGGAAGCGCTGAACTTCCAGATCACCGTGGCCATCGCGGTGGTTGCCTGCGTGATCCTCAGCTTCGTCATCATCGGTGCCATCCTGATGCCGATCGTGTACGTGGCCAACCTGGTCCTGTGCATCATCGCTGCGGTGAAGTCCAACAACGGCGAAACCTACCGTTACCCCTTCACCCTGCGCCTGATCAAGTAAGCGGCAACGATCAACGATGCAGACAGAAACGCCCGGCAGTGCCGGGCGTTTCCATTTGCGGCGCGGGTAGCGCGATCAGTGGTCGCGTTCCACCGCGAGTGTTGCCAGTGCACGCAGCGCGTCGGCCTCTTCACCGTAGCCGGCCAGCACCGACTGCATGCGTGCTGCCAATTCGCGCAGGTGCGCCTTGGCGCCGTCCATGCCCAGCAGTGCTGGGAACGTGCTCTTTTCCTGCGCCTGGTCCTTGCCGGCGGTCTTGCCAAGCTGTTCCGAACTGGCTTCGACATCGAGGATGTCATCGCGGACCTGGAAGGCCAGGCCGAGTGCATCGGCAAAGTCATCCAGCTGGGCCAGCTGTGCTTCCGGCGCCTGGCCGCACAGCGCGCCCATGCGTACCGCTGCGCGGATCAGGGCGCCGGTCTTCAGGGCGTGCATGCGGGTGAGCGCGGCCAGCGACTGCTGCTGGCCAGTGGCATCGATATCCAGTGCCTGGCCGCCGCACATGCCGGATGCACCGGAAGCATGGGCCAGGGTCTGCAGGCAGGCCACGCGCAGGCTGGCCGGCAGTGGCGCATCGGCCAGCAGGCCGAACGCACGGGTCTGCAGGGCATCGCCGGCGAGGATCGCGGTGGCCTCGTCGAAGGCGATGTGGGTGGTGGGCTTGCCGCGGCGCAGGGCGTCGTCGTCCATCGCCGGCAGGTCGTCATGCACCAGCGAATAGGCGTGGATCATCTCCACCGCCATGGCGGCGGCATCGAGCTGGTCCAGCGGTGCGCCGAACAGCTGGCCGCTGGCATACACCAGCAGCGGGCGCATGCGCTTGCCACCGCCCAGCACCGAATAGCGCATCGCCTGGTGCAGGCGTTGCGGTGCGTCGGCCGGCGAGGGAAGGGCGGCGTCGAGCTGGCTTTCGATACGGTCGCGCCAGCGGGCGAACTGCGCTTCAGCCGTCATGGCTGGGCGGGTCGAAGGGTTCTGCGGTGTCGGGCTGGGCCGGATCGCTGAGCAGGCGCACGCGCAGTTCGGCCTGCTCCAGCGCCTGCTGGCACTGGCGGTACAGACCGACGCCGCGTTCGTAAGCACTGAGCGAAGCTTCCAGGCTCAGCTCGCCGGTTTCCATCTGCTCCACCAGCTGTTCCAGCGATTCGAGCGACTGCTCGAACTGGGCAACAGGGGAGGCGTTTTCGGGGGACTTCTTGGCCATGCGACAAGTGTGGACGGCTGCCGCGCGGGGGTCAATTCACCAGCCGCCGGGTCGCCACTGCAGCTGCGCATCGTGGTCCTGCAGCCACGCCTGCAGCGATGCGGAAACGACCACGTCGGCCGCGGCCAGCAGCTGCGCGCCGTCGAACAGCAGCGGCAGCTGCGCACGCCGCCAGGGCGCCAGGTGTTCACGCTGCAGGCAGTCCTTCAGTGCGTGTGAATGGGTGCGGCCGGGCAGCAGGATGCGCTCGCCGCCCTGCCGTGCACGCACCGTCAGCGGCTGGGAGAAGGTCGCGCCGCCAAGCAGGCGCAGCTGCCCACCATCCGGCAGCGGCAACGGGGCCTGGCCATCCCAGGTGGCCTGCCAGTCAGTCGGCAGCGCCGGCAGCACCGCCGGCAGCAGGTAGGCGTGCCCGCGCCACTGCTGGATGGCATGGTCCTGCCAGCGCACCTGTGCCTGGCGATCGCCGGGTGCTGCCAGCAGTTCCTGCTGCAGTTGTCGCAGCACCGTGGCCGGCAAGGGGGCTGCGCCATGCGCGCGCACCCAGGCACGCAGCACGCGCGCACCCCGCGCGGGCGACACCTGGCGCAGCAGTTCCAGCGACAGCACGCGGGGCGCAAGTTCCAGGTGGGCGATCAGTTCGGCATCTTCCTCGTCCAGCAATGCGCGGGTCTGTGCGCAGTGCCCCGCGCTGCCGGACAGTGCGGCGGCCGCCTGCGGCCAGCGTTGGCGCAGCAGCGGCATCACGTGCAGGCGCAGGAAGTTGCGGTCGGCGTGGTCCTCGCCGTTGCTGGGGTCTTCGATCCAGCGCAGGGCGTGTGTCTGTGCGTAGTCGCGCAGCGCGTCGCGTGCGGTGTGCAGCAGCGGCCGCCACAGGCGGTGGTCGTGCAGGCGGCTGTCGACGGCCATCGCGGCCAGGCCATCGATGCCGGAGCTGCGCAGGGCGCGCAGCAGGAAGGTTTCGGCCTGGTCGTCCTGGTGCTGGGCCAGCGCCAGCGTTTCGCCTTCGCGAAGTTCAGCGGCAAACGCCGCACGCCGTGCCTGTCGGGCGGCACCTTCCAGGCCCAGGCCCGAAGCGGTATCGACCTGCACGCGATGCACGGCCAGTTCGATGCCCAGCGCATCGCAGTGCTGCTGGCACTGCCGCACCCAGTCATCGGCGCGGGCCTGCAGGCCGTGGTGCACATGCACGGCGCGGAGCGGTGTGCCGCTGGCCTGCGCGCAGCGCTGCAGCCAGTGCAGCAGCACGGTCGAATCCAGGCCGCCGCTGTAGGCGACGAGCAGCGGCGATTCCAGCGTGACGAGCGTAGGGAAGGTACTCACGGCGGCAAGTATAGGGTTGCCCGGCAGGGCTGCGCCCCTGCACCTGCTCAATGCAACGGCAACGGCCGAAGCAACAGCAACAGCCGAAGCAACAGCAACAGCGGGCGTTCCGTGGGATGGCGGGGTGGGTCCGGTTGAGGGGGGCGCTGCAAGTACGTCCATGTAAGCTCGGTCGCCGCATCCATGCGGCTCACGCCCCCTCAACCGGACCCACCCCGCCTTCGACAGTTCTCCGCGAGCTGTCGGAACGGCACGGGGTCGGATCCCGTTGCTGCGCAACGGGCTCTGACCCCATTTGAATATCGATATCTGACAGATGTGCCGACCAACGGTCGGCACCTACCAACAGCCGCGGGGATCTGTCAGTGCCCCGCCATCCCACGGAATGCCGCTCTTGACGTTGAGGTTGCCGGCCAGCGGCCGGCACTACCGGGGGGGCAGGGCGCAGCCCTGCAAAAAGAACCTATTTGACCCGGCGCCCCGAGCGGTCGATGCGGAACCACTCGCCGCCTTCCATCGGCGTATGCCCATCGCCATCGGGCGTGCCACGCCGGCACCCGTTGCAGACCTCCGCTACGCCGTCCTCGAACGGCCACGCGAAATCAAACAGCGCGGGAATCACCTGCCGGAACTGCAGATCGAAGTAACCAACACGGTCACCCACGCGCCCGCGCAACAGGCCTTCCTGCGGCGATTCCGCACCGTTGTCCCAGGTCAGCACCGGCAGGCTGCGGCCGGTGCGATCCACGTAATGGAAGCCGTCGCCGGCATGCACCACCGCCAGTCCATCCTCGTCGTACGTCAGCGTCTTCAGTGCTTCGGCGCTGATCTTCACCTGCTGCCCGTCCACTTCGCAGCCGGGCAGGGCCCGCAGGCCATCCTCTTCAGTCAGCTGCCTGCACACGGGTGCCTGTGCCAGTACAGCGCTGCTGGCGAGCAGGCTGCACAGCACCAGCGACCGCACGAGGCGGCCGCCGCTGAGGTCCGGCAGACCCGTCACTGCGCCTCGGCCTTGCGCTCGAACTTGGTCGGTGCAGGCAGCTGCACCGGCACGCCCTGCGCGTCGCAGGTGCCGGCCTGGCAAAGGCGCTCGCGCAGGGCCGGGGTGGCCTGCACGATCATGTGGTAGATCGCGTTCTGTTCCAGGGTGCCGCGGATGGCCTTGCTGCCCGGGCCACGTGCCCAGATACCCACGTCTTCACCGCCGTGCGATTCGGACTTCATCGGCACCAGTGCTTCCTGCATGTAGTCCGGGTGCTGGGTGTCCACGGCATGCAGGTCCGGGCGGCCAGTGGCCGGCTCGAAGCTGCTCGGGTTGTGCGGGTAACGCTTGGCACCGGCCGGCTGCTGGTTCGTCGCACCGGTGTAGCCGGGGCCGTTGGCATAGCTCAGCGTGGTGTACGGCTGACCGTTGCCGTCCAGTGCATCGTCCAGCTTGCCGGCGCCGTCTTCGCCGCCCTTGTCCTTCACCTTGCCCAGGATCGGGTTGCCGCGTGCCGGGTAGCCGACGAAGTTGAGCGTGTGCGAATGGTCGGCCGTGACGATGATCAGGGTGTCATCGGCCGAGGTCAGTTCGTTGGCCACGCGCACCGCGTCGGACAGCGCCACCGTTTCGGTCAGCGCACGGTAGGCGTTGCCGCTGTGGTTGGCGTGGTCGATGCGCGCGCCTTCAATCATCAGCACGTAGCCTTCCTGGTGCTGCGAGAGGTTCTTGATGGCCGCAGCGGTCAGCTCGGCCAGGCTCGGCTCGCCGGCCGGATCCTGCGGGCGCTCGTATTCGTAGCGCATGTGGTCGGGCTCGAACAGGCCGAGGATCGCCGGTGCGGTGGCTGCGGCCGCAAGCTGCTTGCTGTTCCAGACGTAGGCACCCTGCGGATGTGCCTGCTGCCATTCCTGCACCAGGCTGCGCCCATCCAGGCGCTGGCCAACCTTGTCGTCGTACTCGGGGTCGCGCTCTTCCACGGTGGTGAACTCGCCGCGACCGCCGCCAAGGGCAACCAGCGGGCCACGGCCATAGCGCGAGGTCGACAGCAGCTGCTGGGCGATGTCCTTGCAGCCGGCAGCCTTGGCCGCGTCGGTCAGGTCGGTGTCGTTCTCCCAGTTGCGCTCGGGCGAGTGCGCGTAGGTGGCCGCCGGGGTGGCATGGGTCAGGCGCGCGGTGGAGACGATGCCGGTGGCCAGGCCGGCGCTGTCGGCCAGCTGCAGCCAGGTCAGCAGTCCCTTGTTCAGGCTGTCGGCGCAATCGCTGCGGTTGCCGGCGCTGACACCGATCGCGCCCATGTGGGTTTTCACGCCGGTGGTGATGGCGGTCATCGTGCCCGCCGAATCCGGCGTCTGCGAATCGGTGTTGTAGGTCTTGCTGAACGCCGTGGCCGGGAAGCGCTCCCAGGACAGCAGGTTCTCTTCGCCCGATCCGCCCTTCTGCTGGCCTTCGTAGATGCGCGAGGCGGCCACCGTGGTCAGGCTCATGCCGTCGCCCAGGAACAGGATGACATTCTTCGCCTTGCCGGACATCGCGCCATTGGCGGCCGCCTGGGCTGCACCGCTGCGGTACCACCACTGCGAGGTCTCGCCGGCCGGATGGGCCACGGGATCAACGGCGACCTTCAGGCCGGCCGGGGCGGAGGCGGGGGAGGTGCTGGCGCAGGCGCCGAGCAGAAGCGTGGTGGCGCAGGCGGCCAACAGGGAGACGGAACGACGCATGGACGCTGGGATCTCACAAACTGTAACGGGGCATTCATTATGCCCAACGCAGCAAGGCACGCCGATGACACACTGATTTGCCGGTGGGGCGGTCGTTCGCAGGGCGCCCATGGGCTATCGTGCATCCATCCTTTCCTCCCCTTGGATTGCCTATGAAGCTGGTCTCTGCCTGGCTGCGGATTCCATTCTGGCAGCGCGTGGTCGGTGGCTTCGTGCTCGGCGCGCTGGCGGGCTGGGCGTTTGGCCCGGCTGCTGAAACGTGGTTCGGCCCGCTCGGCGAACTGTACGTCACCCTCATCAAGATGATCGCCGTGCCGCTGGTGTTCTTTGCGGTCATCAATGCCATCTCTTCGCTGCACGGCCAGAAATCGGTCGCCGCGCTCAGTGGCCGCACGTTCCTGTGGTTCATCATCACGGCCGCGCTGGCGGTGTGCGTGGGCCTGGGAGTGGGCACGGTGCTGCAGCCGGGTGCGGGTGGCCTGCAGCTGTCGATGGCCAACAACTACGTGCCGCGCGAAGTGCCCAGCGTGGTGCAGGTGCTGCTGGATGTGGTGCCGTCCAACGTGTTCTACGCACTGTCGGGCATCGGCACCAAGGTCAATGCCGCTGGCGAGACCGTGCTGGCGGCCGGCCGTGGTTCGATCCTGCCGGTGATCTTCTTCGCCGGCCTGGTGGGCTTTGCCATCGTCAAGCTCGGCGAGAAGGTGACCGAGGCGCGCAGGCTGGTCGGCCAGATGAGCGACATCATGATCCAGGTGACCCGCTTCGTGCTGGAAGTCACCCCGATCGGTACGTTCGGCCTGATCGCCGGCCTGGTCGGCAGCTATGGCTTCGAGAAGCTGCTGCCGCTGGGCCACTTCGTGCTGGCCCTGTACGTCGCCTGCGCGCTGCACATCGTGGTGGTCTACAGCGCGCTGCTGCTGTCGCACGGGCTCAATCCGCTGAAGTTCTTCCGGGGTGCCGCGCCGGGCATGCAGGTGGCCTTCGTCAGTTCGTCCAGCTTCGCCGCGATGCCGGTGGCGCTGCGCTCGATCACCCACAACCTGGGCGTGAACAAGGACTACGGCTCCTTCGCGGTGCCGCTGGGTGCAAGCATCAAGATGGACGGCTGTGGTGCGATCTATCCGGCGTTGTGTGCGGTGTTCATTGCCCAGTACAGCGGCGTGCCGCTGACGCCCGAGCAGTACGTGGTGGTGCTGATCGCTTCGGTGCTGGGCAGCTTCGGCACGGCCGGCGTGCCGGGCACGGCGGTCATCATGGCTACCGTGGTGCTGAGCGCGGCCAACCTGCCGCTGGAAACCATTGGTTACCTGTATGCCATTGACCGCATCCTGGACATGATGCGCACGATGACCAATGTGACCGGACAGATGCTGGTACCGGTACTGGTGGCCAAGGAAACGGGTCTGCTTGACCAGTCTGTGTATGACAACCCGTCCACCAATGTCGGTCTGGATGACCCCGATCCGACGCCGCCGCGTAGCTGAAGCGGCACTGCAACGGGCTGTATCAGCGCCTGTAACACCGCTGATACAGCCCCGTCCGCGCCTTGTGCAGCGTTGTTTCCTGCGCGTTAAGGTGAACGGAATCCGAACGCTTCTGTAACACCGTGCTGGCAATCCACCCGCCCGCAATGGGCGGGATCGCCTGCTGTCAGGCCTTTCCGGAGTTGGCACGGAAACTGCTCTGTCCCTGCGCATACGCAACGGGAGAGCGGCATGGACAGCAGCACCACCCATCTCGGTTCCTCGGTCCGGCAGCTGGCGCTGCTGCTGGCCCTGGCCTGCCCGCTGGCGGCCACCGCCTCCGGCGCGCGCCAGGGCGTGAAGCCGCAGCCGGGCGAGATCGTCCTGCTGCGGGATGTGGCCGCACGTCCGGCCTATCGCATGGCGCCGCCCGGCATGGCGTTGATCGCCGATCCCAAGCCACAACGCGAGATCGCCACCGCACTCGGCAGCGGTGGCGGCAGCACTGGCATGGACGAACTGAGCGATGACGACTATGCCGGGCTCGGGGCGGGCCAGACCGGGCACGTGGCCGCGCCGGGCGGCACCACCGTCGAGCGGGTGACCCACCAGGCACTCGGTGGCACCCTGGGCCGTTCCAGTGACGGTGCATTGGGCGGCAACAGCCTGGGCGGTGCGATGAGCGGCCCGCTGGGCGCGGTCGGCAACACCACCCGCGGCATCGGTGACACCGTCCGCGGTGCACTGGCGCAGTTCCCGCTCGGTGCGGCGGCGCCGCAGGGCGGTGGCAAGTGAAGCGCACGGTACGTGGCGCGCTGCTGCTGGTGCTGGCCGGTGTGCCGGCGCTGGCATGGGCCGACGACTACAGCGGCATGTTGTCCTACCTGGACGTGGCGCGCATCGGTGACCGCGCGCTGGCCGGTGCCAGCGGCGCCATCAGCGTCAACCAGGCCGCCGGCGACCTGAACATCCAGGCCAATCTGCAGGGCATGGCAACCGGCGACCAGGCCAACGTGGCCATCGCTGCACGGCAGCAGCGCCATGCCGACGTGGTGCTGTCCGGGCCGCTGCAGGCCAGTGCGCATATCGAAGGGCAGGCGCTCAACGGCGCCAGTGGCATCGCATCGATCAACCAGGCCAGCGGCATTGCCAACACGACGCTCAACGTCGTCAGCGCAACGCTGGCCAGGCAAGGAATACGCGAGACCGACGACGCAGCTTTGGCGGCGTCGGACATCGCGTCAGCAGGGGGGCAGGGCGACACCGGTGACGGTGTTGCGGCGGGTATCCGCAGTGTCGGCGTTTCCGCCTCGGCACTGCGGGGCTTCGACGGTGTCCTGCAACTCAATCAGATCGCGGGAGCCCGCAACGACACGGCCAACGTGCTTGGCCTGGTCGTCCAGGGCAACCCGTGAGTACCACCCACCACCCGATGTATCACTGATGAGAGAGAGGGCACCATGAAAGCGACCGTCAAACAGTCTCTGCTCGCCATGGCAATTGCTTCTGCCTCGACCGCTGCTGCGGCCAACGGCTGGGACAACCAGAACGCCAGCGCGAACATCAACCACAACCATGTCGTGACCGAGACCCGCAACGACACCCACAACCACACCGACAACGAGGTCCGCAACTGGACCCGTACCAACACCACGGTACGCAGCAACACCGATACCTCCAACGTGACCCGCAACCGCACGGTCAACGAGCAGGTACAGAAGCACAGCAACATCCAGGCCGACGAGCGCAAGGAAAAGAACAACCACGGCGTCGACGTGAACCTGGAAAAGGATCTGCGCCTGAGCAGTGACGTGAACTTCTCCGGCGATCCGACCATCACCGGTGACATCGACCTGGATTCGGCCGCCATTGCGGTCATCGACAACCGCCAGTCGGTCAGCAACAACGTAGGCTCCAACAGCCTGGTCACCAACAGTGCGTCCATCGCGGACGAGGTCGGTTCCGGTGCCTCCGGCAACCTTGGCTTCAACGTCGCGGCCGGTGACAACAACGCGCAGGACAACGCCGCTTCGCTGTCCGCCGCTGATGCGTCCTTCAGCTTCGGCATGGCCGACGCAGAAGTGTTCGTCAACCAGGCCGGCATGGGCAACGTCACCATGAACTCCGGCGTCACCAACGCCGCCAGCCTCGGTGGCAATGCCTTCGGTGGCGCGTCGGGCAACATCGGCGTGAACATCGCCTCGGGCAACAACAACGAGCAGAAGAACGCGCTCGCTGCTTCGGTGGCCACCAGTGCGATTGCCCAGTCCAGCATCAGCTCCAACCAGATCTCCAGCGGCAACGCGGTGTCCAATGCCGGCTTCGTGCAGTCCTACACCGACACCGTGGAAGTGGGCATGAGCGGTGGCGTGGGCGGCCTGACCCTGGCCTATGGCGCCGGTACCTACAGTGGCCGGGGCAATGCCTACCAGATGGCGAACTACTACCTCGACACTTGGGATGGCGACCTGCCGCATCCGGATGGCAACAGCACTGGGCACATCGATCTGGACAACGAGATCCAGAACGCCACCCCGAACCCGTACCGGCAGGGCGTCGGTGGCCTGGGCTTCGATACGCGTGAAAGCGGCACCAGCCAGTTCGTCGAGCTGGGCATTGCCGACCTGTACGCCAGCCTGAGCGGTACCGTCACGACCACCCGCTGGGTGAACGTGAATGCGACCAACACCTCGGCGCTGTCGGGCAGTGCGTTCTCGGGCGCCTCGGGCAACATCGGCGTGAACGTCGCTTCGGGCACCGGCAACCTGCAGGCCAACAGCCTGGCCCTGGCCGTGGCACAGCCGAGCACCGGCGGTGGCGGCGGCACCGGCGGCGGCGAGTAACTCCTGGCGTGACCGCTTTCGCAGCGATGCTGCGTTGAGTGCAACAAGCCCGGCCATCCGCCAATGGCCGGGTTCCCCCGGGAGCCCCTGCTCCTCCTCCCCCTTGGGGCAGGGGCTCCTTCCTTCCGCTGGAGGGCACCATGGCCGCACACCGCTGCTGGATCCGCCTGCTGTCCTGCCTGCTGTTGCTGGGCAGCGCCCACGCATGGGCAGGTGACGTCGCGTTCACCGGGGTATTGCCCAATGGCGCGCTGATGCA
Organism: Stenotrophomonas sp. ESTM1D_MKCIP4_1; assembly: GCF_003086895.1. NCBI lineage: Bacteria > Pseudomonadati > Pseudomonadota > Gammaproteobacteria > Lysobacterales > Lysobacteraceae > Stenotrophomonas > Stenotrophomonas sp. ESTM1D_MKCIP4_1. The sequence goes on along the minus strand of NZ_CP026004.1, from coordinate 3,020,079 downwards.
GCAGAAGGTGGAAAGCATGCAGGAGCGGCGCTACCGCAACCTGGTGCGGCAACACACCGATTACAGCTGTGGCGCGGCCGCACTGGCCACCATCCTGCGTTACGCCTACCACCTGGACACCAACGAAGCGACGGTGATCGAAGGAATGATGGGCGTATCCGATCCGCAGCTGGTGAAGGAGCGCGGTTTTTCGTTGCTGGACATCAAGCGCTATGTCGAATCACTCGGCATGCGCGGGCGTGGCTACCGCATCGACGAAAGCCGGCTGCGCACGCTGCGGGTGCCTGGCCTGGTGCTGATGGACGTGCGCGGGTTCCGCCATTTCGTGGTGCTCAAGCAGGTTCGTGGCGGCATCGTCGAGGTGGCTGATCCCATCCTCGGCAACCGCAGCCTGTCATTGGCCGAGTTCAACGAAGCGTGGCCGTCGCGCGCTGTTTTCGTCGTCATCGGCAGCGACTTCGATCGCAATACCGTACTTCTGCAACCCAGCGAACGGCCCAGTGCGCGTGCGTTGTACGCGCGGCAGGGCCCGATCACCGATGCCGAACTGGTCGATTTCGGCTTCAGCCATGCCGACCTGTTCTGAAGGAGGTTCGATCATGCGGTGCCAACGTTTGTTGATTGCCACGCTGCTGCTGTTGCCGGTGCTGCCCGCGTGGGCGGCCGAGGGCACGCCGGGGCGTGGACTGAAGGAAATCCCCGATCCCGAACTGAATCTGATGCGCGGCCGCTACACCGTGGGCGGCAACAACGTGGCCTGGTTCGGGGTGACGATGATCTCGCGGTGGCAGGGCGCCAATGGCAGCAGCGTGCAGGGTGCGCTGACGCTGGGCATGGACTTCCGCCAGGGCAGCACGCCGCGGCTGACGTTCCAGCCACACGTGCAGGTGACCAACGCGGATGCGCCGTTGCCCACCACCGACGGGCGTAGCATCGACAGCAGCGGCCTGGGCAACGCCACCGGCCTGGTGCAGGCCGTGCAGGTTGCTGGCGACGGCAATACCGCACGCAACGTGACCACCCTGACCGTGCGTGACGGCGCGGTGCCGACCACGACCGACGATGGCAGCCGCATCGCGCAGATGCAGCATGGCGGGGCCAGCGCAACGGCGGTGCTTGAGGGCAACCAGGCGCGCCTGATGCTGCAGATCGATGGCCAAGGCCTGGTGCAGCAGTGGATCCGCAATGGCAGCGTTGGCCAGGGCATTGCCCTGTCCGGTGATGGCCAGGCGGCAAGCAACCGGCTGCAGCTTGAGCTGGTACGCAACACCGTGGCCAGCAACCAGCCGTTGAGCCAGAACGTGGCCCAGGCGATCGCGCTGAACCGCGGCATGGGCCCGGGCCAGTAACACGGCCCGGTCAAGGGGGACGGACGGACAACGCAGGGCAACGACATGCACACCTATTTGCGGCTTACCCCGCTGGCGCTGGCGGCGCTGGCGGCCAACGCCTTCGCCCAGCAACCGGCGGCGGAGGCCAAGGACGGTGCCGACGTACAGGCACTGATCACCCAGCTCGAACAGCTCAAGGCCAACTACGCGCAGGAAGTGCGCCGCCTGCGCGAGCTGGACATGCAGGTACAGGCCATGCAGGCACGCCTGAGCGGACGTGCCGGCGCCGCCACGGCTCCGGCCGCACCCCTGGCTCCAGCGGCCGCCGCCGCTGCGCCGCCCAGCAGCGAGGGCTATGCCAGCACCGCTGCCGAGGCCCAGCAGGCCAAGCAGGAAGCGCGGCGCAGCGTGGATGATGTGAAGCAGCAGCAGGCAGCACTTTTCTCGCGGAAGTTCACCCTGGAAAACAGCCTCACCTACGCGCGCTATGACCGCAAGCAGCTCACCCTCAACGGCTTTCTTGCGCTGGATGCGATCTTCCTGGGCAACATCGCCATCGAAAACGTAGAGTCCGATTCGCTGACCTACAATCTGGCCGCGCGCTGGGGTGTCAGCCCGAACCTGACGTTGAACATGGATGTGCCCTACCTGGCACGGCGCACGGTCTACCAGAAGGGTGGTGCAGGCGGTGCTGCGGCGGCCATCGGGCAGGAAGAAACCAATGGCAACGGGCTGGGCGATGTCAGCATGAGCGCCAATTACCGCCTGTTCGGCGAGCGCGGCTGGCGCCCGGAAACGGTGCTGACCGGTGGCGTCACCGCACCGACCGGCCGCGCACCCTATGGCCTGGACTGGAAGGTGATCGAGCGCGATGACGATGACTACATCCGCTTCGCGGTGCCGCGCGAACAGCCCACCGGCAATGGTGTGTGGCAGGCCAACCTCGGCGTCTCGATGGTGAAGACCGCCGATCCGGCGATCCTGTTTGCCAACGCCGGCTACATCCATTCCTTCCCGCGCGGTTTCGACGATATCGACAGCAACCCGGACACCATGAACCCCGGTGACGTCAAGCTGGGCGGCTCGGTGTACTTCGGCGCGGGCGTGGCCTTCGCCTTCAACGAGCGCACCAGCCTGAGCATTTCCTTCAGCGACAAGATCAGCGCACGTGCCTCGACTCGGTTCCAGGGCGGGCAATGGGTGAAGGTGATCGGCAGTGATGCCAACGCGGCATCGCTCAACCTGGGCGTGACCTACGCGCTGAACCAGCACGCGACGATGGTGACACTGCTCGGCATCGGGCTGACCCCGGATGCACCGGACTTCACGCTGTCGTTCAAGGTGCCGTACATGTTGTAGCTGATTGCGGTGATCCTGCATCGGCAACGCCGGGCCTCGCCCGCCGTTCTTTTTTCGCAGCGGCGCTCACGCTCCCAGTAGAGCCGAGCCATGCTCGGCTGGCTTCCGACCGGGCGCGGCCCGGCAGCCGTTTCCCGCGACCGCGGAGGGGTGTCACTTTCTTTGCTCGTGCAAAGAAAGTAACCAAAGAAACACGCCGCCGTCCGCGAGCCGCCGCGCTGCGCGCGCCGGTACCCTGCGCTCCTCGGAGAACCAGGGGACGGCGCGGAACTCGCTGCGCTCAGACACCCGCGCCTCTTCGCCCCTGGTTCCCCTGCGGTGCTCGGCTCGCTTCAAGGCGGACCCAAGTCAACGTCAACTGCGGCGGCTTCGCCTCCCATGCAGCGCCCGGCACTACCGCTCCGGCGGCAGCTCCAGCTGATGCTTCCGGCACAGCCGGTACACAGTGACCCGCGAAACCTGCATGTGCCGCGCGCAGGCCGATACGTTGTAGCCATGCATTTTCAGCGTCCGCAGCAGCACATCGCGCTCGACCTGGCCGCGGGCGTCCTGCAGCATCGCACGTGGGGCCGGGTGCTCTGCGTCGGCCAGATCCAGATCGGCGGCGGCGATCAGCTCGTGTTCGCTGACGATCGCCGCGCGCTGCACCCGGTTCAACAGTTCGCGCACATTGCCGGGCCAGTCGAAGTGGCGCATGGCCAGGCGCGCGCCGGGGTCGAAGCCACGGGCGCGGCCCGGGTGGCGGCTGCGGAAGCTGCGCAGGAAGTGTTCGGCCAGCAGCAGCACGTCGTTGCCACGATCGCGCAGCGCCGGCATCGGCAGCCGCAGCACGTTGAGACGGTAATACAGGTCGCGGCGGAACCGCCCCTGGGCCACCGCCTGCTCCAGATCGACGTGGGTCGCCGCCAGCACGCGCACATCCACCCGCAGTGGCTGGTTGCTGCCCACCCGCTCCAGCGTGCCTTCCTGCAGCACCCGCAGCAGGCTGGTCTGTGCGTCGGCGGGCAGATCGCCCACCTCGTCCAGGAAGACCGTGCCGCCATCGGCAGTCTCGAACAGGCCGACCCGGCGTTGCGCGGCCCCGGTGAAGGCGCCGCGTTCGTGGCCGAACAGCTCCGACTGCACCAGGTTGGCCGGAATGGCTCCGCAGTTGACCGCCAGGAAGGGCCGGCCGGCGCGTCCGGACAAAGCATGCAGGGCCTGCGCAGCCAGTTCCTTGCCGGTACCGGTTTCGCCGGTCACCAGCACCGGCAGCTCTACCGGAGCGAACTTGTGCAGGGCGGCCCGTACCGTCAGCAGGGCCGGACTGTCGCCGATCAGCGCTGGCAGGCCGCCGCCCGCGCGGATCGCTGCCGTCGGCGGGTCATCCTCGCCGCATTCGCGCTGCATGGCCGTCAGCAGGTCCGGCAGCTCGCGGGGCAGGGTGAACTGGTCATGGCAGGCGCGGAGCAGGGGAGCCCAGCTCGGCGGCGGCGCGTCCAAGCCGGCCGGCAGTACGGCCAGCCAAGGAAGGTGACGATGCTGTTCGACCCACGGCAGCATCGGCTGCAGCGCGTCCGCATCGAGGTGGCGCAGGTCCAGCACCGCCACCAGATGGTCGCGGCCGCGCAGGCCGACGGCCATCGCAGGCGATGGGCTGACACAGCGCAGCTGCCAGCCGGCGGCCGCCAGCGCATCGCGCTCGCCCGCCAGGGGCTGGCCGAACCAGATTACACAGCGTGATGGAACCTGCAGGCTTGCCGCCATGCCTTCCCCCAAGCATCCGGGCAACGCGGGCGGTGGCAGACCGGGCATCGCCGCGTGCCGCCCCACGCCGGGATGCCATGGCCGCATCCAGCGGCCGGTCGCGGCATGCAGCGCGCCGTGACATACATGACCAACGCAGGCTGTGCCGACCAGCGGCCACGTGTCATGAGGGCAGGGGGGAAGGCAACAAAAAAGCCGCTGCAGGGCAGCGGCTTCCGGTGTGGGCGCGGGTGCGGCCGGGTCAGAGCTCGACGCGGCGCGCCTGCATGAACTTGTTGCCCCAGTAGCCGCTCAGCAGGGTATCGACGCGGACGTCCTTGCCGGTGCTGGGGGCATGCAGGAAGCGGCCCTCGCCGACGTAGATGCCGACGTGGTCGACGCGCCCCTTGCGGCCGAAGAAGACCAGATCGCCTGCCGCCAGCGCGGCGCGGTCGTTGATCAGTTCGGCATTGTTGTCATGGGCCATTTCGCGCGAGACGCGCGGCAACTCGATGCCCAGGGCCGAGCGGAACACATAACCGACCAGGCCGCTGCAATCGAAGCCGCTGTCCGGGTTGCTGCCGCCCCAACGGTAGGGGGTGCCCAGCAGGGTCATCGCGCGGCGCAGCAGGGACTGCACCTTGCCGTTGTCGGCTTCGGTGCCCACGACGCTGCCGTTGGCGGCGCTGCTGGTGTCGTAGTTGGCAAGCAGGCGGCTGAGATCGCCGGCCACCATGGCCGAACGGTCCATCAGCGGAATGGTGTCATTGGCGGCCAGATGCGGCAGCAGGGCGGCCAGGGTGGCGCTGGCGGCGGCATCGGCACGGCTGCGCTGGGGAGCGGCAGCATCGGCCTTGGTGGCCGGCCGGGCGATATCGGCCACCTGGGCCGGGGTCGCATCGGTCTTGACGGGGGCACTCTGGGACCAGGCCGGGAGGCTGGTCAGACACAGCGCCAGGCCCAGAAGCACGGGGCGGACACTACGTGAAGAAGCGGCGGTCTGGCCTTGGCCTTGCAGGTCGTCAGTCGTCACGCGTTGGTCACAGAAAAAAAACGATGGGGCATCATGCCCTGTAAAAGCGTCAATAAGTTAAAAATTCCGTTAATAAATCGTTATTTACATAGTGATGCGCGTCACAGTTTTGAACATATCGCCTGTTCATTTTAGCGAAGAACGCGTTTCGCTCCTGTGTAGTGGTCTTTCCAGTAGGCGCCGCTGAGGGAGTCCAGGCGAACGGTGCCACCCGTGCTCGGTGCGTGCACGAAGCGGCCCTCACCCACGTAGATGCCGACATGGGTGACGTTGCCGCGGCTGCCGAAGAACACCAGATCGCCGGTGGCCAGGCGCTGCGGGTCGATCTTCGGCCCCTGCACGGCGGCCAGGTCGCGCGAGGTGCGCGGCAGCTTCAGGTCGACCATTTCGCGGTACACGTACGTCACCAGCCCGCTGCAGTCGAAGCCCGAATCGGGGGTGTTGCCGCCGTAACGGTAAGGGGTGCCGACCAGGCTGATGGCGCGCATCAGCACTGAGTTGGCCGCCTCCGGGTTGTCCGGGGTGGTGGCGGGCCAGTGTGCCGACGGCGGCGCAGGGGCAGGGCGGACGGCCTTGCCGCCACCGCAGGCGGCCAGCAGCAGGGGCAGGGCCAGCAGCAGGGCGGGCGCGAGGGACCGGCGCAGGCCGGACAAAACTGGCGTGATGTGCATGATCTCCGGATAATGCGCCACCTTGGATTGGCCGTCATGATGGCGGCGTCCCCGCCGGGCGACAACCCGCCCCAACCCGCCTGCCTCCGGCAGATCCAGACAGAGTTGCGCATGAAGATCGAAAAAGACCGCGTTGTCCGCTTCCACTACACCGTTTCCGAGGTCGGCCAGGCGCCGATCGAATCGTCGAAGGACCGCGGCGAGCCGCTGTCGATCCTGATCGGCCACGGCAACATCATCCCGGGCCTGGAAAACGCCATGATGGACAAGGAAGCCGGCGCGACCTTCGAGGTCGACGTCAAGGCGGCCGATGCCTACGGCGAGCGTCGCGAGGGTCTGTCCCAGCGCGTGCCGAAGAAGCATTTCGGCAATGCCAAGCTGGTCCCGGGCCAGCAGGTGGTGCTGCAGACCAACTTCGGTCCGCGCGCGGTCACCGTGCAGAAGGTCGGCATGAGCGTGGTCGACGTCGATCTGAACCACCCGATGGCCGGCAAGGACCTGCACTTCGACGTCGAGATCGTCGAAGTGCGCGAAGCCGGCAAGGAAGAAATCGACCACGGCCATGTCCACGGCGACGGTGGTCACCAGCACTGATCGCGGCGCGATCGTGATGGCAGCGACGGCCCGCTTCGGCGGGTCGTTGCGTTTCTGGAACACGGCGCGACCGTCCACGGCGCGCGGGCCGGCGGCATAATGACGGACCTGCCTGCCGGATGCCCCGTGAACACCGCTTCCCCTTCCCTGCAGCCGGTGGCTTCCGGCGAACGCATCGCGGTGCTGGACGTGCTGCGCGGGGTGGCCCTGCTGGGCATCCTGCTGATGAACATCGAGGCCCTCAGCGGACCGCTGGACCTGGCCTTCACCGGTATCGACGCGCGCTGGCACGGGCTGGACTACGCGGCTGATGCCTTTGTCTACATCTTCGTACAGGGCAAGTTCTTCACCCTGTTCTCGCTGCTGTTCGGTGCCGGCTTCGCCGTCATGGCGCAACGCGCGCAGGCGGCCGGCCGCGAATTTGCGCCGTTCTACCTGCGGCGCAGCCTTGGCCTGGCGCTCATCGGTCTGTGCCACGCGCTGCTGGTGTGGTCCGGCGACATCCTGGTGCTGTACGCACTGGTGTCGCTGCCGCTGCTCGCCTGCCGCGAGGCCCCGCGCAGCTGGCTGCCGTGGATGGGGGGCTTCGTGTATCTGGCCGGCGTGTCGATGATGCTGCTCATCGGTGCACTGGTGACGCTCTCCCCGGCGCAGGATCTGCAGAAGATGCTGCTGGACGCGCAGCAGGCCATCGACCAGCAGCGCCTGGTGTATGGGCAGGGCAGCTGGATGCAGGGCAATGTCCAGCGCCTGCACGAGTTCGGCTCCTCGCTGGGCGCACTGGTGATCACCGGTCCGGAAGTCCTGGGCATGTTCCTGATCGGCAGCTGGTTCGCCGCCAGCGGCGCACTGACAGCGCCGGAACGCTTTCCGCGGCTGTATGCCGGCCTGCGTTGGGTTGCCCTGCCGATGGGCCTGCTGGTCACCCTCGGCGGGGTGCTGTGGAAGCCGTACCTGGCGCCGGGTGAATACACCCTGGAGTCCACCGCCGCGATGTCGCTGGTGTCGGTCGGCGCGGTGCCGATGTGCCTGGGTTACCTGGCCTGGGTCGTGCACTGGCGAGCGCGCCTGGGATGGCTGGCACCTTCAGGGCGCATGGCGTTGACCCATTACCTGGCCCAGTCGCTGGTCTGTACCTGGTTGTTCAATCACTACGGGTTGGGCTGGTTCGACCTGATGCCACGGGCGTGGCAGCTGCTGTTCGCACTGCTGCTGTTCGCGCTGCAGGTGGTGTTCTCGCACCTGTGGCTGAAGCGCTTCCGCTTCGGTCCACTGGAATGGCTGTGGCGCGCGATGACCTACCGGCAGTGGCCGCCGATGCGGCGCGAGCGCGGGCAGGGATGATGCCGGTCCGCGCTGCTCACGCTGCGCTGCGTAGGGGCCGTGGCATGCTCGCCTGCAGCGACGGTGCCATCCACGCATGGCGTAAATCTACTCTGCAGCGGCGGTGCCATCCACGCATGGCGTGGATCTACTCCACAGCGGCGGTGCCGCCGATGCAGTGCGTGGATCTATGATTTTCCTTTCTTTGAGCGATTCCGATGAGCACTGCAACGTTTGACTACGACCTGATCGTTCTGGGCGGCGGTTCGGCCGGCTTGGCCGGTGCCATCCGCGCGGCCCAGCACGGCAAGCGCGTGGCGCTGCTGGAGCCCGGTGCGCTGGGCGGTACCTGCGTCAACATCGGCTGCGTGCCGAAGAAGGCCATGTGGCTGGCCGCCGACCTGCACGAGCGCATCGGGCTGGCCAGTGCGATGGGCTTCGATGTACCGGCGCGCCCGGCGCTGTCGTGGAAGGAACTGGTGATCCACCGCCAGGCTTACATCAGCAACATCCACACGAGTTACAACAAGCGACTGGATGAAACCGGCGTGGTGCGCATCCCCGCACGTGGCCATCTGGTCGATGCGCATACGGTGGCGTGCAGCGATGGCGTGCGCTACAGCGCCGAACACATCCTCATCGCCACCGGCGCGCATCCGCAGCGGCCGGATGTTCCCGGTGCCGCGCTGGGCCTGGTGTCTGATGATTTCTTCGACCTGCGCAGTGCGCCGGAAGAGGTGGCGATCATCGGTGGCGGCTACATCGCGGTGGAACTGGCCGGGCTGCTGCAGGCGCTGGGCAGCCGGGTCAGCCTGCTGGTGCGCGGTACGCGCCTGCTGGAGCGCTTCGACTACGAACTGACCGACCAGCTGGCCGAGAACCTGAAGCAGCAGGGTGTGCGCATCCAGTTCGACTTCCGCCTGCGTGAGCTGCAGCGCGAGGGTGAGCGGGTGCGTGCCTTCGGCCATGATGGCCCGCTGGACAGCGTGTTCGATGCGGTGTTCTTCGCGACCGGCCGCCGTGGCAACAGCCGTGATCTCGGCCTGGAAGCGCTGGGCATCAGCATCGGCGAACACCAGCAGGTGGAAGTGGATGAGTGGCAGACCACGGCCGTGCCCAGCGTGCACGCGGTGGGTGACATCGCCGGCAAGGTCGGCCTGACCCCCGTGGCGGTGGCCGCTGCGCGCCGCCTGATGGACCGCCTGTTCGGCGGCCGCCCGAACGCGAAGATGGATTACAGCAACGTGGCCAGCGTGGTGTTTTCGCACCCGCCGCTGGGTGCGGTGGGGATGAGCGAGGAAGAGGCGCGCGCCCGTTTCGACCAGGTGACGGTCTACCACAGCCGCTTCCGGCCGATGCTGCAGGCACTGGCCAATGGCACCCAGCGCAGCCTGTTCAAGATGGTCTGCGCAGGCGCCGAGGAAAAGGTGGTGGGCATCCATCTGCTGGGAGAGGCCGCCGACGAGATCCTGCAGGGCTTCGCGGTGGCGGTGAAGATGGGCGCGACGAAAGCCCAGTTCGATGACACCGTGGCCATCCACCCGACCTCGGCCGAAGAAGTGGTGCTGATGCGGTGATTGGCGATAAATGTAGAGCCGAGCCCATGCTCGGCTTTCTCCGCCTTGGCACCGCGGAGCCGAGCGTCGGCTCGGCTCTACAGGGCAGCGCGCCCCTGCGTGCGACAATGCGCGTCCCCACATACCCCATGGCCACCCCCCTGCGGCCTGTCGCTGTCTGATGTCCAGCCCGTCCCCCCGAATCGCCACGGCGTCCCCGCGCATTGCCCTGGGTGGCATCGGCCTGGCTGCCGTTGGTGCCATCGCCGCGTCCGGCAAAGCCATCATCGTCAAGCTCGGCCTGCGGCATGGTGTCGATGCCACGACCCTGCTGGCCCTGCGCATGATGATGGCGCTGCCGCTGTTCGTGCTGATGGCGCTGTGGTCGGCACGCCGTGCCGATCCGCTGTCCTGGGCCGACCGCGCGCGCGTGCTGTGGCTGGGCTTCACCGGCTACTACCTGTCCAGCCTGCTCGATTTCCAGGGCCTGCAGTACATCAGCGTGACCCTGGAACGGCTGATCCTGTACTTGAATCCGACGCTGGTGCTGCTGATCAACGTGCTGCTGGCACGGCAGCGTCCCGGGCGCTGGCAGATCGCCGCGCTGGCGCTGAGTTACCTGGGCGTGCTGCTGGCGTTCGGCCACGATCTGCAGCGCGAAGGGGGGCAGATCATCGTCGGCAGCCTGCTGGTGCTGGGCAGCGCGCTCAGTTACGCGCTGTACCTGTTCGGCAGCGGCCAGGTGGTCGCGCGCATCGGTGCAGTGCGGCTGACCGCCTACGCCAGCTGCGTGGCCAGCGTGCTGGTGCTGCTGCATTTCGCCATTACCCATCCGCTGCCGTTGCTGTGGCAGGCGCCGGCACCGGTGCAGTGGCTGTCGCTGGTCAATGCCACCGTCTGCACCGTGCTGCCGGTGCTGGCGATCATGCTGGCGGTGCAGCGCGTGGGTTCGTCGCTGGCCGCGCAGGTCGGTATGCTGGGCCCGGTTTCCACCATCGTGATGAGTCTATGGCTGCTCGACGAGCCGATGGGGCCGGCGCAGATCGCCGGCACCGTGCTGGTGCTGATCGGCGTACTGCTGGTGACCCGCCTGCGGCGCTGACGCCGGAGCAGGCGCGGGCTCGCATCCTGGCGGTGATCCGCGCGATCCCGCCGGGTCAGGTACTGGGCTACGGCCAGGTGGCCATGCGCGCGGGACTGCCCGGACGCGCGCGCCTGACCGCGCGCATTCTGGGCCAGAACGAAGACCCGGACCTGCCCTGGCACCGCGTGCTGCGCTCGGATGGGCGCATTGCCATGGCCGAAGGCTCGGCCGGCTGGCGCGAGCAGTCGCAGCGCCTGCGCGCCGAAGGCGTGGTGGTGGAGAACGGCCGGGTGCGCATGCCGGCCCTCGACCCGGCTGCGGCGCTGGATGCCGCACTCTGGGGCCCGGGCTGATTGCCAGCGGCGGTTGAACGGTACGGCCGGGGCGGTCGCCACGCTGTCGTGGTGCTGCGGCTATGATGGAGGCCGTTCCATGCAGGTATACCCATGTTCCCGCGACTGCCAACCGTCACCAAGGCCCTGCTGATCGCCAACGCGATCCTGTTCCTGCTGCAGCAGCCGTTCCTGCTCGGCATGCAGACCTTTGAACCCTTCATGCTGCAGCCGTGGCAGCAGGGCTTCGATGCGTTTTCCCCGGGCGGTAATTTCCAGCCGTGGCAGCTGCTGACCTACGGCTTCCTGCACGGCAGCTTCGGCCACCTGTTCTTCAACATGCTGGCGGTCTTCATGTTCGGCGCGCCGCTGGAACAGACCTGGGGTGAGAAGCGCTTCCTGCTGTACTACCTGGTCTGCGTGGCCGGCGCCGGTGTCTGCCAGTTGCTGGTGGGCACGCTGCTGGACAACCCGGCCACGGTGCTGGGCGCTTCCGGCGGCGTGTTCGGCCTGCTGCTGGCCTACGGCATGCTGTTCCCGAACCAGCGGGTGATGCTGCTGTTCCCGCCCATTCCGATGAAGGCACGCACCTTCGTCATCCTGTTCGGCGTCGGTGAGCTGGTGCTGGGCATGACCGGCTGGCAGCCGGGCGTGGCGCACTTCGCGCATCTGGGCGGCATGCTGTTCGGCTGGCTGCTGATCCGCTACTGGCGCGGCCAGTCACCGTTCAACAAGCGCCGCCCACCCGGCCCACCAAAGCGCCCGAACCATCTGCGCAGCGTCAAATGATCCGAAGGATCATTTGACGCGGGTAGGTGCCGACCGTTGGTCGGCACACCTTATCCGGATCATTTGACGCGGGTAGGTGCCGACCGTTGGTCGGCACACCTTTAACCTTCACGCGGGTAGGTGCCGACCGTTGCTCGGCACGCCTTCACAGATCCTGCAACACCACCTGCGCGGCATTGTGCCCCGGTGCTCCCGTCACGCCGCCACCGGGATGCGTGCCCGAACCACACAGGTACAGCCCCGGCAGCGCACCGCGATAGCCCGCCTGGCCGACCATCGGTCGCGCCGAGAACAACTGGTTGGCACTCAGCGCGCCGTGGAAGATGTCGCCGCCGATCAGACCAAACGTCCTTTCCAGATCAAGCGGCGACAGCACCTGCCGGCCGAGCACGCTGGCGGCGAAGTCCGGCGCATGGCGCTCCACGGTAGCGATCATCAGGTCGGCCACCTCATCACGGTGATCGTCCCAGTGTCGGCCATCGGGCAGCACGGGCGCCACGTGCTGGCAGAACAGGCTGGCCACGTGCTGCCCGGGCGGCGCCAGCGAATCATCCAGCGTGCTGGGAATCAGCATCTCCACGATCGGTTCGCGTGACCAGCCCTCGCAGCGTGCATCCAGCCAGGCGCGGTCCATGTAGTCCAGGCTGGGCGCCATGATGATGCCGGCGCTGAGATGATCGCCGGGGCCGGGCAGGGCGCTGAAGTCCGGCAGCCGTGACAGCGCCACGTTCATCCGGAACGTGCCGGATCCGCAACGCCACTGCGCCATCCGTTCACGCGTGGCCTGCGGTACCTGTGCCGGTTCCAGCAGCTGCTCGTAGAGCAGCTTCGGGTTGACGTTGGCGATCACCGCGCGTGCGTGCAGGGTGCTGCCATCGGCCAGCACCACGCCGGTCGCGTGGCCTTCTTCAACCTGCAGGCGCTGTACAGCGGCGTCCACCCGCAGTTCGGCGCCGGCGGCGCGCGCCGAGGCCGCCATGGCCTGGCTGATCGCCCCCATGCCACCGATGGCATGTCCCCAGGCCCCTTTGACGCCGTTGCACTGGCCGAACACGTGGTGCAGCAGCACATACGCGCTGCCCGGCGTGTACGGGCTGGCGAAGTTGCCGACGATGCCATCGAAGCCGAACAGTGCCTTGATCGGTTCACTCTCGAACCAGCGGTCCAGGTACTCGGCGGCCGAGAGGGTGAACAGGTCCAGCAGTTCCTGTCGCAGCGGTGCTTCCAGGGTGGCCAGTTCGCGGCCGAGGCGCCCCATCTGCCACAGCGCGGGCAAGGCACGCCATCCGCCGGCGACCCCCAGGTCTGGCGGCGCACGCAGTGCCCATGCGCGCAGCACGTCGGCGAAGATCTCCAGTCGCGCCTCGTACTCGGGAAGCCGCTGCGCATCGCGCTCGGAGAACTTCGCCACTTCGGCCTGGGTGCGGCCAGGGGCCGACAGCAGGTAGCGGCCATCGGCCAGCGGCAGGAAGTTGTTGGCTGGCCGGTTGACGATGCGCAGGCCATGGGCATGCAGCTGCAGGTCATCAATGACCTTCGGCTGCAGCAGCGAGACCGTGTAGGACGCTACCGAATTGCGGAAGCCGGGATGGAACTCCTCGGTGACCGCCGCGCCGCCGAGCACGTTGCGCCGCTCCAGCACCAGCACCTTCTTCCCGGCACGTGCGAGGTAGGCCGCACACACCAGCCCGTTGTGGCCACCGCCGACGATGATCGCATCCCAGGTCATCAACACCTCGCAGAAAAAGGGGACGGAGGGGATTAAGTCGCAATGCGCTTGCTGTATGACACGGGGGAGGGCAGAGGCGACTTAATCCCCTCCGTCCCCTTTTTCGATGGCGGCGGCAATCGTGGCGATGTCGATCTTCTTCATCGGCATCATCGCGTTGAAGGCACGCTTTGCCAGCGCCTTGTCCGTACTGGTCACCGCGTCGATGAGCATGCGCGGACTGATCTGCCAGGACACGCCCCAGCGGTCCTTGCACCAGCCGCAATCGCTTTCCTGGCCGCCATTGCCGACGATGGCGTTCCACAGCCGGTCGGTCTCGGCCTGGTCCTCGGTCTGGATCTGGAACGAGAACGCCTCGCTGTGCCTGAACGCCGGGCCGCCGTTGAGGCCGACGCAGGCGACGCCGCACACGGTGAACTCGACCGTGAGCACCGCGCCCTCCTGCCCGGCCGGGTAGTCGCCCGGTGCGTAATGGACGGCGGTCACCGCGCTGTCGGGGAAGGTGTCGGCGTAGAAGGTGGCGGCCTCCAGCGCCTGAGCGTCGTACCATACACAGATGACGTTCCTGACGGCCATGATCGACTCCGCAACGGTTAAAGCGCAGCGATAGCACGCGCCGTGTTAATGCTGGATCGTGCTGCACCGCAGGACCGCGCTACCATGCAGCGCAAGAGCAGTTCCATCCCTGGCAGCACGACAAGGACGATGCGTGAAGATCCTGATCCTCGGTGGATATGGGGTGTTTGGAGGGCGGTTGGTGCAGCTGCTGGCGGACCTGCCGCAACTGCAGCTGCTGGTGGCCGGGCGAACCCTCGCAGCGGCGGAGGCGTTCTGTGCCGGGTACCGTGGGCAGTCCACGCTGCGGCCTTTGCAGGTGGATCGGCAACAGCTGGCGCAGGCCCTGCAGGCCGAGCGTCCCGACCTGGTGGTCGATGCGTCCGGTCCGTTCCAGGATTACGGCAGCCAGCGCTACGCGGCCATCGAGGCCTGTATCGCGGCCGGGATTGATTACCTGGATTTCGCCGATGCGGCTGATTTCGTGTCCGCTGTACCGCAGTTCGATGCGCAGGCGCGTGCGGCTGGTGTCTACGTGCTGTCCGGGGTCAGCAGTTTCCCGGTGCTGACCGCTGCGGTGCTGCGGGTGATGGCCCGCCGCATGCAGATCATCAGCGTGGAGGGTGGCATCGCGCCGTCGCCGTATGCGGGTATCGGCCTGAACGTGATGCGCGCGGTGGTGGGCTATGCCGGGGCGCCGGTGAAGCTGCGCCGTGGCGGTCGCGCAGGTCATGGCGTGGGCCTTGCCGAGAGCCGCCGCTTCACCGTGGCGGTGCCGGGGCGGATGCCGCTGCGCAACCTGCGCTTTTCGCTGGTGGACGTGCCCGACCTGCAGGTGCTGCCGCCAGAGCACCCGACGCTCACCGACATCTGGATCGGTGCCGGTCCGGTGCCGGAAATCCTGCACCGCATCCTCAACCTGCTGGCCAAGGCCCGCCACCGCCTGCGCCTGCCATCGCTGGAGCCGTTGTCGCCGCTGTTCTACACCGTGCTGAACCTGATGAAGTTCGGCGAGCATCGTGGCGGCATGATCGTGCGCGCAACGGGCACGTGCGATGGCGCACCCATGCAGCAGAGCTGGCATCTGCTGGCCGAGGCGGATGACGGCCCTTACATTCCGTCGATGGCCATCGAGGCGCTGATCCGCAAGCAGCTCAGGGGAGAGCGGCCAGCACCCGGGGCGCGCGCGGCGAAGCACGCGCTTGAGTTGGCCGACTACGATGAATTGTTTGCCGGCCGCGCGATCCACACCGGTTTCCGCCAGGACACGCCCGGCGCCAGCCTGTACCAGCGCGTCCTCGGCGATGCTTACGCGCAGCTGCCCGACGCGGTGCAGGCGCTGCATGCACCAGGCGCCGCGCGGCACTGGCAGGGCAGCGCGAAGGTGCAGCGGGGCGGTGGCCTGTTGTCACGGCTGGTGGGGGCGTTGTTCGGCTTTCCAGCGGCGGGCGAGCAGGTGCCGGTCAGCGTCGAGTTCGTGCCCGAGGCGGGCGGCGAGCGCTGGACGCGTACGTTTGCCGGTCGCCGTTTCTCCTCCCTGCAGACCGAGGGGCGTGGTCGTGATGAGGCCCTGCTGGTCGAGCGTTTTGGTGTCGTGTCGGTGGGGCTGGCGGTCGTGATGGAGGGCCGGCGGCTGCAGCTGGTGCCGCGCCGCTGGTCGCTGCTGGGCATTCCGCTGCCGCGCGCGCTGCTGCCCGGTGACCAGAGTTTCGAGTACGAAGAAGACGGGCGCTTCGTTTTCGACGTGGAGATCGGTACGCCGGTGATTGGCCGCATCGTGCACTACCGGGGAGTGCTGGAACCGGCGTGAGGGTTGCTGCGCAGGCGCGCAGGGTGCGGGTTTGTCGGAACTGGAACATAGCCGTGTCGCTTCGGGCGCTGATCGCCGTGCTGCACTGCTTTCAGCGTGACGCTTGTTGCCTGAGATGCGGGCGCCGCCGCGATGACTACCTGCTCCGTTGAAAGTCCCGCGTTTTCAATTACATGGCGTGACCGCGCGTCTTTCATGAAGATGGCGGAGCGGCGCTTTTACCCGCTCCAGCGTCGGTTCCAACACTGTCCCGCATCTCCGCTCCCTGCCTATAACGCTCCGGTAATTTCATCACCGGAGAGAGTTTCATGGCAGTTGGATCCGCACATCGTGTGCTCAAGCGCAGCGTGCTTTCGGCAGTGCTGTTTTCCATCGTCGGCAGTGCTGCTGCGCAGAGCACGACCGGCACGCTGTACGGGACCGCAGTGGGTTCGGAAGGTGCGACGGTCGTTGCCCAGAGCGACAGTGGCCTCACGCGCACGATCGCCATTGATGCACAGGGGCGCTACAACTTCGGCGCATTGCCGGTGGGGCGTTACAGCATCAGCCTGCAGCGCGATGGCCGGATCATCGAGCAGCAGCATGACGTGCAGCTGCGGGTGGGCACCGGTACCGAGGTGAGCTTTGCCGTCCATGGCGGGGCCACCACCCTGGATACGGTCAATGTCACCGCGGCAAACATGCCGAAGATCGACGTGACCCACACGGTTTCCAAGTCGGTCGTCACTTCCGAGCAACTGGATGTGCTGCCCTTGGGGCGCAGTGCTGAAGCCATCGCCCTGCTGGCACCGGGCGTGGTGTCCGGCAGCGGTGCATTCCAGAACGGCTCGCGCTCGGTCCTGTCGTTCGGCGGTTCCAGCGTTACCGAGAACGCGTATTACCTCAACGGATTCAACGTCACCAACCCACTCAACTACATGGGCGGCGTCAGCCTGCCCTACGGTTCCATCGATCAGCAGGAAACCTTCACTGGTGGCTATGGTGCTGCCTATGGGCGTTCCACCGGCGGCGTCATCAACCAGCTCGGCAAGCGAGGGACCAACGCGTGGCGGTTTGGCGCGCAGGTCACCTGGGCACCGGCCGGGCTCGCCGAAGCCCCCGCATCGGTCAACTACCCGGATGTGGCGCTGCCGGAAGGGTATGCCTACGAACATGAGGACAAGCCAGGCACGCTGTACCGCTATCGAGGCGGTGACAAGGAAACCCGCACGACGTACAGCGGCTACGTCAGCGGCCCATTGGTCGAAGACCGGTTGTTCATCCATCTGGCGGCTGAATCCAACCACCGCGAGGGCATCGCCACCGCCAGCGAGGCCGGCGCGCAGCAGGTGCGCAGGCACTACCGCGTGGACACGCCGAAGTTCTATGGCAAGGTCGACTGGAACATCAATGACAGCAACACGCTGGAGTACACCCGTTTCCAGGATACTGATCGTGCGGGTGGCTACTACACGGCGTTCGACTATGCGACGCTGACGGAAGGTGATCGCACCGGGACCTTCCCCAATACCAGCAAGGCCACCACCAACGCCGACATCTTCAAGTACACGGGGTACCTCAACGATGCGTTGACCTTCAGCACGGTGTGGGGGCGCACCCGCACCGGAAACCTGGAGTTCAATCCGCGGGATTCAGCCAACCCCTACATCCGCAATCCCGGCAATCAGGACCCGTCGCTCAACGGCGGCACGCCGGTACGCAACGATCAGCCCGATCTCTATACCAAGGCGCTTGATGCCGGCAGCACCACGCAGGGGCTGCGCATGGACCTGCAGTACCGCGTCGGCAACCACGAACTGACCGCCGGCATCGACAACATGACCTACCGGGCGAACAATGAGGGTCAGTCGATGACGGGTCCCGGCCACGCATGGTTCTACTCGCGTGGCAAGCCGGATGTGTCGCCCAGCCCCGGATTCGACATCGCACCGCCTGGTGGTGATGGCTATTTCGTGCAGAAGTACATCTTCTCCACCACCACCAGCATGTCAGTGAAGCAGAAGGCGTACTACCTGGAGGATCGCTGGCAGCTCGCTCCCAACTGGCTGCTGACCCTAGGCCTGCGCAACGACCGCTTCACCAACTACAACAGTGATGGCGCTGCCTATGTGGAAAGTGGTGACCAGTGGGCACCGCGACTGGGTGCCAGCTGGGATGTCCTTGGCGATGCCTCGCTGAAGGTCTTCGCCAACCTGGGCCGCTACTATCTGGCGCTGCCCAACAGCGTCGCCATCCGCGGTGCCTCCGCGTCCACCTACACGCGCGAGTACTTCACCTATGACGGCATTGACGCCAATGGCATTCCAACCGGCCTGACGCCGCTGGGGGATGGCCCGGTGTCGGCCAACAACGAGTATGGACAGGCCCCCGATCCGCGCGCTGTTGCGCCCACCGACCTGCGTTCGCAGTATCAGGATGAGCTGATCCTGGGCTTTGAGAAGACGTTGGGAAGCCAGTGGAACAGTGGTGCCAAGATGACCTACCGGCGTCTGCAGTCGGCCATCGATGACACCTGCGATGCTGACCGCTTCGTTGATCGCCTCAGTGGCATGGGCCTCGACCCGGACGCCTTTGATCTGCCCGGCTGCGTGATCTTCAACCCGGGGCAGACCAACACCTTCCAGGTGCGGCACCGCGATGGGTCCGGCTACACGCCGGTCCGCATGGGGTCGACAGACTGGGGGTATGGTGGGAAGAAGGCGACGCGTGAGTATGTCGCGCTGGATCTGTTCATCGAGCATCCCATGGCCGATCGCTGGTACGGCCGTCTCGATTACACCTGGTCGCACAGCTTCGGCAACACCGAAGGGCAGGTGAGGTCTGATATCGGCCAGGATGACGTGTCCAAGACACAGGACTGGGATGCGGCTGCGCTGATGGAGTACGCCGGTGGCTATCTGGCCAATGATCGCCGGCACCAGCTGAAGGCCTTCGGCGCCTACCAGATCACGGATGAGTGGACGGCATCGCTCACGATGCGGGTGCAGTCCGGCATGCCCAAAAGCTGCCTGGGCTACTACGGCAGTGAACAGACGGATCCGCTCCATGGCTATGGTTCGGCCTACCACTACTGCAACGGCAAGCCATCGCGGCCGGGCGACGCAGGCCGACAGCCCTGGACCGCACAGCTGGACATGGGAGTGATGTACCGGCCGGCGTTTGCCGACCACCGGATGGGCCTGGGGCTGGATGTCTTCAACGTGCTCAACCAGCGGCGTCAGCGGCAGTCGACGGCGACCTACCAGACCGGGCCGGGCACGGTCTCCAATACCTACGGCATGGGCACCTACTTCACTGCGCCGCGCACGGTCCGATTGACCGCGTCCTACGATTTCTGAGCGGTTCGCACGAGGCTCTCTCTTCTGGCAACGGTTCATTCGGCCCCGTCCTGCGGGCGGGGCCTCTTTTCTTCCAACCCAAGAAGCCGAAGGGGGCATTCCCACGAAAAAGGCGCCCGAAGGCGCCTTTTTCGTTACCACGTCATTGCTGCGCTCAACGCCAGACCTTGATCTGCTCGGCCTCGGTACGCTGCATCGGCTGGCCGGCCTTGCAGCTGTAGGTGGCGGCGAAGGCCGGCAGGTTCGACAGCGGACCATTGGTGCGCCAGCGCCCCGGTGCACGGATATCGGCGGTCAGACGGCGTGCGGCTTCGTTCGGCGACAGCTGCTGCGGCCACAGTGCGGCCCAGGCGCGGAAGAAGCCCTGCTGCTGCGCCGGCTTGGCCTTCGGTTCCTGTGCGGTGTAGGCCGCCCAGGCCAGTTCCAGGCCGGCGATGTCGGCCAGGTTCTCTTCCTGGGTCAACGTGCCGTTGACCTTGGCACCCTTCACGCCCGGGAAGTCGTAGGCGCTGTACTGGGCGGCGACGCGGTTGCCGAGCAGCGTCCAGGCGGTCTTGTCGGCCGGGGTCCACCAGCTGCGCAGTTCGCCCTTGGCATCGACCAGGGCGCCCTTGGCATCGACGGCGCGGTTCAGTTCGTGCCCGACCAGGCCACCGAAGCTGCCGAACTTGTCGGCGGCATCCGCCTTGGCATTGAACACCGGGCCCTGCAGGATGGCGGCGGTGACGATCAGGCGGTTCTGCGCCAGGTCGTAGGCCAGCGACGGCTGCTGCGGCAGCACATCCCAGCGACGGTCGGCATTGCCCTTGCCGATGCGCTTCATTTCCTCGCGGTGGCGCCAGGTCGAAGCAATCAGCATGTTGCCACCGAACGAACCACGCCCCATCGGCTGCACGCTGTAATCCAGGTCACGCAGCGGGGTGCCGATCTCGATCTTCAGCGCGGCCAGCTTGGCCTGTGCTTCAGCCTTGGCTTCGGTGCTCATCCAGGTGCTGTTCTTGACCGCCTCGATCTGCACTTCACGCACCTTGTCGACGATCCACGCGGCCTGGCGGCGATCTTCCGCCGACAGATGGCGGGCGGCATACTCGCGGCCGACCATCGGGCCGGCGGCCACATTGATGGCGTCCAGCACGTTCTCCCAGCGCTGCGCCGGCAGAGTCTGGCCACGCAGGACGCGACCACGGAACTCGAACTCGGCGTCGCGGTAGGCCTTGGACAGGTACGGCGCCATCGAATCGCCCACGCGCCAGCGCAGGTAGGCCTTCCACTGTTCCGGCTTGAGCTTGGTGACCATGGTGTCGAGCTGCTTGAACAGGGCCGGGTCGGCCAGCGAGACCAGGTCGTCGTTCACGCCCTGCACCTTCAGGAAGGCATCCAGCTGCAGGTTGCGGTAGCGGCTGTTCAGATCCTTGGTGGAGATCGGCGCGTAGTTGTTGAACGGGTTGTTGATGCCGGCCAGCGACTGCGCATTGCGGGCCAGTTCGGTTTCCAGCGCGATCACCGACTGCGCTTCGGCATCCAGCTTGGCGGCCGGGGTGCCGGTCAGCGCCAGGATCTGCTTGACGTAGTTGCGGTAGCGACCCATCAGGGCCACGGTGTCGGCGTCGGTACGGGTGTAGAAGGCCGGATCGGGCAGGCCCATGCCGCCCTGCATGAAGTAGCCGATATGGCGGTCCAGCGCCTTCAGGTCCACGTCCGGGCCGAAGTTGAAGGCCACCGGGATGCCCACCTGGTGCAGCGCGGCGATCGAGGCCGGCACATCCTTGGCCTTCTTGATGGCGTTGATGCGGGTCAGCAACGGGGCGATCGGGTTGGAGCCGTCGGCCTCAACCGCGGCCTCGTCCAGGCCGCTGGCCCAGAAATCGCCCAGCAGCTTCTGCACGTTGCCCTGCGGCGCCTTCATCGCGGCGTCCAGCAGTTCACGCTGCTGCTGGCGGCTGCGGTCGACCAGCTGGCCCAGCGCGGTGGCGGCACCGGACTGCGGCACCGGGTTGGCCTTCAACCAGTCCGCGTTGGTTGCATCGTAGAAATCGCTGCACTGGGCGCTGACGGCCGGGGCGCGCGTGGCCTTCTTCTTGGCGGCAAACGCATCGTGGGTCGGGACCAGGGTCGCCAGGCTGATACCCAGGGCGACGGCAAGCGGACGGAAATTGGGCATGTAGAACGAATCCGTGATGGATTGAGGGCGGGCGAACTATAGCAAGCCGTGCATGGGCACGGGATGCATGCATCACAGGGCATGGGGGTCAGAGCCCTCGCGCTGCGCGCAAGGGATCCGACCCCGGTAGTGCCGGCCGCTGGCCGGCAGCAAAAAACGAAGGCCCGGGAAATCCCGGGCCTTCGAGGGTCTGCCTTGGCCTCAGCCGTGGCTCACCAGATCACCACCTGCTGGTCGCCGGTGCGGGCCATCGGCGAGCCGGCCTTGCACTGGAACGCGGCAGCGAAGGTCGGCAGGTTCGACGGCGCACCCATGGCGCGGAACTGCGCCGGGGCGTGCGGGTCGGTGGCCAGGCGGACCTTGGCGTTCTCCGCGGTGTACTTGGTGCGCCACACGGTCGCCCAGTTGAAGAAGAAGCGCTGGTCACGGGTGAAGCCGTCGACCTTCGGGTCTTCCTTGCCGGCGGTCGCCTTCTGCAGGGCGTCGTAGGCGGTGGCCAGGCCACCCAGGTCAGCGATGTTCTCACCCAGGGTCAGGTGGCCGTTCACCGCCTGGCCGTCAACCTTGTACTGGTCGAACTGCTTGACCAGCTTGCCGGTCAGGCCTTCAAAGTTCTTCTTGTCCGCCGGGGTCCACCAGTCTTCCAGATTGCCGCTCGGCCCGAAGCGTGCGCCCTGGTCGTCGTAACCGTGGGTCATTTCGTGGCCGATCACTGCGCCGATGCCGCCGTAGTTCAGCGCGTCGTCGGCCTTCGGGTCGAAGAACGGCGGCTGCAGGATGGCGGCCGGGAACACGATCTCGTTCTGCAGCGGGTTGTAGTAGGCATTGACCGTCTGCGGGGTCATGCCCCACTCGGTCTTGTCCACCGGCTTGCCGACCTTGGACAGGTTGAACTTGTAGTTGAACTCGTTGGCGGCGCGCACGTTGCCCAGGTAGCTGTCGCGCTGGGTCTGCAGGCCGGCCCAGTCACGCCACTTGTCCGGGTAACCGATCTTCGGGGTGAAGGTTTCCCACTTGGCGATGGCCTTGGCCTTGGTTTCGTCGCTCATCCAGCTCAGGCCCTGGATGCGTTCCTTCAGCGAGGCCGCCAGGTTCTTCACCAGCTCTTCCATCTTCGCCTTGGCTTCCGGCGAGAAGGCAACCTTCACGTACAGCTGGCCGAAGGCTTCGCCGGCATCGTTCTCGATGGTGCCCAGCACGCGCTTCCAGCGCGGCTTCTGTTCCTTCTGGCCGTTGAGGGTCTTGCCGTAGAACGCGTAGTTCTCATCGACAAAGGCATCGCTCAGGTACGGCGAGGCGCCATCGACGGTGTGGAAGCGCAGGTATGCGCGCCAGATCGACGGATCGGTATCGCCCAGCGCCTTGCTCACTTCCTCATGGAAGGCCGGCATGGCCAGCGAGAACTTCTCCGGAGCGGCAACGCCCTGCGACTTGAAGAACTCGGTCCAGCTGAAGTTCGGGGTCAGCTTGTCGGCGTCGGCCAGGGTGACCGGGTTGTAGAACAGCTCGACGTTGCGCGACAGATCGACGCGCGACTTGGAAGCCTTGGCCAGGCGGGTCTCGAACTTGACCACTTCTTCCGCCTGCTTGGCGGCGTCGGCAGCGGCCACGCCTGACAGTTCCAGCACCTTGGCGACGTGCGCCTGGTAGGCCTTCAGCTTGTCGGCGTTCTTGGCGTCGGTGTAATAGGTGGTGTCCGGCAGGCCCAGGCCACCCTGGCTGGCGTAGGCCATGTTCACGGCCGAGTTCTTGAAATCTGCTTCGGCGCCGAAGCCGAACAGCATGTTTTCGCCCTTGGCCGCGCTGCTGCGCAGGTAATCGGCGATGGCGGCCTTGTCCTGCAGGCCGTCGATGGCGGCCAGGTCAGCCTTCAGCGGCTCGATGCCCTGGGCGTTGATCTTGGCCTCGTCCATGCCGGTGGCCCACAGGTCGCCGACGATCTTCTCGATGTGGTTCGGGTTCTTGACCTGCGCCACCTGTTCGGCCAGCTGGTGCTGCACGGCCACCGAGCGCTCGTCGAGGATGGTGAAGGCGCCCCAGCTGGTGCGGTCGCCCGGGATTTCGTTGGCCGCCAGCCACTTGCTGTTGACGTAGTCGCCGAAGGCGCCACAGGCGTCCAGGGCGCTGTCCAGGTCACTGGCCTGGAAGGCGTTGTACGCCGGCAGCTTGGCTTCGTCGAGCGTGTAGGTGGTGGCCTGTTCGGTCGCGGACGGCGTGGAGGCGGTGGCGTCCTTGGCCGGGGTATCGGTCTTGCCGCAGCCGACCAGCGCGGCCGAAACGGCCAGGGTCAGCAGCACGATCTTGGGAGTACGGGTCACTTGTATGGCCTCCAGGCCGAGTGAGTCAGGGAATGGCCGTAGCAATGGCCGTGGGCCGAACGATACGCCGCCGGCCCGCCCTGCAAGGGTGTCGAAGGTCATGGCCGATGGCAAGCCGTGGGCCCGTTGCGTACGGGCCACGGCGCAATCGCCAGAATCGGGCAGGTCCCGGCACGGGCTGCGCAAAGAACGCTGCCGGCGCAGGGCCGGCAGCGGTGACATCACGGGTTGCCGTTGTCCAGCCGGGGCAGTTCGTCGGCCGTCTTCGGTTCAGGGGCATCCACCTGGGGCGCGCCTGCGTCAATGCGTGTCCTGCGGTCGCTCTCGTCCTTGATCTGGGTTGCTTCGCCCACATCCACCCGTGCGACCTTGGGCTTGGCCCAGACCGAATCCTGCCAGGCCTGGTATTTTACCGGGTCCCAGAAGCGGTCGTCGTAGAACTTGCTGCCATCGATCTCCATCGGGCCGGCCGGGCCGGGCACCATGATGCGCAGGTTGCCGGCCATGCCAGTGCGGCTGCCGGTGACCTGGCGGCGTTCGCGGCGCAGCGCGGTGTCGATGCGCGGGCGCGCGGCTTCATCGCCGAAACGTGCATAGATGGCCGGGCCCTCCTGCAGGGCACGATCACGCTCGGCAGGCGTCAACGCTGCCCAGTAGCGCTCGCGCAGGTCGAGGAAACCTTCATAGCCGCGTTCGGCGGCCAGATCCATCCAGGCATAGGCCAGCGCACGGTCGACCGGGGTGCCGGTACCGTTCCAGAGCATTTCCGCCACCATCGCCTGCGATGGCTTGTCGGCGTAGAAGCCGGCACGCTGGAAGAAGCCGAACGCCTGTTCCATCTTGCCCGCATCGCGTTTTTCGATGCCCAGCAAGCGGAAGCGCAGGTCGGGGTGGCCGCTGAGGAAGCCGGCGGTGATCATCATCGGATCTTCGGTGGGATCCGGTGCGGCCGCCGGCGAGGGCTTGGCAGCCAGTGCAAGCGGGGCGTGCAGCGCGAAGGGCAGCAGGGCTGTGAGAATGAGCCTGCGGTACATCGGTATCTCTCCTTGATTGAACGATGGCACCCGCGCCCTGGTCGCCCAGGAACGCGCAGGCACACCTTCATGGTGTGCCGGAAGGTGCCGGAAGTTCCCGGCTCCCCTGTTCAGGGAGCCGGGTACGGCTCAGTGGGCCGCCTTTGCCCCCGACGCTGCCGGGGAGCCGATATGGCGCCCGAAGAAGTCCAGCATCGTGGTGTACAGCTTCACCCGTGCTGGCACGCCGTAGAAGCCGTGCATTTCGCCGGGCTCGATGATCATGCCCTCGGGCTTGTTGCCCGCGGCGATCAGCGCCTTGTTCATCAGCTCGGTCTGCTCCGGCGGCGTGCGCACGTCGCGCGCGCCTGCGGCCAGGTACACCGGAATCTTCACTTCCGAAGCGCGGCGTGCAGGCGAGGTGCGGGTCCAGTCGGCGGTGTCGGTGCCGTGGGTGCGGCGCAGGAAGCGCTGGCCCGACTCACGCTCGGGGATGTCGCCCTTCTTGAACATCATGTCGATGTCGTAGACGCCAACGTAGCCGAAGGTGCACTTGAACAGGCCCGGTGCACGGATCGGTGCCATCAGCGAGGAGTAGCCACCGAAGCTGCCGCCGTAGATGCAGATGCGGTCCTTGTTGGCATAGCCCTGGTTGATGGTCCACTGGGTGGCATCAATGATGTCGTTCTGGATGCCATCGGCCCACTGCTTGTGGCCCGCATCCTGGAACGCCTTGCCGTAGCCGCCCGAGCCGCGGTAGTTCACCTGCAGCACCGCGTAGCCGCGGCTGGCGAACAACTGCGTTTCGCCGGAGAAGCCCCAGTTGTCACGCGGGCCGATCGGGCCGCCGTGCGGGTTGACGATCAGCGGCAGGTTCTTGCCGTCGCTGCCATGGGGCAGGGTGAGGTAAGCGTGGATGGTCTTGCCGTCGCGCGCGGTGAAGCTGAACGGCTTGACCGAGGCCATGCGGGCCTTGTCCAGCTGCGGCGCGCGCTGCATCAGGAAGCGTGCCTTGCCGGTGGCACGGTCATACAGATAGAGCTCGCCCGGATTGCTGTCGCTGTAGACCGAAACGATGATCTTGCTGCCGTCGGCGGTGTGGCTGGAGAAATCCACCAGCTCGCCCGGGAACGAAGCCGCCAGGGAACCGTACAGTTCCGCATCCGGATGGTTCTCATCGACCAGGGTCACCTTGGGGGCGCCGGCTTCGGTGATCACGCCCAGCAGGCGGTTGTCATCGGTGGACCAGATGTAATCGGAGACTTCAGCCACCGGGTCCTGGAACAGGGAAGTGAAGGTGCCGGTGGCGGTGTCCAGCGTACCAATCGCGCCGGGCGACTTGTCATCGCTCTGGGTGACATACACGGTGCCATCGGCGGTGGCGCGCTCGACCCACAGGTGCTTGCCATCGGTCTTGGACGCGTTGACCAGGGTCCAGTCGCGGCCATCGCGGCGGTACAGTTCGGTGCGCTCGTCGTACTCGCCTTCTTCATTTCGGCTGGACGAACAGACGGCGAAACGTGGTTCTTTCTGCGCGTCCAGCGCGATGGAGCAGTCGTCCTTGGGCGCGCGTGCGAGCACCGTGCGGCGGCCGCTGAAGGTATCCACCTGCACCACCTGGGTGCCGGCACCTTCGTTGGAGCGCGGGTAGCGCGACTGCATGATGACGTTGCGGTCATCATTCTTCAGCGTGTCGAGCAGGCTGAAGCTCTCCCGGCCCACGGTCTTGCCACGCTGGGTGGCGTCGCGGGTGCCGTAGAAGATCAGCGGCACGGCCTGGCTGCCATCGGCGTTCACCGCGAACCATTCGCCGGTGCCAAAGGGCTGGGCATAGCCGCCCATCTTCTTCACCGCATTGAACATCAGCCGGTCCGGCGCGATCCAGGTGAACTGGCCCACGCTCTTCTTTTCCGGCAGCTGGTTGACCTTGAGGATCTTCAGATCGCTGGTGCGCAGCACCGCAAGGACGTCCTGGTCACCGTGGTCCATGGTGACGGCCAGGTACTCGCCGTTGGGCGAGATGCGCACGTTGCCGTAGGCCGCGTGCTTGACGAAATCTTCGACGGAGTAGGCCGGTGCGGCGGCGGAGGCCGGCACGGTGGTCGCGCCCACTGCCAGGGCAAGCAGGGCGAAGGACAGCTTGTACATCGTGTATCCCCTTCAATTAGCGGGCCTTCGTGGCCCAGGGTGTGGCGTTGCTGCCGGTGCGCAAACACAGAGCCCGGCCTAGGCCGGGCTCTGCTTGTCACACAACCTGTCGCATCAGAAGCGGTAGGACAGGCTGAAGTAGTAGCGACGGCCCAACGGGTCGGCGCCGATGAAGCTGTTGAAGTACGGGTACGCCGTGTTGGTGGTATCGCGACGGAACTGGTTGTCGGTCAGGTTGACCACCGTGAACTCGGCACGCACGTTCGGGCCGAACTTCTTGCTGATCTGCAGGTTGTACTGCATGTACGGTGCCAGGCGTTCGGTCCAGGCGGCATTCCAGTTCGAGCCGTAGCGGGTACCGAACAGGGTGGCACCCCATTCGTCGCCGGCCCAGCTCAGGCTGCCGCGCACGCGGCTGCGCTGGCTGTAGTCATACAGCGGCAGGTCGCGGTAGTCGATCAGCTCGTCGTCGCTGTTTTCCTGGTACTTGTTGGTCAGCACCAGCGAGTAGCCCAGGTCCAGGCCGAAGTCGCCGAGGCGGTCGGTATCCAGCTTGTACTTGAAGGTGGCATCGATACCGCTGGTTTCCAGCAGCGCCGCGTTGATGTACGCGGTGTTGATCTGCGAGATGCGGCCGTCCAGGGTGGTGCCCGGTGCGCTGGTACGGGTGACCAGTGCAGTCAGGTTGCGGCAGAAGGCCGAATCGGCGCCCTGCTCGAACGGCGTGCCATCCGGGCGCACGCCCAGGCGGCAGTTGGCTTCGTTCTGCAGCAGGTAGGTGGAGCTGAGCTGGGTGGAGGCATCTTCCAGGCGGATCTTGTAGTAGTCCACCGACATGGACATCGAATCCATGATGTCCCACACGAAGCCGGCGCCCCACGACTTGCCTTCTTCTTCCTTCAGGTTCGGGTTGCCGGCGATCAGCGACTGCGCCTGGTACAGGGTCACGTCGCCGGTCACGTTGCACTGTGCGCGGGTACGGCCCGGAGCACCTGCGGCCTGGCCCAGACCGGTACCGGAACGGCAGCTGTATTCGTCCAGGATGGTCGAGAACGAAGCGGCGCCTTCGGCGTAGACCAGCTGCATGTCCGGTGCGCGGAAGCTGGTGGCGTAGGAACCGCGGATCAGCAGGTTGCTGAACGGACGGTATTCCAGGCCGACGTTGAAGGTCTTGGCATCGTCGACGGCGGTGATGTCGTCGTACTTGTCCCAGCGGCCCGCCAGGTTCATCGACAGGTTGCTGAAGATCGGCACGCGGAACTCGGTGCCGACCGCATAGCGGTTACGCGCGCCGTGGGTTTCGCCCGAGCTGGTCAGGTTGTAGATGGTCTGGTCGTCGATCGGACGCAGCTGGTTGGTACGCACGTCGCTGACCAGGTCGGTGGTCTGGCGGATGCCCTCGAACACCGCTGCGAAGCCCACCGGGCCGGCCGGCAGCTCGAACAGATCGCCGCTGACGTTGAAGTTGGCGGTTGCCGAGGTCGACTCAGCAACGTTCTTCACGCGGGTGGCGAAGCTCTGGTAGATCTCCGGGGTGATCGGCGTGTTCCAGCGGTCCTGGTTCAGCGCGTAGATCGGGTAGTTGCTGATGTAGCCCTGCAGCGGGCCCAGGAAGTAGTCATGCACGGCCTTGGCCAGCAGGCGCGGGCGATCGGCTTCGTACTCGTACTTGCCGTAGTTGACGCTGGCTTCCCAGTCGAAGCGGTCGGCGAAGGTGCCCTGCGCACCGAAGGTGATGTCGTAGCTCTTTTCGTCGTACAGGGTGCTGGCTGCTTCGTTGCCACCCAGTTCAAACGGGTTGAAGGTACGCTGCAGCTGGATCAGGTCGCGCAGGTTCGAGTCGTAGTACACGCCCGTCGCGGCGCCGCTCGGGTTGGAGGTGAAGCGGTCACCCGAGGTGCCCCAGAACTCGATGCCGCCGCTGGCCTTGGCCTTGGTCTTGTAGAAGTTGACGCTGCCGAACAGCTGGGTGGTGTCGGTCACGTCGAAGGTGCCGTAGCCGTAGCCGTTGAAGTTCTGGTTCTTGTTCCAGATCGAACGGGCTGCGACCTGGGTGTAGCTGCCGCAGTAGGTGCCACGGGCCGGGGTGGTCACGGTGGTGTAATCGAACGCATCACAGGCGTCAGCGTTGTACAGCGCGTTCTGGTTGCGCACGTGGCCGTTCAGGCCGCCCGCGCTCAGTGCAACCAGGGACAGCGACGGGTTCACCGCAACGCCGGCGGCATTGTTGCGCGTGTCGGCCAGCGCGTGGCGCTGCGAAGCGAACACCGGCTCGTTCTCGCTGTACTGCAGGGCGTAGGTCGCGCTCCAGCGGTCGCCGGTCTTGCCGCCGGTGTACTCGACGTTGACGTTGTCGCCGCCGCCTTCTTCGGTGGTGCCGGTGGTCAGGCGCAGCTGGTTGCCGTCGTAGTTCTTGCGCAGCACGATGTTGATCACGCCGGCGACAGCGTCCGAACCGTAGATGGCCGAGGCGCCACCGGTCAGGACTTCAACGCGCTCGACGATCGAGCTCGGGATGGCCTTGATGTTGACCACGTTGTTGTCGCGGTTGTACGGCTGCGGGTACTGCGCCGGGCGGCGGCCGTTCACCAGGGTCAGCGTGTAGCCCGGGCCCAGGTTGCGCAGGTTGACCACCTGGGCGTTGGGCGTGAAGCCGGTCACGGCGAGATCGCCGGTGAACGAGCTCGTGGTGTTCTGGGTCAGGGTCTGCAGCATGTCGCCGACCGACTGGAAGCCTTCGCGGTCGATGTCGGCGCGCGAAATGACGGTGACCGGTGCCGGGCCTTCGACTTCAGCGCGCTTGATGCGCGAGCCGACGACCGAGACGCGGTCCAGGTTGGTGGCGTTCTTGCCGCCGGCTTCGTTGCCGGCTTCCTGGGCAAAGGCGGGCGAAACGACGGCTGCCAGCAGGGCGGACGTCAGAGCGAAGCTCAGCGGGTGGCGGCTGAGCGCCTTGCGGATGGTCATGGATGGATCCCCTGGTGTATCGAACCTCGACAGGCGCGCTGGCCCGTCGTCCCTGTAGGGCAGTTGCCCCGTTCTGAAACCGGCTTCACAAGCCGATGAAGCGAAGTTAACACAGCCTTAACTTGGCGTGTCAACTGTTCATGCTCCCGTCATCAAGCCAAAGTAGGCAAAGTGCTGATTTGGATGGACTTTTGCGCCAAACCTTTGATTTCAAATGAAAGGATCTGCTGCGCTGCGGGCCGTTTGCGACGTATTCAGGGGGCTCTGGAGTGCTCTTTGTTAAGCGTACAGTTCATGTTGTGAGGGTCGCTGCCTGTGCCTGGCCGGCCGGCGGGGCAAAAAAAAGGCCCCGCCGAAGCGGGGCCAGAACCCATCAACCCTGGAGCGGGGCGGCGGTGTCAGCTGCCACCGAAGTTGTACTGCATCTGGGCATAGATGGCCCGGCCGTACGGGTTGTAGAGGTAATCGTTGTACGGCGCGTCGATGTTGCCGCCGAAGCTGTGGCGCTGGCTGGACGGGTTCTTGTTGAACACGTTGTTGACCATCAGCGACAGGGTCAGGTTGTCCAGCGCGCGGTAGCTCACGCTGAGGTTGTAGGTGGTGTAGGAACCCCACTTGCCGGCCTTGTAGCCGGAAGAGTGCACGTAGTCGTAGCCCTCGCCCAGGTAGGCCATGTAGTTGGGGGTCTTGCCGATGTAGTTGTAGTAGAGGGTGGTGGTCCACTGGTTCTTGGCCCAGCCCACCGACCCATCGGCACGCACCTTGGCGAAGGCCTGGTAGTTCCACATCGCATACGGGTCGCGCAGCAGATCCAGGTAGTCATCGCCGGTCTGCGGCTGCAGTTCGCGCTTGAGGATGTTGGTGTAGTTGCTGGCGAACTGCAGCGAGCCGAAGCGGCCGATGTCCTGCACGTACTTGAAGCTGGCCGTCAGGGCATTGAGGTTCTGCCGTGCGACGTTGAGCTTGGGGGTATAGATCTGCTCGAGGTTGCCCGAGGCATCACGGGTCACCCAGTCGGCCACGTTCTGGCAGGTGGCGTTGGTGTTGTTGTCCAGGTTGTTGCGGCAGTAGTACTCGGCACGCAGCAGCTGGTCGGAACTGAGCGTGTCGACCTCGTTCTCGATCTTCCAGCGGTAGTAGTCCACCGACAGCGACAGATTGGCCATCGGTGCCCACACCACGCCAGCGTTCCACACATCGGCAGTGATCGGTTCCAGTTCCGGGTTGCCCGATTGCACGCCGAAAGTGGAACGGCCTGCGTACGGGCAGCCCACGGTATCAGCCGGCTCGAAGCCCAGCTGCGCACAGCGGTAGTAATCGGTGGCCGCCGTGTAGAAGCCGCTTTCGCCCTGGAAGGCATCGGGCAGCGAAGGCGCGCGGAACGCGGTGCCGTACTTGCCGCGGAACAGCAGGCTTTCGATCGGGCGGAACTCGACGCCGATGCTGTAGGTCGACTTGTCGACGGTGTTGTCGGCGATCTTGAAGGCGTCGTAGCGGCCAGAGCCGGTGACAGTGAGCGAATCGAGCAGGGGCAGGCGCAGTTCGCCGGTCACCGCGTAGTTGCTGCGATGGCCTGAGCCGGCCACCGAGGTGGTGCCCCAGACATCGCCATTGAGCAGGCGCGCATCCGGGCTGTAGTCCCAGCCTTCGCTGCCGCCTTCGAGCACGATGCCCAGGCCGGCATCACCGCCGGGCAGCGAGAACAAGCCGCTGTTGGTCAGCTGCACCCGGCCCAGGTTCTGCCAGGTGCGGCTCTGGTTGTAGGTGTAGCCGGTGAAACTCTGGAACGCACCTGCCGGCAGCTGCGAATAGAACGCGCCCCAGTTCGGGCTGTAGATGTTGTAGCCATCATCGGTCTGGCCGAGCACCGGGCCGAACACGTTCTGCTCGAACCAGCTGTCGATCGGCTCGGCCCAGCGTGCGAAGCCGCGTTCGGTCAGCTTGTACTCGCCACGGCTGAAGCTGGCGCTGTAATCCCAGTCGGTCGCAAACGTGCCACGGCCGCCCAGGGTGATCTGGTAGGCCTTGTTGCGGTTGGTTTCCTGGATGTCACGGTAGCCGGCGCCGCCGATGTCTTCCGGGGAAAACGCGCGCTGCAGGCTCATGTACTGGTCGGTGTCCTGGTCGTAGATGTAGCCGAAGCCCGGGCCCGTGCTCCAGAACGTATAGCCGGCACCGGTGACGTAGTTGATTTCCTCCAGGCTGTAGAGCGCATCGGCGAACAGCTCGAAGTTATCGTTCACCTGGAAGCTGAGCGACGAATAGAACTGGCTGCTTTCCTTGCCGTTCTTGATGGTGCGGTAGCCGGCGCTGTACTTGGAACCGCACGATTCGCCCGCGGCACGCACGCCCAGTTCGGTGGTGCCACCGAACTGCCCGGCCACGCTGGCGCAGCGGGTCGGGTCCATCATGATGAAGGCATTGTTTTCGTCGGGCAGGTAGACCAGGAAGTCATTGGACGGCACCTGCGCGCTGTAGCCGGCCGGGTTGTTCACCTTGGTCAGGTCGCGCTGGTAGCCCCAGATCGGGCTGGACTTCTCGTACTGCACGTTGAACAGCGCGTTGAAGCGGTCATCGGCGCTGTTGAAGCCCTTGGCTACGCTGACCCGCACATTGTTGCCGCCGCCTTCGGTGTAGGCGCCGCCACGGATGTTGATCGTGCCGCCATCCATGCGTTCCTTCAGGATGATGTTGACCACGCCGGCGATGGCATCGGAGCCATACAGCGACGACTGGCCGCCCGGCAGGATCTCGATGCGTTCGACGATG
The DNA here is from genome assembly GCF_003086895.1 of Stenotrophomonas sp. ESTM1D_MKCIP4_1. NCBI lineage: Bacteria > Pseudomonadati > Pseudomonadota > Gammaproteobacteria > Lysobacterales > Lysobacteraceae > Stenotrophomonas > Stenotrophomonas sp. ESTM1D_MKCIP4_1. The sequence goes on along the minus strand of NZ_CP026004.1, from coordinate 2,987,474 downwards.
TCGATCGGGATGCCGCTGATGTTGTTGAAGGCGTCGCTGCCGTTGTACAGCGCCGGGTACTGCAGCATCGGGCGGCCGTTGATCAGGTATTTGGTGTAGCCCGGATCCAGGCCGAACATGCCGGCCGCTTCGGCGCCCTGGGTGAAGGCCGCAGAGGACTGGCCGCCCTGCAGACCGCCGGTGGTCAGCGAGGACTGCTGCAGCACTTCGGCGATGCTGGTGAAGCCGCGCGTCTGGATGTCCTCGGCGGTGACGGTCAGGACCGGGGTGTGGTTTTCAACCTGCGTCTGCGGGATGAGCGAGCCGGTCACGGTCACTCGACCGAGGTCGGTGGCGTCCTTGCTGTCCTGGGCAAGGGCCGGGAGGGCGGTGGCGAGCAGGCTGCCGAGCAGGGCGAGCGAGAGCGGGTGGCGGACGACATTGGTGCGACGACGAGTCATTGCGATATCCCATCCATTAAGTAAGTACGGGCCGCCCCTTTCCCGGGGCATTCAATCAGCCTTCAGTTTCCGGGCTGTCGGGCGACCGTAACACAGCATTAACGCTGCTGACATCGGCCGTCAGGGAGTCATCGCCAAAACTTTGAAATCATCTATTAAAATCAATCACATACGCATATATTTGCCGAATCTGGCGGTTTATATTCAAGTGGAGTTAATAATAAATTCACGCGTATGTAACTATTGAATTGAAAATGACATTTTTTTCTCGCATGAATGCGGCCAGAAACTCTCGCGTGGTTCGGGGATCAAGCGCTGGAAGGGTTTTATCGTGCAGCTGGTGTTCAGCATGGGCTGTGCTGCTGCGGGTGCAGAAGAGGCTGAATTCGGCCGAACTTGTATGATGGGAGGTTGCCAGCCCCCATGAACCGTTTCCGGAGTCCGTAGTGAACAGCCCCGCCCGTCGTCCCCATGCCAGCCAGGTGCAGAAGGGCCTGTCGCCCCACGCACGCATCCGCAACGTGATCGCGGTGGGATCGGGAAAAGGCGGCGTGGGCAAGTCCACCACGTCGGTGAACCTGGCCGTGGCCCTGCAGCAGCTCGGCGCCCGCGTGGGCGTGCTGGATGCCGATATCTACGGCCCCAGCGTGCCGGCCATGCTCGGCCTGTCCGGCCGCCCGGAAAGCCCGGACAACAAGAGCATCGAACCGATGCGCGCGTTCGGCGTGGACACCATGTCCATCGGCTACCTGGTGGAAGACGAGACGCCGCTGATCATGCGTGCGCCGCGCGCGACCGCCGCGCTGACCCAGCTGTTCGAGGACACGCTGTGGGACGACCTGGACTACCTGCTGATCGACCTGCCGCCCGGCACGGGTGACATCCAGCTTACCCTGGTGCAGAAGATCCCGCTGGCCGGTGCGGTCATCGTCACCACGCCGCAGGACATCGCCACGCTGGATGCAAAGAAGGCGCTGAAGATGTTCGAGAAGGTGGAGGTGCCGGTGCTGGGCATCGTCGAGAACATGGCCGTGCACACCTGCAGCAACTGCGGCCACGTCGAACATCTCTTCGGTGAGGGCGGCGGCGAGCGCATGGCCGCGCAATACGGCGTGCCGCTGCTGGGCTCACTGCCGCTGCAGATCGACATCCGCGAACAGGGCGACGCCGGCAGCCCGATTACCGCCGTCCAGCCCGAATCGACGGCCGGGCAGGCCTACCGCCGTGCCGCCGAGCGCCTGGTGGAAGCAGTGGGCAAGCGCCCGCGGGCATCGATCCAGATCCTGTCCTCGCTGCTCTGAACCTGCACGCCTTCGCGTAGAAAAAAGAACCGCCGGCGCAAGGCCGGCGGTCCAGGGGCAATGCCTGCGGCAGGGGCTTACCAGTCGTACTGCACCTGGAAGCGCACATAGCGCGGGTCGTTGAAGTACTTCGGGGTGTTGTAGTTGTAGTAGGTGCGGATGGTCGGTGCCGAGCTCGGGCGACCGTACTTGGTTTCGTACACCTGCACCGGCTTGATGTTGTTGAACGCGTTGAGCACCGACACCTGCATGCTCAGGCCTTCCAGCCAGTTGGGCGTGTAGGTGATGTTCGGGCTGACCGTGAACTGCCACGGCGTGCGGCCCGCGCTGCCGACCTTGGCGATCTCGTCGGTACCCTGTTCGCAGGTGTGGAAGACGCCGTTGTAGCCGTACTCGGTGTCGAAGCTGCCCCAGCCGCCGCCCAGGCAGCTCTTGGGCGCGCCGGACTGGGCCAGCACGTTCACGCCCACCGACCACTCATCGGTGAACTTGAAGCCACCGTACAGCTTGAAGCTGTGGCGATGGTCGTTGAACAGATAGCCGTTGGCGCCGTACATGATCTCGGCGAAGTCGAAGTCCGAGGTCGTGCCGGTGTCGTCCTGGCCGTTGGTGCTCTTGACCAGGCCCTCGTAGTTGCCTTCCAGCTTGGACCAGGTGTACGACAGGCTGGCGTACCAGCGGTCGGTCTGCTTGTCCGCGCTGAGGGTCAACGCCTTGTAGCTGCGCTTGGCCTTCGGGCCCAGGGTCGCACCCGGCACCGTGATGTCGTCCACCGTGCCATCGCCGTCCACGTCCAGGCTGACGCTCAGATCGCTGCCCGGGTTGTAGATCCAGCAGCCTGGCAGGCCTTCCGGCACGGTCCACGGATCGGACCAGTTGGACAGGTCGTAGCCCGCAGCCACTGCGGCGTTGTACAGCGAACGCGAATCGCAGGTGTCATCGATCACGTTGTTGATACGGCGGTAGGTGGCCTTGATGCCCACGGTCCAGTCGTTCAGGAAATCGATCGACGAACTGATCTGCTGCTGGTAGCCCAGGATCACTTCATCCTGGGTGTACGGCTTGAGGCCACGCGAGGCCACCGCACGCGGATCCGGCGTTGCACCGCTCTCACCATTGATCACCGCGTCATACGCACCGTCTTCGTAGCTGCCGGTGACGATCGGCGAACCGTTCGCATTGACGCCGCTGTAGGTGAAGTACTCGTCCAGGTAGTAGGACGCGCTGGCGGCGCGCAGGGCGACGTTGGCCGCGATGGGCAGCGAGTAGCGGCCGACCGAAGCGAACAGCTTGCTGCGGCCATCGCCGAGGATGTCCCACGAGAAGCCGGCGCGCGGCTGCCAGATATCGTCCTGCTTGACGAAGGAAATGCCGTCGGAGTTCTTGTTGTCGAACGAATCGTTGCGGATGCCCGCGTACAGCATGAAGTTCGGGGTGATCTGCCAGTTGTCCTGCAGGTACCACGACTGCTGCTTGATCTTGATCGAGCCGCCGTTGCGGAAGTTCACCCGCTCGGCGTAGTCGTCTTCCAGGTACCACAGCGCGCCACCGGAATACGACGTGCCCTGCACCGAGGTCCACTTTTCGTCGCTGTAACCGAAGCCGATCTTGTGGTCGCCCAGCTGCCAGTCGAAGTCCAGGCGGGTGCCCTTGCGTTCGTTGCTGCCGCCGAAGATGCCGACCGTGCTGGCCACGGCGCAGCCGATGCGGCGGCCGGTGCCGCCGGTCTCGGTACGGTAGTCCAGCACGTAGGGGCAGCTGCCTTCCGGGCTGTTGATGTCACCGTTGTAGGTGCCCATCACGCCATCGGGGCTGATGGTGTGTTCCGAGCTGCGGTTGCGCATCTGCCCGTACTGCACCGACGCGGTCAGGTTGTCGGTGAGGTAGCTGGTCCACTTGAACACGTCGGTCTGGCCGCCGGTCTTGCCGACCAGTTCACCCAGGTAGCTGGTCTTGGCCGGCTCGCCGCCACTGCTGGCGTCGTCATAGGCGGCGTTGTAGTAGTCGTAGCTGTAGCGGCGGCTGTTGTCGAAGCCGGTGTATTCCAGGTGGTTGCTTTCGTTGAGGTACCAGTCCAGCTTCAGCAGCCAGTACGGGGTCTTGGACTCGTAGTCGTAGGCCGTGGTGGACAGCGCCGCAGCGGTGGGCGGCCGGCCGTTGGTGGTGTACTGCGAACCACGGTTGCTGTAGCTGCCGGTCTTGGAATTGCTGAACTGGCCCATGGCGAACACGAACAGCTTGTCTTCGATCAGCGGGCCGCCGGCCCACACGCTGTAGACGTTGGAACTGCTGCTGTTGCGGTCGTAGGAGCGGAAGATCGAGCCATCGTTGTAATGGGTATCCGGCTCGTTCTCGCGCAGCGAATCCGGCGCGCCGGTCCAGCTGAAGCCGCCCTTCCACTCGTTGGTGCCGCGCTTGACGTTGACGCTGGTCACGCCGCCGGTGGAGAAGCCGTACTGCGCACCGTAGCCGCCGGTCTGCACGTCCAGCTGGTCGATGGCCTGGTAGGGCACTTCGGAGAACGACAGGCTGTCGTACAGGTTGGTGACGTTGAAACCGTTGACGTAGTAGCTGTTTTCAGCGGCCGAGGCGCCGCCGAACGAGGCCGGCCCGAAGTAGCCGCTGGCCGCGACGGTGCCGGGAGTCAGCAGCGAAATGCTGGTGATGTCACGTGCCACCGGCAGCGAGTTGAGCTTGTCGGCGGTGAACGTGGTGCGCGATTCAACGCTGCCCAGGTCGATGGTGTTGGCTGCGCCCAGTGCGCGCACGTTCACCGTATCCAGCGAGGTGGCTGCACTGCCGTCTGCGCTGGCAAACGTGGTGACTGACGACTGGCCGGCAACCACGGTCACGCGGGTGGTGGCGGTGGGCGTGCCGTTGCTGACCGTGGTGACCTCGTAGGTGCCAGTGGGCAGCTGCGAGACGCGGAAGCGGCCATCGGCGCTGACGTTCACTTCACGGGTGGCGCCGGAGGACAGGCTTTTCACCTGGACCTTGTCGGCCGAGGTGGCGCTGCCGATGATGTCGCCGGAGGTGCTCTGTGCGTAGGTGGTGCCGGCCAGTGCGCTGAGCATTACCGCCAGGGCGGTGCGCTTCAGGCTGCGCCGTGTGTCATTCACAGTCATCGTGTTCCTTGGCTGGAGAGCGGGGGAGGGATACCGCGTTGAACTACCTGAACTACTTGTTCAGGCTGAATGAAAACGTAACGAGCACGTCTTGCTAGCGCAATATTCCTGCGGCAGTGCAGCATGCCTACACTCCGAAATCACCATTTAAGCCATTGAAATTAATTGAAATTTCAATTTGTAATAAAACGTAACGAGCTGCTTGGAGGCACTGGCGAGCGCAGTGTGTTCGTGCTAAGTGAACAAATATGAGAAAATAAGTATCACTTGTTAAATTCTGCTCGCGACGCGCGTCTGCCGTGGCCGCCATGCAGAGGCGGGCTGTAGAATCGCCGCCTCGGGTGGCCTCCCGAATTTCCCGATCAACCAGGACAAAGCATGAGCATCAAGAGTGACCGTTGGATCCGCCGTATGTCCGAGCAGCACGGCATGATCGAGCCGTTCGAGGCCGGGCAGGTGAAGCAGGCCAACGGCGAGCGCATCGTCAGCTACGGCACTTCCAGCTATGGCTACGACGTGCGTTGCTCGCGCGAGTTCAAGGTGTTCACCAACATCAACTCCACGATCGTCGATCCCAAGCATTTCGACCCGGGCAGCTTCGTGGACATCGTCGGTGATGAGTGCATCATCCCGCCCAACAGCTTCGCGCTGGCGCGCACGGTGGAATACTTCCGCATTCCGCGCGACACCCTGGTGGTGTGCCTGGGCAAGAGCACCTACGCGCGCTGCGGCATCATCGTCAACGTGACCCCGCTGGAACCGGAGTGGGAAGGCCACGTGACCCTGGAATTCAGCAACACCACGCCGCTGCCGGCGCGCATCTACGCCAACGAAGGCGTGGCCCAGATGCTGTTCTTCCAGGCGGCCGCCGATGACGTCTGCGAGACGTCGTACAAGGATCGTGGCGGCAAGTACCAGGGCCAGACGGGCGTGACCCTGCCGCGCACCTGAGTTGCTGCAGAGCCGGGCCATGCCCGGCTGCACATGGACAAAGGCGGCGCTTGCGCCGCCTTTTTTTACTTGCCGCGTCCGAACAGCATCGCGATGCCGACGCCGACCAGGCCGACCGGCCACCAGGTCAGGAACAGCTTGGACAGGTTCAGGTGCGTCCAGCCCAGATTGCTGGCGAGCATGAACAAGCCGATCAGGATCAGCAGGATGGCGGCGACGAGATTGAAGCGCATCGGGTCGTCAAAGGCTCAGGGATGGGCCGGATATCCTAGCCGTTCCTTCCAGTAGGCGACATGCTGGTCCAGTGCTGCCGGTTCGTACCGGTGCGCCGGTCCGCTGCCCCAGACGGGGCCGGGCCACGCCGGATCGCCGTCGTGGCGGCCGATCACGTGGAAATGCAGCTGGCGCACGATGTTGCCCAGCGCGCCGATGTTGATCTTTTCCACACCGTCCGTGCCATGCAGGGCCTTGCAGGCACGGTTGAGTTCGGTGCGCAGCTTGTCCTGCTGCTCGCCGTCCAGCTCGATCCACTCGGTGATGCCGGCCAGACGTGGCACCAGCACCAGCCAGGGGAATCGTTCGTCGTTCATCAACCGCACTTGCGACAACGGTCCTTCAGCCACCAGCACGCTGTCGGTGGCCAGGCGGGAATCCAGTTCAAAATCGCTCATCCAAGATGCTCCGTGAAGAAGTCCAGGGTGCGTTGCAGCGCCAGGGCGGCGCTGTCTGGATCATACGCATGTCCGACCTCCCGGTTGAAGGCGTGGTCGGCCGGATAGACGTAGGTGGCCATCTGCGGCAGCTTCTCGCGGTGGGCCTGCACGGCCTCCGGCGGGATGCTCTTGTCCTGGGCGCCGAAGTGGAAGATGACCGGCGCCTTCGGGGTTTCGTCCAGATAGTTCACGTTGCGGCCGCCGTAGTAGCTCACCGAGGGCAGGCCCAGGCGCATCGCCGCCAGCAGGGCCACGCTGCCGCCCCAGCAGTAGCCGACCGTGCCGACCTTGCCGTAGGGGGTCAGGCGCGTCGCGGCAGCGCGCACCACTTCCAGCGCATTCTCCATGCCCAGCGTGTTCACCCGCTCCAAGCCGTCCTTCACCCCTTCCGGGCTGTAGGGCAGGGCATCGGGGTCGGCCTCGGGGCCGTCTACCAGGTCGAAGAACGACGGCGCCAGCACCGCATAGCCCTCTGCCGCAAAGCGTTCGGCCACCCCGCGGATGTGCGCGTTGACCCCGAAGATTTCCTGCACGACCACCAGGGCGGCGCGCGGCTTGCCCTCGGGCAGGACCTGCCAGGCGCGGACCGGGCCATGATGCGTATCCAGGGTGATCCATTCGGACATCGTCGGGTACCTCGTTGCAGGGGATGGACCTGCATTGTCGACGCTGGCCGGGTTAGCGGCGTGTCGGCGGCTGTGCGGGATCGGGCGGCTGGCCATTCAGAGCCGGGCAGGCATCACGTGCTGAAAGGCTGTGTTGGCTAGAACTTCCGCAGGCCTGCATGGATCAGCGCCTTGCCAAGGATGCTGACATCGCCGGGCTCTGGCCGGTAGGCAGGGAATTCTGCATTGGCGCTTACAACGTGCAGGCCATCGCCGCGCTTCTGCAGCATCTTGACCTGCGTTTCACCGCTCACGGTGATGAGGTAGTAATCATCGCCGTCGAAGCGATCGCAGCTGGTGTCGATCCACACAACGTCACCGTCTTCGAGCTTGGGCCGCATCGAGGGCCCTCGACCGGTGATGATCTTGATTCGTTCGGGCTGCGGCAGGAAGCCCAACTTCCTTCGCACCTCCCACTCAGCCACCTCGACCGTTCTCATGACCTCGGGTGTGTCGTAAGTGGCGCTTGTCGCCGCGTCCAGAAGAGTGAAGCGAACGTATCCAGGAGACGCCGCGATTGCCTGATCCGCGGGTTTGCTGCCTGGAATGGAGGCTGCTGGAAGCATGGCGCCGCTACCCGTGGCCAGCCAGGACTCGTTGACTCCCAACGTCCTGGCCGCCGCCAGCAGATTCGCGCCCCGCAGGAATTTTGCCTTTCCACTGAACCAGTTATGGACACTCGGTGCGGTAACGCCCACATCGCGAGCCAGTTGGGCCTGGGTGGTCTTTGCGTGTTCCAGTGCCAGCGTCAAACGTTCAGAAAGAGTGCTCATTAGGAAAGACTAATTCCAAAGCAGTTAGATGTGGCTATTGACTCTAAAATTAGATGTATCTAATTTTGATCTATGGACAACCCTAGTGCTTCCACAATCATTGATCGCTTGGGAGGGACCGGCAGCGTCGCCCGCCTGTGCGAGGTCAGACCTGCGTCCGTTAGCCAGTGGCGCTTGAATGGCATACCGGCCGCAAGGCGACAGTTTCTGCAATTGTTGAGGCCGGACGCCTTCCGTGAAGAAGGCAGTGGTGACGGTCATTCGATACCGCCGGACGACGGGTGGTACACGCTCAGGCGATAGGGTGCCGACGGGGCAGCGAATCGGCACCTGCGTCGTTCAGAGGTGGCGCACCAACCCCACTATACTGGCGCCCTTTCAGGCCCCGGCCCCCAAGGACCCCCTACCATGCCGGCAGGGGCCCAAGCCCCAGAGTCCCGCGATTTCCATGTCCCAGCTGAACCCCAAAGTCGGCGTTGTTAGCCTTGGCTGCCCGAAGGTTGTCCCAAATATACTTTGAACTCCGGTACGTGACCTTCTGAAATCACTGTTTGGTGTGTAGAGTCGCTGTTCTGCGAACAGGGGTTAAAAAGCTTGGATCTATATAGAAGGGATGCATACGTCCTCGCAATAGGGCCCGCCGTCGTCTTTCTCGGCGTCTATGCGTACGAGCGAGGCCGATATTATTTTCTCAAGGTTGCGCCGGAATTCATTGATCTATCGGTGAATCGCCTTTTGGCTGGCGGTGCAGTAATTGGCGCTCTGGCAGTCACTTTGGTGGGGCTGACCTTGTGGATGTGGAAGTACAGTGCGACCGGTGGGCGCTATCAGAGACTGTTCGCCGCCTTCTTGGCACTGTCCGTTTTTGCGACCCTGCCAATGGCGCTCTGGCTGCAAGAGGTGCCCCCACTACCTGCCAGTACCAAGTCGGGCACTTTCTTTGGAGACTTCTTATCGGTACTCAGTGGTGTAGTCGCTAGCTATGCCGCGAGCGCAAGCATCGACACTGTCCGACGGAAAATTGAGCGCAGTAAGATCAAGGTAGAGCCGGAGCAAGATACTGGGGTGATCGAGAATCCCAACGTCGAGCTTCGAATTCCTGAAGCACACCGCTCGTCAGCTGAATCCGTGGGCGCCCTGCTGGCATCATTAGTGCCGTGGAAGTCAATGGGGGTCGTTGCATTGCTAATTTGGACTGCCATTGTTTTTGCCGGGTTAGGCTACAGGGTAGAGCGGAGTTATGAGGGCCGTATTTGTGTGGCCGACCGATTCGTAGCCGACGTTCACGGGGATAGCTTGCTTCTAAAGAGCTTTAATCCAAAGACAGGAGAAATACTCTCGCCAATCAAGGTTGTCGAGATAAACGGTGTTGACGTGGACAACTGCTCGCCACGACTAATCGGGGCAAGGGGGCTCGTACTATGGGATTGAAGGCTGGCATCAGCCTAGCTCTGCGCTGGTCGTCACATCCTGCGAGTGGGAGCCCAGCGCGCTGCCTCCCACCTTGCATTTCCTGCGCTGTGCTAGGGGCCGCCGTAGATCGCGTGTAGCTCGCGAGCGAGGGTGCTTTCAGCAGCGGCAATGAGGCCCTTAGGAAAGGGCACGTAGACGATGCCGCTCAGGTTTGAAGGCACGCTGACGCCATCCTCGTGAAGGAGAATTACCTTCGATCTGCCGTATCGTCCATGAAAATAGCCTATCTCATGGATCACATTCTCGCGAGCACGAGCCTGGCCTTCCGCGTCTGCGTCGTCACCAGTCATTACAATCACAGCGCTATCGCACTGCTCTGCACCGCTCTCGAGCTTCTCAATGATCGTCCTGCCGGCACTTGCCTCTTGCGCGAGCTCCATGGTCAGCAGGCCTAAGTCCTTCTCGACATAGGCTTGAACCGCTCTCCAATCTTGAGCGCGGCCGTGACTGATGAAAACGCGGTGGGGAGCTGGCTTGTGAGGCGCAGGTGGCATGGTGAGAGCGCTGCTAGCACGGATCTCGAATACTTCGTCGATTGTGCGAGCAAGATGCTGGAGTTGCCCTTTGTGGAATTCGCCAGTCGGCATTGATTGGAAATCAAAAGCAGCAGGTGCCGTCGGGACATCAGGTATGTCTCCGAACAGGTCCGGGTACGAAGCGCGGATTATAGAAAGCTGCTTGTTGGCGCGAATGAACAATGACATGACTTCGCTTGCGGGAATTCGGTAATTTCCGGTTCCGATAGCGCCCTCCACGGCTTTTCTTATCCCGGCCAACTGAGCCATAGCTACTCCGATATCTTCCATGCCCACTCCCAGATGATGAGTGGTCGGGAGTCTAGCCGAAGGAGTTCGGTCCGGGGGCTTCCCCATCATTCCCCAGACGCGTGTTGAGAGCTGCAGTGGCAGAGTTCTGAGGCTGACGCTGTTCCGCCGTTGTGCGGGGAGCTCGATGATGTTCGTGCGCCTGCAGGTGGTTCCAAGAGGCTTCAACGCTGGCATCCTTAACCGCTTGGGCGATTGCCGGCCCCCGGCTCCGACTACGTTCACTTCGTCAATGATCGCCAGCAAAGCGGGTCTGCGCTTCGCGACAGCAGCGGGAACTCCCTCAAATTGGTCCAAGCGTTCATTATCGGCCCTGCGCGGGTAGCCCTTTGTCAGTGGCTGTCGCCGATCAGGCGGCTGGCCATTCAGAGCCCGGCCACCAACCCCGCTATACTGGCGCCCTTTCAGGCCCCGGCCCCCAGGACCCCCTGCCATGCCGGCAGGGGCCCAGGCCCCCAGAGTCCCGCGATTTCCATGTCCCAGCTGAACCCCAAAGTCGGCTTCGTCAGCCTTGGCTGCCCGAAGGCCCTTGTCGATTCCGAGCGCATCCTGACCCAGCTCCGCTCGGAAGGGTATGACATCGTCCCGTCCTACGATTCGGCCGACGTGGTGGTGGTCAACACCTGCGGCTTCATCGATTCGGCGGTGACCGAATCGCTGGATGCGATCGGCGAGGCGATGAACCAGAACGGCAAGGTCATCGTCACCGGCTGCCTGGGCAAGCGCCCGGAGCAGATCCGCGAGGCTTATCCGAACGTGCTGGCGGTGTCCGGCCCGCAGGACTACCAGAGCGTGATGGAGGCGGTGCACGAAGCGCTGCCGCCCAAGCACGATCCGTTCGTGGACCTGGTGCCGGACTACGGCATCAAGCTGACCCCGCGCCACTATGCCTACCTGAAGATTTCCGAGGGCTGCAACCACAAGTGCAGCTTCTGCATCATCCCCTCGATGCGCGGCAAGCTGGTTTCGCGCCCGGTGGATGAGGTGCTGCGCGAAGCCGAGCGCCTGGTCCGTGGCGGCGTGCGTGAGCTGCTGGTGGTTTCGCAGGACACCTCGGCCTACGGCGTGGATGTGAAGTACGCCGAGAAGATGTGGCGCAACAAGGCCTACCAGACGCGCCTGAAGGCGCTGTGCGAAGGCTTGTCAGAACTCGACGCCTGGGTGCGCATGCACTACGTCTACCCGTACCCGCACGTGGACGAGGTGGTGCCGCTGATGGCGGAAAACCGCATCCTGCCGTACCTGGACATTCCGTTCCAGCACGCCAGCCCGCGCATCCTGCGCCTGATGAAGCGCCCCGGCGCGGTCGAGAAGACCCTCGAGCGTGTGCAGAACTGGCGCCGCATCGCCCCGGACATCACCGTGCGGTCGACCTTCATCGTCGGCTTCCCGGGCGAGACCGAGGCCGAGTTTGAAGAGCTGCTCTCCTTCCTGGACGAAGCGCAGCTGGACCGCGTGGGCGCCTTCGCCTATTCGCCGGTTGAAGGCGCCACCGCCAACGACCTGCCGGACGCGGTGCCGGAAGAAGTGAAGCAGGAGCGTCTGGCGCGCTTCATGGAAAAGCAGGCGCAGATTTCCGCTGCACGCCTGGAAGCCAAGATCGGCACCGTACAGCAGTGCCTGGTCGATGCCATCGAAGGCGATATCGCCGTGGCCCGTTCCAAGGCCGATGCCCCGGAAATCGACGGCCTGGTACACATCCAGAACGCCGACCAGGTGCCCCTGCGCGTGGGCGAGTTCGTCAACGTGGAGATCACCGAGAGCGACGAGCACGACCTGTACGGTGACGCGCTGCCCAGTGCTGCCCGCCCGGCGTTCGACCTCAAGGTGCTGTGACCGCAGCGACGGCCGCCGGCGGCGACGCAGGCGGCCCTCGTCGCTTCATCCCGCCGCTGCGTGCGGCGGTCGATGCGCGGGTGTTCCACCATCCACTGTTTGCCGGCGTGCGCGGTTTCGCCGATCTGCTGGCCGGCCCCGAGTGGCCGGCCGTCGACGCATTGGATGACCGCCTGGCGCTGCCGGGTGCGCGGCTGGTGGAACAGAATGCGGCCTTGTTGGCCGATGGCCTGCACTATGAAACCCGCATCGCCCAGGGGCGCATCGCGACCCGCGCCGACAACTGGCACGATCTGTTCAATGCGCTGGTCTGGGCCACCCAGTGGCCGATCAAGCGCGCACTCAATGCACAGCAGTGCCGGCATGTCGCCGCCATGGCGCCTGGCCAGCGCAACCGCGCGCAGGCCGCGCTGACCCAGTTCGACGAAACCGGCGTGGTCGTGCGGGTACGGGACAACGCACTGCTTTCCACGTGGGACGCGCATGACTGGCGCGCGCTGTTCGATCCGGCGCCGTGGCAGGGCGGTGGCATCGGCATCGTGGCGGTGTTTGGTCACGCGCTGATGGAGCAGGCGCTGCTGCCGGGGCGACTGCTGGTCGGCAAGTGCGTCGTGGTGCAGGGCGATGATGAGGCAGGATGCCTGGAGACCGTGGTGCGCGCCATCGACGCGGGCACGGTGCTGAGCGACCCCTTGCAGCTGCGTCCGCTGCCGCTGGCGGGCATTCCCGGCTGGCATGACAGGCAGGATGCCGCCTTCTACAGCAACGCGGAGTATTTCCGTCCGTTGCGCGCCGGCCGCCAGTACCCGCCGCCGCTGCCTCTGCTTCGGTAGAGTCGACTGTTAGTCGACTGCTCTTCCTGCAGCCCGTGAAGATCCCGCGCTGCGCGCGATAGTCGACTAACAGTCGACTCTACCAACAGCGGCGCAGTTGACCGACCGTCGACGTTACGGCGCTGCGTATTCCACGCCGATCACCGCAAACGTGAACTGCCCACCGGGCAGCTCCACGGCGAACTCGTCATCCATGCGCTTCTTCAGCAGCGCCCGCGCCAGCGGCGAATCGATGCTGATCCAGCCCAGCCCGGCATCGGTCTCGTCCGGGCCCACGATGCGATAGCGGCTGGTTTCGCCACTGTCCACGTTCTCCAGCTCCACCCACGCCCCGAAGAACACCGCCTGTGGATCGGTCGGCGTGGTGTCGACCACGCGCAGCGATTCCAGGCGCTTGGTCAGGTAGCGCACGCGGCGGTCGATCTCGCCCAGCTGCTTCTTGCGGTAGGTGTACTCGGCATTTTCCGAGCGGTCGCCCTCGGCAGCGGCGGCGGCCAGCGCCTTCACCACATCCGGGCGGCGCACGCGCCACAGGTCATCCAGTTCGGCTTTCAGCCGGGCGTGGCCGGCGGCCGTGATCAGGGCGGTGCTTTTTTCTGCGGGGGGACGCCAGCGGGACATGCGGTACGGATTCTTTTCAGGAAAAGGAGTGGGGGTCAGAGCCCTCCCGGGCGGGAGGGATCCGACCCCGGGGTCAGATCCCTTTCCAGTGGAAAGGGCTCTGACCCCAGCAGGAACAGATCAGCGCTTGCCGCCGAAAATGCCGCCGAGGATGCCGCGCACGATCTGGTTGCCCAGCTTGGTGCCCACCGTGCGCGTGGTCTGCTTGGCCATGGTTTCAATCATGCCCTGGTGGCGCTTGGTGCCGAAGATCGCATCCTTGATCGATTGGCCGAAACCGCCTTCCTGCGCTTCATCCTGGGCGCGGCTGCGGGCGGGCGGGGCGTCGGCCTTCTCGGCTGCCTTCTGCGCGCGCTGGGCCAGCAGTTCAGCGGCCGACTCACGGTTCACGGCCGTGTCGTAGCGGGTGCCGACCGGGCTGCCGGCCCGCACCTGTGCGCGCTCGGCTTCTGTGATCGGCCCCATCCGGCAGCGCGGCGGGGCGATCATCGTCTGCTGCACCGGCATCGGCACGCCCTTGTCCTGCAGCGTGGATACCAGCGCTTCGCCGGTACCCAGCTGGCTGAGCACCTTGGCCACGTCCAGCTTGGGGTTGGGGACGAAGGTCTCGGCGGCGGTCTTCACCGCTTTCTGGTCGCGCGGGGTGAACGCGCGCAGCGCGTGCTGCACGCGGTTGCCCAGCTGGCCGAGGATGTTGCCCGGCACGTCGTCGGGGAACTGGGAGCAGAAATACACACCCACGCCCTTGGAACGGATCAGCCGCACTACCTGCTCGATGCGCTGCACCAGCGAGGCCGGCGCGTCATCGAACAGCAGGTGGGCCTCGTCAAAGATGAAGACCAGCTTGGGCTTGTCCAGGTCGCCCACCTCGGGCAGCTGCTCGAACAGTTCCGACAGCAGCCAGAGCAGGAACGTGGAATAGAGCTTGGGCTTGAGCACCAGCTGGTCGGCGGCGAGGATGCCGACCACGCCGCGGCCGTCATGGTTCACCCGCATGATGTCGGCCAGTTCCAGCGCGGGCTCGCCGAAGAAGCCTTCGCCGCCGTCCTGGGCCAGGCGCAGCACCGAACGCTGGATCGCGGCGATCGACTGCGCGCTGACCAGTCCGTATTCGGTGGAGATGTCCTTGCGCTCTTCGGCCACCAGGCCGAGCAGGGCGCGCAGGTCATCCATGTCCAGCAGCAGCAGGCCGCGGTCATCGGCGAGCTTGAACACGATGTCGAGCACGCCGGCCTGGGTGTCGTTCAATTCCAGGATGCGCGCCAGCAGGGTCGGGCCCATCTCGCTGATGGTGGTGCGCACCGGGTGGCCGAGCTTGCCATACAGGTCCCAGAACACGGTGGGGCTGGCGGCCGGCGCATAGTCGGCCACGCCGATTTCGGCGGCGCGCTGGAGCAGGGCATCGGCGCCGGTACCGGGCACGGCCAGGCCGGACACATCCCCCTTCACATCGGCCAGGAATACCGGCACGCCCAGCCGCGAGAAACCTTCGGCCAGGGTCATCAGGGTCACGGTCTTGCCGGTGCCGGTGGCGCCGGCCACCAGGCCATGGCGGTTGCCGAGTTTCGGCAGCAGGGTGACGGCCACATCATCGGTGATGCCTTTGCCGATCAGAATCGGATCCATGGTCCAGCCCTTGTGGTGAATGCGCCCAATGTTAACCGCCGACGGTGACGGGCCGACGGCCGGGTTGCCCGGACCTTGGCGGCACCGCTACTCTGCCTGCCTGTTTCGCACACAGTGCCACCAATGCCCGTTCCTGTCCTGATTTCACGTGGTTGGCCGCTGCTGGCCCTTGCCGGCCTGGCATCCCTGGCGCCTGACGCCCATGCGCAGCGGGTCTCTGCCCGGGACCAGGCAAAGGTCGATGCGCTGCAGCAGCGCATGGCCACCGCCGAGAAGCGCTACAGCGATGCCTTGCTGCTGGTCGCCAATGCCGACCCCAAGGGCAGCAACGAAGCCGATGCGGCGCTGGAAGACATGGAAGATGTCATCAGCGAATGCGTGAAGCAGAAGGGCTGCCAGATGAGCAACATGCTGGCCACCTACAAGCGCCTGCTCAAGCGCGATGCTGATGCGGCCGCCAGCGATGATGCCGCTGACGAGGGCGGTGACCGCCTGGAAGCCGACCCGGACCACGTGGGTCCGCTGACCGCCGATGTGCCCGAAGCCGCGCGCGCGGCGGCGCTGCTCAACGACAAGCGCCACGCCTTCGACAACATGGTCGATTACAACCCGGCCGTGCAGGCGGGCATCCGCCGCTGGCTCACCGACATGCGTCCGGCGCTGCTGACCAGCTATGAGAACTACCAGAACCTGCGCGCGGTGATGTGGCCCGAGTGGGAAAAGCGCGGGCTGCCCGAGGCGCTGCTGTTCGGCATCATGGCCAAGGAATCCAACGGCCGCGTGCATGCTTCTTCGCGTGCCGGCGCGGCCGGCCTGATGCAGTTCATGCCGGCCACCGGCCGCCGCTTCGGCCTGGGCCCGGACGGCACCGGGTTCGACACACGCTTCGACGCGCGCAGTGCCGCCGAAGCCAGTGCCAGCTACCTCAACGAGCGGCTGCGGGAATTGAACAACAACGTGGAAATGTCGGTGGCCGCCTACAACGGCGGCGAAGGCCGCGCCGCGCGCGTGTACCGGCAGAGCGGTGGGCAGAGCTTCTGGACCGACAGCGTCTACAACCAGTTCCCCGGTGAAACCAAGGACTACGTGCCGATGGTGATCGCGGCGGCGTGGATCTTCCTGCACCCGCAGCAGTACGGCGTCGAGTTCCCCAAGATCAGCGCGCAGCCGGCCACCCTGCGCCTGGCCAAGTCCACCACCATCTACGAACTGACCATCTGCCTGGGCAGCCACGGCACGCGGGATGGCTACATGCGCGCGCTGCGCAACCTCAATCCGCGCTATGAAGCCGATGGCTGGATTCCGGCCGGCACGCTGATCAATGCCACCACGCGCATTGCCGGCCTGTACCAGCGCAACTGCGTCAGCGGTCCGCGCGCCGATCTGGCCCGCACTCTCATCACTGCCGACCTGAACGCGGCCATCGTGCGCCCGACCGCCACCAGCTACACCGGCAGCGTGGCGGTGGGGGGCGTAGTGCCGCTGGCCGACCCGAACGCCAGTACCACGGTGCCGACCGCACCGAGCGCGCCGGTGGCTGCGCCGCGTCCGGCTGCGCCCAGGGCCAAGCCTGCCAAGACCTACAAGGTCGGCAAGGGCGACACCCTGGGCCGCATTGCGGCGAAGTTCCAGTGCGAAGTGCCGACCCTGGCGCGCGCCAACGGCCTGAAGGCCCCCAGCTACAGCCTGCGCCCCGGCCAGGTGCTGAAGCTGCAGGGCTGCGACAAGTAACCGAACCGGAAGAGAGCCATGGACCTGGAAGCAACCCGCGAACTGTTCGCCACCCTGCGCGAGAACACCGATTGGGATCTCGCCGCGCCCCTGCTGTGGGGCTATTACTTCGTGCATTCCACCCCGGACCGCCTGCAGGTGCTGGCCACCACGCTGGAAGCCCAGGGGTATGAGGTGGTGGAACTGTTCGAGCAGGAGCCCGAGGAGGGCGACGCGCCGTTCCACGTGCTGCACGTAGAGCGCGTAGAGGCCCACGACGAAGCCTCGCTTGACCTGCGCAACCAGGAACTGGCCGCGCTGGCCAGCCAGACCGGCGTGGAAGACTACGACGGCGTCGACGTCGGCCCGGCCCCGACCCTGCAATAACGCGTGTATCGGTCGTGCCGGCCGCTGGCCGGCACCCCGTTCAATCCATCCTCGCATGGCGTGGATCTACCGGCCTGTTCACATCCACGCATGGCGTGGATCTACCGGCCCGTTCAATCCATCCACGCATGGCGTGGATCGACCGGCCCGTTAGTGCCGGCCGCTGGCCGGCATCGCGGTGAATCGATTCCGCCAGGTCAGCGCAGCTTCGCCAGCGCCTGGCCCAGCTGCACCGGGCTTTCGGCGCCCAGCTGCGGGGCGAATTCGGCCACGCCCGGCGGCAGCAGCACGATCACGGTCGAGCCGTAGTTGAAGCGCGCCATCTCGGCGAAGCGCTCCAGCACGATGCCCTGGCCACGGTAATCCTTGCGGGTGATGCGGTCGCCGTAGGCCGGGATCTCTTCACCGCTCCACACCGTCTCCACGCCGGACACCAGCAGCGCTCCGACCATCACGCTTACCATCGGGCCGAAACTGGTGTCGAAATGGCAGACCAGCCGCTCGTTGCGGGCGAACAGGCGCGGCACGCCGTTCACCGCCGCAGGGCCGACACTGAACAGCCGGCCGGGCACGTGCACCGTCTCGCGCAGGATGCCGGTCCAGGGCATGTGCACGCGGTGGTAGTCGCGCGGCGACAGATACACGGTCGCGTACAGGCCGTCGTTGTACGGCTTGGCGTCCTCCTCGCTGCCCAGCAGTTCGGCGGCAGTGAAGGACTGGCCCTTGGCCTGGAAGATGCGCCCGGCCTCGATCTTCCCCAGCTGGCTGACGCGGCCGTCGGCCGGCATCACCAGGCTGCGCGGATCGGCATCGGCCACGCGTGCGCCCGGCTTCAGGGCGCGGGTGAAGAACTGGTTGAAGGTCGGGTAGCTGCGCGGGTCCGGATTGGCCGCTTCGTCCAGGTTGACGTTGAACTTGCGGGTGACCGTATCGATCAGCCAGCGCGACACGCGCGGGTCGTCCGAGTACGCCAGCGAGCGCGCCATCGAGGACAGCAGGCGGTGGGGCAGGGCGTACGTCAGGGCGGTGGTCAGGTTCATGGTGCGGATTTCTCGGTCAGCTTCTGCAGGTCGCGGGCAATGGCCGGCGCGTTGAACGGGGGCCGCACCAGGCCGGCAAGCCGGCCCTGCGGGTCGAGCACGGCCAGGCTGGCCGAATGCTCGACGGTGTAGTCCTCGGGATTCTCATCGAAATGCTTGCCCGGCACCTTCTGGAACACGAAGCCCAGCGACGTGGCGAAGCGTTCCAGCGAAGGGATGTCGGCGGTCGCGGCCAGGGTGTCCTTGTGGAAGCCATGCACGTACTCGCCCAGGCGGATGGCGTTGTCCCGGTCCGGGTCCACCGAAATGAACAGCACGCGCGGGCGCAGGGTATCGGGCAGGGCTTCCCATTGGTTCTGCGCGCCGGCCAGTTCGGCCAGGGTGGTCGGGCACACGTCCGGGCAGAAGGTGAAACCCAGGAACACCAGGGTCCAGTGGCCCTTCAGTTCGCCGGGGATCAGCCGGGTGCCATCGGACTGGGCCAGGTTGAAATCGGGCAGTTCGCGGGTGTGCGGGTACAGGGTGATCGCTTCGGTGGCCGGCTGGTTGGCCGGCGGCTTCGGCGCGAACACCTGCTGCGCGGCCAGCAGGCCAAGGCCCGCCGCCAGGGCGATCAGCAGGATGATGCCGACGTTGCGATTGAACATGGGAGCCCCCGCAGGAAGTAATCCCCATCATACCGGCTGCGACCTGATCGTTTCCGTCGCAACGGATGCCGCCGCGGGCGCCAGCCTCTATAATCGGGGGCCACTTTGCCCGCAGTACCGCCATGACCGCTGAAACGGCCGCCGAACTCCACACGATCATCGACCTGATCCGCTACGGCACCAGCCGTTTCAACGAAGCCGGGCTGACCTTCGGGCACAGCTACGACAATGCCCTGGACGAGGCCACCCAGCTGGTGCTGCACAGCCTGCACCTGCCGCATGACCTCGGCCCGGCCTACGGCCAGGCGCGCCTGCTGCAGGCCGAGAAGGTCCGTGTGCTGGAGCTGTTCCAGCGCCGCATCGACGAGCGCATTCCCGCCGCCTACCTGACCGGTGAGGCCTGGTTCGCCGGGCTCAGCTTCAAGAGTGACAGCCGTGCCCTGGTGCCGCGCTCGCCCATCGCCGAGCTGATCGAGTGCGGTTTCGAGCCGTGGCTGGCCGGCCGTGACGTCAGCCGCGCGCTGGACCTGTGCACCGGTTCGGGCTGCATCGCCATCGCCATGGGCCACTACTACCCGAACTGGGAAGTGGACGGCGTCGACCTGAGCGATGACGCGCTGTCGCTGGCCGAAGAGAACAAGGAACGCCTGCAGGCGCACAACGTCACCCTGCTGAAGTCGGACCTGTTCAACGGCCTGACCGGCCGCCACTACGACCTCATCGTCACCAACCCGCCGTACGTCACCAACGACGAGACCGATGCCCTGCCGCAGGAATACGCCTACGAGCCGGAAATGGGCCTGCGTGCCGGCGACGATGGCCTGGACCTGGTGCTGAAGATCCTGCGCGACGCGCCGCTGCACCTGAGCGAAGACGGCCTGCTGATCTGTGAAGTGGGCGAGTCCGAGCAGCATCTGGTCAAGCTGCTGCCGGAAGTCGACTTCGCCTGGATTGAGTTCAAGGTCGGCCAGATGGGCATCTTCGCGGTCGAATGCCGCGAACTGATCGCCCACAGTGCGCGCATCACCGAACTGGCGGCGCTGCGCCCGTGAGTTCCAATTCGTTCGGCAAGCTGTTCACCGTCACCACGTTCGGCGAATCGCACGGGCCGGCCATCGGCTGCGTGATCGATGGGTGCCCGCCGGGGCTGGCGCTGGATGCGGCCGAATTCGCCCATGACCTGCAGCGCCGCGCCACCGGCAAGAGCCGGCACACATCGGCGCGCCGCGAGGCCGACGAAGTCGAGATCCTGTCCGGTGTGTACGAGGGCCTGACCACCGGCACCCCGATCGCGCTGCTGATCCGCAACACCGACCAGCGCAGCAAGGATTACGCGAACATCGGCCAGCAGTTCCGCCCGGGCCATGCCGATTACAGCTACTGGCACAAGTACGGCATCCGCGACCCGCGCGGTGGCGGCCGTTCTTCCGCGCGCGAGACTACCATGCGCGTGGCTGCCGGCGTGGTTGCCAAGAAGTGGCTGGCCGAACGCTTCGGCGTGACCGTGCGTGGCTACCTGTCGCAGCTGGGCGGGATCCGCCCGGCCGGGTTCGACTGGTCGGCGGTGGAGGACAACCCGTTCTTCTGGCCGCACGCCGGACAGGTGCCCGAGCTGGAGGCCTACATGGATGCGCTGCGCAAGTCCGGTGATTCGGTCGGTGCGCGCGTGGACGTGGTGGCCGACAACGTGCCGCCGGGCTGGGGCGAGCCGATCTACGGCAAGCTCGACGGCGACCTCGCCGCCGCGCTGATGAGCATCAATGCAGTGAAGGGCGTGGAGATCGGCGATGGCTTTGCCAGTGCCGCGCAGAAGGGCACCGAACACCGTGACCTGCTCACTCCGCAGGGCTTTGCCAGCAACCATGCCGGCGGCATCCTCGGTGGCATTTCCACCGGCCAGCCGGTGGTCGCCTCCATCGTCCTCAAGCCGACCTCCAGCCTGCGCCTGCCGGGTCCGTCGCTGGATACCGAAGGCAACGTGGTCGAGGTGGTCACCACCGGGCGCCACGACCCCTGCGTCGGCATCCGCGCCACGCCCATCGCCGAGGCGATGATGGCCCTGGTACTGATGGACCAGGCGCTGCGCCACCGTGCGCAGTGCGGTGACGTCGGCACGATCACGCCGCGCATTCCCGGGCAGATCAATGGCTGATTCCCGGCCGACGGTATGGGTGAGCCAGCCGCTGATCGACGCAGCCATCGCGCCGCTGCGCGATCGCGTGCAGCTGCTGGCCACCGACACCGTCACCGCGTGGACGCCGCAGCAGATCGCCGAGCGCCTGGCTTCGGTCGATGGCGCGATCATCACGCTCAACGAGCGCGTCGGCGCGGCCCAGGTGGCCGATGCCGCGCAGCTGCAGGTGATCGCCAACGTCGGCGTCGGCTACAACAACCTGGATGTCGACGCGCTGAGCGCGGCCGGCATCCTCGCCAGCAACACCCCGGACGTGCTCACCGAGACCACGGCCGACCTGGGTTTCGCGCTGCTGATGGCCACCGCGCGCCGCATCACCGAAGCCGAGCGCTGGCTGCGTGACGGCCAGTGGGGCCAGTGGTCGTTCCAGACCATGCTCGGTGCCGATATCCATGGCAGCACGCTGGGCATCCTCGGCATGGGCCGCATCGGCCAGGGCGTGGCCCGCCGTGGCGCGCTCGGGTTCGGCATGAAGGTGCTGTACCACAACCGTTCGCGCCTGCCGGCTGAAACCGAAGCCGCACTGGGCGCGACCTACGTGGACCTGGACACGCTGCTGGCGCAGTCCGACCATCTGGTCACCGTGCTGCCGTACACGCCTGCCTCGCACCACATCATCGATGCGGCCGCACTGGCGAAGATGAAGCCCTCGGCCACCCTGGTGAACATCGCCCGGGGCGGTATCGTCGACGAACTGGCGCTGGCCGATGCGCTGGCCCATGGCCGCCTCGCTGCCGCCGGCCTGGATGTCTATGAAGGCGAGCCGAAGGTGCGCCCGGAGCTGCTGGCCCTGCGCAATGTGGTGCTGACCCCGCATATCGGCAGCGCCTCGCTGGGCACCCGTACCGCCATGGTGCAGCTGGCCGTGGACAACCTGCTGGCCGGCCTCGGCCTGGTCGGCGAACCTGCACGCATGCCGAGCGCGATCAATGCCGACGCGGCCTTCGCCGCGCGTGCCGCGCTGGGCAAAAAAACCGGGAAACGATAGGGAACCTCCGCGCGCCCCGCCTGAGGAGGTTCCCCGAACCCAGCTGTCGTGCGTGAGTTTTCCCCTTCCCGTTTTCGTGAGAGTTCCCCCATGAGCAATGCACAACGCAGCTTCCACGTCGCCATCGTCGGCGCCACCGGTGCGGTCGGCGAGACCATGCTGGCCATCCTGGCCGAGCGCAATTTCCCGGTCGGTACCCTGAGCCTGCTCGCTTCGGAGCGTTCGGCCGGCGGCGAGATCGAGTTTGAAGGCCAGAAGGTGAAGATCCAGGACCTGGCCACCTTCGACCCCGCTGGCGTGGACATCGCCCTGTTCTCGGCCGGTGGCAGCGTGTCCAAGGACTACGCGCCCAAGTTCGCCGCTGCCGGTGCGGTGGTGATCGACAACTCCTCGGCCTTCCGTTACGACGACGACGTGCCGCTGGTGGTGTCCGAGGTCAACCCGGACCAGGTCGGCAACCGTCCGCGCGGCATCATCGCCAACCCGAACTGCTCGACCATGCAGATGCTGGTCGCCCTGGCCCCGCTGCACCGCAAGTACGGCATCGAGCGCATCAATGTCTCCACCTACCAGTCGGTATCCGGCGGTGGTCGTTCGGCGATGGAAGAGCTGGGCAAGCAGACCGGCCAGCTGCTCAGCTTCCAGGACATCGACCCGCAGCGCTTCCCGGTGCAGATCGCCTTCAATCTGATCCCGCACATCGACGACTTCCAGGACAACGGCTTCACCAAGGAAGAGATGAAGCTGGTCTGGGAAACCCGCAAGATCCTCGGTGATGACAGCATCCTGGTGAACCCGACCGCGGTGCGCGTGCCGGTGTTCTACGGTCACTCCGAATCGGTGGCGATCGAGACCCGCGACAAGGTCTCCGTGGCCGAGGCGCGTGCGCTGCTGGAACAGTCGCCGGGCGTGGAAGTGGTGGATCGCCACGAAGCCGGGGGCTACCCGACCCCGGTCACCCATGCCTCGGGCACCGATGCGGTGTACGTCGGCCGCATCCGTGAAGACCTGTCGCACCCGCGCGGCCTGAATCTGTGGATCGTGTCGGACAACGTGCGCAAGGGCGCCGCCTTGAACGCCGTGCAGCTGGCCGAGCTGGTGGCCGCCGAACAGCGCTGATCCGCGCGGTCGCCCCACCGGTAGTGCCGGCCGCTGGCCGGCATTGCCATGATGGTTGGAGCGGCCCGCCGAACAGCGTTGACCCGCTCTTCGGTAGAGTCGAGCTTGCTCGACTGCTCTTGGGACAGTCGAGCAAGCTCGACTCTACCGACCGGCCCTCCCGCTGGCGCGTGCGGACCGGCGTCCGCACGCTTTATAGTGTCGCCCATGACTAAACGGGCCAGGGGCGCAAGGCGCCCGCTCATCCTTCTCTCCGCAGCGCTGCTGGCGTTTGCCAGCAGCTCGGCCATGGCGCTGGGGCTGGGCGACATCCGCGTGCTGTCGCGCCCCGGCCAGCCTCTGCTGGCCGAAATTCCGGTGGTCTCCGCCGATCCTTCCGAACTCGAAAACCTGCGCGTCGCGCTGGCCTCGGCCGCCACCTTCGAGCGGGTCGGCCTGCAGCGGCCCACCGGCCTGGTCAGTGAACTGCAGTTCGAGCTGACCACCAACAGCCAGGGCAGGGCGGTGGTGCGGGTGACCTCGCAGGCCCCGGTGGAAACCCCGTCGCTGAGCTTCCTGATCGAGGCCGACTGGGGACAGGGACGCCTGGTCCGCGAATACTCCGCGCTGGTTGATGCACCGGCCAGCGCGCTGGCCGTGGCCGAGCCGGAAATCGTCGCCCCGGCCGGGGTGCTGTCCAATGCCATCACCCGCGACGCACCGGCACCGGCACCGTCCGCACAGGCGCCGACTGCGGCCCCGCCCGCCGCGGCCCGTCCGGCCACGCCGCGCCCGCGTGCCGCCGCGCCGGCCGCCGCTGCCGATGGCAGCATCACCGTGCAGCAGGGCCAGACCCTTTCGCAGATTGCCGGTGCACTGGCCCGTGGCAACCAGATCAGCCGCGAGCGGGCGATGATCGCCCTGCTGCGCGCCAATCCGGAAGCCTTCATCCGTGGCAACGTCAACCTGCTCAAGCAGGGCGCGGTGCTGCGCGTGCCCGGCGCCGATGCCCTCGCCGCGATCGATGGCAACGAAGCCGCCGCGCTGGTCCGCGAGCATGCCGCGCAGTGGCGGCAGGCGCGCACCGTGCCGCAGCCCGCCGGTGCCCCGGCCCCGGCCCCGGCGAACGCTGCGGCTGCGACCGTTGCCGTCTCCGCCGGGGCACGTCTTGAGATCGCTCCGGCGCTGGCGTCTGACGCCACACACGCGGGCACAACCACCGGCACCGGTGCCGGCAGCGAGGGTGACATGCTGGGCAATGAACAACTGCGGCAGGCCAGGGAAGACGTTGCCACCCGCGATGCCGAGATCGGCGAGCTGAAGCAGCGCGTGGCCGAACTGGAGAAGCTGAAGGAGCAGCAGCAGTCGCTGATTGCCATGAAGGACAACGATCTGGCCGCTGCCCAGCAGCGCCTGGCGCAGCCACCCGCGACGACCGCTGGCGGCACCCCGTGGTACTGGCTGGGCCTGCCGCTGCTGTTGCTGGTCGCCGCTGCCGCCTGGCTGCTGCGCCGGCGCAAGCCTTCACCGCTGCCGCCACTGCGCGAGGAGGGCGATGCCGTTGCCCTGGCCGCTGCGGTGCCTGCGGGCGCCGCGCTGGATTCGCTGGCCGAGCAGTCGTCGTGGTCCGCTGGTCACGAGGAGGACGGCCGACAGGAACCTGCGATGCCGGCCTGGGCCGTCGAAGAAGATCACTCCGCTCAGCCGCCCCTCCACCCGGAGCAGGCCGAAAAGGCCGAACCCGCGCCGCTTGCACCCGGGAACGAGGTCGCTGAAGCACCCGAGGCATCCTGGCAGGTGGGCGCACTGGTCACCGACGAGGGCGTCGAACTGCCGCCGGCGGTGAGCGACGCGCCGCGCTGGGACGAGCCCGAGCCTGAGCCCGCCGCGCCGGAACCGACCGACCAGGCCGCTGGGCCTGCCAACGAATCCAGCGTGCCCGATTACGCCCTGCATGCAGAGCAGCAGCCGGAATTCCGGGGCGTGTTCGATCTGCCGGCCGAACCGGTGGACGATGCGACGCCTGCGGCGGAAGCCGCGGACGATGCGGCGCCGACCCATGAATCCAGCGGCCACGACTGGGCCCCGCGCCCGGGCCAGGAGCGCCTGGAACTGGCCATCGCCTACCTGGATCTGGGGGATGCGCAGACCGCGCGCACCCTGCTGGAGGAAGTCGCCACCGACGGCGACGTGCATTGCCAGGCCCAGGCGCGCGAACTGCTCGCCCGGCTGGACTGACCCCAGGACCGGAGGCGCTGCCCATGACCCGTGACAACCGCATCGACTACGTCGAATTCGCCTCGACCGATCCGGCGGCCAGCCGCGCCTTCTTCGAGGCCGTGTTCGGCTGGTCCTTCGTCGACTATGGCGAGGACTACACCGCCTTCGACGATGGCCGTCTGCAGGGCGGCTTCTTCCGTGGCCAGCCGCAGCGTGCCGAGACCGGCGCGCCGCTGCTGGTGCTGTATGCCGATCAGCTGGCACCGGTCGAAGCGGCCGTCCGTGCGGCCGGTGGGCAGATCGTCCGGCCCGTTTTCTCTTTCCCTGGTGGCAGCCGCTTCCAGTTCGTCGAGCCCGGTGGCAACGAACTGGCGGTCTGGTCCGAACGCGACCCGGCCTGAGCGCCGCGCCACCCGCAACATCGAGGTAGCAGCACATGCGTTACGCGCTCGGCGTCGAATATGACGGCAGCGAATTCAGGGGGTGGCAGAACCTGGGCGAAGGCGGACCCAGCGTCCAGGCCAGCCTGGAGCACGCCCTTTCATCGGTGGCCGATACGCCGCTGCAGGTGGTCTGTGCCGGCCGCACCGATGCCGGCGTGCACGGACAGTGCCAGGTCGTGCATTTCGACACCGACGTGGTGCGCGACCCGCGCGCCTGGATGCTCGGCACCACCACCCGCCTGCCGCGCTCGATCGCCGTACGCTGGTGCGTGCCGGTGGCCGACGATTTCCATGCCCGTTTCTCGGCGCGGGCCCGCCGTTACCGCTACCGCCTGCTCAACCGCGAGGTGCGTCCGGCACTGGACCGGCAGACCCTGAGCTGGGAGCGGCGTGCACTGGACGAGACCCTCATGCACGCCGCCGGACAGGCCCTGCTCGGCGAGAACGACTTCAGCGCCTTCCGCTCGGTACAGTGCCAGGCGCTGCATGCGCGGCGTGAAGTGCAGGCACTGCAGGTGAGCCGGCAGGGCGAGGTCATCGAGGTGGCCGTACGAGGCAATGCATTCCTTCATCACATGGTCCGCAATATCGTCGGTTCGCTGATCCTGGTTGGCAGCGGCGAGAAACCGGTGGAATGGATCGCCGAGCTGCTGGCAGGACGCGACCGAACCGTTGCCGGCCCCACTGCACCTCCGCAAGGGCTGGTGTTCCTGGGGCCGCTGTACCCCGACAACTGGCAACTGCCTGCCGAGGTCACTTTATGAGCCGCTCCTACTACCGTACCCGCATCAAGTTCTGTGGCATGACCCGCGCGGGCGATGTGCGCCTGGCCGGCGAACTGGGCGTGGACGCGGTGGGTTTCATCTTTGCCCGTGAAAGCAGCCGGCGGGTGGCGCCGGCCGAAGCCCGCGCAATGCGCCAGGCGATCGCGCCGATGGTGGATGTGGTCGCCCTGTTCCGCAACAACAGCAAGGAAGAAGTGCGTGAGGTGCTGCGCACCGTGCGTCCGACCCTGCTGCAGTTCCATGGCGAAGAAGATGAAAGCTTCTGCCGCAGCTTCAACATGCCGTATCTGAAAGCCATCGCCATGGGGGGGCGCGAAGAGGTCAACGCGCGCACCCTGCAGCTGCGCTATCCCAGCGCGGCCGGCTTCCTGTTCGACAGCCACGCGCCGGGTGGCGGTGGCGGTACCGGCGTGGCCTTCGACTGGACCCGCATCCCGACGGGCCTGCACCGCCCGTTCCTGCTTGCCGGCGGGCTGAACCCGGAAAACGTGAAGGAAGCGATCCTGGCGACGCTGCCGTGGGGTGTGGATGTCTCCAGCGGCATCGAGAGCGAGCCCGGCATCAAGGATGGTTACAAGATGCGCACGTTCGTCGAAGAGGTCCGCAGTGCCGACTGCACCGTGCTGGAATGACCCCGGCATGACCTCGAACGCGTGACCGCCTGCGGGCGGCACGCGTCTTCACATTTGTCCCTGCACGTCCTCTTCACATAGGATGGAAGGGAAGCCATGGCCATGAAGGCCCTGGTGGGATCGACGGAACCGCCTCCGGCGGATTCCGAACGGGCACCACGCGCCCACAGCCCGGGAAGGCAAAGCGATGCAGGAATTCCTCACCGTCGTGTTCGGTTACCCGACCCTGCCGTACAGCATCGTGCTGGCGGTATCGCTGGTCTATTGGGGGCTTGCCGCATTTGGCCTGGTCGATGACGGTTTCGGCGATCTCGGCGCCGACGGTGCCCTGGATGGCGGCAGCGACCTCAGCGGCCTGTCAGCCCTGCTGCAGCGCTTCGGGCTGGGCGGTGTGCCGGTCATGGTCGTGGTCACCCTGCTGGGGTTCTTCGGCTGGGCCTTGACCTACTTCATCCATCTGTTCGTACTGTTGCCGCTCCCGGACCTGCTGCGCTGGGGTTTCGGCACGCTGGTGGCGGTGCTCGCGCCGCTGCCGGCGGTGCCGCTCACCGCGCTGCTGCTGCGGCCCATCCGCCAGTTCCTGCAGCGGCTGCAGCCGGTCGCGCAGGCATCCCTGCTGGGCCGGGTGGGCATCGTCGCCTCGCCCAGGGTGGACGCCCGCAGCGGCCACGCCAACGTGGACGACGGCGGCGCCGGGCTGGTGCTCCAGGTGCGCAGCGACATCGAGCTGCAGCGTGGAGAGCGCATCGTGCTGGTCGAGCACGTGGCCGAACAGCACTACTACCGGGTGGTCCGCGCTGATGCGGTCGCCCTCGATTTCCAGGACAACCTGCTTCCGGGCAACAAGGAGAATCACTGATGAGTTTCGCTGGCGCGGCCCCCTTCCTGATCGGGATCATCGTCGTTGTAGGCCTGCTGCTGGGCCTGGCGGGATTGTTCAAGGCCTTCTACCGCAAGGTCGACCAGGGCGTGGCCCTGATCGTCAACGACATGAGTGCCACGCCCAAGGTGCACTTCACCGGTGCACTCATCATCCCGGTGCTGTACCGCGCCGAGCTGATGCGCATCAGCCTGATCACCCTGCAGATCGACCGCCGCGGCAAGGAAGGCCTGATCTGCCGCGACAACATGCGTGCCGACATCGCCGTGGCCTTCTATCTGCGGGTCAACGAAACCCAGGCCGACGTGCTGCGCGTGGCCAAGGCCATCGGCGCCGACCGTGCCTCGGACAAGCACGCGGTGGATGAACTGTTCAATGCCAAGTTCTCCGAAGCGCTGAAGACGGTCGGCAAGAAGTTCGACTTCACCGAACTGTTCGAGAAGCGCCAGGAGTTCCGCGACGAGATCATCGCCGTCATCGGCAACGATCTGAACGGCTATGTGCTGGAAGACGTGGCCATCGACTATCTGGAACAGACCCCGAAGTCGCTGCTGGACCAGTTCAACATCCTCGACGCGCAGGGCATCCGCAAGATCACCGAACTGACGGCCGCGCAGAACGTGGTGACCAACGAGCTGGAGCAGAACGAGAAGCTCGCCATCACCAAGAAGAACGTCGAGGCCCGCGAAGCACTGCTGGCCCTGGAACGCCAGCAGGCCGAGGCCGAGGCGCGGCAGAAGCGCGAGATCGAAACCATCCGCGCCCGCGAGGAAGCCGAGACCGCCAAGGTGCAGGAAGAACAGCGCCAGCTGTCCGAAAATGCCCGCATCGAAGCCCAGCAGCTGATCGAGATCCGCGACCAGAACCGCCTGCGCGAAGTGGAAGTGGCCGAGCAGAACCGCCAGCGCGCGGTGGCCATCGAAGCCGAGCGGGTGGAACGTGCCCGCCAGCTGGAGCAGGTCACCACCGACCGCGAAGTGCAGCTGCAGGGCGTGGAGCGCGACAAGGTGGTCGAGCAGGGCAAGATGGATGTGGCCAACATCACCCGCGAACGCATCTCCATCGACAAGACCGTGGCCCAGGAAGAAGAACGCATCAAGGAAGTGCGCGAAGTCTCCGAAGCCGACCGCCAGAAGCAGGTGCTGATCCTGGAAGCCGAAGCCAAGGCGCAGGAAGCGCTGGTGCGCGAAGTGAAGGAAGCCCAGGCACGCGAGACCGCCTCCAAGCACCGCGCGGTGGAACTGACCACGCTGGCCCAGGCCGAGCACGAAGCGGCCGGCAAGCAGGCCGAGGCCAAGCGCCTGCTGGCCGATGCGTTCCGTGCCGAACAGGCCGCACCCGGCCTGGCCGAAGCGCAGGTCCGTGAAGCCTCGGCGCTGGCCATCGAAAAGGTCGGTATTGCCGAAGCCCGCGTGATCGAAGCCAAGGCCGATGCCACCCTGAAGCAGGGCAGCAACGAGGCCCGCGTGCTGGCCGAGACGCTGCAGGCACAGGCGCAGGGCGAAGAGAAGATGGGCCTGGCCCGCGCCACCGCCACCGAATCGCTGGGCAACGCCGAAGCCGGCGTGGTGCAGAAGAAGCTGCTGGCCGAAGCCGAGGGCCTGGTGCGCAAGTTCGAGGCCATCGCCTCGCTGAGCGACCAGGCACGTGGCCACGAAGAGTTCCGCATGATGCTGGACAACAGCCTGAAGCAGGCGCTCGCCTCCATCGAGGCCGGCAAGGAAGTCTCCCGCGAGAACGCCAACGTCATTGCCAGCGCGCTGCGCAATGCCGACATCGATCTGGTCGGCGGCGACGGCGGCATGTTCGAGAATCTGGTCAAGGCCGTGTCGCTGGGCAAGTCGATTGAAGGCTTCGCCGGCAAGAGCCCGATCGTGCAGGAGCTGATGCAGCGCTACCTGGGCGTGGCCGTGGCCGAACCGGCTCCGCGGCAGATCGCCGAGGATGCCGATGCGGCGCCGACGGTGTCGGCCGCCGTGGTCGACAGCGCCCGTTGATGCATCGGGCGGTGGCCATCCGGCCATCGCCCGCCCGTGCCGGCCGCAACCACGGCCGGCCGTCCGTGAGCCGGAAGCCTGCTGATGTCTGAAACCCATCCGTCCGCCGAAACCACCGCGCCGGAGGCCGGCGGCAACACCGTCGACCAGGCGGTTGCCCAGGGCGGTGCCTACGAAGTCCTGCGCCGCCGCTTGGGCGAACAGGGCCAGCGCCTGCAGGCGCTGGCCGAGACGCTCAACCGCCAGCGCCTGGCGGAATTCGGCGACAGCCGGCTGGAGGTGGTCGGCCGCTTCCGTATCCGCAGCGAGAACAACTGCGTCGGCCGTGACATCGTCCAGGTCGGGCCCGACCGCCTGTTGTTCGGCTACAACGTGTTCATCGGGCTCAAGACCCACACCCGCATCGAGGATGTGTTCGGCCTGTACCGGCTGGTGCAGGGCAAGGAGGGATACGACGTCGCGTCGCTGGAGCTGAAGGGCAGCTTCCTCGACCAGCCCGGTTTCGTGCACGATTTCAACGAGCTGTACGCCTATTACAAGCATGCGCGCCTGCTGCAGCTGATCGTGGTGGGCGACAAGCTGCTGGCCTCGTTCCAGATCGGTGAGCGCAGCAGTGACGTGCGCGTGTTCCGCTGGGCGATGTCCCGCGAAGGCGAACTGACCTACCTCGATGCGCGCGGCGAACGCGATATCGCACTGCCGCCGCCGTTCGATTTTGAATGGACCAAGGCCACCCGCGATCTCGCGGTCAACGGTCGGCATTCGCATCTGAACATCCTCGACACCCTGTTCGTGGAAACGACCGGTGGTGACCTGACCATCAAGGTCGAGAACAACACCGAAACCGGGCAGGGCATCTACAGCGAGCCGGTGGAGGACAGCACCCAGTCGCTGGACGACGCCCAGTTCGAGTTCGCCCGTGTCGGTTCGCTGCTGCTGCTGAAGGTGCTGCCCTACCGCGAAACCCTGTGGCGCGGCCTGATCTACAACACCCTCACCGGCGACATCGTGCGCAACGACGCCATCGTCCAGGCCTGCGTGCAGCTGCCGGAAGACCACGGCGTGATCTTCCCCGGTGGCTATTACCTGCAGGGCGGCGAACACAAGGCCTTCGACGCCTCGATGGCAGGCATGCAGTTCAAGCGCAGCATCCGCTCGCCCAACGGCGAAGACGTGCTGTACATCTTCTACGAGCGGGAAGGTGGGCGTTCTGCGCTGTTCGTCTACAACACCATCCAGCGCGTGCTGCAGAACCCCGTGTTCGGCCACGGTTACGCCTTCATGCAGGACGGGCGCATGGTGCTGTTCCATGCCGAGGGCGTCGAACCCACCCGCATCCATCCGATGCAGGTGTGGCAGACCCCGTTCAGCAGTGACGAGTTCGCTGCCAGCCGCCCGCCCGGCAACACCTTCATGGGCCGCATCGGCAATGCCGAGCTGGTGCGGGGCATTTCCAATCTGTACAACCTGGCCCGCGAGATCGAAGGCGAGGATGTGTCGGTGCAGCGCTACCAGCGCCTGGTGGCCGACACCCGCCGCCTGTTCGACGCACACCACTGGCTGGGCGACGAGGCCTGTGATGGCGCCGAGGCACTGCTGCGGCAGATCAGTGCCACCGGCGAGTCCGTGCTCGATGAGTACGAAAAGGTCCAGTCCATCCGCGAGCAGTCGGCACAGGCGATGGTCGAGGCCGAGGCGACCTACAAGGCACTGCTGGGCCGGCTGCAGCCGCAGAACTGGAACGAGGTCCAAGCCTTCGTCGAAGCACTCAACGACATCACCGCGCTGCGCGGGCGCCTGCTGACCCTGCGCGAGCTGCGCTACATCGACACCGCCCGCATCGAAGCCATGGCCGCCGAGCTGGTGCAGGCACAGGACCGCGTCGGTGCCGCGACCGGCACCTTCCTGGCCGGCGATGCCGCACTGGCACCGCTGGGCAGCCGCCTGCAGGCCCTGGATGAAGCTGCCCAGCAGGCCAGCAGCGCGCGCCTGCTGGACGAGCAGCTGGACGGCATGCGCGGCATGGCTGCCGACCTGGACATGCTGTCCGAGCTGATGGCCGGGCTGAAGGTGGACGATGCCACGGCGCGCACCCGCGTGGTCGAGTCGATTTCGGCGCTGTATGGCCGGCTGAACCAGGCGCGCACGCGCGCCGAACAGCGCCGACGCACCCTGGGTTCGGCCGAGGCCGTGGCCCAGTTCGCCGCGCAGTTCGCGCTGTTCTCGCAGTCCATCACCAGTGCGCTGGCGATGGCCAGCGACCCGGAGAAGGCCGACGAACAGCTGTCGCGCCTGCTGGTGCAGCTGGAAGAGCTGGAAAGCCAGTTCGGTGAGCACGAGCAGTTCCTCGGCGACATCCTCAGCAAGCGCGAGGAACTGGTCGAGGCGTTCGAGACGCACAAGCAGGCGCTGCTGGACGACCGCCAGCGCAAGGCGCGGTCGGTGCTCGATGCAGCCAACCGCATCCTGGATGGGCTGGCCAAGCGCACCGAGCGCTTTGCCAGCGCCGATGAACTCAACGCGTTCTTTGCCGGCGATCCGCTGATCCTCAAGCTGCGCGAACTGGCCGAGCGGCTGCGCGCGTTGCGCGACAACGTCAAGGCCGACGACATCGAAGCGCGCCTGAAGGGCGTGCGTGACCAGGCGGTGCGCCAGCTGCGCGACCGCAGTGACCTCTATGAAGCCGGTGGCAACGTGGTCCGGCTCGGGCCGCGCCACCGCTTCAGCGTCAACACCCAGACGCTGGACCTGACCCTGCTGCCGCGCGGCGACACGCTGGCCATCCACCTCACCGGCACCGATTTCCTGGAAACCCTGCACGACCCGGAACTGGATGCGCTCAAACCGTTCTGGCCGGTGACGCTGGATTCGGAATCCGAAGCGATCTACCGCGGTGAATATCTGGCCGGCAGCCTGCTGCTGGCTGCGCAGGCCGGACAGGATGGGCTGGACCTGGCCCAGCTGCAGCACGAAGTAGCGGATCCGGCCGCGCTGGACCAGCGCGTACGCGCCTTCGCCGCACCGCGGTACCGCGAAGGCTACGAACGCGGCATCCACGATCACGATGCCGCGCTGATCCTGCGCGCACTGCTGCCCCTGCAGCAGTCGGCGGGCACCTTGCGCCACGCGCCACATGTGCGTGCACTGGCCCTGCTGTTCTGGGCGGCCGAGCAGCGCAACGAAGCCGTGGCGCAGTGGCCGGCCCGCCAGGCCGGTGCCGATGCCATCGCTCGCCTGTTCGGGTCCGACGAGGGCCGTCAGGCGCTGCGCGCGGAAATGGCTGTTGCCCTGGAAGCGTTCGTGCAGGCGCAGGCGCTGCCGTTCGACGCCGCCGCGATCGAAGGTGCGGCCGCCTACCTGGCGGACGAACTGGGCGCCGGTGACCCGGTGTTTGCCAGCAGCCGGCATGCGCTGGCGCTGCTGGAAGCACTGCAGCAGCAGCTTGAGCAGGCCGGGCAGCGCGAGGCGCTGGAACGCGCGCTGCAGCGCGGGCAGGATCCGCTGTCGCTGCGCTGGGCGCTGGCCGGGCAGTGGCTGCGCGCGCTGGGCCGGCTGCCGGCCCATGCCGCCCATGCCGGTTACGTCGACGAGGCTGCCGCATTGTTGATGGTGCAGCGCCAGCTGCGCACCCGCGCCAGTGATGCCACGCTGCGGGTGGAGGTGAGCGGCCTGCTGGGTGAGCATCCGCGCATCCAGCAGGGCACGCTGGCGCTGTCGCTGGATGATTTCCTGGCCCGCCTGCAGGCACACGTGCAGCAGTTCGTGCCCGCATTCCACGCCTACCAGGCCGTGCGCCAGGGCATCATCAACCGCGAGCGGCAGACCCTGCGCCTGTCCGAATTCAAGGCGCGGCCGCTGTCCTCCTTCGTCCGCAACAAGCTCATCAACGACGTCTACCTCGGCGTCATCGGCGACAACCTGGCCAAGCAGATGGGCACGGTGGGCGAGAACAAGCGCAGCGACCTGATGGGCCTGCTGATGATGATTTCGCCACCGGGCTACGGCAAGACCACGCTGATGGAATACGTGGCACACCGGCTGGGCCTGGTCTTCATGAAGATCAACGGCCCGGCGCTGGGCCACGACGTGCGCTCGCTGGACCCGGAACAGGCGCCCGACGCCACCTCGCGGCAGGAGCTGGAAAAGCTCAACCTGGCCCTGGAGATGGGCAACAACACCATGCTGTATGTCGACGACATCCAGCACACCCATCCCGAGTTCCTGCAGAAGTTCATCTCCCTGTGCGATGGCACCCGCCGCATCGAAGGCGTGTGGCGTGGCCGCACGCGCACGTACGACATGCGTGGCAAGAAGTTCTGCGTGGTGATGGCCGGCAACCCGTATACCGAGTCCGGCGAGGTGTTCAAGATTCCGGACATGCTGGCCAACCGTGCCGACATCTACAACCTCGGCGATGTGCTGGGGGGCATGGAAGCTGCGTTCACGCTCAGCTACATCGAGAACAGCCTGACGTCCAACCCGGTACTGGCACCGCTGGCCACCCGTGACATGGCCGATCTGTACCTGCTGGTCGACCGGGCGATGGGCAAGGACGTGTCCACCAACGGGCTCAGTCACGCCTACAGCGGTGCGGAGATCAACGAGATCACCGCCACCCTGCAGCGCATGCTGCGCGTGCGCGATGTGGTCTACCGGGTCAACCAGCAGTACATCGCCAGCGCCGCACAGGATGATCGTTACCGCACCGAGCCGCCGTTCCGCCTGCAGGGCAGCTACCGCAACATGAACAAGCTGGCCGAGAAAATCTCGCCGGTGATGAACGAGGACGAGCTGCAGCAGCTGATCTCCGACCACTACCTGGGCGAGGCGCAGCTGCTGACCACCGGGGCCGAGGAGAACCTGCTGAAGCTGGGCGAGCTGCGCGGTGTGCTGGACGACGCGCAGGCGCAGCGCTGGGCGCAGATCAAGCGAGATTTCCTGCGCAACAAGGCCATGGGTGCCGACGACAGCGATGTCGGTGGGCGTGTGGTCGCACAGCTGGCCGACATCGCCACGGCCCTGCAGCTGCCGCCGCCGCCCGCGCCGGTTTCCGCGGCGGAGCCGGCACCCTGGCCCGCGTTGCTTGAAGCCCTGCAGCGCCTGGCCGAGGTGCGCCCGGCGGCGGCCGCACCGGTCCCGGTCGCCGAGCCGGTGGCGATCGCTGCGCCCAGTGCAGCGGCCACGCCGCTGGCCGACGATCTGCAGGCCGGGCTGGCGCCGTTGGTGCAGCTGCTGGCTGCCTCGCAGGCACAACAGGCGCAGGTGTCGCAGACCCTGGCCGCGTTCGCCGGGTGGGCGCGGCAGCAGGTTGAAGGTGCGGCTGGCAACAGTGCCACCGCAGTGCGTCGTCCGCGCGTGCGCCGGGCCAGCACGCCGGAGGAGCGCGCGCTGGATGAAGCGCTGATGCGCCATTTCTACGGCGAGTCGCTGCCGGCGGATGCCGCCGACGGTGGGTCGGCTGACAGCACACCGATGCCGCCGCCGTTGCCATGACCGACGCTGCGCCGCTGCCAGAGCCGCAACGGCCGGACACGGTCGATGTCGCACAGCTGGCCGACTACGGCGCGCCGTTGCTGCAGGCGCTGGCGGCGCGCGACGTGGCATTGCCCGAGGCGGCCGGCGACGGACTGGTCTCGGCGCTCGCACGCATTGCGCTGGCCCTGCAGGCGGCCGATCCGGCGCGCCTGCGCCGCCAGGAAAGCTGGTGGGGCCGCCTGCTGGGCCGCGATGTGGAACGTGAAGCAGAAGGGCGCGGGTTGCAGGCGCAGTTGGGGGTGCTCGCCCTTCAGGCGCGCGAGCAGGCGCACCAGCTGCAGCAGCAGATGGCGCCGCGTGCCACCGCCATCCGCGCAGCGGAGCAGGCCGCAGACGCCCTGCAGGCCTGGGCGGATGCCGCCGCAGCCTGGCTGCCGATGCTTGAAGACGGCGGCCAGGCCGCGCTGGCGCCCCGCATCGACCACCTGCAGCGCCTGGCGGCGCTGCGGCGCATCGACGCCGGGCAATGGCAGCTGCTGCAGGACCAGGACGAGGTGCTGCTGCAGCGCTTCGCCCGTATCCACGATGTCCTGCTGCCGGCGTGGCGGCAGGCTGCACTGGCCGCGCAGGCCGCGACCGGCGCCGTCCGTGCCGGGCAGGTGGCCGCGCTGCATGCACAGATCGATGACGAGGTTGCGGCGGCTCAGGCTAGACTGCGCTGAGCCGGCCGCCGTTGCCGCTTACCCAACTGCAAGGAGACTGCCCGATGACCCAGGACAGCCAGCACCCGGGCACCCTCGTGCCCGCCACGGCCACCCCTTCCGCTCTCGACGATGGCGCGCTGCAGGCATTGGGCCTGGTGGCCGAGGACCTGCCACGCATCGCCGAGATCCGCAGGGAACTGGACGACCTGCGTCCGGGCAACCTGCAGGTCTTCGGTCGCGAAGCGGCATCGCGCACCGCGGCGTTTTCCAGCCAGCTGCTGGACCAGGTACGCAACCGTGACCTCGATGCCAGCGGTGACAAGCTGGGCGAAGTGGTGCGCATCGCCCGCAGCCTGAAACTCGATGGATTCGCCCAGCGTTCCAAGGTGCCGGTGATCGGTGGCCTGATCGATCGCCTGCGCGTGTCCAAGGGGGAACTGGTACAGAAGTTCAGCGATACCAATGCGCAGATCGAGCAGTTGCTGGGCGATGTGGGCGTGCAGCAGGCGCTGATGGGCAAGCGTGTGGGCGAGTTCGACCGCATGCACGAGATCGTGCGGGAGGAGCGCCATGCGCTGGGCCTGTACGCCGCTGCCGGCAAGCAGCGCCTGGCCGAGCTGCAGACCGAGCAGTTGGCGGGGCAGGGCAGTGAGGATCCGCAGCAGCGCATCCGCCAGAGCGAGGTCGACAATGCGATCCGCCTGATCGAAAAGCGCGTCTCCGACCTGCAGCTTATGCAGCATGCGGCCGATCAGTCGCTGCCGATGATCCGCCTGATCCAGGCCAACGCGCTGCAGTTGATCGAAAAGTTCAACACGGTGCGCGAGATCACCATCCCGTCGTGGAAGCGCCAGTTCGCCATCCAGCTTTCGCTGGGCGAGCAGAAGGCCGCGGTCGAGTTGTCCACGGCCATCGACGATGCGACCAACGAGATGATGCGACGCAATGCCGACCTGCTGCGCCAGTCTTCGGTGGATACGGCGCGCAGCAACCAGCGCGGCGTGATCGACGTGGCCACGCTGCGTCATGTGCATGACCAGTTGATCGCCACGGTCGAGGAAGTGCGCAGCATCCATCGCGAGGGCATGCAGCAGCGCCAGCAGGCTGAAGTTGAACTGTCGCGCCTGCGCGAGGATCTGCAGCAGCGCCTGGCGGCCCCCACCGCCCCCTGAAGAGGCGACGGCGCGAATCATGCCGGTAACGTCGGGCGTGCTCGACGTGCTTGGTGCTTGGTAGAGTCGAGCTTGCTCGACTGGCGCAAATGCAGTCGAGCAAGCTCGACGCTACAGCTGCTCCATCGCCCAGTCGGCCAGTGCATCCACGCGCGGGTCGGCCGGGCCATCGGGGCGCGCCAGCACCCAGAACCCGCCCGTGGCGGAAAACCCCCACGGCGCGATCAGGCGTCCGGCGGCCAGATCCTCGGCCACCAGCGGCTCCGGCGCGATCGCCGGCCCCAGCCCGGCAACCGCCGCTTCCAGCAGGTAGTACAGGTGCTCGAAGCCGGTGCCCATCTGCAACCGGGCCGGGTCCAGCCCGTGCGCCTGTGCCCACGCCGGCCATGCCTGCGGGCGCGAGCTGGTGTGCAGCAGTGTTTCGTGAAGCAGCGCATCGGGCGGCACATGGCGCAGCCGCTGCGCGGCGGGGTGCGAGGGCGCCACCACCACGCCCACTCGTTCCGGGGCCAGCTCGCGTATCTGCCAGCCGCGCGGCCACGGCCCCTGCGCCAGCAGCAGGACGGCGTCCAGCGCGGCCTGCGCCTCGGTGAACGCGCCGTCCAGCGCCGACCATTGCAGGTTCACCCCGGGCAGGGCGGCCTGCAATGCCGGCAGCCGCGGAATCATCCAGCGCGCCAGCACGCTGCCACTGCAGCCCAGCACCAATGCCGGTGATCGTGCCGGCTGGCGCAGTTCACGCACGCAGCCCTCGATGCCGGCAAAGGCCTCGCCGCAGGCCGCGTGCAGGCGCTGCCCGGCCTCGGTCAAGCGCAGCCCGCGCCCGGCACGCTGGAACAGCGGCAGGCCCAGGTGGTCTTCCAGCAGTTTCAGCTGCCGGCTCACCGCACCATGGGTGACGTGCAGGGCCTGTGCAGCGCGGCCCACGCCGCCCAGGCGGGCGGTGGCCTCGAAGGCACGCAGGGCATTGAGGGGTGGCAGCAGGGAGGTGCTCATGTGAGATTTCCTGACGATACATGCCAGATAATATCGATATTCCGGTCATCATCCGTGCGCTAGAGTATCAACCTGTCTCGAACCAGCGGTCGCTTCCATGTCTGCCTCCCCCATTGCCGACTACCACGCCTTCCCGGATGCCCAGGGCCACTTCGGTCGCTACGGCGGCAGTTTCGTCGCCGAAACCCTGGTCGGCCCGCTGCAGGAACTGGCCCAGGCCTATGACCAGGCCCGCCAGGACCCTGCATTCCAGCAGGCCTACGACCGCGACCTGGCCCATTACGTGGGCCGGCCGAGCCCGATCTACCACGCCGAGCGCCTCAGCGACCACGTCGGCGGCGCGCAGATCCTGCTCAAGCGCGAGGACCTGAACCACACCGGCGCGCACAAGATCAACAACACCATCGGCCAGGCCCTGCTGGCCGCGCGGATGGGCAAGAAACGCATCATCGCCGAGACCGGCGCCGGCCAGCACGGCGTGGCCAGTGCAACCGTCGCCGCGCGCCTGGGCCTGGAATGCGTCGTCTACATGGGCGCTACCGACATCGAGCGGCAGAAGATCAACGTCTACCGCATGAAGCTGCTGGGCGCGACGGTTGTGCCGGTCACTTCCGGTTCGGCCACCCTGAAGGACGCGCTCAACGAAGCGATGCGCGACTGGGTGACCAACGTGCAGGACACCTTCTACATCATCGGCACCGTCGCAGGCCCGGACCCGTACCCGCGCATGGTGCGTGACTTCAACGCCATCGTCGGCCGCGAAGCACGCGAACAGATGCTGGCCGAGTACGGCCGCCTGCCCGATGCGATCACCGCCTGCGTCGGCGGCGGCAGCAACGCCATCGGCCTGTTCCATGCTTTCCTCAACGACCGCCAGGTCGAGATCTTCGGCGCCGAAGCGGCCGGTGACGGCATCCATACCGGTCGCCACGCCGCCTCCATCGCCGCCGGCCGCCCCGGCGTGCTGCACGGCAACCGCACCTACGTGCTGTGCGACGACGATGGCCAGATCATCGAGACCCATTCGGTCTCGGCCGGCCTGGATTACCCCGGCGTCGGCCCGGAGCACGCCTTCCTGGCCGACAGCGGCCGTGCACGTTACCTGGGCATCACCGACGAAGAAGCCCTGCAGGCCTTCCACCTGCTGGCGCATACCGAAGGCATCCTGCCGGCACTGGAATCCAGCCATGCGCTGGCCCAGGCCATCAAGCTGGCACGCGAACGCCCGCGCGACCAGATCGTGCTGTGCAACCTGTCCGGCCGTGGCGACAAGGACGTGCACACCATCGCGGCGCGCGAAGGCCTGGTGCTGTGAACTACATGCTGCGCCATGGTGGCGCGCTGGTGCTGGCGGTGGGGCTGGGGGGCTGCACGCCACCCGATCCGCCGGTGCTGGCGCCCGCGCCGGCATCGCCTGCAGCGATTGCCCCGGCACGCCAGGTGGCCAGCAACGATGATGACGCCGCGCATCGTCCCATCGAGGATGCATCGGCGCCCGCCGCCGACAGCGATGCCGATGACGAAACCGCCCCTGCAGTGGTCTCGGTCGCGCTGGACCATGCGGGCGAGGTGCTGATCGGCCAGCCCTTCAGCGAACTGCAGGACGAGGCGCAGTGGCATTCGGCCGGGCTGGGCGAGGCCACGGCCGGGCGTTGCGAGTATTACGAGCGCGGCACGCTGCCCGAAGGCGTGGCGATGATGGTGCAGGACGGCGACGTGGTGCGCTTCGACCTGGCCCCCATCGACGACTCGGGCCAGGTGGTGGTGCAGCCCGGGCCGTTCGGCCTGCGCCTTGACATGCCGCGCGCGCAGGCGCTGCAGCGGCTGCCACGGGGCACCATCGCGCGGCCCTACGGTGACGATGCCGAAGCCGGCGAAACCCTGCTCTGGCAGGACCCTGGTTCCGACCTGGCGATCCGCGTGGAGATCGTCGACGGCACCGTTTCCCGAATGTACTGGGGCGCCAGTGGCGCCGTTGACCTGATCGAAGGATGTACCTGACATGTCCGTATCCCGACTCGATGCCTGTTTCCAGCGCCTGCGCGAGCAGCAGCGCAAGGCGCTGATCCCGTTCATCACCGCTGGCGATCCGTCGCTGGAGGCGACCGTGCCGGTCATGCATGCGCTGGTCGAGGCCGGCGCCGATGTGATCGAACTGGGCGTGCCGTTCTCCGATCCGATGGCCGATGGCCCGACCATCCAGCGCAGTTCCGAACGCGCGCTGGCCCGTGGTGCCGGCAGCCGCTATGTGCTGCAGGCGGTGGCGCAGTTCCGTGAACGTGATGCGCAGACCCCGGTGGTGCTGATGGGCTACCTCAACCCGGTGGAGATCCACGGCTACGTTGCCTTCGCGGCGGACGCGGTCAAGGCCGGCGTGGACGGTGTGCTGCTGGTGGACCTGCCGCCGGAAGAAGCCGGCGAAGCGCAGCAGGCCTTCGATGCCGCCGGTCTGGCGCTGGTCCTGCTGGCCTCGCCGACCACCAGCGAGGCGCGCGCCGACAAGCTGCTTGCACTGGCCCGGGGCTACCTCTACTACGTCAGCTTCGCCGGGGTCACCGGCGCGTCCGAGCGCCTGGACAGCGATGCTGCCAGTGCACGGCTGCAGGCCCTGCGCGCGCGCGCCAGCGTGCCGGTGGTGGCCGGCTTCGGCATCAAGGATGCCGCCAGCGCCGCCGCCATGGCCCGCCAGGCCGATGGCGTGGTGGTCGGCAGTGCCCTGGTGGCGGCGCTGGCCGATGCCGCCTCGGTCGCTGAAGCCGCCCAGCGCGCGGGCGCCTTCCTGGCCCCGCTGCGGCAGGCGCTGGACGCGTGACCCACGCATGCGCCACGGGTTGCCGGCCACGCGCCAAGGGTTGCCGGCCAGCGGCCGGCACTACCGACATGGCGCTACCCGCGCGGCGTTGCCGCGCTAAACGTACGTCCCAGCATGGTTTTTTCCTGCCGGCCCGTGCTCCGCAAGGGGTGCACGGGCGGGGGCAGCGGAGCTAGACTGTCCGCCTTTGCGGCCCCCGGGCCGCCCTGAACGGAAGTGTCCTCCCGCATGAGTTGGCTCAGCAAGTTGATGCCGTCCGGCATCCGCACCGACAACACCCCCAGCAAGAAGCGCAGCGTCCCCGAGGGCCTGTGGGAAAAGTGCAGCAGCTGCGGCAGCGCGCTGTACCGCCCCGAGCTGGAAGAGAACCTGGAGGTCTGCCCGAAGTGCGGTCACCACATGGCGATCCGCGCCCGTGCCCGCCTGGCGGCCCTGTTCGACGCCGACAGCACCACCGAGATCGCGGCGCGCCTGGGCCCGACCGACCTGCTCAAGTTCAAGGACCAGAAGAAGTACAGCGAGCGCATCAAGATCGCGCAGAAGAACACCGGCGAGTACGACGCGCTGATCGCCATGCGCGGCCTGCTCAAGGGTCGCCCGCTGGTTGCCTCGTCCTTCGATTTCGCCTTCATGGGCGGCTCGATGGGTTCGGTGGTCGGTGAGCGCTTCGCGCTGGCGGCCGAAACCGCCGTCGAGATCGGTGCGCCCTACGTGTGCTTCTCCGCCAGCGGCGGCGCGCGCATGCAGGAAGGCCTGTTCTCGCTGATGCAGATGGCCAAGACCTCGGCTGCCCTGGGCAAGCTGCGCGAAGCGGGCCTGCCGTACATTTCGGTGCTGACCCACCCGACCACCGGCGGTGTGTCGGCATCGTTCGCCATGCTGGGCGACATCAACATCGCCGAACCGCAGGCGCTGATCGGCTTCGCCGGCCCGCGCGTGATCGAGCAGACCGTGCGCGAGAAGCTGCCCGAAGGCTTCCAGCGCTCCGAGTTCCTGCTGGAACACGGGGCCATCGACCAGATCTGTGACCGCCGTGAAATGCGTGATCGCCTGTCCGATCTGCTCGCCATGCTCGGCCGCCAGCCGGCGCCGGAGGTGGCGTGATGGCAGGCCGCAGGTACTTCGGTACTGACGGCATCCGTGGCCGGGTCGGGCAGAGCCCGATCTCGGCCGACTTCGTGCTGCGCCTGGGCAATGCACTGGGCCGCGTGCTGGTTGACCAGCGCGGCCACGACGGGCGCCGCCCGATCGTGGTGATCGGCAAGGACACGCGGATTTCCGGCTACATGTTCGAGGCGGCACTGGAAGCCGGCCTGGTGGCCGCCGGGGCCGATGTGCAGCTGCTGGGGCCGATGCCGACTCCGGCAGTGGCCTTCCTCACCCGCACCCTGGGCGTGGATGCCGGTGTGGTCATCAGTGCCTCGCACAACCCGCACTACGACAACGGCATCAAGTTCTTCTCCGCCCAGGGCGAGAAGCTTGACGATGCGACCGAGCTGGCACTGGAAGCCGCGCTGGACGTGCCGTTCACCACGGCGGAATCGGAAAAGCTGGGCAAGGCGGCGCGCGCGCGCGAAGCCGTCGGCCGCTACATCGAGTTCTGCAAGGCCAGCGTGCCGCGCACCTTCGATCTGCGCGGCGTGCGCCTGGTGCTGGACTGTGCCCATGGCGCGACCTACCAGATCGCGCCGTTGCTGTTCCGTGAGCTGGGCGCCGAAGTGATCGGCATCGGTGCCGAACCCAACGGCATCAACATCAATGACGGCGTGGGTTCGACCCATATCGACAATCTGGCTGCAAAGGTGCGCGAGACCGGTGCAGACCTGGGCATTGCCTTCGACGGC
The DNA here is from genome assembly GCF_003086895.1 of Stenotrophomonas sp. ESTM1D_MKCIP4_1. NCBI lineage: Bacteria > Pseudomonadati > Pseudomonadota > Gammaproteobacteria > Lysobacterales > Lysobacteraceae > Stenotrophomonas > Stenotrophomonas sp. ESTM1D_MKCIP4_1. The sequence continues at coordinate 2,944,269 of NZ_CP026004.1, read as the reverse complement.
GATGGCGACCGCGTCCTGATGGCCGATGACCAGGGCAACCCGGTCGACGGCGATGACCTGCTCTACATCCTGGCCCGTGCGTGGCAGGCCGACGGCCGCCTGCGCGGCCCGGTGGTCGGCACGCTGATGAGCAACTTCGGCCTGGAAAAGGCCCTGGGCGAACTGCAGATTCCGTTCGTGCGCAGCAACGTCGGCGACCGCTACGTGCACCAGGCGCTGGTTGAAGGCGGTGGCGTGCTCGGTGGCGAAGCGTCCGGGCACCTGCTGTGCCTGGATCGCGCAACCACCGGCGACGGCATCGTCAGTGCCCTGCAGGTGCTGGTGGCGCTGCGCCGCAGCGGCCAGACCCTGCGCCAGGCCCTGCAGCCGCTGGCCAAGGTGCCGCAGAAGACCGTCAACGTGCGGCTGGGCGACGTTTCGGCCAAGGCGACCGTGCAGGCCGACAGCGTGCAGTCGGCGCTGGCGGCGGCACAGCAGGCCGTGGTCGGGCGCGGCCGCGCGTTCCTGCGTCCGTCCGGTACCGAACCGGTGGTGCGGGTCACCGTCGAAGCCGATGAAGCCGTGCTGATGCAGGACACGCTGGACCGCCTGTCGGCGGCAGTGAAGGCGGCCGCCTCCGCCTGAGGCGGCGGCGCCTGCCCCACACGGAGAACGCCCCGGGAGACCGGGGCGTTTTTCGTTCCGCGCAGCAACAGGCCGAGGCTCAGGGGCCCGGCACCATCTTCTTTTTGCGTGCCTTGAAGCCGTTGAAGAACGGAGCAATGAACGGGTTGTAGCTCTGCGCGATGCGCTTGCGCAGCCAGTTGGCCGGGCGGTTGCGGATCGCGAACCGGTAGATGCGCTCCGGATCGCCGCCGACCACGTTGCGACCGAACGGGTGCGTGGTGTGCAGGTAACGGAAGCCGTGTTCGCGCGCCACCTCGATGTGATCCTGGTCGAAATCGCCGTAAGGCCAGCACAGGGTATCGGACACTTCGCCCAACTTGTCCTGCAGCACCTGCCGCGAGATCGCCAGGTCCTGGCTGATGCCGGCGCGGCGCTGCGCGCGGTCCAGGTCGTCACGGCGCAGCCAGCGGGTGTGGGTGTGGGTGTGGCAATGCACCTCGAAGGTACCCGCGTCGATCGCGGCGCGGGCTTCGCTCCAGCGCATCATCACCTCATCGCTGCGGTCGTGCTCGAAGATCGCCGCTTCGCAGCCCCGGTGGTCCGGCGTTGCCGGCAGCGCCGCACCGGCCATGCCGGCATGCGGTCGCACCTCACCTTCACCCATCCAGCCGGTCACCACGAACACCACGGCATGCATGCCGTACTTCTGCAGGATCGGGTGCGCATACACCCAGTTGTCCAGGTAGCCATCGTCGAAGGTGATGACGATGGACCTGCGCGGGACCGGCTTGCCGGCCAGGAAGCCGGCGTACTGGTCCAGGGTCAGCGACGTCCAGCCGTTCTCGGCCAGCCAGGCAATCTGGCTCTCGAAGTTTTCCGGAGAGACGGTGATCATCCCCGGCGAGGGGCTGACGTGGTGGTGCATCAGCACCGGAACAGTTCGCGCATCAGCCATGTCCCAGCTCCTTCAGCCACTGGTGGTAATAGTATTCGGTGGTTTCGCCATGCCCGGCCGGGCTGAAATCATGCGCGCTGCGCATCCAGTCCCAGCCCGCCCGGCCCATCAGCTGCCGGCGCTGCTTGTCGTCCACCAGCAGGCGCAGCGCGGCGGTCAGGGCGCCATTGTCGCCCAGCCGGGTGAGGATGGCATTGCTGCCTTCGGCCACCATTTCCGGCACGCCGCCCACACGTGTAGCGACAATCGGCACGGCCACGTAGGCCGCCTCCAGGAACACCGTGCCGGCTGCCTCCTTGTGCGAGGCGAGGGCGAAGATGTCGAAGCCGGTCATCAGCCGGCAGGCGCTGTCACGATAGCCGAGCAGATGCACCTGCTGCTGCAGGCCATGTTCCTCGCGCATCGCCAGCAGGCGCTGCATGACCGCTTCGCCATTGCCGACCACCACCAGGTGCAGGCGGGGGTTGGCCTTGCACAGCGGCGCGATCGCGCGCAGCAGGTCGGCATGGCCCTTGGGCTCGCGCAGCACGGCCACGCAGCCGACCACGATGTCGTCGTCGCCGAAGCCGAGTTCGGCACGGACTTCAGCGCGCACCTCCTGCAGGCACTGCCACGGGTCGTCCTTGCGGATGTCGGTCCAGCGCGGTGGCACTGCGATGGGCGGCACGATGCCGATGCTGTCGCTGGCGATGCCACGTTCGGCCAGCAGCTGCTTCACGAACCGGCTCACGGTGATGACCCGGTGCGGCAGCCCGGTATAGGTCAGCAGCGAGTTGACCGGGCTCATCAGGTGGCGGGAGCGCACCACCAGCGGCGTGCCGCCCAGGCGTGCACCGGCGGCGGCGATCAGCGTGTCGCGCCGGCTGGTGGTGTTGACCACGTCGTAGCGCTCGCGGCGCACCAGACGCGAGACCGACCAGATGCCGCGCATCAGGCGTGCCATGCCCCCCATGCGCAGGGTGTGCACGGTGAAGCCGTCATCGCGGGCCAGCGTGCCCAGCCGCGCGTCGGGCTGGCAGAGCAGCGCGACATCATGGCCGCGCGCACGCATCACCTGCATGTGGCGAAGGATGTAGATCTCCTGGCCACCCATTCCTTTGGCGGCTTCGGTATGGAGGATGCGCAACGGGCGGTTCATCGTGAATCTGTCCTGGATTTCAACGGTTGCGGAAGCGGGTGAGTGCGTCCCATGCGGCACGCAGGCTGGCGGGGTCCGGCGCCTGGTGCGGAAGGGGCCGGTAGTCCTGGCCCACTGCGGTGGCGTTGCCGAACTTGTCGAACACGTAGATCGCCTCGCCGTGGCGTACCGCGCGCTGCGACCAGCTCTCCACCACCAGCGAACGCGCGCCGGCAGGCTCGGCCAGCAGGTCATGGCCGGTACTGAAGTCCCCCAGCGGGTTTTCGCAGCCCAGTGCGTGGCGCATCAGCGTCGGCACCCAGTCCTCGTGGGAACTGGTGCGCGCGTCGTGGCCGCCGGCCTCGCCCGGCCAGCGCAGCACGAACGGCACCTGCAGCTGGTGGTTGGAGAAGTTGCCGTTGTGGCCCCAGTAGTTGAGGCCAAGGTCGTTGAACTCCTCGGCATGGTCGCCGGTCACCAGCACGATGGTGTCCTGCTCCAGCCCCTGCGCGCGCAGCTGGTCGAGCAGCTGGCCGACCAGGCTGTCGGCGTAGTGCACGGCCGTGTGGTAGCGGTTCAACTCCGGCGCCGGGTCATGGTCCGGGCCGAATGTGAGGAAGTCGATGTCGGCGGCCATCGGCGTGGCCACCGGCGGATAGCCGGCCGGCATGTGGTACGGCGCGTGGGTGGAATCGAGGAACACGAAACCCAGCCACGGGTGCTGTGCGGCCTGGCTGCGGCTGATGTCCTGCTGCAGGGACGTGACGATGCTCTGGTCGCGCGCGGCAGGATCCAGTTCCGTCGGCCCCTGGTGCAGCTGGTCGCGCACATCGGCAAACGCGGTGCGGTCGAACTCGGGGCTGTACAGCGGCGCACTGCCGTACAGATGCAGGTCGTAGCCCTGCTGCTGCAGCACCTTGAACAGCTGCGAGCCGCGCTGCTCATCCAGCATGCTCGGCCAGTAGCCGCCGGGCAGGCCGTACAACAGGCCGAACAGACCGTAGCGGGTCGCATTGCCGGTGCTGAAATGGTGGTCGTAGACGCGTGCCGAGCCGGCCAGCGCCGCCGTGTTGGGCATGTACTGCGGCGTCAGCGCATCGTGCCGCAGCGATTCCAGCACCACCATCAGCACGTTGGGGCGGCGGTGGCTCTGGCAGCGCAGCGGCTGCAGCGGGTACTGCAGCTGGGCATGGCGCGGATCCGGCAGGCCTGCCGGCTGCTGGCTGTGCACACCCAGGCGGCGCATGAAGCTCTTGGCGGTGATCGGCTGCGCCCAGGGCAGGTAGTTCCACTGGCTGACCACGGCGCGCTCGCCCAGCGCATCGTAGTAGGCGGTGGCGACCTGGCCGCCGCCCATCAGCAGGGCGATGACGGCCCACGCCTGCAGCACACGGCGCCGATGCGGCGCTGGCGACAGCAGCTTCCAGCAGGCCCAGGCCAGCAGCCCTTCGGCGGCGAAGATCGCCGTCACCAGGCCGGCCACCTGCAGCCAGGTTTTCCACGACAGGCTGACCTGGTCGTGCAGTGCGCCGCCAAACACCATGTTGGCCACCATCGCGTTGAGGTGGAACCGGTACAGGGCAAACACCTTGGCATCGACCAGCAGCAGGCAGAGCCAGAGGCCCTGCAGCGCGATGGCTGAAAGCGTCAACGTGCGCGTGCGGCGCGGCCAGAGACCGATGGCCAGCGGCAGCGCGCCGGCCAGCGCGCCCATCGCCAGCAGGTGGCCCGGCAGGGCAACGGCCAGGTAGGCCAGGCCAAGGCGCCCGCCGGGGTTGTCGCGCAGCGGCACGTTGCCCAGCGTGATCAGCAGGGCCAGGACCGCGTTGGCGGCAATGAATAGCGACCACCACGCCAACCGCTGCCAGCGGCGATGGGGTGCGGAAAGCGGGACAGGGGCGGCGGCGGGCAGGGCGACGGACATGGTGCAGATGAAGGAGGGCAGGGGGGCGGAGCGTGCTGCCCGGCAGGCCTGGCGGGGCCGCCGGCTCGCGCGGGCGGCGCATTGTATCGGTTTGTTTCAATGTATCGGTGGCGTACCCGGGCCGATCTGTCACAATGTTCAGGCTGGCCGGCAGAGCGCTGTCGGCCCCTCGACCCAACGACATGCCAGGAACCGCTGTGAGCCAGATCCCGACCCTCGACATCACCCGTTTTGACAGCGACCGCGAAGCCTTCGTGGCCGAGCTGGGCGCGGCCTACCGCCAATGGGGATTCGCGGGCATCCGCAACCACGGCATTCCGCAGGCCGACATCGACGCGGCCTACGATGTGTTCAAGGCCTTCTTCGCCCTGCCGGACGAGGTCAAGCGCCAGTACCACGTGGCCGGCAGCGGCGGCGCCCGCGGCTACACCCCGTTCGGCGTGGAAACGGCCAAGGGCTCCAAGCACTTTGATCTGAAGGAGTTCTGGCACATCGGTCGCGAGATCGCGGACGACTCCAAGTACCGTGACGTGATGGCGCCGAACCTGTGGCCGAGCGAGGTCGAGGGCTTCCGTGAGCGCGGCTATGGTCTGTACCAGTCCCTGGACAACCTGGGTTCGCGCGTCCTGTCCGCGCTGGCCCTGCACATCGGCCTGCCGGAAGACTTCTTCGCCGACAAGACCAACTTCGGCAACTCGATCCTGCGCCCGATCCACTACCCGCCGATCACCACCGACGACATTCCGAACGTGCGTGCCGGCGCCCATGGCGACATCAACTTCATCACCCTGCTGGTGGGTGCCAGCGCCGCGGGCCTGGAAGTGCAGTCGCATGATGGTGCGTGGGTGCCCTTCACCTCCGATGCCGACACCATCGTGGTGAACATCGGCGACATGCTGCAGCGCCTGACCAACCACGTGTACCCGTCGACCATCCACCGCGTGGTCAACCCCCCGGGCGAGCTGGCCCGCCAGCCGCGCTACTCGGTGCCGTTCTTCCTGCACCCGAACCCGGACTTCCTGATCGACGTGCTGCCCTCGTGCATCACCCCGGAAAACCCGAGCCGGTACCCGGAGCCGATCACCGCCCACGGCTTCCTCGAGGAACGCCTGCGCGAGATCAAGCTGAAGTAATGAAAAAGCCGCCGCAAGGCGGCCTTTTCTTTGCAGGGCTGCGCCCTGCACCCGCAGAGGCCAAGGCGAAAGCCAGAGCCAAAGCGGCTCTGGGTTATTGCTGGTTGGGCGGGGCGGTGTGGGTTGGCAGGACACGCCGTAAACCCTTCCATGGGGGCTCGATGGCGCCATCCATGGCGCCAACGGTCCTGCCAACCCACACCGCCCCACCCCCGACAGTTTCCCGGTGACGGTGGTAGATCCACGCCATGCGTGGATGGAATCTGTCAGATCGACGTGGGGCAGGGGTCAGATCCCTTTTCCTGCGGGGAGGGATCTGACCCCGGAACGGGCCGGAATGCTGTTTTTGCTCTTGCTCTTCTTTTTTCTTTCCGTGGCGGGGGAACCGCCGGAATGTGTCAGAGGCCGGGCGGGTGGGTTGCGCAGGGGCGTGAGCCGCATGGATGCGGCGACCGAGCCTCCAAGGACGGATTCACGGCGTCCCCTGCGCAGCCCACCCGCCCGGCCAAGCGCAGTGCCAGTCGACTATCAGTCGACTCTACCTGCTTCCGCTAGGAGGGGCTGCGCCGTTCGCTGAAACTTCATGTAACCGCTTACAGGGAAACGGGTTTTTGCCATAGCGGGTATCATGGGCGGCTGACTTCATACAGGAGCCACCGCTCATGCGCCGCAAGATCGTCGCCGGAAACTGGAAGCTGCACGGCAGCCGTCAATTCGCCACTGACCTGCTGGGCCAGGTGGCTGCGGGGCTGCCCCGGAGCGGGGTGGACGTGGTGATCCTGCCGCCGCTGCCCTACCTGGGCGAGCTGGTCGAGGAATTCGGCCAGACCGGCCTGGTGTTCGGCGCGCAGGATGTCAGCAGCAACGAGAAGGGCGCCTACACCGGTGAGGTCTGCGCCGCCATGCTGCATGAGGTCGGTGCCCGCTACGGCCTGGTCGGCCACTCCGAGCGCCGCCAGTACCATAATGAAAGCAGTGAGCTGGTCGCCCGCAAGTTCGCCGCGGCCCTGCATGCCGGCCTGGTGCCGGTGCTGTGCGTCGGCGAGACCCTGGAACAGCGCGAGGCCGGGCAGACCGAAGCGGTCATCGCCGCCCAGCTGGCCCCGGTGCTGGCCCTGGTCGGGGGCGAGGGCTTTGCCGATGCCGTGGTCGCCTATGAGCCGGTCTGGGCCATCGGTACCGGCAAGACCGCCAGCAAGGAACAGGCGCAGGAGGTCCACGCGTTCATCCGTGGCGAAGTGGCGCGCATCGATGCTAGAATCGCTGATTCACTGCCCATTCTTTACGGCGGCAGCGTGAAGCCCGACAATGCCGGGGAACTGTTCGCGCAGCCGGATGTCGATGGTGGGCTGGTCGGCGGCGCCTCCCTGGTGGCCGCGGACTTCCTGGCCATCGCGCAGGCGGCGGCTGCGAACTAACTCTACAAGTATTGTCCGAGGGCGGATTCCCAATGCTGATGTTGATCCTCAATGTCGTCTACGTGCTCGTGGCTGTGGCCATGATCGCGCTCATCCTGATGCAGCGTGGTTCGGGTGCGGCGGCTGGTTCGGGCTTCGGCGCTGGCGCCTCGGGCACTGTGTTCGGCGCGCGTGGCGCGTCCAACTTCCTGTCCAAGTCGACCAAGTGGCTGGCCGTCGTGTTCTTCGGCATCAGCCTCTTCATGGCCTGGTATGCCGGTCACGGCAGCCGTCCGGCGGCCGACCAGGATCTGGGCCTGATGTCCGCCCCGGCGGCCAGCACCCCGGCTGCTCCGGCAGGTGAACTCCCGGCCGTTCCGAAGGCCGATGCGGTCCCGGCCGCCCCGGTTCCGGCTGCAAATGTGCCGGCTCAGGCGGAATCTTCGGTTTCTGGTGAAGAAAAGCCCTCGGAAGGCTCCCAGAAAGACTGAAGACGGTTACAATATGCGGCGCATCGGGTTATCTGACTGATGTGATCGTTTGCCCAGGTGGCGGAATTGGTAGACGCACTACCTTGAGGTGGTAGCGACTTAGGTCGTAGGGGTTCGAGTCCCCTCTTGGGCACCATTTGTAAGTAAAGCGGGTTCTGCTGGCGCGCAATGCGCCGGCTGTTTCCCGTCCACTCCCCCATGCCAAAGCGCCTGCAGGCGCGGCGGCAGAGGCAAGAGAGAATCGCTGTGCTGGCCGAATATTTGCCGTCTCTGCTGTTTCTGATCGTCGCGACCGGTATCGGCATCACGCTGATGCTGATCGGTCGATTCCTCGGTCCCCGCCGCCCCGATCTGGAAAAGCTCTCGCCGTACGAGTGCGGCTTCGAGGCCTTTGAAGACGCGCGCATGAAGTTCGATGTGCGCTACTACCTGATCGCGATCCAGTTCATCGTCTTCGACCTGGAAATCATCTTCATCGTGCCGTGGACCCAGGTCTTCATGGAGCTGGGCGCCCGTTCGCTCGTCACCATGGGCCTGTTCGTCGGCATGCTGTTCCTCGGTTTCATTTACGTCTGGAAGAAGGGAGCGCTGGAATGGGAGTGATTCAGACTCTCGATGGCCTCATGAACAACCCGGTCCCGGAAGGGCGGGTTGATGACATCCTGCGGCCGGAAGGCGACAATCCGCTGCTGGAAAAGGGCTTTGTCACCACCAGCGTCGACGCACTGCTGAACTGGGCGCGCACCGGCTCCATGTGGCCGATGACCTTCGGTCTGGCCTGCTGCGCGGTCGAGATGATGCATGCCGGCGCCGCGCGCCTGGACCTTGACCGCTACGGCGTGGTGTTCCGCCCGTCGCCGCGTCAGTCCGACGTGATGATCGTGGCCGGTACCCTGGTCAACAAGATGGCCCCGGCGCTGCGCAAGGTCTACGACCAGATGCCGGATCCGAAGTGGGTCATCTCGATGGGCAGCTGCGCCAACGGCGGCGGCTACTACCATTACTCCTATTCTGTCGTGCGCGGCTGTGATCGCGTGGTGCCGGTGGACGTCTACGTCCCGGGCTGCCCGCCGACCGCCGAGGCGCTGGTGTACGGGATCCTGCAGCTGCAGAAGAAGATCTGGCGTACACAGACCATCGCCCGCTGACCCTTCCACACTACAAGAGCGCGCCAAGCCCCCATGGCAGAGCAAGCATCCTTCATCGACCGACTCTCCGCACGTTTCGCTGGTGCGAAGGTCATCGTGGTCGAACCCCGCGGCGAAGTGACGCTGGAGGTGCCTGCCGCCGAGTGGCATGCCACCGCGCTGGCGCTGCGTGACGAGTTTGGTTTCGAGCAGGCCGTGGATCTCTGCGGCGTCGACTACCTCGGTTATGGCTCTGACGAATGGGACACCGCTGACGTGTCTTCGCAGGGTTTCAGTCGTGGCGTCGAGGGCAAGGCCCAGGGCCGCTTCGCGTGGGGTGAGTTCCCCAGCGAGGAGAACGGTGCCGACGGCGCGAGCCCTCAGCACATGCCGACCCAGCGTTTCGCCGTGGTCGCCCAGCTGCGCTCCTACCAGCACAACCTGATGTTGCACCTGCGCTGCTTCGCCCCTGACGAAGCACTGCCGGTGGTGTCCTCGCTGACCGGCATCTGGCCGGGCCTGAACTGGTTCGAGCGCGAAGCGTTCGACCTGTACGGCGTGATCTTTGAAGGTCACCCGGACCTGCGCCGGATCCTGACCGACTATGGTTTCGTCGGCCATCCGTTCCGCAAGGATTTCCCGCTCATCGGCAACGTCGAAGTCCGCTACGACGAAGAAAAGAAGCGCGTGGTCTACGAACCGGTCACCTCGGTGGAGCCGCGTGTCGGCGTGCCGCGCGTGATCCGCGACGACGCCCGTCTGCAGACCGCAGAGGGTGAGCGCGCGCAGGAGGCAGTGAAGTGAGTGAGTTCCATCAAGCCCACCAGGCATTTGCGAGCAACCCGGCCGAGCTGCGCCAGGAAATCCGCAACTACACCATGAACTTCGGCCCGCAGCATCCGGCCGCGCACGGTGTGCTGCGCCTGATCCTGGAAATGGACGGCGAAACCATCATGCGCGCCGACCCCCACGTGGGCCTGCTGCACCGTGGTACCGAAAAGCTGGCCGAGTCCAAGCCGTTCAACCAGTCGATCGGCTACATGGATCGCCTGGACTACGTGTCCATGATGTGCAACGAGCACGCCTACGTGCGCGCGATCGAGACCCTGATGGGCATCGAAGCGCCGGAACGTGCCCAGTACATCCGCACGATGTACGACGAAATCACCCGCATCCTGAACCACCTGATGTGGCTGGGTTCCAACGCACTCGACCTGGGTGCGATGGCGGTGATGCTGTACGCCTTCCGCGAGCGCGAAGAGCTGATGGACTGCTACGAAGCCGTCTCCGGCGCGCGCATGCACGCAGCGTACTACCGTCCGGGCGGTGTCTACCGCGACCTGCCGGACCACATGCCGAAGTACAAGGAATCGCGCTGGCACAAGGGCAAGGCGCTGAAGCAGCTGAATGCTTCGCGTGAAGGCTCGCTGCTGGACTTCCTGGAAAACTTCACCAACGAATTCCCGGGTCGCGTCGACGAATACGAAACCCTGCTGACCGACAACCGTATCTGGAAGCAGCGTACGGTCGGCATCGGCGTGGTCAGCCCGGAACTGGCCCACCAGTGGGGCATGACCGGCGTGATGCTGCGCGGCTCGGGCATTGCCTGGGACCTGCGCAAGAAGCGTCCGTACGCCAAGTACGACGCCGTCGATTTCGACATCCCGCTGGGCAAGGAAGGCGACTGCTACGACCGCTACCTGGTCCGCGTTGCCGAAATGCGCGAATCCAACCGCATCATCAAGCAGTGCGTGGCGTGGCTGAAGGCCAACCCGGGCCCGGTGATGGTGAAGAACTTCAAGGTCGCTCCGCCCCGGCGTGAGGACATGAAGGACGACATGGAAGCGCTGATCCACCACTTCAAACTGTTCAGCGAAGGCTATTGCGTGCCGGCTGGCGAAACCTATTCGGCCGTGGAAGCGCCGAAGGGTGAGTTCGGCTGCTACCTGGTCTCCGACGGCGCCAACAAGCCCTTCCGCGTGCATCTGCGCGCACCGGGTTTCGCCCACCTTTCGTCGATCGATTCGATCGTCCGCGGCCACATGCTGGCCGACGTGGTGGCGATGATCGGTACCTACGATCTGGTGTTCGGCGAGGTTGACCGGTAATGCCGTCCGCTAAGCCAACGCCCGCTGCAGGCAGCCGGCGCAAGCCGGCGCCGCAGTTTCTGCAATTTCACGTTATGCATTTCGCTGAGGTCGGCCGATGAAGGCGACAGGTAATTTCGAGGCGGCGCGCGACGTCGACCCGATGGTGGTGCTGAGCGACAAGACGCGCGCTCACATCGATCACTGGCTGTCCAAGTTCCCGCCGGACCGCAAGCGCTCTGCCGTGCTGCAGGGCCTGCATGCGGCCCAGGAGCAGAACGAGGGCTGGCTGACCGACGAGCTGATCGCCGGCGTGGCCAAGTACCTGGACCTGCCGCCGGTGTGGGCCTACGAGGTCGCCAGCTTCTACTCGATGTTCGAGACCGAGAAGGTGGGCCGCAACAACGTGGCCATCTGCACCAACATCAGCTGCTGGCTCAATGGCGCCGAGGACATCGTGCGCCATTGCGAGAAGAAGCTGGGCATCAAGCACGGCCAGTCCACCCCGGACGGCCGCGTCTACCTCAAGCGCGAGGAAGAGTGCCTGGCGGGCTGCGGTGGCGCACCGATGATGGTCATCAACGGTCACTACCATGAGCGTCTGACCCTGGAAAAGGTCGACGAGCTGCTGGACGGGCTGGAGTAAGGGCATGGCACATCACCACGAATCCAAGGGTCCGGTCGGCCCCGCGCCGCTGCCGCACCAGGTGGTCTACACCACCCTGCATTACGACACCCCGTGGTCGTACGAAAGCTACCTGAAGACCGGTGGCTACGCCGCCCTGCGCAGGATCCTCGAAGAGAAGATCCCGCCGGAGCAGGTCATCGAGATGGTCAAGGCGTCCGGCCTGCGTGGCCGCGGTGGCGCTGGCTTCCCGACCGGCCTGAAGTGGTCCTTCATGCCCAAGGGCAACATGCAGAAGTACATCCTCTGCAATTCGGACGAATCCGAGCCGGGCACCTGCAAGGACCGCGACATCCTGCGCTACAACCCGCATTCGGTCGTGGAAGGCATGGCGATCGCCTGCTACGCCACCGGCTCGACCGTGGGCTACAACTACCTGCGCGGTGAGTTCCACCACGAGCCGTTCGAGCACTTCGAGCAGGCCCTGGCCGATGCCTATGCCAACGGCTGGCTGGGCAAGAACGTGATGGGCTCGGGCGTGGACATCGACATCTACGGTGCCCTGGGCGCCGGCGCCTACATCTGCGGTGAAGAAACCGCGCTGATGGAATCGCTGGAAGGCAAGAAGGGCCAGCCGCGCTACAAGCCGCCGTTCCCGGCGAACTTCGGCCTGTACGGCAAGCCGTCGACGATCAACAACACCGAAACCTACGGTTCGGTGCCGGCGATCATCCGCAACGGTCCGGAGTGGTTCAAGGGCCTGAGCCTGACCGCCAACGGCGGCCCGAAGTGCTTCTCGGTCTCCGGCTGCGTGCAGAACGGCGGCAACTTTGAAGTGCCGCTGGGCACCACCTTCGACGACCTGCTGGAAATGGCCGGTGGCCTGCGTCCGGGCCGCACCCTGAAGGGCGCGATTCCGGGCGGCGTGTCCATGCCGGTGCTGACCGCGGCCGAGCTGAAGGGCCTGCCGATGGACTACGACACCATCCGCGCGCTGGGCTCCGGCCTGGGTTCGGGTGCCGTCGTGGTGCTCGATGACAGCGTCTGCTGCGTCAAGTTCGCCTGCCGCATCAGCCAGTTCTTCCACAAGGAATCCTGCGGCCAGTGCACCCCGTGCCGTGAAGGTACCGGCTGGATGCACCGCGTGCTGGAGCGCATCGTCGCCGGCAAGGCCACGATGGAAGACCTGCACCAGCTGAAGGCGGTGGCCGGCCAGATCGAAGGCCACACCATCTGTGCGTTCGGCGAAGCGGCTGCATGGCCCATCCAGGGCTTCCTGCGCCAGTTCTGGGACGAGTTCGAGTACTACATCGTCAACGGTCATTCGATGGTTGACGGCAAGAAGGTGGAGGCAGCCGCCGCATGAGCGCGCAACCCGTAAATCCGAGCGTCCCACCCGATCACGTCACCATCGAGATCGATGGCAAGTCGCTGGTCGTGCCCAAGGGCTCGATGATCATCCAGGCCGCCGACAAGGCCGGCATCTCCATTCCGCGCTTCTGCTACCACGAGAAGCTGCCGATCGCCGCCAACTGCCGCATGTGCCTGGTGGACGTGGAGAAGTCGCCGAAGCCGGCGCCGGCCTGCGCCACCCCGGTGATGGACGGCATGAAGGTCGCCACCCGCAGTGAGAAGGCGCTCAAGTTCCAGCGTTCGGTGATGGAGTTCCTGCTCATCAACCACCCGCTGGACTGCCCGATCTGCGACCAGGGCGGCGAGTGCGAACTGCAGGACGTTTCGCTGGGCTACGGCCGTTCGGTCAGCCGCTTCAACGAGCGCAAGCGCGTGGTGCCGGACGAGGACATGGGTCCGCTGGTCGCCACCGAGATGACCCGCTGCATCCAGTGCACCCGCTGCGTGCGCTTCACCGCCGACGTGGCTGGCACCTATGAACTGGGTGGCATGTACCGTGGCGAGAACCTGCAGATCGGTACCTACGACGGCAAGCCGCTGACCACCGAACTGTCCGGCAACGTCGTCGACGTCTGCCCGGTCGGCGCGCTGACCAACAAGGTGTTCCAGTTCCGCGCCCGTCCGTGGGAACTGACCGCGCGCGAATCGCTGGGCTACCACGACGCGATGGGCTCGAACCTGTTCCTGCACGTGCGTCGCGGCGAAGTGCTGCGCACCGTGCCGCGTGACAACGAAGCCGTGAACGAATGCTGGCTGTCCGACCGTGACCGCTACTCGCACCAGGGCCTGTACAGCGAAGACCGTGCGGTCAAGCCGCTGCGCAAGGTCAACGGCGAGTGGAAGGAAGTGAGCTGGGCCGAAGGTCTGGCCGCAGCCGCCGAGATCCTCAAGGCGAACCAGGGTGATGACCTGGGCGTGCTGGTGCACCCGTCCACCTCCAACGAGGAAGGCGCGCTGCTGGCCCGCCTGGCCAAGGGCCTGGGTTCGACCAACATCGACCACCGCATCAACAACCGCGATTTCTCCGACGCCGCCACCGCCGAAGTGTTCGGCCTGCCGCTGGCCGAGATCGAAGGCGCCGACCGCATCGTCGTTCTGGGCAGCAACATCCGCCACGAACTGCCGCTGCTGCACGCTCGCCTGCGCAAGGCGCAGACCACCAAGGGTGCGAAGATCCACGTCGTCAACCCGGTGGACTTCGACTTTGCTTTCAGCATCGCCGGCAAGCAGATCGTGGCGCCGTCGAAGTTCGTCGACGCACTGGCCAGCGAAGAACTGCGTTCGGCAGTGCAGGGCGGTACCAACACCGTGCTGATCGTCGGTGGCATCGCCGAGAATCACCCGCAGGCCGCCGCGATCCGCGCTGCCGCGCGTGACTTCGCTGCTGCTACCGGTGCCAAGCTGTGCCGCATCCCGCAGGGCGCCAATGCCGTGGGCCTGACCCGCGCCGGCGTGCTGCCGGCCGGCAAGGACGTGGCCGCCATGCTGGCGCAGCCGCGCCAGGCCTACGTGGTGTACGGCCTGGAACCGGGCCTGGACTTCGCCGATGCCCCGGCCGCGCGCAAGGCGCTGGTCGGTGCCAAGGTGGTGGCCTTCAGCCAGTTCGCCTGTGTCTCCACCCGTGATGTTGCCGACGTCATCCTGCCGATCGGCGCGCTGCCGGAAATCGACGCCACCCTGACCAACCTCGATGGTCGCGAGCAGTCGGCCCGTGCCGGCGGCAAGCTGCCGGGCGAGGCCCGTGAAGGCTGGCGCGTGCTGCGCGCACTGGGCGGCGAAATGGCCCTGGCCGGTTTCGAGTTCACCGACCTGGCCGGCCTGCGTGCCAGCCTGGCCCCGGTGTCGGTTGCCGTGGCTGCATCGGCCCAGCCGGCCGTTGCCGGCGAAGGCCTGGAAGTGGCTTCGACCGCTGCGATCTACCGCACCGATGCGGTGGTCCGTCGTGCACCGGCGCTGCAGTCGCATCCGCTGAACAACGCCCCGCGCATCGTGCTGAATGCTGACGATGCCGCGCGCCTGCAGCTGCAGGAAGGGCAGATGGCCAAGGTCGGCACCGATGCCGGCAAGGCCACCCTGCCGGTGGTGGTCGACGCCCGCGTCGCTGCGGGTTCGGTCTGGATTGAATCGGGCCACGGCGCGACCGCGCCGCTGGGTGCCGCTCGCGTATCGGTGGTGGCTGCATGAACGAATTGCTGTTGAACGCGGTCGACCCGCTGCACCAGTGGCTGCTTGGCCTCGGTGATATCGGCGCGCTGATCTGGATCATCCTGAAGATCCTGGTGATCACCGTGCCGGTGATCGTCTCGGTGGCCTTCTACGTGGTCTGGGAACGCAAGCTGATCGGCTGGATGCACGTCCGCCACGGCCCGATGTACGTGGGCATGGGCATCTTCCAGGCCTTCGCCGACGTCTTCAAGCTGCTGTTCAAGGAAGTCCTGCAGCCGAGCAGCGCCAACAAGGCGATCTTCCTGCTCGCGCCGCTGATCACCCTGGCCCCGGCCTTCGCGGCCTGGTCGG
Organism: Stenotrophomonas sp. ESTM1D_MKCIP4_1; assembly: GCF_003086895.1. Lineage (NCBI taxonomy): Bacteria > Pseudomonadati > Pseudomonadota > Gammaproteobacteria > Lysobacterales > Lysobacteraceae > Stenotrophomonas > Stenotrophomonas sp. ESTM1D_MKCIP4_1. The sequence goes on along the minus strand of NZ_CP026004.1, from coordinate 2,928,877 downwards.
TGGTGCCCTTCGACTCGCAGATCGTGCTGTCCAACGCCAACGCCGGCCTGCTGTACCTGCTGGCGATGACCTCGCTGGGCATCTACGGCATCATCCTGGCCGGCTGGGCATCCAACTCGAAGTACGCGTTCCTGGGTGCCATGCGCGCCTCGGCGCAGATGATCAGCTACGAAATCGCGATGGGCTTCGCCCTGGTCGGCGTGATGATCGCTTCGGGCAGCCTGAACCTCAGCAGCATCGTCATGGCGCAGGCCGGCAGCTCCGGTTTCTTCGACTGGTTCCTGCTGCCGCTGTTCCCGCTGTTCGTCATCTACTGGGTGTCGGGCGTGGCGGAAACCAACCGCGCGCCGTTCGACGTGGTGGAAGGCGAATCGGAAATCGTTGCCGGCCACATGGTCGAATACTCCGGCGGTGCCTTCGCCCTGTTCTTCCTGGCCGAATACGCGAACATGATCCTGATCAGCTTCCTGATCTCGATCTTCTTCCTCGGCGGCTGGCTGAGCCCCATCCAGGGCTGGGTCGACCTGGGCAACATCTCGCCGCTGGTCGACTGGATCTGGAAGGGCGGTGCACCGTGGCTGTTCGTCAAGGTGTTCTTCTTCGCCAGTGCCTACATCTGGTTCCGTGCCAGCTTCCCGCGCTTCCGCTATGACCAGATCATGCGCCTGGGCTGGAAGGTCTTCATCCCGCTGGCCATTCTGTGGATCGCGGTTACCGCCGTCATGGTGTTCTTCGGCGTGATTCAAAAGGGCGTCTAAGTGATGAACAGGATTACCCATTACTTCAAGAGCCTGCTGCTGCTCGAACTGCTGGCCGGTCTCTGGCTGACGCTGAAGTACAGCTTCAAGCCGAAGTACACGATGATGTACCCGATGGAGAAGTTCCCGCAGTCGCCGCGCTTCCGTGGCCTGCACGCCCTGCGCCGTTACCCCAACGGCGAAGAGCGCTGCATCGCCTGCAAGCTGTGCGAAGCGGTGTGCCCGGCCCTGGCCATCACCATCGACTCGGCCAAGCGCGAGGACGGCACCCGCCGTACCACCCGCTACGACATCGACCTGTTCAAGTGCATCTTCTGCGGCTTCTGCGAAGAAAGCTGCCCGGTGGACTCGATCGTCGAAACCCACATCCTCGAGTACCACTTCGAGAACCGTGGCGAAAACATCGTTACCAAGCCGCAGCTGCTGGCCCTTGGCGATCGTCTCGAAAACGAGATCGCCGAGCGTCGTGCCGCCGATGCCGCTTACCGCTGAGGTCGAGAGATGGATTGGGTAAATATCGCTTTCTGGGTGTTCGCCATCGCGGCAACGGTTTCGGCCGGTGCGGTGATCAGCGTGCGCAACCCGGTTCACGCCGTGCTCTGCCTGGTGCTGACCTTCTTCTCCATCGCCTGCGTGTGGCTGCTGGTCGGCGCCGAGTTCCTCGGTGTCGCCCTGGTGCTGGTCTACGTCGGTGCGGTGATGGTGCTGTTCCTGTTCGTGGTGATGATGCTCGACATCGATCCCACGAACCTGCGTGAGGGCTGGGTGCGCTACCTGCCGGTCGGCCTGATCGTGGCCGTGGCCATGCTGGTGCAGATGCTGATCCTGATCGGGGTGAAGGGCAGGGCGGTCAACGCCTTCCCGACGGACAACGCTGCGGCCCTGGCCGCGGACACGTCCAACATCACCTGGCTGGCACGCAGCCTGTTCACCGAATTCCTGCTGCCGTTCGAGTTCGCCGCCGTCATCCTGACCGTGGCCGTGGTGGCCGCCGTCATGCTGACCCTGCGCCGCCGTACCGGCGTGAAGAGCCAGAACCCGGGCGACCAGACGATGGTCAAGGCTGGCCAGCGCCTGCGCATGGTCAAGATGGACGCCGAACAGCCGCTGGTCCACAGCAACACCAAGCCGGTCGCGGGCGACGAGGAGACCCAGGCATGATCACTCTCGGCCACATCCTGGCGCTGGGCGCGGTGCTGTTCTGCATCAGCCTTGCCGGTATCTTCCTCAACCGCAAGAACATCATCGTCCTGCTGATGTCCATCGAGTTGATGCTGCTGTCGGTGAACATCAACTTCGTCGGCTTCTCGCGCCAGCTGGGCGACCCGTCAGGCCAGCTGTTCGTGTTCTTCATCCTGACCGTCGCCGCTGCCGAGGCCGCCATTGGCCTGGCGATCCTGGTGACCCTGTTCCGCACCCGCCGCACAATCAATGTCGGCGAAGTCGATTCGCTGAAGGGCTGATCCACAGATGGAAATCACTCTCTCCAAGAGTCTGTTGATCGCAGTGGTGCTTGCACCGCTGTTCGGCAGCATCATCGCCGGCCTGTTCGGTCGCCAGGTCAAGCGCTTCGGCGCCCAGACCGTCACCATCCTCGGCGTCGCCATCAGCTGCGCCCTGTCGATGTACACCCTGTACCAGCTGGTCTGGGGCGGTGCGCAGCCGTTCAACCAGAACCTGTACACCTTCTTTGAAGTAGGCCAGTACTCGGCCCATGTCGGCTTCATGGTCGACAAGCTGACCGCGATGATGATGGTGGTGGTGACCTTCGTGTCGCTGCTGGTCCACATCTACACCATCGGCTACATGGAAGAAGATCCGGGCTACCAGCGCTTCTTCAGCTACATCTCGCTGTTCACCTTCTCGATGCTCACCCTGGTGATGAGCAACAACTTCCTGCAGCTGTTCTTCGGCTGGGAAGCGGTGGGCCTTGTGTCGTACCTGCTGATCGGTTTCTGGTTCAAGCGCCCGACCGCCATCTTCGCCAACATGAAGGCGTTCCTGGTCAACCGCGTGGGTGACTTCGGCTTCCTGCTGGGTATTGCTGGCGTGCTGTGGGTGTTCGGCACCCTGGATTACTCGCAGGTCTTCTCGCAGGCCGGCGCACTGGCCAGCCCTGAAGCCAAGATGCAGATCTGGGACGGCACCGTCTTCGGCATGCAGCTGCTGAGCGAGCCGGTCGTATGGTCGATCGCCACCGTCATCTGCATCAGCCTGTTCATCGGCGCCATGGGCAAGTCCGCCCAGGTCCCGCTGCACGTGTGGCTGCCGGACTCGATGGAAGGCCCGACCCCGATCTCGGCGCTGATCCACGCCGCGACCATGGTGACCGCGGGTATCTTCATGGTCACCCGCATGTCGCCGCTGTTCGAGCTGTCGCAGACCGCGCTGAACTTCATTCTGTTCATCGGTGCCACCACCGCGTTCTTCACCGGCCTGATCGGCATCGTGCAGAACGACATCAAGCGCGTGGTCGCGTACTCGACGCTGTCCCAGCTCGGCTACATGACCGTGGCACTGGGCGTGTCGGCCTATTCGGCGGCCGTGTTCCACCTGATGACCCACGCCTTCTTCAAGGCGCTGCTGTTCCTGGGTGCCGGCTCGGTCATCATCGCGATGCACCACGAGCAGGACATGCGCAAGATGGGCGGCCTGCGCAAGTACATGCCGATCACCTTCATCACCATGTGGATCGGTACCCTGGCCCTGGTCGGTACGCCGTTCTTCTCCGGCTTCTACTCGAAGGACACCATCATCGAGGCTGCCGAGATCCACGCCCACATGCAGCACACCTGGGTGGCCACCTACGGCTACTGGGCGGTACTGGGTGGCGTGCTGGTCACCAGCTTCTACAGCTTCCGCCTGCTGTTCATGACCTTCCATGGTCCGGAACGCTTCCGTGACGCGAACCACGATGATCATGGTCACGGCCATGACGACCACCACGCCGCCGATGCGCATCATGCCGATGCCCACCACGGCGATGCCCATGACGACCACGGCCATGGCCACGGTCCGCATGAGCCGCACGAAACCCCGTGGGTGGTGACCCTGCCGCTGATCCTGCTGGCCATCCCCTCGATCGCCATCGGCTTCTTCAGCATCGGTCCGATGCTGCACGGCACCGACTGGGCCGGCCACCATGCCCACGAGGCGATCAAGGGCCAGGCCACCACGTTCTTCACCGGCATCGTTGATTTCTACGATCCGGCCAAGAACACCGTGGGCTTCCTCGGCGAAGAGTTCCATGGTCCGGTGGCATTCGCGCTGCACGGCATGATGCTGCCGCCGTTCTGGCTGACCCTGGCGGGCTTCCTGCTGGCCGCGTTGTTCTACCTGTGGAAGCCGGACCTGTCGGGCAAGGCACGCAAGACCTTCGCCCCGCTGGTTTCGGTGCTGGAAAACAAGTACGGCTTCGACAAGCTGTGGATCGATGGCTTTGCCGGTGGCGGCGTCAAGCTCGGCAAGGTGTCGCGCTGGATCGACAGCAACATCGTCGACGGCGTGGTCAATCTCTCGGCACGTGTTGTGGACGTCGCAGCCGGCGTGCTGCGTCGTACCCAATCCGGTTTCCTCTATCACTACGCCTTCGCAATGATCATCGGCCTGATTGCCCTGCTGGGCGTGCTGATGCATTACCTGCGTTGATGACCTGTACGGAATAAGAAGACGTGTCGAACTGGCCCCTACTCAGTGTCCTCATCTGGCTGCCGATCCTCGGCGGTGCCCTGATCCTTGCGATCCGTGACGCGCAGGCCGCCCGCTGGGCGTCCATCGGCGTGGCGCTGCTGACCTTCGTGGCGAGCCTCTCGCTGCTCAGCGGCTACAACCCGGCTGCCGATGGCATGCAGTTCGTCGAGACCCATGCGTGGATCCCGGCGTACAAGATCGGCTACAACCTGGGCGTGGATGGCATCGCCATCGCGCTGATCCTGCTCACCACCCTGATCGGTGTGCTGGCCCTGCTGGGTGCCTGGAGCGCGATCGACAAGCGCGTGAACCAGTACGTGGCGGCCTTCCTGATCCTGGAAGGCGTCACCGTCGGCATCTTCTCGGCCACGGACGCGATGCTGTTCTACGTGTTCTTCGAGGCGATGCTGATCCCGATGTTCCTCATCATCGGTGTCTGGGGCGGCCCGCGCCGCATCTACGCCGCGATGAAGTTCTTCCTGTACACCTTCCTCGGCTCGGTGCTGATGCTGGTGGCGCTGATCTACCTGTACATGAAGGGTGGCAGCTTCCAGCTGGCCGACCTGTACGCGCTGCCGCTGAGCGGCAAGGAACAGACCTGGATCTTCTTCGCCTTCCTGATCGCCTTCGCGGTCAAGGTGCCGATGTTCCCGGTGCACACCTGGCTGCCGGACGCGCACGTGGAAGCACCGACCGCCGGTTCGGTCATCCTGGCCGCCATCGCCCTGAAGATCGGTGGCTACGGCTTCCTGCGCTTCAACCTGCCGATCGTTCCGGATGCATCGAACGAATGGGCCTGGCTGGTGATCGCACTGTCGCTGATCGCGGTGATCTACGTCGGCCTGGTCGCCCTGGTGCAGGACGACATGAAGAAGCTGATCGCCTATTCGTCGATCGCGCACATGGGTTTCGTCACCCTCGGTACCTTCATCGCCCTGTGGCTGGTGCGTGAAGCCGGCAACGCCGATGCGGCCCGCCTGGGCCTGCAGGGCGCGATGGTGCAGATGATCTCGCACGGCTTCGTGTCCGGTGCGATGTTCTCCTGCGTCGGCGTGCTGTACGACCGCATGCACAGCCGCCGCATCGCCGATTACGGCGGCGTGGTCAACGTGATGCCGTGGTTTGCCACCTTCGCCATGCTGTTCTTCATGGCCAATGCCGGCCTGCCGGGCACCAGTGGTTTTGCCGGTGAGTTCATGGTCATCCTGGCCGCGTTCCAGCGGAACCCGTGGATCGCCCTGGGCGCCGCCACCACCCTGATCATCGGTGCGGCCTACACCCTGTGGCTGTACAAGCGCATCTTCTTCGGCGAAGTGGCCAACAGCCATGTGGCCGAGCTGAAGGACATCAACGGCCGCGAGTGGGCACTGCTCACCGTGTTCGCCATCGGCGTGCTGGCCCTGGGCATCTACCCCAAGCCGCTGACCGACCTGATGGAGCCCTCGATCGCGAAGCTGGCGATGCAGATCGCATCCAGCAAGCTGCTGTAATTCCAGGATTTGATGATGACCACCTCGCCGCTGCTGCCATTGACCGCCGCCGACCTGCCACCGCTCGCCCCCGAGCTGGTGCTGATCGGCAGCGCCTTCGCCCTGATGATCCTCGACCTGTTCGTCAGCAACCGGAACAAGATTGTCACTCACCTGTTCTCGGTCGCTGCGCTGGCCGTGGTGCTGTTCATGCTCGCCACCGGCGTGGGCGGGCAGGGTGAGGTCTTCCACGGCATGTTCGTGCGCGATACCGCCGCGGACGTGATGAAGACCGGGATCGTGCTGCTCAGTGGCCTGACCCTGGTCTACGGCTGGCGCTACCTGCGCGACCGCAACCTGTTCCAGGGCGAGATCCCGGTGCTGATCCTGTTCGGCACGGCCGGCATGATGATCCTGGTCTCGGCCGGCAGCCTGCTGATGGTCTACCTGGGCCTGGAACTGCTGGCCCTGTGCTCCTACGCGCTGGTCGCCAGCAACCGCGACAGCGGCCTGGCCTCGGAAGCGGCGATGAAGTACATCGTCCTCGGTTCGCTGGCCTCGGGCCTGCTGCTGTACGGCATGTCGCTGATCTACGGCGCCACCGGCAGCCTGCACCTGGACGCCATCCAGGCCGCCATTCCGCATTCGGATGAGCGCGTGCTGCTGATCACCGGTGCGGTGTTCATGATTGCCGGCGTCGCCTTCAAGCTGGGTGCCGCGCCGTTCCACATGTGGCTGCCTGACGTCTACCAGGGCGCCCCGGCACCGATCGCGCTGTTCATCAGCTCGGCACCGAAGCTGGCCGCGTTCGGCATGGCCTACCGCCTGCTGGAAATGGGCGTGGGCCCGCTGTCGACCGAACTGCAGCTGCTGATCGCCGGCCTGGCCGCGGTGTCGCTGGTCATCGGCAACCTGATGGCCATCGCGCAGAGCAACCTCAAGCGCATGCTGGCGTTCTCCACCGTCTCGCACATCGGCTTCCTGCTGATGGGCATCGCCGGTGGTGGCGCGCAGGGCTACGCCGCCGCGCTGTTCTACGCACTGGCCTACGCCATCATGTCCACCGCCGCCTTCGGTGCGATCATCGCCCTGTCGCGCGCCGGCTTTGAAGCCGAGAACATCGAGGACTTCAAGGGCCTGAACGCTCGCAACCCGTGGATGGCCGGCCTGGTGCTGTGCATCATGGCGTCGCTGGCCGGCATTCCGCCGTTCCTTGGCTTCTGGACCAAGCTGGCGGTGCTCGGCGCTGCCGTCAACGGCGGCCTGCTGTGGCTGGCCCTGCTGGGCGTGCTGTGCGCCGTGGTCGGCTGTTTCTACTACCTGCGCGTCATCAAGGTCATGTACTTCGATGAGCCGGTGGGCGAGGCCATGCCGCGCAACAACGACCGCGTGCTGGGCGTGGTGCTGGGCGTGAACGCCCTGGCGCTGCTCGCGCTGGGCCTGGCCTGGAACCCGATCATGGTCTGGTGCCAGCAGGCATTTGCGCATCTTGCATAAAAGTTGACACAAAGCTGCGCGATTCGTGTAATATGCGCAGCCTGAGTTGTCACTGCAGCGGTTCAGCCAGAACATCGTTGCGGTAGCCCTCCTCGAAAGAGCAGGGCAGCAGTTCAAACACTTCCGGTGCGGGGTGGAGCAGTCTGGCAGCTCGTCGGGCTCATAACCCGAAGGTCGCAGGTTCAAATCCTGCCCCCGCTACCAACTTCATATCGGCGCCAACCGGTGTGATGAATGAGGAAAAGCTTGCATGTTTTGAAGCTATCACTCATAATTCCGCTTCTGATGCGGGGTGGAGCAGTCTGGCAGCTCGTCGGGCTCATAACCCGAAGGTCGCAGGTTCAAATCCTGCCCCCGCTACCAAGTAAAGAGATCGCCTTCGAGGTCCTGCCTCGAAGGCGTTTTTCTTTGGGGTCTGTGTCGTTTTCGCTGGATTGGGGTCAGATCCCTTTTCCAGAGGAAGAGGGATCTGACCCCAGGCCCGGACCCGGTCCGCACCTTGCACCAGCGCGGTGCAGCCGCTATCATCAGCGGCCTAGGCAGTACCCCTGAAGGCGGCCTCCCATCGGGAGACCAGGTCCGGAAGGAGGGCTCGCAACCCGCATGCGCTGCGGGGTGCAACCGGAATCCAGTCACCGGAGTCTTTCCGGAAAAAGGGGCCCAGCGGGCCCTTTGTCGTTTCCGGGGCGTCATGTTTTCCCGCCGGCCGTGGCCGGCACCCAACCAAGAGATCAAGGCAGGCTGTGAGCGACAAGGCAACCGACATCGCGAATCTGCTCGCCCCGACCGTTGTGTCGCTGGGCCTGGAGCTGCTGGGCGTTGAGTATCTGCCGGCCCCCGGCGGTGCAACCCTGCGCCTTTACATCGACGTGCCGCTGGCTGAACAGCCCGAGCGCATCATCAACGTGGACGACTGCGAGCGCGTCAGCCGCGAAGTGTCCGCGCAGATGGACGTTGAAGACCCGATCAGCGGCAACTACACGCTGGAAGTGTCTTCGCCGGGCGTCGATCGCCCGCTGTTCAACCTGGAGCAGTTCGGCCGTCACCTCGGCGAAATGGCCAAGGTCGTGCTGAAGCTGCCGCAGGACAACCGTCGTCGCCTGCAGGGCCGCATCGAAGCGACCGACGAGGCTGCGGACACCATCACGTTCATCGTCGACAAGACCGAAGTGGTCGTGTCGGCCGACAACATCGACAAGGCCCGGATCATGCCGGACTGGGTTGCCCTGGGCCTGGCCCCGGCCAAGCCGACCGGCCCGGCGCCGAAGCGTCCGAAGCCGGACAAGAATTCTTCTTCCAACGAGCCGGCGGCAAAGAAGCCGCGCGCGGAGTGAGCCAATGAGCAAGGAACTGTTGCTGGTAGTGGACGCGGTCGCCAACGAGAAGGGCGTGCCGCGTGAAGTGATCTTCGATGCGATCGAGGCCGCCCTGGCTTCCGCAGCGAAGAAGCGCTATCCCGACGAGGAAGTGCTGACCCGCGTGGTCATCGACCACAAGGATGGCAGCTACGAAACCTACCGCCGCTGGGAAGTGGTGGCCGATGACGTGGTCATGGAATCGCCGGACCGGCAGATCCGCCTGATGGACGCCGTCGACGAAGCCGAAGGCGTGGACGTCGGTGACTACATCGAAGAGCAGATCGAAAACCCCGATTTCGGCCGCATCGCCGCCCAGGCCGCCAAGCAGGTCATCGTGCAGCGCGTGCGCGAAGCCGAGCGCCAGCAGGTGGTCGATGCGTGGAAGGATCGCGTCGGTGAGCTGATCACCGGTGTGGTCAAGCGCGCCGAGCGCGGCAACATCTACGTGGACCTGGGTGGCAACGCCGAAGGCTTCATCCCGAAGGACAAGGGCATCCCGCGCGACGTGCTGCGCGCCGGTGACCGCGTGCGCGGCTACCTGGCCGAAGTGCGCTCGGAACCGCGTGGCCCGCAGCTGTTCATCAGCCGTGCCGCCCCGGAGTTCATGATCGAGCTGTTCAAGCTGGAAGTGCCGGAAGTCGGCCAGGGCCTGGTGGAAATCAAGGCCTGTGCCCGTGATCCGGGCGACCGCGCCAAGATCGCCGTGCTGGCCCACGATACCCGTACCGATCCGATCGGTGCCTGCATCGGCATGCGCGGTTCGCGCGTGCAGGCCGTGTCCAACGAGCTCAATGGCGAGCGCGTGGACATCGTGCTGTGGAACGACAGCCCGGCCAACTTCGTCATCAACGCGATGGCCCCGGCTGAAGTGCAGTCGATCATCGTCGATGAAGACAAGCACTCGATGGATCTGGCCGTGGCCGAAGACCGCCTGGCGCAGGCCATCGGCAAGGGCGGCCAGAACGTGCGCCTGGCCAGCCGCCTGACCGGTTGGCAGCTGAACGTGATGACCCAGGACCAGGTGACCGCCAAGTCGGAAGCCGAACAGGCGTTGGCCCGCCAGCTGTTCATGGACAAGCTGGAAGTGGACGAGGAAATCGCCGGCATCCTGGTCAGCGAAGGCTTCGGCACCGTCGAGGAAATCGCATATGTCCCGGTCGGCGAACTGCTGGCCGTGGAAGGTTTCGACGAAGACATCGTCGAAGAGCTGCGCGCTCGTGCCCGCGATGCGCTGCTCAATGAGGCCCTGGCAGTCGAGGAAGGCCTTGAAGACGGCCAGCCGGCGCAGGACCTGCTGTCCCTGAAGGGCATGGACGAAGCCACCGCTTACGCGCTGGCCGGCCACGGCGTGCGCACCAGCGAGGAGCTTTCCGACCTGGCCGCTGACGAGGTCATGGACTTCGGCATCGAAGGGCTGGACCAGGAGCGCGCTGCGGCGCTGATCCTGGCCGCGCGTGCCGAGGAGATCGCCCGACTGGAACGCGGCGAATGAGCCGGCAATGAACAGGGCCCTGAGCCGATCAGGGCGTAGAATCCGCGCCACCTCCATCTGCGGGGGGGCGCCCACAAGATCATAGGATCCGAATGTCGCAGCAAACCACCATCCGCAAGCTTGCCGAACTGGTCAACACGCCGGTCGAGAAACTGCTGGAACAGCTGGCCGGTGCCGGCATGAAGTTCAGCGGTCCCGACCAGGTCGTGACCAGCACCGAGAAGGTGAAGCTCCTGGGCTTCCTTCGTCGTTCGCACGGCAAGCCCGAGCAGGCCCCGGAAGAGACCGATCAGTCTGCAAAGAAGATCACGCTCAACCGCCGGAAACAGCAGGAAGTGACGGTCAATTCCGGTCGCAGCAAGACGACCGTGAATGTCGAGGTGCGCCAGAAGCGTACCTACGTCAAGGATGGTGCGCGTGCGATGACGCCGGACGAAGAGCGCGCCGACATCCTGCGCAAGCTGGAAGAGTCGCGCGCCCGCAACCTCGCCGAACAGCAGGCCCTGGCCGAGAAGGATCGTCTGCGCGACGAAGCCATCGTCCGTGCCCGTGAGGAAGAGATTGCTGCCAAGGAACGCGCCGAGGCCGAGAAGAAGGCTGCCGAGGAAGCTGCGGCTGCCGCCAAGGCCGCCGAGGCCGTGGCTGCCAGCAAGCCCAAGCGCGCGCCGATCGACGAAACCGCGCCGCGCCCGCCGCGTACCCCGGCTGCCGCTCCGGCCGCACCGCGTGGTGCACCGCCGGCGCCGCCGCGCAGCGACGACCGCAACAACCGCAGCGCGCCGCGCAACGAGCGTGGCCCGGGCGATCGCTTCGCCGGCCAGATGCACCTGTCGGCTGCCGACCGTGCGCGTCGTGGCAACAGCAACAACAGCAACACCCGGGGTCGTCCGGGCGGTCGCAACCAGAGTGGCGGCCGTCGCGACATGTCGCGCGGTGGCAACAACGCCGGTCCGCACGCCTTCGAGCGTCCGACCGCACCGGTCGTGCGTGAAGTGGCGATCGGCGAGACCATCACCGTGGCCGACTTGGCGCAGAAGCTCGCGCTGAAGGGCGGCGAGGTGGTGAAGGCGCTGTTCAAGATGGGCGTGATGGCCACCATCACCCAGTCCATCGACCACGACACCGCGGCGCTGGTGACCGAAGAACTCGGCCACAAGGCGATCCGTGCCAATGACAACGACGCCGAAGACGCACTGCTGGCCTCGACCGGTGAAAACCAGGGCGAAGCCGTGCAGCGCCCGCCGGTGGTCACCATCATGGGCCACGTCGACCACGGCAAGACCTCGCTGCTGGATTACATCCGCCGCACCAAGGTTGCCCACGGCGAAGCCGGTGGCATCACCCAGCACATCGGTGCGTACCACGTTGATACGCCGAAGGGCGTCATCAGCTTCCTGGATACCCCGGGCCACGCCGCGTTCACCTCGATGCGTGCCCGCGGTGCCAAGCTGACCGACATCGTGGTGCTGGTGGTGGCTGCCGACGACGGCGTCATGCCGCAGACCAAGGAAGCGATCCAGCACGCCCGTTCGGCGGGTGTGCCGCTCATCGTGGCCATCAACAAGATCGACAAGTCCGGTGCCGACCCGATGCGGGTCAAGAACGAGCTGCTCTCCGAGCAGGTCGTGGCCGAAGACTTCGGCGGTGACATCCAGATGGTGGAGATCTCGGCCAAGACCGGCCTGGGCATCGACGACCTTCTGGACGCCGTGTCGGTGCAGGCCGAACTGCTGGAACTGAAGGCCGTTGACGAAGGCCGCGCCTCCGGCGTGGTCATCGAATCGTCGCTGGACAAGGGCCGCGGCCCGGTCGCCACCGTGCTGGTGCAGCAGGGCCGCCTGAAGAAGGGCGACTACCTGGTGTGCGGCATCCAGTACGGCCGCGTGCGTGCGCTGTTCGACGAAACCGGCAAGCAGCCGGAATTCGCCGGCCCGTCCATCCCGGTGCAGGTCCTCGGCCTGTCCGGCGTGCCGGAAGCCGGTGACGACTTCGTGGTCGTCGAGGACGAGCGCCTGGCCAAGGACGTTGCCCAGCAGCGTGAGACCAAGCGCCGTGAATCGCGCCTGGTCGCCACTGCCGGCAGCCGCATGGAAGACATCATGGCGACCCTGGGCAAGGGCGAGGGCCAGCAGGTCCTCAACCTGGTCATCAAGGCCGACGTGCAGGGTTCCGTGCAGGCGCTGAGCCAGGCACTGGTCGCGCTGTCCAACGAAGACATCCGCATCAACGTGATCCACTCCGGCGTGGGCGGCATCACCGAGTCGGACGCCAATTCGGCAGCCGCTTCCAAGGCCACCGTCATCGGCTTCAACGTGCGTGCGGATGCTTCGGCCCGTCGGATCATTGAATCCAACGGCGTGGACCTGCGTTACTTCTCGATCATCTATGACGTGATCGACCAGGTGAAGCAGGTGGCGTCCGGTCTGCTGGGCGTGGAAATCCGCGAAGAGATCATCGGTATCGCCGAGGTCCGCGACGTGTTCCGCAGCTCCAAGCTGGGCGCCGTTGCCGGCTCGATGGTCATCGAGGGCGTGGTCAAGCGCAACAAGCCGATCCGCGTGCTGCGCGACAGCGTGGTCATCTTCGAGGGCGAACTGGAATCGCTGCGTCGCTTCAAGGAAAACGTCGAGGAAGTCCGCAACGGTACCGAATGCGGTATCGCGGTGAAGGCCTACAACGACGTCAAGCCGGGTGACCAGATCGAGTGCTTCGAGCGTATCGAAGTGCCGCGCACCCTGTAATGCTGCAAGGTGGCCCGACCAACGGTCGGGCCCTGCCGTGATGTAGAACCCGACCAACGGTCGGGTACCATGTAGATGTAGCGCCCGACCGTTGGTCGGGCGACAACTGAACCAAGAGCTCCTCGTGCCCAAGACTTTCCATCGAACCGACCGTGTCTCCGCCCAGCTGCGCCGTGAACTCGGCACCCTGGTGCACAACGCCGTGCGCGAGCACGGGTTGCCCTCGGTGAGCGTGTCCGACGTGGAAATCACCCGTGACATGGCCCACGCCAAGGTGTTCGTCACCGCGCTCATGCCGGAACGTTCGGCCGAAGCCGTGGCCGGCCTGAAGGAACTGGGCTACCGCCTGCGCATGGACCTGGCCCGTGCCATGAAGCTGCGTCATGTGCCGGAGCTGCATTTCCACTACGACGACTCGGTCGACCGTGGTGAGCACATCGACAACCTCCTGCGCGACCTGCCCGATACGCTGGCTGCGGAGAAGCGTCGCGAGAGCGACGAAGAATAACCGCGCGACGCCGGGCATGCCCGGCGTTGTTGCATTCCGGCTGCGCGATGTCTGATGCAGACCGCGCTGCGGCAGCCGAGCATGGCTCGACTCTACAAAATTCTGTCATGACCCGAATTCAGTTCCGCCGCCTGGATGGCATCCTGCTGCTCGACAAGTCGACCGGCATGAGCTCCAACGCCGCCCTGCAGGTGGCCCGCCGCCTGTTCCGTGCCGAAAAGGGCGGCCATACCGGCAGTCTCGATCCGCTGGCCACCGGCCTGTTGCCGCTGTGCTTCGGCGAGGCGACCAAGATCGCCGGCCTGTTGCTGGGCTCGGCCAAGGCCTATGACGCCGAGATCCGGCTCGGCCAGACCACCGACACCGACGATTCCGAAGGCCAGGTGCTGCAGCAGCGCCCGGTGCCGGCCATCAGTGCCGAGGCCCTGCAGGCCGCGCTGGCGCCGCTGACCGGCAACATCCTGCAGCGCGCACCGATCTATTCGGCGCTCAAGCAGGGTGGTGAACCGCTGTATGTGAAGGCCCGGCGAGGTGAAGCCATCGAGGCGCCTGAGCGCCAGGTCCAGGTGCATGCCATCGAGGTGCTCGAGCAGCAGCCCGACCGCCTGCACCTGCGGGTGACGTGCGGTTCGGGCACCTACATCCGCAGCCTGGCCCGCGACCTCGGCGAGGCGCTGGGCTGCGGCGCCCACATCAGTGCCCTGCGTCGGCTCTGGGTGGAGCCGTTCCGCGCCCCGGCCATGGTCACCCTGGACCAGCTGCGGGCGATGGTCGAGGCCGGCGACGAAGCCGGCATGGAAGCGCTGCTGCTGCCGCTGGCTGCGGGCCTGGCGGAGTATCCCCGGGTCGACCTCGATGCCGGACAGGCCCACCGCTTCTGCGTCGGCCAGCGCCAGCGTGATGCCGCGTGGCCGCGAGGGCTGGTGGCCGTCTACGGTCCGGACGAGGCTGTCCAGGGCCTGGGCCAGGTCGACGACAGTGGCCTGCTGGCCCCGCAGCGCCGGTTCAACCTCTGACCCGGGCGTGCCGGTTCAGCCCCGGTCCTTGTTCCCGGAGCCCCTGACCGTTACAATTTCGCGGCCGTTTTCCGGCAACCTGCCTCGCGCAGGTTTCATCCTCGTAGTCCACGGCGAGCCTGGCGGTGCGCGAAGCGCGTTCCTGCCGGCCACGCATCACAGAGAAAAAAGAAATGTCGATCGACACCCAGAAGGTCATTGAAGACAACAAGCGCAGCTCGGCTGACACCGGCTCCCCGGAAGTCCAGGTTGCCCTGCTGACCGCCCGCATCGAACTGCTGACCGGCCACTTCAAGACCCACAAGAAGGACCACCACAGCCGCCGCGGCCTGCTGCAGATGGTCAACCGCCGTCGCAGCCTGCTCGACTACCTGAAGAAGAAGGACGTCGAGCGTTACAAGGCCCTGATCGAAAAGCTTGGCCTGCGTCGCTAAGCAAAGACTCCCCCGCGGCGCAGCGATGCGCCGCGGTTTTGTTTTGTAGTACCGAAATCCCGATTCAGGCCGGAACGATCCGGCCACCCGCTGGCGGCAAGGGTCGCCGACGGTCCAAATTCGCAGACAGCATCCCCAAGGACACCCTCCGTGGCAAAAATCACCAAAACCTTCCAGTACGGCAAACACACCGTCACGCTTGAGACCGGCGAAGTCGCCCGCCAGGCCAGCGGTGCCGTCATCGTCAAGATGGACGACACCGTACTGCTGGTCACCGCCGTCGCCGCCAAGAGCGCGCGCGAAGGCCAGGACTTCTTCCCGCTGACCGTCGATTATCAGGAAAAGTTCTACGCCGGCGGCCGTATCCCGGGTGGTTTCTTCAAGCGTGAAGGCCGTGCGACCGAGAAGGAAACCCTGATCTCGCGTCTGATCGACCGTCCGATCCGCCCGCTGTTCCCGGAAGACTACAAGAACGAAGTGCAGATCATCGCCACGGTCATGTCGCTGAATCCGGACGTGGACGGCGACATCGCTGCCCTGATCGGTGCCTCGGCTGCCCTGTCGCTGGCCGGCACCCCGTTCATGGGCCCGATCGGCGCTGCCAAGGTCGGCTACAAGAACGGCGAGTACATCCTGAACCCGACCGTCAGCGAACTGGCTGACTCGCAGCTGGAACTGGTCGTTGCCGGTACCTCCAATGCCGTGCTGATGGTCGAATCCGAAGCCGCGCTGCTGTCGGAAGAAGTGATGCTGGGCGCCGTGACCTTCGGTCACCGCGAAATGCAGAAGGTCATCAACGCGATCAACGAGCTGACCGTGGAAGCCGGCACCAAGCCGTCGACCTGGGAAGCCCCGGCCAAGAACGACGTGCTGATCAGCGCCCTGAAGGAAGCCATCGGCCCGCGCCTGGGCGAAGCCTTCCAGGTGCGCGACAAGCTGCAGCGCCGCGACGCCATCTCGGCGATCAAGAAGGACGTGGTCGAAACCCTGGCTGGCCGCGTGGCTGCCGAGGGCTGGAACCCGGCCGAGCTGTCGAAGGAATTCGGCGAGCTGGAATACCGCACCATGCGTGACTCGGTGCTGGACACCAAGGTCCGTATCGACGGCCGTGCGCTGGACACCGTCCGCCCGATCGCCGTGAAGACCGGCGTCCTGCCGCGTACCCACGGTTCCTCGCTGTTCACCCGCGGCGAAACCCAGGCCATCGTGACCATCACCCTGGGCACCGCCCGTGACGGCCAGGTCATCGACGCCGTTGCCGGTGAGTACAAGGAAAACTTCCTGTTCCACTACAACTTCCCCCCGTTCTCGGTGGGTGAGTGCGGCCGCATGATGGGCCCGAAGCGCCGCGAAATCGGCCACGGCCGCCTGGCCAAGCGCGGCGTGCTGGCTGTCATGCCGTCGCTGGAATCCTTCCCGTACACCATCCGCGTCGTCTCGGAAATCACCGAGTCGAACGGTTCCTCGTCGATGGCCTCGGTCTGCGGCTCGTCGCTGGCCCTGATGGACGCCGGCGTGCCGGTGAAGGCGCCGGTTGCCGGTATCGCCATGGGCCTGGTCAAGGAAGGCGATCGCTTCGTCGTCCTGTCCGACATCCTGGGTGACGAAGATCACCTGGGTGACATGGACTTCAAGGTGGCCGGTACCGCTGAGGGCATTTCCGCCCTGCAGATGGACATCAAGATCGAAGGCATCACCGAAGAGATCATGAAGCAGGCCCTGCAGCAGGCCAAGGCTGGCCGTCTGCACATCCTGGGTGAAATGGCCCACGGCCTGACCGCCCCGCGCGAAGAGCTGTCGGACTACGCGCCGCGCCTGCTGACCATCAAGATCCACCCGGACAAGATCCGCGAAGTGATCGGCAAGGGTGGCTCGACCATCCAGGCCATCACCAAGGAAACCGGCACCCAGATCGACATCCAGGACGACGGCACCATCGTCATCGCTTCGGTCAACGCCATCGCTGCCCAGGCCGCCAAGGCCCGCATCGAGCAGATCACCTCGGACGTCGAGCCGGGCCGCATCTACGAAGGCAAGGTCGCCAAGATCATGGACTTCGGTGCGTTCGTCACCATCCTGCCGGGCAAGGACGGTCTGGTCCACGTCTCGCAGATCTCCAGCGAGCGCGTCGAGAAGGTCGGGGACAAGCTGAAGGAAGGCGATGTGGTCAAGGTCAAGGTGCTGGAAGTCGACAAGCAGGGCCGTATCCGCCTGTCGATGAAGGCCGTGGAAGAAGGCGAAGGCGCCAGCGCCGAATAATCGGGGGTAGGTGTCAACCGTGGTTGACACACTCCTGGAATCGCTGGAATGAAAAAGCGGGCTTCGGCCCGCTTTTTCTTTGCCCGCATTTCGTAGAGTCGAGCGTGCTCGACTGCCGTTCGCGACACATCAACAACAGTCGAGCAAGCTCGACTCTACATACCGGGAGTTTCCATGTTGCGCCAGACCCTGGCCGGGCTTGCCCTGCTGATCGCCGCCGCCGTTCCTGCCGCCAGCCACGCGGCGCAACCGCCGATCTACGGTGCCTACTATCCCGGTGGATCCTCCGATCGCTACCCGGTGTCGAGCATTCCAGCCGACCGGCTGACCCATGTGTTCTACGCGTTCTCCACCATCGAAGCAGGGCGCTGCACGGTGGGTACAGAAGCGCCGAAGAACTTCGCCGCCCTGGCGCAGCTGAAGAGGGCACACCCCCACCTGCGCACGCTGATCTCCATCGGCGGCTGGGGCGCAGGTGGCTTCTCCGATGCCGCGCTGACCGAGGCGAGCCGCAAGCGACTGGTGGATTCGTGCATGGCGCTGTTCTTCGACCACTACGCGGGGAGTTTCGATGGCGTGGACATCGACTGGGAGTTCCCGGTGAGTGGTGGCCCGGAGGAGCTGGCCCATCGTCCGCAGGACCGCGCGAACATGACCCGGCTCGCGCAGGCGTTCCGCGTGGCACTTGATGCGCAGGGACGCAAGGCGGGCCAACCGATGCTGCTGACCGCCGCACTCGCCGCTGGCCGCCTGCAGACCGATGGCCCTTACGATCCGGCCGCCAGCTACGACCTGCCGGCGTTGGCCAAGGTGTTCGATTTCATCAACCTGATGAGCTACGACATGGGCACCGGCTTCTCGGCGGTGTCGACCTTCAACGCGCCCCTGCATGAGGTGGCGGCCGATCCGCTGGCACTGGAACTGCGGCGCTGGAACAACGTGGCCGGTGCCGTGCAGTACTACCGCGACCAGGGTGTGCCGGCCGGCAAACTGGTGCTGGGCGTGCCGTTCTACGGGCGCGGTTTCAAGGTGACCGGCGATGCGACCGATGGCCTGTACCAGGCCTACAGCGCACCGGCCGAGGCCGGTGACTGGCGGGTGATCAGAGCGCGTTACCTGGGCCAGCCGGGCTGGACGAAGCACTGGCAGCCGCAGGCGCAGAGTCCGTGGCTGTACAACGCGGCGGAGAAGATCTTCATCAGCTACGAAGACCCGCGCTCGATCGGACTGCGCGCGCAGTTCGCACGGGAGCAGGGCCTGGCCGGCGTCTTCATGTGGGAGCTGACCGGCGATGACGAACAGGCCAGCCTGCTCAACGCCATGCTCGCACCGTGGCACAAGGCCCGCGTCGGCGATTGAGGCGACGCCCGCGCACTCGTAGAGTCAATCGGCCCACACGCTGTTTGGGTCGCCATCGCGGGCGCGGCGCTGGCTGGCCACCGCCAGCCGGGCGAAGCCGAAGGCCATGGCCAGGGCGACCATGTCGATCCAGAACAGCGGCCACAGCCCGCGCGCGGCGGACAGCCACGGCCAGTCGCCGTTGAGCGCGCCGTGCATCACCGGCACCAGGGCGGTGCTGATGGCCGCGGCCCAGAGCAGTTCGCGCGCCGCCTGCGCGGGGCGGCGCAGGGCGGCCCACAGCGCGCACGCCGCCCACGTGCCGAAGCACGCCCAGCGGATGCCGTGGTCCACTGCGGCCGGGGCCACGCGTTCCAGCACCAGTGCGGTGACGAAGGCCACCGAGATCGCCACGCACAGGCCGATGCACACGCCCACCGTGGCCCGTGCCATGTTCACCCCCGAACGCGGCTGCTGCGGTTGCCGCCGCTTGCGCCGCGATTCGATCCACAGCAGGTTGCCCGAGTAGAACAGGAAGGCGCCGCCCAGCCCCAGCAGGAAGTACAGCCAGACCACCACGCCGTTGCCGAACTCGCCGAAGTGCAGGGCATAGGCCGCACTCAGCGTGGCGTGGTTGGCATCGCGATGGCCGGGCAGCTGGCTGGCCAGCACGCGGCCACTGGCCACATCCAGTGCGACCGAGCCGAGCGGGCCCAGGGTGCCGCTGGATTCACCGGTGATCTCGATGGTGGCGTTGGCATCGTTGCCATTGGCCAGCTTCAGGTACGCCGGCTCGAAGTCGCTCACGCCCTGCGCGCGGGCTACATCCAGGGCGCGCGCATGCAGTTCGCGCAGGCTGCCCGGTGCGCTGGGCACGCCGCTGGCCTCGCGCACCGGCGCGGTATCCATCGCCGCCGGCACGACCTGCATGGCCTTGCCCTCGAAGATGAGCGGGTTGAGCAGGGCGATCTGGATGAAGACCAGGCAGAGCAGGGCGCCGGTCACGGCGAACATCAGATGGAACGGCAGGCTGAGCACGCCGATCATGTTGTGCGCGTCCTGCCACATCTGCTTGAGGTTGCGGCCCGGGCGCAGCGCGAACAGATCACCCAGCAGCTTGGGCAGGTGGATGACCAGGCCGCTGAGCAGGGCCATGCCGTACAGCAGGCTGACGATGCCCATCACGTAGATGCCCGCCACCGGCAGGCCCAGGCTGTAATGCAGCTCGTTGACCAGCTCGGCCAGGCCCGCCTGGGGCGGCGTCGCACTGCCGGCGGTCTGTCCGGGCCAGGCATAGCGCCAGCTGCCGTCGGCCGCCTGCCAGTAGGCCAGCGGCTGTGGGTGATCGGCGCCCGGGAAGGTCATGCCGACATGGCGGCGAGCTTCCGGGTGCTTGGCCAGCACGTCGTCCAGCAGGTACTGCGCATCATCCAGCCCGGCCGGCAGCACGCTGGCCGCCCCCGGTGTCTGCCACATCGGCAGATCGTGGTGGAACAGGGTCAGGGCACCGGCATAGAACGCCACGAACAGGCCGAAGCCGGCCACCAGGCCGACCCAGGTGTGCAGGGTGGTGAAGGTACGCAGGGTCTGCGAACTGAATTTCATGCGTGCGTTCTCATTGCACCGCGCCGCTCAGGCGCAGCAGCCACAGTGCGGCGAAGCCCGCAGCGGCGCAGCCACCCGGCACCAGCCAGGCGCGCGCCACCGTGCGGAAACTGAAGGCCCACAGTGCCGCCAGCATCCACAGTGGAACGAAGGCGATCAGGGACGGCACCACGGCGCTCGGCCAGGGGCCTGGGGGCAGCCAGGTGAGCAGGCCGGTGACGGCAGCGGCCAGAAAAAAGCCAGTGAAGATGCCCGACAGGGCGCGCATCCACATCAGCGTGGGCCCCGGCCGGGGAGGTCCGTGGCAGGGCGGTGCCAGGCGGCCAGTGCCGGCAGCAGCAGGGCCGCCAGCATCCAGGTGCACAGCATCGCCACCAGGCCGGCGGCAACACCCAGTTCGGCCATCCACAGCCACAGCGAGGCGACCGCAGCGACCAGGCCGATCTGCCGGCCCAGGCGCCCGGCGCGGCGCAGGCGCGGCCAGCGGCAGTGCGGCGAGGCCGCATAGAACGCCAGCGCGGAAAACATTGCCGAGAGCATGGCCAGGCTGCAGAAGCCCAGCGTCGACAGGCCTACGGTGATCATGGTTGGTGTCCGCCGCGGCAGTGGGCCGGCGAATGCGGAGCACGGGCGGGGCCGGCGCAGGCCGGTCGGGGCGGGTGGCGCATCACGAGGTCCTGGAAGAGGGCGGGCAGGGTGGCACGAGGCAGCCCGCACGCACATCGTAATCATTGCGTTTTCGCGCCGCCAGCCACGGGTGTTCAGCAGGCCATCGGGCAACCCTTGGGCTTTGCCGCCTGCTGGTTTAAGATCATCGCAGAACCCCGACTGGAACAAGGTGGCCCGCGCCCAGCGCCGGCCGAGCGTGCGACATGAGCACTACCACCGCCCATCGTTGACCTGCCCCCGAAGGCCCTGTGTTCCAGGCGCCCTCGCGGCGCTTTTTTATTGCCCGGGCCCCGGCCCGGACCGCATTCCAGCCCGCCCGCGCGGGCCCCGCACGAAGCCATTGCGATGATCAACATCACCCTTCCCGACGGCAGCCGCCGCGAATTTGAAAACCCCGTCAGCGTCATGGACGTTGCCCAGTCGATCGGCGCAGGCCTGGCCAAGGCCACCATCGCCGGTTCGGTCGATGGCGTGCTGGTCGATGCCAGCGACATCATCGACAAGGACGCCAGCCTGCGCATCATCACGGCCAAGGACGAGGAGGGCGTGGAGATCATCCGCCACTCCTGCGCCCACCTGGTCGGCCACGCCGTCAAGCAGCTGTACCCGGACGTGAAGATGGTGATCGGCCCGGTCATCGCCGAGGGTTTCTACTACGACATCTACTCCGAGCGCCCGTTCACGCCGGACGACATGGCCGCCATCGAGAAGCGCATGGGCGAACTGATCGCCCAGGATTACGACGTCATCAAGAAGATGACGCCGCGCGCTGAAGTGATCGAGATCTTCAAGGCCCGCGGTGAGGACTACAAGCTGCGCCTGATCGAGGACATGTCCGACGACATCCAGGCCATGGGCATGTATTACCACCAGGAATACGTGGACATGTGCCGCGGCCCGCACGTGCCGAACACGCGCTTCCTGAAGGCCTTCAAGCTGACCCGCATTTCCGGCGCCTACTGGCGCGGCGATGCGCAGAACGAGCAGCTGCAGCGCATCTACGGCACCGCCTGGGCCGACAAGAAGCAGCTCGAGGCGTACATCAAGCGCATCGAAGAAGCCGAAATGCGCGACCACCGCCGCATCGGCAAGCAGCAGGACCTGTTCCACCTGCAGGAAGAGGCCCCGGGCCTGGTGTTCTGGCACCCCAAGGGCTGGGCGCTGTGGCAGGTGGTCGAGCAGTACATGCGCAAGGTCTACCAGAAGAGCGGCTATGGCGAAGTGCGCTGCCCGCAGATCCTGGACGTGAGCCTGTGGAAGAAGTCCGGCCACTGGGACAACTACCAGGACAACATGTTCTTCACCGAATCGGAGAAGCGCACCTACGCGGTCAAGCCGATGAACTGCCCGGGCCACGTGCAGGTGTTCAACCAGGGCCTGCACAGCTACCGCGACCTGCCGATCCGCTACGGTGAGTTCGGTTCCTGCCACCGCAACGAGCCGTCCGGCGCGCTGCACGGCATCCTGCGCGTGCGTGGCTTCACCCAGGACGACGGGCATGTGTTCTGCACCGAAAGCCAGATCGAATCGGAAGTGACCGCGTTCCACCAGCAGGCGCTGGCGGTCTACCAGCACTTCGGCTTCGACGAGATCCAGATCAAGATCGCCCTGCGCCCGGAATCGCGCCTGGGTGACGATGCCACCTGGGACAAGGCCGAGGGCGCGCTGCGTTCGGCGCTGTCCAACTGCGGCGTGGAATGGCAGGAGCTGCCGGGCGAGGGTGCCTTCTACGGCCCCAAGATCGAGTACCACCTGAAGGATGCCATCGGCCGTACCTGGCAGCTGGGCACCATGCAGGTCGATTTCATGATGCCGGGCCGCCTGGGCGCCGAGTATGTGGACGAAAACAGCCAGAAGCAGCACCCGGTCATGCTGCACCGGGCCATCGTCGGCTCGATGGAGCGCTTCCTGGGCATCCTCATCGAGCACCACGCCGGCCAGTTCCCGGCCTGGCTGGCGCCGACGCAGGTGGTGGTGGCCAACATCACCGACGCCCAGGCTGAATACGTTTCCGGCGTGACCAAAACCCTTGCGGAGCAAGGCTTCCGCGTCAGCTCGGATTTGCGTAACGAGAAGATCGGCTATAAAATCCGCGAGCATACGTTGCAGCGCGTGCCTTACCTGCTGGTCATCGGTGACCGCGAGAAGGAAAACGGGGCTGTAGCGGTGCGTACGCGTTCTGGCGAAGATCTGGGCAGCATGAGCCTGCAGGCCTTCATCGAGCGGCTCCACGCCGAGGGCGCGTAAGCAAAGGTCCGGTCCGGGCGCACAGGCACCCGGGCCGGTTCGATACCCTTGGGAGAACGTAATATCAGCACCCCTGACAACAAACAGAACCGCAAGAATCAGGAAATCCGTGTGCCGCGCGTCCGCGTGATCGGCAGTGACGGAGAAATGATCGGCGTGTTGTCGCGCGACGAAGCGCTGTCCATGGCCGAAGATGAAGGCCTGGACCTGGTTGAAATCCAGCCGCAGGCCGATCCGCCGGTCTGCAAGATCATGGATTTCGGCAAGTTCAAGTTCGAAGCGCAGAAGAAGGCCAGCGAGGCCAAGAAGAAGACCAAGCAGGTCGAGATCAAGGAAGTGAAGTTCCGTCCGGTCACGGACGAGGGCGACTATCAGATCAAGCTGCGCAAGATGCGTGGGTTCCTCGAAGATGGTGACAAGATCAAGGTCAACATCCGTTTCCGTGGCCGTGAAATGAGCCACCAGGAACTGGGCCGTGAAATGGCCAACCGGATCGAGACCGATCTGGGCGAGGACATCGTCATCGAATCCCGTCCGCGCCTGGAAGGGCGTCAGATGGTCATGATGATCGCGCCGAAGAAGAAGACCTGAAGCCTGGAAGGCTGCCTTGCGGGGCGCCTGGCTGAACGCTTCAGGGTGAAGGGACGCCATAGGCGTCCCTTTGCTTTTGCGTCATCCCGGCAGAATCATGTCTGAAAGGGTTGCAGGGGCTGGTGGCAGGGCGGTTTTGCCTGTATCATGCCCGGCTCGACCCACCCAGGACGGGTCGTACGCCGATCATGGCAGGACGGAAAGAGTGGCCAAGGCCACCGCCAGATCAGTCAGAAACCAGGGTCATATCCCATCAAGGACATTGCAATGCCCAAGATCAAGACCAACCGGGCAGCGGCCAAGCGTTTCCGCAAGACCGCCTCGGGCAAGTACAAGTGCGGCCACGCCAACCGTAGCCACATCCTCACGAAGAAAGCGACCAAGCGTAAGCGTAATCTGCGTCAGACGGGCCATGTCCGTGCAGAAGACGCAGGCCGTCTGGACCGCATGCTCCCTTACCTCTGAGGAACTGAAAAATGGCACGAGTTAAGCGTGGCGTACAGGCGCGTCGCCGCCACAAGAAAATTCTGGATCTCGCCAAGGGCTACTACAATGCCCGTCGCAAGGTCTTCCGCGTCGCCAAGCAGGCGGTCATCAAGGCACAGCAGTACGCCTACATCGGCCGTAAGCAGAAGAAGCGCAACTTCCGTTCGCTGTGGATCACCCGTATCAATGCGGCTGCCCGCATCAACGGTCTGAGCTACAGCCGCTTCATGAACGGCCTGCTGAAGGCCGGCATCACCCTGGACCGCAAGGTCCTGGCTGATATCGCCGTGCACGACGCAGCTGGCTTTGCTGCACTGGCCGAAAAGGCCAAGGGCGCACTGGCGGCATAAGTCCTTCCCGATGCCGTTGCCGTTCAACGGGAACGGTGTCAGGTAGAGGCAATGCATGGGGAAGGGCGCAAGTCCTTCCCCATTCTTTTTTGGGTCCCGGCAACGCCGCAGGCGCGCGGTGCGGGGACCGGCGGTGGCGACAGGGGTCGGCCCTTCGCGCATCGCGATGGCAGACCGACTGGAGTTCCGGCCCCCCATGAGCGACATCCAATCCCTCACCACCCAGGCACTGGCCGATGTGGCCGCCGCCCAGAGCCCCGACGCGCTGGAACAGCTGCGCGTGGCCCTGCTCGGCAAGAGCGGCAGCATCACCGCCCAGCTCAAGCAGCTCGGCACCCTGCCGGCCGACGCGCGCAAAGCCGCCGGTGAAGCCATCAACCAGGCCCGTGACGCGCTGTCCAGCGCGCTGGGCGAGCGCAAGGCCGTGCTGGAAAACGCCGCACTGGATGCGCGCCTGGCCTCTGAAGCCATCGACATCACCCTGCCGGGCCGCAATGGCGACCGGGCCGGCCTGCACCCGATCACCCGCACCCTGGAGCGCATCACCGGCATCTTCGGCCGGTTGGGCTACGAGCTGTCCGAGGGTCCGGAGATCGAGGACGACTGGCACAACTTCGAGGCGCTGAACTTCCCGCCGCACCACCCGGCGCGCGCCATGCACGACACCTTCTACTTTGGTGACGGCCGCCTGCTGCGCACGCATACCTCCGGTGTGCAGGTGCGCTACATGGGCGAACACCAGCCGCCGCTGCGCATGATCGCCGCCGGCAAGGTGTACCGCAGCGACAGCGACCAGACCCATTCGCCGATGTTCCACCAGGTGGAAGGCCTGCTGGTGGACGAGCACTCCACCTTCGCCGACCTGAAGGGCACGCTGGCCGAGTTCGTCCGCGCCTTCTTCGAGCGCGATTTCGAGATGCGCTTCCGCCCCAGCTATTTCCCGTTCGTTGAACCGGGCGCGGAAGTGGACATCGCCTGGCAGCAGCCGGACGGCAGCACCCGCTGGCTGGAAGTGCTGGGCTGCGGCATGGTCCACCCGAACGTGCTGCGCAACGTGGGCATCGATCCGGAGCGCTACACCGGCTTCGCCTTCGGCCTGGGCGTGGAGCGCTTCGCGATGCTGCGCTACGGCGTCAACGACCTGCGCGCGTTCTTCGAGAACGACGTGCGGTTCCTGAAACAGTTCGCATAAGCGCCGGCCCGTAGCGTCGAGCCTGCTCGGCTGCTCCTGAATCGACGGCATCTACATTCGCAGGCCCAGGCGCATGCGCCGGGCCCACCAGGGTGACCCCATGAAATTCTCTGAAAACTGGCTGCGCAGCCACGTCCCGACCGCCGCCTCGCGCGATGAACTGAGCGCGGTGCTCACCGCAATCGGCCTGGAAGTGGAAGAAGTGACCGCGCTCGGCAACGGCCTGCAGCACGTGGTCGTGGCACGCATCGTCGAGGCCGTGCGCCATCCGGAAGCCGACCGCCTGCAGGTGTGCAAGGTCGATGCCGGGCAGGGCGAGCTGCTGCAGATCGTCTGCGGTGCGCCGAACGCGCGCCCGGGCCTGGTGGCGCCGCTGGCCATGGTCGGCGCGCAGATCGGCGATCTGGCGATCAAGCCGGCCAAGCTGCGCGGCGTCGAATCCAACGGCATGCTGTGCTCGGCCAAGGAACTGGGCCTGGATACCGATGCCTCGGGCCTGCTGGAACTGCCCGATGATGCGCCGGTCGGCCAGACCCTGGTCGAATACCTCGGCCTGCCTGACGCCAGCATCGAGATCAAGCTGACCCCCAACCGCGCCGACTGCTTCAGCGTGCGTGGCATCGCCTTTGATGTGGCCGCTGCCACCCGCAGCGACGTGCTGGATTTCGCCGCCGAGGCCATTGCGCCTGTCGGCAGCCGCGAGCTGTCCATCCAGCTCGACGCTGGCGCCGAAGCGCCGCGTTACCTGGGGCGCGTCATCGAAGGCGTCAATGCCGCCGCGAAGACCCCGCTGTGGATGGCCGAGCGCCTGCGCCGCAGCGGCGTGCGTCCGGTCTCGCTGCTGGTCGACATCACCCAGTACGTGATGCTGGAGCTGGGCCAGCCGATGCACGCCTATGACCTGGGCACCCTGCAGGGCAGCATCGGCGTGCGCCGTTCGCGCGCCAATGAAGCGATCAAGCTGCTGGACGGCCGCGATGCCGTGCTGGACGACAGCTTCCTGCTGGTGACCGATGCTGACCGTGCGGTCGGCCTGGCCGGCCTGATGGGCGGCTTCGACACCCGCGTCACCGACGACACCACCGCCGTGTTCCTGGAAGCCGCGCACTTCGCCCCGGCCGCCATCATGGGCCGTGGCCGCAAGCTGGGCCTGCACACCGATGCCGGCCACCGCTTCGAGCGTGGCGTCGACCCGGCGCTGCCGCGCACCGCCATCGAGTACGCCACCCGCCTGGTGCTGGACCTGGCCGGTGGCACGCCTTCGCCGGTGACCGAGGCCGTCAACGCGGCCGATCTGCCGCAGCCTGCGACGATCCTGCTGCGCCGCGCGCGCATCACCCGCGTGCTGGGCATCACCATCGAAGACGCCGAGGTCGAGCGCATCCTGCGCGCGCTGGGCATGGGCGTGACCGCGGCCGGCGAAGGCTGGCAGGTGACCGCGCCGAGCCGTCGCTTCGATATCGCCATCGAAGAAGACCTGATCGAGGAACTGGCGCGCATCCACGGCTACGAGCAGATTCCGACCACCCTGCCGGGCGGCGCGGCGCGCGTGGCGATGCCGACCGAAACCCAGCTGGACGTGCTCAGCGTGCGCCGCCAGCTGATCGCCCGCGATCTGCAGGAAACCCTGAACTTCGCCTTCGTCGATGATGCGCTGCTGACCCAGTGGCAGCTGCGCGACAACCTGGTGCCGCTGGCCAACCCGCTGTCGGCCGAGCTGGCCGTGATGCGCCCGGCGCTGCTGCCGGGCCTGGTCGCCACCCTGGGCCGCAACGCCGCCCGCCAGTTGGCCCGCGTGCGCCTGTTCGAGGTCGGCCGGGTGTTCGCCCAGCAGGCGGGCGAAGGCCAACCCGCACCGCTGGAAACGCCCCGCGTGGCCGCTGCCGTCTGTGGTGATGCGCAGTCCGTGCAGTGGGGCCTGCCGACCCGCAAGGTTGATTTCCATGACCTGAAGGGAGACCTGGAATCGCTGGCCGCCGCCAGCGGTGCCGTGCTCGAATTCCGCCCGTCCACCCGCGCTTTCGGCCACCCGGCCCGATCGGCCGAGGTGTACCGCGATGGCGTGGTGATCGGCTGGATCGGCCAGATCCATCCGCGCCTGGCCAAGGCCATGGACATCGAGGCCGACGTCTACGCCTTCGAGCTGGACCTGGAGGCGCTGTCCGCCCGCGCGCTGCCGCGTGCCGGCGAGCTGTCGCGCTTCCCGGCCGTGCGCCGCGACCTGGCGTTCCTGGTGCCTGAACAGGTGGCCTGGAGCGACCTGGCCGCGACCATCCGCCAGGCCGCTGGCCCGTTGCTGCGCGAACTGAACCTGTTCGACCGTTACGTCGGCCAGGGCGTCGAGCCGGGGTTCAAGAGTCTCGCTATGGGCTTGATTTTGCAGGACAAGTCGCGCACTCTGACGGACCGCGACGTGGAAGCGGTGGTGGCCGATGCGGTCACTGCGATCGAGCGTGAGCACCACGCCCGGATCCGCGGCTGAGCGGGAAGCACTCAGGGGTAGCAGGCAATGGCATTGACCAAGGCGGAGATGGCGGAAAAGCTGTTCGACGAAGTCGGTCTGAACAAGCGGGAAGCCAAGGAATTCGTCGACGCGTTCTTCGATGTGCTGCGTGAAGCGTTGGAACAGGGACGTCAGGTGAAGCTGTCCGGCTTCGGTAATTTCGACCTGAGGCGCAAGAACCAGCGCCCGGGTCGCAACCCCAAGACCGGTGAGGAAATTCCGATTTCCGCCCGCACGGTGGTGACCTTCCGTCCGGGCCAGAAGCTCAAGGAGAGGGTGGAAGCTTATGCTGGATCCGGGCAGTAACCGCGAACTACCGCCGATCCCGGCCAAGCGCTACTTCACCATCGGTGAGGTAAGCGAGCTGTGCGACGTCAAGCCGCACGTGCTGCGCTACTGGGAAACCGAATTCCCCAGCCTTGAGCCGGCCAAGCGCCGTGGCAACCGCCGCTACTACCAGCGCCACGACGTGCTGATGGTGCGGCAGATCCGCAGCCTGCTGTACGAACAGGGTTACACCATCGGTGGCGCGCGCCTGCGCCTTGATGGTCCGGATGCGCGCGAGGAATCGGCGTTGAGCAACCAGATCATCAAGCAGGTACGCATGGAGCTGGAAGAAGTGCTGCAATTGCTTCGCCGGTGATCCCAAACCCCGCGTAATCCGCTATACTTCACGGCCCGCCGCACTGGCGGGAACATCGCAGCATCAGTCGGGGCGTAGCGCAGCCTGGTAGCGCATCTGCCTGGGGGGCAGAGGGTCGTCGGTTCGAATCCGGCCGTCCCGACCACTGTGATGAAACAGAAAGCCTGCGCAGCGATGCGTGGGCTTTTTTGTTGCCCGTGACGGGAGGCGTGATGCCGGGCATTCAGGCCAGCGGCGCAAGTTCCCTTATCATCGACGCAGATCCGATCGCATCGGTTCTCTCCCGGTACCTGCCCAGCCGCCCGCAGCCCGAGCACACGCTCCGGCCAATGGCGGTGGTGGTGCGCGTGCCGGACGATGCGCGGACCACGACGACCACAGGGGGTTGCGTTGATCAGCAGTAGCGTCATTCATCGTTCGTCCGGCGCAGGCGCGGACGGCGTCCAGGTGCTGGACACCACGTTCAAGGACAAGCGTGTCTTTGTTTCCTGGGGCCTGCGCGGCGAGGACCTCAGTCGTGAGGCCGAGCCCGCGGGCACCGTTGCCGCGCGGCAGGCGCTGCAACGCGAATCGCGGCAGGCCGAGGGACCGCGCAGCGGCGAGGTATTCGTTGCCAACCAGGCCGCAGCCGCCATCAGTGTGTACCGCATGCTGAGCGAAGCGCGCAGTGGCGACGCCGTGTTCTTCCTGTGCGATTCACCGGCCGTGGTGGAGTGGCTGGTGGCCGCGCTGGCGATACGCGAAGGGTAGAGTCGAGCCTGCTCGACTGCGTTGCCACGGGCGCGTTGGGATTTCCGTCGAGCACGCTCGACGCTACGCCAGCGCTGCATCCACGGCGGCGCGCGCGTGCAGGGTGGTGGTGTCGAACAGCGGCACCGGGCTGTCCTGTTCGCGTACCAGCAACATGATCTCGGTGCAGCCGAGGATGATCGCCTCGGCGCCCCGTGCAACCAAGCGCTGGATCACCTCGACATACACCTGCCGTGAGGCCTCGCTGACGATGCCGGCAATCAGCTCGCGGTAGATGATGTCGTGCACGTCGCGGCGGTCGTCCGCATCGGGTATCAGCACCTGCAGCCCGAAGCGATCGCTCAGCCGTCCGCGGTAGAAATCCTCTTCCATGGTGAACGCGGTGCCCAGCAGGCCGACCATGCGCAGCCCGGCCTGCCGAATGGCGGTGGCGGTCGGGTCGGCAATATGCAGCAGCGGCAGCGGGCAGGCGGCCTCCATCTGCGGGGCCAGCTTATGCATCGTGTTGGTGCAGACCACCAGCAGATCGGCGCCAGCGGCCTGCAGGCGGCGTGCGGCGTCGATCATTTCCTGGCCCAGCGCGTCCCAGTCGCCCGCGTGCTGCAACTGCTTGATGCGGGCGAAATCCACCGACCACAGCAGCAGCTGTGCCGAGTGCGCGCCCCCCAGCCGCTGGCGGACCTCCTCGTTGATGAGACGGTAATACTGCGCCGAGCTTTCCCAACTCATGCCGCCAATCAGCCCCAGCGTCTTCATGCCTGTCTCCCTGTCATATGCCCCATTGCAGCACAGCGCAGGCATCGCCTGCAGGCCGTGCTCTGTAACCGTCGATCCTGCCTGCCGCTGTACGTACCGCCGCGCGACGCCAGCCCGTAAGCTGATCGGCTTCCTGCGTCGAGAATCGTGATGGCCCTGCATACCTGGTGGTGGTTCCTGGCAACGGTCTTCGTGCTGTGCGGCACGCCGGGTCCGAACATGCTGCACATCCTCGGCCGCAGCGTCGGCCTGGGCTTCCGCCGCAGCGTGCCGGCCATGGCCGGATGCCTGCTGGCCATGCTGCTGGTGCTGGCCGCTTCGGCCGCCGGATTGAGCGCACTGCTGCGTTCTTCACCGATGTTGTTCGAGGTGCTGCGTTACCTCGGGGTGGCCTATCTGGCCTGGCTGGGCATCAAGGCGTGGCGCGACAGCTGCCGGCCCGCCCTGGCCGCCATCCCCGGTGAGCCGCGGTTGGAGCCGGTGCACGGGGCATGGTCGGTGTTCCGTGGTGGCCTGCTGGTGGGGCTGAGCAATCCCAAGCTGCTGCTGTTCGCCGCCGCCTTCCTGCCACAGTTCGTCGATCCGGCACGTGCGCAGGGCCAGCAGTACACCGTCCTGGTCACCACCTTCGCCGCCTGCGAGCTGTTCTGGTACGTGATGTATGCGGCCGGCGGCCATGGCCTGCGCCGCTGGCTGGCCAAGCCCTTTGCACAGCGCTGGTTCGAGCGGCTGGTGGGCAGCGTGTTCCTGGCCTTCGCCATCGCGCTGCTGCGTTTCCGCCCGCGCTGAATGTTCACGCCGCGCGTGCGGCGCACTCACGACGCCGGCATCGCCGCGTGCTTAACCTGTTCATACCGTTTTTGTTCCCTGCGGGGGAAGGATCGACATGATCAAGTGGGCCATCATTTTCGCGGTCATCGGCCTGATTGCCGGTGTGCTGGGTTTCGGCGGCATCGCCGGCGCTGCGGTCGGTATCGCCAAGTTCCTGTTCTGGGCCGGCATCATCATTGCCGTGGTGCTGTTCCTGATCGGCATGAGCATCGCCAAGAAGGTCGCCTGACCGCAGTCGCCTGCGCAGCGATGGCAGGCCGCAGCGCGCTCAGTGCGCGCTGCTTTTCGAGAACAGGTTGATGACCAGCACGCCGGCGCAGATCAGGCCGATGCCGATCAGGGCCGGCGTGTCCAGCCGCTGCTTGAACAGCAGCAGGCCGATCAGCGAGATCAGCACGATGCCCACCCCGGACCAGATGGCATAGGCGATGCCGGTGGGAATGGATTTCATCGTGAGCGCCAGCAGGTAGAAGCACACGCCATAGCAGGCCAGTGCCCCCAGGGTCGGTGCCCACCGGCTCATGCCTTCGGAAGCCTTCAGCAGCGAGGTGGCGATGACTTCCAATGCGATGGCAGCGGCCAGATAGACGTATGGGTTCATGGCTGGCTCCAGGTCAGGCGGGCGAACACAGCTTCAATGCCTCGGCCGCCATCGCCAGCGCGTTGCGGCGTTCCTCCTCATCCAGCGGGCGGCCATAGGCGGTGGCCCAGTAGCCATCGGCGGCACAGCGCGCTGCAAACAGGCGAGGGTCGGTGGCCTCGCCGGGGAACTGCGCCAGCATGCGGCGCATCCACTCACGCCAATGCGCAAGCAGCGCCGGTTCCAGCAGGTTGGCCATGGTCAGGCCGATGTCGTTCTCGCGGCTCTGCTGCAGGAGGTGGTCGAACGTGACCTGGACATAGGCGCGGGTGAAGCTGCCGTGCCCATCCAGGGCGCCCTGCATGTGGGTACGCACGTCCTGCTCGAAGCTGGCGATCAATTGGGCGAGGGTCGCGTCCAGCAGGTCCTGCTTGCTGCTGAAGTGATGGAACAGGGCGCCCTTGCTGACCCCGGCGGCACGGGCGACGTCCTGCACCGTCAGCGCGGCAAGGCCGTTCTGGCCCAGTACGCGGGCGGTGGCATCCAGCAGCGCCTGGCGCACCAGATCGGGAGCCTTGCGGCGGGCGAGGGCGGGGGATGCGGACATGGGGAAGGAAACCGACTGGACGGTATGATTATACAGCCGTGGTCGTCCTCACGGCTGTCGCAGGTGAAGCGGCGGGATCAGTCGTCGATGCGCGCGAAGCGCGGCTGCGGGCCGTGCTCGCCGGGCACCTGCTCGATGAACATGGCGTACGGGCGCACCCACAGGCCGCCTTCGCCGTACAGGGCACGGTACAGCACCTGCGGCTGCAGGGTTTCACTGCTGCGGACGATGTCGATTACTTCGTACAGACCGCCTTTGAAATGGCGGTAGCGGCCGGGCGCAAGGCTGGGCAGGGGGCTGAGGTCGGACATCCCGGAATTCTACCGCCGTGACGGCGTCGCGGGCAGGGCACACCACGCCTCGATGGCCTCGGACGTATTGGCCACGCCCTGGGCCTGGGCCAGCTCCCACGGCCGTTCGCAACGCCCGCTGCGCTGGCACCACTGGTAGCCGGCCGAACCGATGCAGCCGTGGGCGTCGCGGTCACTGCCTACCGCCGGGGTGGCCGCAGCAGGCGGTCCGACGGGCGCGGGGTGGGCACAGCTGGCCAGCGCCAGCACGGGCAGCAGGAGGGCAATCTTCATCGGCAGCGCTCCACGAACGGGAGCCCCCAGTGTCGGCCGCGTCACCCCCGGCGGCAAGCGCTCAGCTGATGCTGGCGCGTACTACTTCTTCAAGCAGGACCAGATAGCTGGCCACGAAATAGAACTTCAGCAAGGTGGAACGCTGCAGCGGAAGCGAGGTGCGCATGTGGAAGGGGCCCCTGTTAGTGACGATAGTGTGAAGCGCTGCTGACTCCGTGACAAGGGTCACGGAAATTCTTCACTAAACCGACTCAGGGATGTGATGAGGGTCTTCTTCTGAGGCTCCGACCGGCGTTTTTCGTACTAATCCGATAGGCACTTCCTGACGGCGTGCCTAGGGTGGGTGGCAATCGCAGGCGGCCTGGCGCCGCTGCCTCTTGCCCTCAAGGAGTCCGTCATGGTCATCACCGTCAAGTGCAGTGCCGAAAACTGGTCCGTACTGGATCCGGCTACTGCAGTTCCCGAACCCTTCGCCAGCGGCGCCGCCGCCTTCGATGCCGCCCTGTCGCGCGCCAGTGACCACCACCAGCGCACCGGCCAGGACAGCACGGTGCGTGTGGAAGCGCTGGGAAACACGGTGGATGCCGTGCATTTCCGCCGCTGACGAATGGCTGCTAGGCGAGTGCTTCTTCGAGAGATGCCGCGTGCTGGCTTTCAGTACAGGGCTGCAGCACCGGGTGGATGAAACGGCACAGCCATGCCGGATCCGCGGTCTTGGCATACACATGCTTGATGCGTGAGGGCAGTGCCCTGTCACGCAGCAGCTGCCGGGGGTGGTGGGAAATGACCAGGACCAGCAGGTCATCGCGCAGGCTGCAGATGCGGCGCAGCAGCGGCATGCCGTCATGCTGCCCCACGGTGGGCATGCAGGGATCGATCACCAGCACTCTGCAGCGCGCATCGGCGATCCAGGTCAGCACTTCGGACGGCGAGCGGGCTTCGCGCGGCGGTTCGCCACCCAGCAGTGCCCCGATGGAACGGCCGAGTTCACGGCGCACGCAGGGGTTGGGATCGGCGATGACAACTGTAGGGGACGGTTCTCCTGGGCGTTCCAGCATGGGCAGGGAGCGGGTTTCAGTGCCCGCAAGCGGGACGGGCGGAGCAATGACGGTGTGCATGATCAACGACCGGGGAAAAGCGCGCTCAGCCGCCGCCCGGACGATAGCGGCACTGGTCTGGCAGCAGGTCCTGTCCGCCATTGCCGACATTGCCCTTGCAGCGCCATTCGCCGGTGGCGGAGTCGTGCAGAAAACCGATATTGGCGGCTGGACCCATCACCGGGTCAGGCTTCAGGGTGCACCAGAATTCATCGAAATTGATGTGGAGCGCCGCGCAGTACCTGCTGTTCGAGCTAAGACCGACCTGCTCCGGTTGCAACGGTCCACCCCTGAGCTCTGTGGCATCCTCGATGCGCGCGAGGTTGAGCACATTCTTGGCGATCGAGATTTCCTCCAGCGCAGCCGTCAGTTTCGCCTTTGCCGTAAACCGCTGATACTGGGGAAGTGCAATCGCGCCGAGTATGGCGAGGATGGCCACGACCACCATCAGTTCAATCAGTGAAAACCCATGCTCCCGCGTGGGGGAGGGCGCGTTGACGCGCATGCGGTTCGTTGGAACGTTCATGAAGATCCCATTCGGAGTGGACGTTGAACCCGCAGGCGGGAGATCGGGTCTCCCGCCTGCGGGCGTGTGTCAGGCGTCGTTCCGGCACACTTCCGGCAGGACGTTCTTGTCTGCGACATCGCTGGTGCAGGTCCAGATGCCATCGGTGCTGCGCTCCAGGCTCAACGCCGAACCGCCGCCAAATGCCTGGTCGGGTTTCAGGTTGCACACCAGGCTGCCAATGCCGTCAGCAGCCAGCGATGCCTCGAACGAGGCACAGCGCGAACCCGCGGTCGGCAGGCCGACCATGCTCGGGTCCACCGTGCTCAGATCGGCGCCTTCGGCAAGCAGTGCTTCCATGCCCACCTTGCCAGGCGTTACTTCGGCCAGTGCCGCGCCGAGCTTGGCCTTGGCGGAAAACTTCTGGTACTGCGGCAGTGCGATGGCCGCGAGAATGCTGATGATCGCCACCACCACCATCAGTTCGATGAGCGAGAAACCCTGCTGCCGGGAACGCGGCGTGCGTGCGGGGATGGAGGAAGTATTCATGAGTATCCTTCGTGCGTTGGGTGATTTGAATATCGGCCGCCAGGTGTCTTTGGCGGCGCGTTGATAGGTAAACACCCGGGCGCGGATCGATATATTCAAGGATTGGTAAAAACGCGCTTCGCAGCGTGCCCGATAACGCTTTTACCAATAGTGGGAAAGGCGGCCTGGGTTTAATGGCGGCAATGTGCCGGCAACAGCGCTTCTTCCACGCCCACGGCACTGCAGTGCCATGCACCTGCAGGCGAGCGCTGCAGCGTCAGCGTGCCGCCTGCACCTTCCAGCGGGCGTAGTTGGCAGCGCAGCCGGGCGCGGCCGGTATCGGGCAAGGCCACCCGCAGGTGCGTGCAGTAGCGGGCACTGGTGGGCAGTGCCAGGTGGCCGTCGTGCGGGGCGAGGTCGTTGGCGGCATAGCTGCGTTCAATCACGCCCACGGCCTGGCCAAGTGCGGCCGCAGCGCCGTGCACCTGCGCGCGCTCGTCCGTCGCGGGCGTCCGCAGCAACACAACGCACAGCAGCGCCAATGCGGCGCTGATGGCAATTGCTGCGCAAGGCCGCAGCGCACCAGTGTGCGTGCGCGGCCTGCCCGCAGCGCAAGGAACGTGCATGTGCATGGCTCCCCTGGTGGCGTGTGCAGAAGGGCTCCGGTGCCGGGGCCGCTCTCCCCGAGCGGCCCCGGCGTTCCCTTCCCCTTGCACGATTGACGCGTGGCCTTACAGCGCCAGCGAGGTTTCCACATCCAGCACCATGCGCCGGGCCAGCGCGAGGTTGGCCTTCTGCCGGTCCAGCACGACGTAGAAGAACAGGCCCTTCTTCGCCGACACGGGGCGCAGCACGTGGTACGCGCGGCCCAGGGTGATCAGGACGTCCTCGATGGTGTCATTGAGGTTCAGGGCCTCGGCGGTCTTCATCTTGGCGCGCAGGACTTCGGTGTTGCCGGCGGCGGCCAGCTCCATGTCCACGCCGGCACCGGCTTCGCCCAGCAGCATGCCGCTTTCATAATCGACCAGTGCTACGGCCTGCGCGCCGTTGATCTGCATGAGCGTTTCGAGACACTTGTTGATGGTGGTGTTCATTTCACGTTTCCGTTGTGGGTGTTTGAAGGCGAAGAGGCGTTTGAGCATGGCGAGGGACATTCATCGCTTCGCGCTGTCAGCGACGAAGCGCACGCATTGCTTGGCATGCCACAGGACGTTGCCGATCACGCAGCTGTGGTCGCAGGCGGTCATCAGCAGGCGCGGCTGCGCGCCGGGAATGGCCAGCATCAGCACCTTGCCGTGGGCGGCATCGAGGATGAGGGTGTCCAGTTCGCCGAAATGCAGCTCGCGCCCCAGCGCGCTGGCCAGGCCCAGCATCGAATTGGTCATGGCGGCCAGACGGTCGGCGGTATGCCCCTGCGGGCCATCCTGGGCCAGGGCGAAACCATCGGTGCTGGCCACGACAATGGCCTGCACGCCTGCAACATCGCGGACAAGGGTGCGCAGCGCGGATGCGATCTCCGGGCTGGCCGTAGCAGTGCGCGGGGAGTCAGCCATGGGCAGCTCCCATCGCATTGCACTCGATCTGGCTCATCAGCAGGTCCATGGCGGCAATCGACTGCGCCATGTCACGCGGGTCGAGCAGCAGCACCGGCAAGCCGTACGCATGTTCCTCCAGCCAGTCCTGCCAGGCTGGCAGCACCGGATCGCTGCCAGGGGCACACTTGGTGATGCCGATCACCACCGGCAGCGCCGGCGCGATATCCGTGATCGCCTGCAGGTGCTGTCCGGCCAGCGTGGCTTCGACGGCTTCACTGCCGTCGACGAGGACGATCACGCCTTCGGCACCGGCCAGCAGAATGGGCCAGAGGTAGGCGAAGCGCTGCTGCCCCGGCGAGCCGTACAGGCGCAGGCGGTCACCGCCGGGCAGGTCGATATCGCCGTAATCCATGGCCACGGTGGTGTACAGCTTGCCCACGCTGGGGTCGGTATTGCGCGCTTCGGTCACGACCGCGCGGCCCTCGGTGAGGGTCTGCACCAGCGTTGATTTGCCCGCGCCAAGCGGGCCCATTACCACGATCTTGTGCTCACGCACGGTCATGCACTCCAGCGGATGCGCAGCTGGCGCCACAGGTTGGCCAGGCTGTCGGTGGGGGAAGGACGGATGGGGGCTTCTTCACCCATGACCGGAATGGCATAGGCGGTGAGGAATGCTGCGTTGAAGAAGGCCTGGACCGTCTGCAGGGGCATGTCCAGGATCTGGCAGCAGGCCTGCACCGAAATTCCCTGCTTGATCAGCAGTGCGCAGATGCGGAAGTGGTCGGGGCGATGGGCCAGGATGCGGAAATCCGGCCAGCGCTGCAGGCGCAGGCGCGCTTCCATCTGCAGCGGTTCCATCAGCCGGCCCTGCGTCGCGGTCTGCAGGCCGATATCCCAGAGCGTCGGACGCAAGGGGATGTTGCTGGAGACGAAGGCGTTCTGCACGAATGCATCTTCATTCACCGGTGCCAGGCGCAACGGTGGCTGTGCCTCGCACAGCAGCTGCCTGAGCAGGGTGAGTGCGACCGGCGCCGGTGCGGTGGTCAGCAGACGGTCGTTCTTTGCATCCAGCCAGCACACCGTTGCACCGTCATGCAGCACCGCTGCAACTGCCGAACGGCGCGACGTGGTTGCCTCGGCCGCAAGGTGCAGGCGCACCTGCTGCACGAAGGGCAGTGCGGCCATGTCCAGTGTGGAGGGCGCGGGAGGTTGCTGATCATCGAAAGGAAACCGACGGTATCGGACCATGGCGGAACTCGGTGCAACGCGTTGCGGGAGATCGCTATGTAAGCGGCTTTCGCGATGCAGCTCCATGCCAATAATGGGAAAGACGCGCTGTCGCACGTGTTTTCATAATGTTTGCAGTGCTGCGAAAAATCGTAAATGCAGAGGTTAAGTCAGGTTAATCGACGTTATCTGCCGATGTGGGCGATTGTTAAGTTGACGCTGCCGGAAAGCATCACTAGTTTCTTGCGGACGCACTACCGCGTGACACCGCACAGGTTCTTTCATGCACACCCGAATCGTCATCGCAGACGATCACCCGCTGGTATTGCTGGGCGTTCGCCATGCAATCGAATCCAACGGTCGACATCGCGTGGTGGCGCAGGCCAACGATGCCGAGGGGCTGCTGGCGACGCTGGCGGATATCCCGGTGGATCTGGTGGTCACCGATTTCTCGATGCCGGCCGGTGGCCGTCCCGACGGGCATGCGATGTTGAAGGCGCTGCGTCGCAATCACCCCGATGTGCCGGTGATCCTCGCGACGGTCACCACCAACGCGGCATCGCTCAACATGGCATTGCGCGATGGCGTACGTGGCCTGGTCGACAAGGGCAGCGGCGTCGACAACGTGCGTGACGCGGTCGATACCGTGCTGAGTGGGCGCAGCTATGTCGATCCTGAGCTGGCGTACTGCCTGCAGGACCTGAACCGCGTGCGGTCACTGTCGGTGCTCTCGCCGAAGGAACTGGAGGTGCTGCGGCTTTACGCCGCCGGCCATTCGATCACCACCATCGCCGGCCAGTTGCGACGCACGGTCAGCACCATCAGCAGGCAGCGCATTTCGGCCATGCGCAAGCTCGGGTTCACCAACGATGCGGAGCTGTTTGCCTATGTGTTCGAGCACAACCTGGGTGGAGCGCAACCGATGGGCGGTGGCAAGGACTGATGGTCACATCGCTGCGGTCGACGGTCAGCTGGCAGTGGGATGCTTGAACGAAGGGCCAGCACTGTGGCCCGATGTACTTTGCGGCCGGCGATGAATGCCGGATGCTTGCGCCACAGAGCATTCGCGTGGAGGTGTGGAGTGGGCAAGGGATCCGGCTGGTCGGCCGTCATGTGCATGGTGCTGCCGCTGCTGGCAGTGGCGGGCAGCGCGCACGCGCAGCGTTACGGGTATGACGATGGCTACGACAATCGCGGCGGTGGGATCGTGCGCTGCGAATCGGTGAAGAACCGCAGCAACGAGTGCCGGTTGGATGGGCGTGCCCGCCTGATCCGCCAGCTGTCCGGTTCGCCGTGCATCGAGGGGCGCACGTGGGGCCAGTCGCGCTCCGGGGTGTGGGTGACCCAGGGCTGCCGCGCCGAGTTCGTGGGTGAGTCCCGCGGCGGTGGCTGGGGCCACGGTGGCGGCTGGGGTGGCAATGGTGGCCAGGTGATCGCCTGCCATTCCAATGATCGCCGGCAGAAGTACTGCGATGCGCGCGTCCGCCGCAACGTGCGGCTGGTGCGGCAGGAGTCGCGCAGCCCGTGTGTCGAGGGCCGGACCTGGGGCTGGGACCGCCGGGGGGTGTGGGTGAGCGATGGCTGCCGGGCGCAGTTCCAGATCAACTGACCTGGCCACGTCGACCTTCAGATTCAGATTAATCTGATGGTGATCACAGTTCATTCCTCGTATCGTCGGCAGCCGGGGGCAGTGCGCCTCCCGGTGTGCCCACCGTCATCGATACGCTGTTCAAGGAGTGAGCAACGCATGTTGATCCGTCTGCAATGTGAGCAGCGCCAGTGGCGCGTGCTGCACCCGGACAAGCCGGAACCGATCGAGTTCCGCGACGGTGTCCGCGCCTTCGATTTCGCTGAAACCCTGGCCCGCCTCCATTTCACCGATACCGGGCAGCGTGCCGCCGTGCGCGTGGAATCCAGCGGCGCGTTCGTGGAAGCGGTCAGTTACGGGTAAGCGCAACCGCCGGTCTGGTGGGTGCGGGCCGTAGGTCCGCACACATGGATCCATCCACGCATGGCGTGGATCTACTCAGCTGGCAGCGCTCAGCGGCGGCTTGCCGCTGGCCAGGGTCGGCCAGCGCTTGAGCACGGCCGCACGGATGCCGGCGGCATCGATACCGGCTTCAGCCAGCAGATCTTCGCGGCTGGCGTGGTGCTGGAACGTGTCAGGCAGGCCCAGGTGCAAGATCGGGCGCAGCACCCCTTCAGCATTCAGCAGCTCGGCCACGGCCGAACCCGCGCCGCCGGCAACCACGTTGTCCTCGATCGTCACCAGCCCGTCGTGGCTGTTGGCCAGGGCCAGCACCAGTTCGCGGTCCAGCGGCTTGATGAAGCGCATGTTGACCACGCTCAGGCCCAGCTCGCGGCCGACCTGTTCTGCAGCGGCCACGCAGCTGCCGAAGGCCAGCAGCGCAACGCCGTGGCCCTGCACGCGCAGCTCGCCCTTGCCGATCGGCAGGGTGGACAGGTCGCTGCCGGCATCCACGCCGGTGCCGCTGCCACGCGGGTAGCGCACGGCGGCCGGGCCCGGGTGCTGCAGGCCGGTGCTGAGCATCTGCCGGCATTCGGCTTCGTTGGCCGGGGCCATCACCACCATGTTCGGCACGCAGCGCAGGAAGCTCAGGTCCAGGTTGCCGGCGTGGGTCGCGCCGTCCGGACCGACCACGCCAGCGCGGTCGATCGCAAACAGCACATCCAGGTTCTGGATGGCCACGTCGTGTACCAGCTGGTCGTACGCGCGCTGCAGGAAGGTGGAGTAGATCGCCACCACGGGCTTGCCGCCCTGGGTCGCCATGCCGGCGGCCAGCGTGACGGCGTGCTGCTCGGCGATGGCCACGTCGAAATAGCGCTGCGGGTATTCCTTGCTGAAGCGCACCAGACCGGAGCCTTCGCGCATCGCCGGGGTGATGCCGTACAGGCGTGGCTCGGCGGCGGCGGCATCGCACAGCCAGTCGCTGAACACATCGGTGTAGGTCGGCTTCTTGGCGCCGGTCTTGGCCACCAGGCCCTTGTCCGGATCGAACGGGCCGACCGCGTGGTAACCGATCTGGTCGCCTTCGGCCGGCTCATAACCCTTGCCCTTGGTGGTCATCACGTGCAGCAGCTTCGGGCCCTTGGAGGCGCGCAGCGTCTTCAGCGTGGACAGCAGGGCCGGCATGTCGTGGCCGTCGATGGGGCCGGTGTAGTGGAAGCCCATTTCCTCGAACATCGTGGACGGCACGAACATGCCCTTCCAGTGCTCTTCCCAGCGCTTGACGAAGCGGGCGGGGTTGTTCTTCTTGTCGCCGAGGATCTTCTTGCCACCCTCGCGCAGCGCGTTGAGCGTGCGGCTGCCGGTGGCGCGGCCGAGCATCTTGGTCAACCCGCCGACGGCCTCGGAGATCGACATGTTGTTGTCGTTGAGGATGACCAGCAGGTTCGGCTCCGGGTCCATGCCGCCGGCATGCATCAGGGCCTCGAAGGCCATGCCGGCGGTCATCGCGCCGTCACCGATGACGGCCACGACCCTGCGGTCATCGCCCTGCGACTGGCGGGCGATGGCCATGCCCAGCGCAGCCGAGATCGACGTGGAGGAATGACCGACGCCGAAGGTGTCGTACTCGCTTTCCTCGCGCTTGGGGAACGGCGCAACGCCATCCTTCTGCTTGACGGTATGGATCTCGTCGCGGCGGCCGGTGAGGATCTTGTGCGGGTAGGTCTGGTGGCCGACGTCCCAGACCAGCTGGTCGTGCGGGGTCTGGTAGAGGTAGTGCAGGGCCACGGTGAGTTCGATCACGCCCAGGCCGGCGGCGAAATGGCCACCGCTCTTGCCCACCGATTCGATCAGGTAGGCGCGCAGCTCATCGGCGACCGCGCGCATTTCGGATTCGTCGAACGTACGCAGGTCATCGGGCGTCTGGATGCGCGCGAGGCGGGGATAGCGGGCAGAGTCGATCATCGTGTTCGCACTTGTTCTGAACGACCATTTTCGCCCTCAATCGGGGGTGGGGCAAGCAAACGCCGCCGCCCGTGACAGGACGGTGAGGGTTGCCGGTGGCCGTGTTCAGGTGCTGAGCTTGGATCGCTTCGGCAGTTGTGCCTTCAGGAACGCCATCTGGTCGGCCAGGATGTTGCGGTTGGAGAGGATCAGATGTTCGATCCAGCTGGGCCGGTAGGGAATGGCCAGCAGGGGCATGTTGGCCTGTTGCGGGGTGCGGTTGCTCTTGCGCGAGTTGCACTGGAAGCACGCAGTGACGACGTTTTCCCAGCAATCGAGGCCACCCTTGGACAGCGGCATGACGTGATCGCGGGTGAGGGTGGGGCGGTTGAACTGCTGGCCGCAGTAGAGGCAGAGGTGGGCATCGCGGGCGAACAGGGCCGGGTTGGTCAGGTTCGGCGTAGGGTCC
This sequence comes from Stenotrophomonas sp. ESTM1D_MKCIP4_1, assembly GCF_003086895.1. Classification (NCBI taxonomy): domain Bacteria; kingdom Pseudomonadati; phylum Pseudomonadota; class Gammaproteobacteria; order Lysobacterales; family Lysobacteraceae; genus Stenotrophomonas; species Stenotrophomonas sp. ESTM1D_MKCIP4_1. Next base: position 2,886,649 of record NZ_CP026004.1, on the reverse strand, counting down.
GGTGCGCGCGAGCGGGCGTGGCCGCGGGCGGCGATGATCGGGTGCAGGTCCATGCCGCTCTGCAGGCCGCTGAGCCGGTTGGTGCCGCCGTGGATGTGCAGGCAGGGGTCGCCCAAAGTCCAGGAGACCGCGTTGCGGGCGTAGAGACAGGCTGCGTCCTGCCAGGTGATCCAATCCAGGACGCGTCCGTGGGCGTCAAGCGAGAGCAGGCGGACGGTGCCGGGGCGATGCAGCGGGCTGGCAGTGGGCGATGACGCGGCGCCCGGAGCAGAAATCGAGGCTCCGGCTTCGATCAGACCCAAGCGTGTAGTGTCTGTCTCCATCGGGAAAACAGCTTATACCCGAATCATTGCGATTTGGATATCGCCTGGTGGGCGATATCCAAATCGCAATGATTCGGGTCCGCGCATTCCTCCTATCCCCCGCGCCGTTGGCGCGCCCCCCTTAACAAAGGGGGGCTTTTCACCAGACGGAGGGCGGGGGTCGGATCCCTTTCCGCAGGAAAGGGCTCTGACCCTCATCCACGCATGGCGTGGATCTACCGGGGTGTCGAGGCTGGGGTCGGATCCCTTTCCGCAGGAAAGGGCTCTGACCCCTTATCCACGCATGGCGTGGATCTACCGGGGTGTCGAGGCTGGGGCGGATCCCTTTCCGCAGGAAAGGGCTCTGACCCCTTATCCACGCATGGCGTGGATCTACCGGGGTGTCGACGCTGGGGGCGGATCCCTTTCCGCAGGAAAGGGCTCTGACCCCTTATCCACGCATGGCGTGGATCTACCGGGGTGTCGAGGCTGGGGTCGGATCCCTTTCCGCAGGAAAGGGCTCTGACCCCTTATCCACGCATGGCGTGGATCTACCGGGGTGTCGAGGCTGGGGGCGGATCCCTTTCCGCAGGAAAGGGCTCTGACCCCTTATCCACGCATGGCGTGGATCTACCGGGGGCGAGGCTGGGGGCGGATCCCTTTCCGCAGGAAAGGGCTCTGACCCCTTATCCACGCATGGCGTGGATCTACCGGGGTGTCGAGGCTGGGGTCGGATCCCTTTCCGCAGGAAAGGGCTCTGACCCCTTATCCACGCATGGCGTGGATCTACCGGGGTGTCGAGGCTGGGGTCGGATCCCTTTCCGCAGGAAAGGGCTCTGACCCCTTATCCACGCATGGCGTGGATCTACCGGGGGCGAGGCTGGGGTCAGAGCCCTTTCCCGTTGGGAAAGGGATCCGACCCCGTGGGCTCAGGCGCCGAAGCGCTCGTCGTCCATGGCCATCAGTGGGGCGGCGCCGGCCTGCAGGGCGGCGGCGTGGGCCAGGGTGCGCGGCAGGACGCGGGCGAAGTAGAAGCGGGCGGTCTCGCGCTTGCCCTGGGCGAAGGCGGCGCCGTGCGCGCTGGCGTCGGCGGCGGCCACGCTGCGGGCCCACCAGTAGGCCAGCACGACGTAACCCGAGTAGAACAGGTAGTCGTAGCTGGCGGCACCCAGTTCGTCCGGGTTGGTGGCGGCGCGCTTGAGCACGTCCATGGTCAGCGCACCCCATTCGGCGGCCTTGGCGCGCAGCGGGCCGATGAACTCGGCCAGCGCCTCGTTGCCCTCGTGTTCCCTGGCAAAGGCTTCGATCTCGGCCAGCATCAGCTTCAGGCCAGCGCCCTGGCTGGCGGCGGTCTTGCGGCCGATCAGGTCCAGTGCCTGGATGCCGGTGGTGCCTTCATACAGCGTGGTGATGCGTGCGTCGCGGGCGAGCTGCTCCATGCCGTGTTCGCGGATGTAGCCGTGGCCGCCGAAACACTGCAGGGCGTTGTAGGTGTTCTCAATGCCCCATTCGGTCTGGCAGGCCTTGGAAATCGGGGTCAGGAAGCTGACCAGGGTATCGGCACGTTCGCGCTCGGCGGCGTCGTCGGCGCTGTGTGCGACGTCGATCAGGGTGGCCGCGTGCAGGGCCAGCAGGCGGCTGCCTTCGACCAGCGATTTGATGGTCAGCAGCATGCGGCGCACGTCCGGGTGCACCAGAATCGGGTCAGCCGGCTTGTCCGGGAACTTCGCACCGCTCAGGGCGCGCGACTGCAGGCGCTCGCGGCTGTACTTCAGCGCGTTCTGGTAGGCGCGCTCGGACAGGCCGATGCCCTGCAGGCCGACGCCCAGGCGTGCGGTGTTCATCATGGTGAACATCGCCTGCAGGCCCTTGTGCGGTTGCCCGACCAGATAGCCCTGGGCGCCATCGAAGTTCATCACGCAGGTGACCGACCCCTTGATGCCCATCTTGTGCTCGATCGACCCGCAGCGCAGTGCGTTGCGCTCGCCGACGTTGCCATCACGGTCGACCTTGAACTTGGGGGTGACGAACAGCGAGATGCCCTTGGCGCCGGGCGGGGCGTCGGGCAGCTTGGCCAGCACGAGGTGCACGATGTTCCCGGTCAGGTCGTGCTCGCCGGCGGTGATGAAGATCTTGGTGCCGCTGATCGCGTAGCTGCCGTCGGCGTTCGGTTCGGCCTTGGTCTTCAGCAGGCCCAGGTCGGTGCCGCAATGCGGTTCGGTCAGGCACATGGTGCCGGTCCAGCGGCCTTCGATGAGCGGTTTGAGGAAGGCGTCGTGCTGCCACGCCTCGCCGTGCTGCTTCAACGCTTCGATGGCGCCGTGGGACAGCAGCGGGAAGTTGCCCCAGGCCAGGTTGGCGGCGTTGATCATTTCGTTCAGCGGCACGCCCAAGGTGTGCGGCAGGCCTTGGCCACCCAGTTCGGGCGCGGCGGTCAGGCCGGTCCAGCCGCCATCGACGAACTGGTCGTAGGCCTGCTTGAAGCCGGGCGGGGTGGTCACTTCACCGGTGGCCTGGTCGAGCACGCAGCCGATCTCGTCGCCCACGCTGTTGAGCGGGGCCAGCACGCTGGCGCTGAAACGGCCGGCTTCTTCCAGCACGGCATCGACCACGTCGGCGGTGGCGTCGGTGAAGCCCAGGCGGGCGAACAGCGGTTCGACCTTGAGCACGTCGTGCAGGGCGAAACGGAGGTCGCAAAGCGGGGCGGTGTAGCTGCTCATCGGTGACGTCTCGATCAGGACAGAAAGGGCGCGGCAGGCAATGCCGCAACGAAAAGGGGGGTCAGCGCAGCACGCCGGGCAGGCCCGGGGCCTGGTTGAGGGTGCTGCGCCCGCTGATATCGAAGCTGCGCTGCTTCTTCTCCTGCGGGGTGGCGGCCACGGTGCCCTTCAGGCCATAGGCCAGGGTGCGGTTGCCGGCCAGCGCATCGGCCACCACCAGGCGCGCGCCGGAACTGGGCACCAGGTCGAGGTTGATGACATCGGCCGAGGTGCCGCCGATGGAAATGGCCGGCTTGGCCTGCAGGGTGCCCGCTTCGATGTCGCCCACGGTGAGGGTGAGTGACACGTCGTCGAAGGTCATGGGCATCGAGCTGTAGTTCTGCAGGCGCAGGGCGACGGTCCAGTTGCCGTCGGCGCGCACGGTGAGCTGCTGCAGGCTGGCCGCCGGTTCCGAAACACGCTTGACGATGCCATCGCTGCAGGCAGCCAGGGCCAGGGTGCACAGAGCGATCAAGGCGAAACGGAAACGATGGAGCATGGGCGCAGGTCCTGTGTAGGGGGTGCGTGGAATAAGCATACTACGGCGTATGGTTGAATGGATCGCCACGGGCGACCCGTCGCAGAGGGTAGCGCGTGAGCGTGACGCGCAGGAACGCGACCCGCAGGCAGGCAGCGGGTGTAAGGGCGCGCCATGGAGGGCGGCCGGAGCGGGGCTCAGTCGGCTGGCGCGGGCTCGGGCGCGGGATCGCGCAGTGGTGCCATCACCCGCAGCGGTGCGAGGTCGTAGCCCATTGCTTCGGCCTTGGCCTTGAGTTGCTCGAACAGGCTGCGGTCCATGTCCGGAAGGCGCGAGAGGATCCACAGGTATTTCCGGTCCGGTTCGCCGACCACCGCCCACTGGTAATCCGGGTCCAGCGCGATCACCCAGTAGTCGGCCCAGACCAGCGGCACCCAGCTCAGCCAGTCGGGTGCGAAGCGCACCTGCAGCTGGCCGGGCTGGCCTTCCACCGGGCGCGCCACTCCCTCTGCCACCACCCGTTCGCCATCGCGCTTGCGGCAGGCATTGGTGACGCTGATACGGCCATCGCGGCGCAACCCGTAGTTGGCGGTGATATCGCCCACGCACTGCTTCTGGAACGAGACCGGCAGGTGCGCGATTTCGTGCCACTGGCCGGCGTAGCGATCGATGTCCAGGGCGTCGACCGCGCGCACGGGTCCGGTGGCGAGCGCTGGCGCGCAGGCCAGCAGCAGAGAGATCAGCAGGGCAGGGCGCAGGCGCATCGGCATGGGCAGGCTCCGGACGAGGGCTTCGAGCGTAGGCCAGTGCCCCGGATGCGGTGTGAACGCCGCGGCCGGACGCGCATCCATCGCGGCCGGCGCAAAAAAAAAGACCCGCATTTCTGCAGGTCTTCAAACTGGTGGCCGAGGACGGAATCGAACCGCCGACACGGGGATTTTCAATCCCCTGCTCTACCAACTGAGCTACTCGGCCAGTTTGGCAGGCCAACCGCGCGGACGCGATGGCCGGAAAAAAAAGACCTGCATTTCTGCAGGCCTTCGCAAATGGTGGCCGAGGACGGAATCGAACCGCCGACACGGGGATTTTCAATCCCCTGCTCTACCAACTGAGCTACTCGGCCACTTGTTTCGTTGCAGCGAGGTCGCTGCCGAGGACGCGCATATTACGGAGGTCGGCAGCGTTCGGCAAGCGTTTTGGCAAAAAACATTCACATTGCCGTCTGCGCGTGCGCAAGTGGTTGATCCTCGGTGTTCTGCAGGCACCCGTAGCAGGCAGCGCGGGGCCTTCGGCATTTCGCCGGGCGTGTCCAAGCGGTATCAGGCCATGATCGGCGCCGCGCCCTCACGGCGCGAAACGGATCTGGCGCGGGTCGCTGACGCTGATCTGGGTCTGGTAGTAGTACTTGCCGCTGCGCTGGCCGTTGCCGTTGATGAAATCGATGCGCGTCTGGCGTGCGGTGCCGCGCACCAGCAGGCGACGGTTCTGCAGGTGGTCCAGCTTCAGGCCCAGCGCGGCTTCCAGTTCCGGGCGAAGCGCCGCATCCATGTTGAGGGTGATGTTCAGCGGGTGCCGGTAGTCGCGCTCGCTGTTGAGGTAGAGGCGGCCATCGTCGCTGCCGACAGCCTGCACGGTCATGGCGAAGATGCCGGAAATGCCGCGTGCCGGATCGTCCTGTGCGGCGCGCACGGCTTCGATGCTGCCGATGTAGCCGGGCACCGGCGGTGGCGCAGTGGCCACGCGGTGGGCACAGCCGGTACCGAGCAGCAGTGGGACCAGCAGAGAGGCCAGCAGGGCGGGGCGGTTCATGGCGCTTCCTTGTGCGTCGGTGATGTGCCGATTGTGGCCGCGCGAGGGTTGCAGCCACAAGCGCGCTGTCCCTTCGGTCCGCCGATGGGGCATGCTGGGCGCCTGTTGCATCGACCAGGGAAGGACATGCCAAAGACCGCCGACGTTCATGCCATCGACTGGGGATCCCTGCAGGGGGCCTATGGCGACGCCTCTGAAGCGGGCGCACTGCTGGCGTCGATGATGGACCCGCAGCACCTGCAGGACTGGAACGACATCTGGTCGCATCTGTGCCACCAGGGCACGGTGTATTCGGCCAGCCACGCGGCGCTGCCGGTGCTGCTGTCGATCGCGCGGCAGACCGGGCGCAGCGACCACGATGACGCGCTGCTGCTGGCCGGTGCGATCGTGGCCGGTTCGGAGGTCGGCGATCCGGGGCTGGTGGCACATGGCGATGTCATCCAGGCGCTGCGCGGCAAGGTGCAGAAGCGCCTGCAGGGTCGTGGCCGGGAGGCGGTGCCGCTGTCCACGGACGGCCACGGTGATCGCGGCTGGTTGCGGCAGGCCTGGCTGGGCCTGAGTGGTGAGAAAGCCTGGTCGCAGCACCTGGACCGGCTGGCCGAGGGGGAGATCGTGGGGGCGTGCGCGGCCTGTTCGGTCGATCTCTACTGCACACTGGATGTTGAAGCGCCCTACGTGTGCCATGAGGATCCGGTGTTCGGCGCGCCGTCGGCGACGACTGCGCTGTTGCCGGGCGAACCGGTGGGCGTGGCCGAGCAATGGCTGATGCACCAGGTGCGTGACGACGGCGACGTCCGCGCCGAGCAGCTGCTGGAGCTTGCGTTCGGTCATTCCACCTGCAGCGCGTGCGGGCATCCGTTCGCCGTGCGCGAGTGCGTGCGGGCCTGAGCCACCCGTGGCTTCTGCACGCGGCGCTCGCGGCGGCCTGACCGGCGCATCACCGCCGCATGTCTAGCGTGCGGTGATCAGGCCGGCCTGTTGTCGGCTGGAGCGCGCCCATGAACGACAAGCAGAATTCCAACCAGCAGCAGGCCCGCGAGGGTGCCGAGGAAAGCCGTCAGGACCGTCGTCAGGATGAGGTGGCCAAGCAGCGGCCCGGCCAGCAGGACCAGCAGGTGCATGACGCGCATTCGCGCCGGCCGCAGCGCAAGGATGGGAGCCAGGATCCGGCGTGAGTGTGGCGGCAGCACAGCCATCCGTGGTGACGCGCTGCCTTACAGGCCCACAACGAAAAAGGCCGGAAGCCCTGTCATTCCAGGAGTTCCGGCCTTTCCGTCGTGCGTTGCCGCACTGAATGGTGGTGGAGCCAAGGAGGATCGAACTCCTGACCTCGTCATTGCGAACGACGCGCTCTCCCAGCTGAGCTATGGCCCCACGGCGGGGCCAGTGTAGCGCTGCACTCCGGGCTTGCCAAGCGGCGGACCGGGACCCATGGCAGGCTGATCACCATTACCGCCGAGGAACCCCATATGGCCGACTACCACCCGCTGGAGTGCGACCTGCACGATGTGCTGGAAGTCGCCTGTCTGCATCGTGCCCAGCTGCAGGTCGAACTGCGTGACGGCAGCCGCTTCGTGGCGCGGGCGCGGACCACCATCAGCACCGCGGACAAGGAAGAATTCCTGCTGCTGGATGCGCCCGACGGCGAACACCGCATCCGCCTGGATCAACTGCATGCGGTGACAACGCTCGGGGCTGATGGCGTTGCGGGCACGCGCACGGTGCTGGGGCCGGTCGATGCGACCGGTAAAGCTGAACAGCCTTGCTGAATCAAAGGCTTGGCGTGGTCAATAGCCGGATCCGGCTAGGGCAGGGGCGTAAAGAGGACCAGAACGGTGCCGTTAACAGGGTGCGCTTTCGGGCCCTCCCTTCCACGGACCTGTTTTTCCATGATGACCCCTGCTGGTTCCCGCGTTTCCGCTTCGCCGCCACGCTCGCTGACCATTGCCACGCGCCTTGCACTGCTGATGGCCGCGATCACGGCGGTTGCCTTCGCCGCGCTGGCGATCCTGATCTACCGCGACACGGCTGACAGCTACCAGCAGCGGGTGAGCGGAGGCCTGGACACCGCCACCGTGCTGATGCGCGATTCGGTGCAGCTGTACGACCGCAGCCTGAGTGAGAGTACCGAGCGCATCGCCGGCACGTTCCGGGCGATGCTGCCGCAGGGCCCGGCGCTGGCCGACGGCGCCGCGCCCATCGAAGTGGGCGGCCGCAGCACGCTGGCCCTGCACCTGGGCAGCGAGGTCATCGGGCCGGGGTCGACCGAGGTCGATCGTTTCGCTGCCGCCACCGATGGCGTGGCCACGGTGTTCGTACGCGATGGCGATGATTTCGTGCGTGTGGCGACGTCGCTGCGCAATGCGCAGGGCGAGCGCGTGCTGGGTACCGTGCTTGACCACGGCAATCCCGCGTATGCACGGGTGCTGGCCGGGCAGGGCTACACCGGTCCGGCGCATCTGTTCGGCACCGACTACATGACCCATTACATGCCGATCCTGGCGGAAGACGGCAGCGTGGCCGGCATCGCCTTTGTCGGCCAGGACTATTCGCAGGGCCTGGCCGCGCTGAAGATGCGCCTGCGCGAGGCGACGCTGGGCCGCGAGGGACGCTTCATCGTGGTCGATACCCGCACCGGCAACGAACGCGGGCGCGTGCTGGCCGCCACCGAAGGCGAGGGCGGACTGCTGCAGGAGCGGGTGGCCGCCGGGGATCTGCCGGCGCTGCAGGCACTGCTGGACGGCAGCAGCACGCAGGCACGGCTGCACCTGCGTCCGGCCGCGGGCGGTCCGGAACAGGCGTGGTTCGCCTCGGCGCAGCGCTACGGTGCCTGGCAGTGGCTGGTGATCGGGCTTGAGCCGCAATCGGTGCTGGGCGATGTGCTGAACGGCCTGATGCTGCGCATCGCGTTGATTTCCGCGCTGGCACTGGCAACGGTGGTGACTCTGATCGTGCTGGTGGTGCGTCGCCTGCTGGGGCGTCCACTGGCGGCGGCCGCACAGGTCGCGCGCGATGTTGCCAGCGGGCGCCTGGATCGTGAGATCGAGGTGCGCCGGGATGATGAGGTGGGGCGCGTGCTGGGATCGCTGCAGCAGATGCGCGCCAAGCTGCGGGACATCCTGCAGGCCCAAGCTGCCATGGGCGAACAGCATGCGGCTGGCGTGGTCAGCCACCGCATTGACGAAGCGGCATTCGAGGGCGAGTTCCGCGCGATGGTGGCTGGCACCAATTCGCTGGTGGCCGCGCACCTGCAGACCCAGCAGCGCATGGTCGCCCTGGTCGAGCGCTACGCCGAGGGCGACCTGCAGCAGAGGATGGATGTGCTGCCGGGGGAACAGCGGGCGATCACCGAGGCGCTCAATGGCGTGCGATCGAAATTGCAGGGCATCAATGGCGAGATCAAGCGCCTGGTCGCGGCTGCCGCCGCCGGCGATTTCAGCGTGCGCGGCGACGCACTGGCCTTCGCCAATGATTTCCGGCAGATGGTGCAGGGCCTGAACAGCGTGATGGGCACCGCCGATGACAACCTGCTGGCGCTTTCGGGGCTGCTGCGCAACCTGGCCGAAGGTGACCTGCGCCATCGCATCGACGGACAGTCGCAGGGGGTGTTCGCGCGCATGCGCGAGGACGCCAATGCCACGGTGGGCGCGCTGACCGGCATCGTTGGCCGCATCCAGCAGGCTGCCGGCGCGGTGAGCCTGGCGGCAGCGGAAATCGCCGCCGGCAATGATGATCTGTCCCGCCGCACCGAACAGCAGGCCGCCAACCTGGAAGAGTCGGCCGCGTCGATCGAGGAAATGACCTCGGCCGTGCGCCAGAACGCCGACCATGCGCGCCGTGCCGACCGCCTGGCGAGCGAGGCGGCACAGGTTGCCGGGCGCGGTGGCGCGGCGATGGCGGAGATGCAGTCCACCATGGGCCTGATCGATACGGCTTCGCGGCGCATCGCCGAGATCATCGCGGTCATCGACGGTATTGCCTTCCAGACCAACATCCTTGCCTTGAACGCGGCGGTTGAAGCGGCACGGGCCGGTGAGGAGGGGCGTGGGTTCGCGGTGGTGGCCAGCGAAGTGCGCGCGCTGGCGCAGCGATCGACGCTGGCCGCTGCGGAGATCAAGGCGTTGATCGAGGATTCGGTGGCCCGGGTCGCCGAAGGCACCGTGCTGGCTGCTGATGCCGGGCGCACCATCGAGGACGTGGTGGCCGCGGTGACATCGCTGGGCGGGCTGGTGGCTGAGATTGCCCATGCCTGCCAGGAGCAGGCCGCCGGCATCGAGCTGGTCAACCAGAGCATCGTGCAGATGGACGGTGTGACCCAGCAGAATGCCGCACTGGTGGAAGAAGCCTCGGCGTCGGCGCGGGCGATGAGCAGCCAGGCGCACGCGCTGCAGGATGCCGCCGGCCGATTCGTGCTGGAGGGCCGTCCGCTGGCGGCAACGGTGTAAGCCAACGGGGTAGGCGGCGGTGGCACGTGCCGTCGCCGCCCACTTTGCCGCAGCAGGCGGGAAGCTGACTGCGACGGGGTGCGCAACGAAATCGTAACAATTCGGGCGATAATGAGCGCTTGCGCAGCGTCCCCCCTTATCTACCGCCCGGCCCGCGCAGGCCGCTCGGATGCCTCCTCAGAGCTCTCGATGCCTTCCCATACCGATTCCCGCCGTTCGTCGGGCATGTCGTCCGTTGTTTCTTTCCGCCGCCACCCGCTGGCGCTGGCCTGTGCCAGCCTGGCCCTGGCCGCCAGCTTCGGCGCCGCTGCGCAGGACCACGCGCCGAGCGCGACCGCGCTGGACACGATCACCGTGACCGCCGAGCACCGCGAACAGAACCTGCAGGAAGTGCCGGTGTCGGTGGGCGTGGTGCAGGGCGAGCGCATGCGCGACTTCACCGCCGGCGGCGACGACACCCTGCTGGCGCTGTCCGGCCGCGTGCCGAGCCTGTATGCGGAAACCACCACCGGTCGCATCTTCCCGCGCTTCTACATCCGCGGCCTGGGCAACATCGACTTCTATCTGGGTGCTTCGCAGCCGGTCTCCATCATCCAGGACGACGTCGTGCTGGAACACGTGGTGCTGAAGTCCAACCCGGTCTATGACGTGGACCAGGTGGAAGTGCTGCGCGGCCCGCAGGGCTCGCTGTTCGGCCGCAACACCACTGCCGGCATCGTCAAGTTCGACACCCTCAAGCCGACCGACGAGTACACCGGTCGCGTCAGCGCCAGCTACGCCAGCTACAACAGCGTTTCGGTGGATGGCGGCTTTGGTGGCCCGATCAACGACATCGCTTCGTTCCGCGTGTCGGCGCTGTACCAGCACCGCGACGATTACGTTGACAACACCTACACCGGCCCCAGCGCCGATGGCACGGTCAGCCCGAAGAAGAACGCGATGGGCGGCTTCGACGACCGCAACGTGCGCGCGCAGCTGCTGCTCAAGCCCAGCGACCAGTTCTCGATCCTGGCCTCGGCCCATGCCCGTGACTACGACGGCACCTCCACCCTGTTCCTGCGCAACGCGCTGACCAAGGGCTCCAACCAGACCGACGTGCCGCGCGACAAGGTGGCCTACGACGAGGCTGACAACAACCCGCAGGCCTACAAGACCTACGGCGGCTCGGTGAAGGCGCGCTATGACTTCGGCGCGGTCGATTTCACCTCCATCACTGCCTACGAAACCACTTCCGGCTACAGCCGTGGTGACACCGATGGCGGTGCCGCAGCCAACTACCCGGTCAACGGCGTGGCCAACGGCTATGGCCAGTCGATGGGCCAGATCCGCGACCTGGACCAGTGGACCCAGGAATTCCGCCTGGCCAGCCATGATGACAATGCCCTGCAGTGGCAGGCCGGTGCGTTCTATTTCAACGGCAGCGATACCACCGATTTCTACCAGCGCGCGTGGTTCCTGCAGGGCGCGGCCCGCAACCCGAACAACTGGGTGCGCCTGCGCAACAAGAACACCTCGTGGGCAGGTTTCGGCCAGATCAGCTACGCCTTCACCGACAAGTTCAGCATCACCGCCGGCCTGCGCCAGACCCGTGACGAGAAGCACACCCGTCTGCTGAAGACTGCCGACACCGCTGCGGGCGTGGTCACCTACAAGGGCCGTACGGACGTGAAGATGTCCGACACCACCCCGAGCTGGGACCTGAGCGCGATGTACCAGTTCAACCCGAACGTCAGCGTCTATGCGAAGGTGGCGCGCGGCTTCCGTGGCCCGACCATCCAGGGTCGTTCGGCAGTGTTCAACGCCGATTTCACCACTGCGGATTCGGAAACCATCGTGTCGTGGGAAGCGGGCGTGAAGAGCAGCCTGTGGGACAACCGCCTGCGCCTGAATGCCACCGCGTTCACCTACACGGTCAACGACATCCAGCTCAACGGCAACGATTCGGACGGCAACGGCGTGCTGTTCAACGCCGACAAGGCCAAGGCCTACGGCTTTGAAGCCGACATGGAACTGCGCCCGATCCCGAACCTGACCCTGAGTGCCGGCCTCAGCCTGCTGCACAGCGAGATCCAGGACAAGCGCGTGTACGCGCAGGTCTGCGCGCTGAACGGCGCGGTGGTGTGCACCGTGAATGATCCGACCATCAAGGTCGGTGCGAATACCTTTGCCCAGATCGACGGCAACCCGCTGCCGAACGCGCCGAAGTACAACGTCAACCTGGCCGCGCGTTATGACTTCCCGGTCAGCGATGCCGGCACGATGTTCGTGTCCACCGACTGGAACAAGCAGGGTTACACCAGCTTCGTCCTGTACGACAGCAAGGAGTTCAACTCCAAGGGCGACTTCGAGGGTGGCCTGAAGCTGGGCTATTCCGGCAACTATGGTGCCTACGAAGTTGCCCTGTTCGCGCGCAACATCACCAACGAGAAGAACCTCAAGGGCGTGATCGAGAACTACATGGCCGCGGTCTACAACGAGCCGCGCACCGTGGGTGTTTCGCTGAACATGAACTGGTAAGCGCTGGCTCCCTGCAGCGACCGGCAACGCCCCGCACCTGCGGGGCGTTGTCGTTTCTGCAGCCGACGTTACCCTGCCGGGTTGCCATGCGGGCGACCGCGACCCGGTAGAGTCGACTGCCAGTCGACTGCTTTTGGTGATGCGGTCGAACAGCCCGCGCTGCGCGCGATAGTCGACTGACAGTCGACTCTACCCAGTCGGCTCCACCCAGCCGACGTGCGCTGGGGATGGCCGCCACCCGGTAGAGTCGACTGTGAGTCGACTGCTTTTGGCGATGCGGTCGAACAGCCCGCGCTGCGCGCGATAGTCGACTGACAGTCGACTCTACCCAGTCGGCTCCACCCAGCCGACGTGCGCTGGGGATGGCCGCCACCCGGTAGAGTCGACTGTGAGTCGACTGCTTTTGGCGATGCGGTCGAACAGCCCGCGCTGCGCGCGATAGTCGACTGACAGTCGACTCTACCCAGTCGGCTCCACCCAGCCGACGTGCGCTGGGGATGGCCGCCACCCGGTAGAGTCGACTGTGAGTCGACTGCTTTTGGCGATGCGGTCGAACCGCCCGCGCTGCGCGCGATAGTCGACTGACAGTCGACTCTACCCAGTCGGCTCCACCCAGCCGACGCACCCAGCCGGGGCTGCGGTGCGGACCGCCTCAACGCGGCGGCAGCAGCGGCTGCAGGCGGGCTTCCAGCTCCTGCTGGCGCCAGCCGGCCAGGGCGGCCGGCCACTGGCGGCGTTCCAGGTAGCTTTCCAGGTGCTTGCGCGAGGCCAGCACGCCATCGGCCAGGCCGAGCTCGCGGCTGCGCTCGGCCACGGCGTCCTGCAGCGCCTTGATCGTCTTCTTGCCGCTGTCGCTGGCCTGCATGGCCAGGGGGGCATCGGCTTCGCCGTCCAGCGGCGTGGACAGGGCCTGCCAGACCGCACCGGCCAGCTTGCGCGGCGCCTTCGGGAACTGCTCGAACAGCTTGGCCAGCGCGGCTGCATCGGCGGGAGGCGTGCGCGCCAGGGTGGCGGCCAGTTCGTTGTCCAGGATCCAGCTGCGCGGGCGGTCGCTGCTGCGTGCCTGCGCGTCACGCCAGCGCAGCAGGCGCAGCAGGCGGTGCTGGGCCGGCGCGTCGAGGAACTGCGCCGAACGCATGCCCAGGTGCGGCCAGCGGTCTTCATCGTTGGCCACGCTGGCCAGCAGGCGCTCGCCATCGTCGTGCAGCCATTGCTGGCGGCCCAACGCTTGCAGTTTGCCGTCGATCGCGTCATGCAGCGCGAACAGGTGTTCGACGTCGTCAGCGGCGTACTGCAACTGCGAATCCGACAGCGGCCGGCGCATCCAGTCCGATCGGGTCTCGCCCTTGGCAAGGGCGACGCCGGTGATTTCCTGCACCAGCTTCTGGTAGCCCATGCCGGCACCGATGCCGGCCAGGGCCGCGCCGATCTGGGTATCGAACAGCGGTCGCGGCAACACGCCGCAGGTCCACTTGAACGCCACCAGATCCTCGCTGGCGCTGTGCATCACCTTGGTGATGGATTCGTCGGCCAGCCACGGCGCAAGTGCTTCGGGCATGCCGGGAATCAGCGGGTCGATCAGCAGGATGTCATCGCCCACGGCCATCTGCACCAGCGCAAGCTGCGGCCAGAAGGTGCGTTCACGGATGAATTCGGTGTCCAGGCCGATGCGGCTCGGGCGCTGCTGGCGGTACGTGTCCAGCTCGGCGGGGGTGGTGATCCAGGTTGCCACGGGTCAGGGCCTACTACTCGGGTTTGCTCAGGCAGGGGAGAATAGCCTAACGTCGGTCCGCGTCCGTGTTGAAGGAGCTCCCCGCTTGCGTTTTCCGCTGTCCTCCGCGCTGTGCACTGCCCTGGCCATCGCCCTGGCCGGCTGTACGCCACCGCCTGCGGCGCCGGAAAGCGGTGCTGGCGAGGAGCGCGCGGCCCAGGGCCCGGCTGTCGAGGCATCGGGGCAGGGCACGGTGACCATCGCCGACGATGATGCGGCCGAGGACATCCAGCATTGGACCCCGCCGCGGGTGGACCGGCAGCAACGCAGCCAGGCGCAGCTGCGCCGTGCCGCCGAGCAGGCCTTCGCCCGCGATCATCTCTATGAGGATGCCGATGCGGCCATTCCGCTGTGGCTGGCCGTGCAGGAGGAGGACCCGGATGATCGCCAGGCCCGCGCCGGCCTGCAGCGGGCCCGGCAACGGCTGCTGCAGCAGGCCGACGCGCTGCTGGCGCGCCCGCTGAAGCAGCGTGAGGCATTGGTGGAGGCCGGTCGCCAGGCGCTGGTGCTGCTCACACTGGCGCCGAAGGATGAGCAGGTGCGTGCCCTGCAGGGCCGGGTGGAAACCGCGCAGCGCGCCGTGGCCTACAACCGTGCCGGTGAGGACGACCTGCGCGCCGACCGCATCGGCGAGGATGGCGACGGTGCCATCCCCAACTTCCGCGAAGCGCTGGCGCTGGACAAGGACAACCGGCGTGCGCGGCAGGGTCTGGCCGCGGCCGAGAGCGGGCTGATCCGTCGTGCCGAAGAGGCGGCGCGCGCGCGCGACTTCGCCAGTGCCGGCGGCTGGTTGGCCGAGGCCAGCAAGGTACGCAACTCGTCGCCGACCATCGCCGATGCCTTCGAGCGCATCGAACAGATTCGAGCCACCGCCCTGCTGCAGCTGCGCGACGGCGGTCTGCGCGATCTTGCCACGCCGCAGGGCCTGAAGCCGGCACGCGAGAAGCTGGCCGAGGCGCTGCGCATCGCCCTGCCGGGTGATCCGGCCGTGGCACAGCTGCGCGAGCGCATCGATCTGGCAACCCATTACGGCAGTTTCCGCCCAGGGCAGGTGTTCAGCGATGCGCTGCGTGATGGCGGTCGCGGCCCGCAGATGATCGTGGTGCCGCATGGCGGCTTCCAGATGGGTGCCGGGGATACCGAGCCCGGGGCCACCGACGCCGAGCGTCCCTCCCACTACGTGCGCTTCGAGCGTGGCTTCGCGATGGCCATCACCGAGGTGACCGTGAATGATTTCGCGCGCTTCGTGAAGGCGACCAACGCACGCCCGCGCGCCACCCGCCGCGGCCATTCGGTGGTGTACGACGAGCGCAGTGGCAACTTCATCCGCCGCAGCGGGGTGGACTGGCGTTCGGATTACGACGGCAGCCAGGCCATGGGTAATTCGCCGGTCATGCATGTGAGCGTGCGCGACGCGGAGAACTACGCCACCTGGTTGTCCGAGCAGACCGGCCGCTCCTACCGCCTGCCCAGCGAGGCCGAGTTCGAGTACGCGATGCGGGGCGGCAACAGCGGCCGCTATGCCTGGGGCGATGCAGGCCTGCCACCGGAAGGCAGTGGCAACTACACCGGCAGCCGTGACGTATCGCCGTCGGGCCGGCACTGGCAGAACGCTTTCGTCGGTTATGGCGATGGGTGGTGGGGCCCGGCACCGGTGGGGACTTTCCGGGCCAATGCCTTCGGCCTGCACGATCTGTCCGGCAATCTCAGCGAATGGGTGGCCGACTGCTGGCATGCCAGCTACCGGCGAGCACCGGCCGATGGCGCGGCGTGGTTCAACCCGGGGTGCCGTGCGCGGGTGATCCGCGGCGGCAACTGGGCCAATGCCCCGGAACAGACCCGCGCAGCCTGGCGCCAGTCACAGGATTCAGATACCACCAGTGCACGCATCGGCTTCCGCCTGGTGCGCGGTATCTGAACCCACGCGGGCTTCACCCGCCCAAGGCCGCAGCGCACTAAGATTGCGCCGTGCCCGCCGGCCGGCGGGGTCTGCTGGAAGACCTGCCGATGCGCAACGATCCCTTTTCCCGTTCGTCGCAACAGGGCCCGCGTCGCGGCCTGTTCGGCAACATCCGCTGGTGGGTGCTGTTGTTGGCAGCGGGTTACGCGGCGTTCTACTGGTTTTCCAATCGTGCGGTGGATCCCTATACCGGCGAGAAGGTGCTGATCGACAGCAGCCTGGATGCCAGCCAGGAAAAAGCGCTGGGCCTGCAGGCCTACCAGGAGATCCTGTCGCAGGAGCGGCCGCTGGATCCGAACGCGCAGATTTCGCGTGACATCCGCGCGATCGCCCAGCGTCTGATTGCCAAGGTGGACGTGGTGGAAACCGCGCTGGCCCAGGAGCACGGTGTGCAGCCGGGGCATTTCTCCCGTGATTTCGAGTGGGAGGTCAATGTCATTCCGTCCGATCAGGCCAATGCGTTCTGCCTGCCGGGCGGGAAGATGGCGGTGTACACCGGCCTGGTACCGGTGGCGCGCAGCACCGATGCCATGGCGGTGGTGATGGGCCATGAGATTGCCCATGCGCTGCTGCGGCATGGTGCGCAGCGCATGGCGCAGCAGAAGCTGACCCAGATCGGCCAGGTGGCCGGCGCGGCCAGCGGCATGGATGCGCAGCAGCAACAGATGATGATGTCGGCGATGGGCTACGGCTACCTGTTGCCCTACGCGCGCAGCCACGAAACCCAGGCCGACGAGGTGGGGCTGATGCTGGCGGCGGCGGCGTGTTTCGATCCGCGCGAGGCGGTGCCGTTGTGGGAGCGGATGGGGCAGGCCAGTGGCGGTCAGGCGCCGCCGGAATTTTCCTCGACCCATCCCAATCCCGGCACCCGCATCCAGAATCTGCAGGCGCTGATGCCGAAGGCGCTGGAGTACCGGCAGAAGTTCTGCGAGCAGGCGCGTTGAGGGGAGTGTTTTTTTGCAGGGCTTGCAGCCCTGCACCTGCTGCGGATCAACAGCAACAGCAACAGCGAAAGCGAAAGCGAAAGCGAAGGCGGGCTATCCGTGGGTTGGCGGGGCGGGTCCGGTTGAGGGGGACGCTGCAAGTACGTCCCTGTAAGCTCGGTCGCCGCTTGCTCGTGTGCGCTGTCCTGCGCACACGGCAAGACCGGGGTTGGGCGTCCTGCCCAACCCGCCCGAGGCATGCCTCGGGCCCATGCGGCTCACGCCCCCTCAACCGGACCCACCCCCGCCTTCGACAGTTTTCTGCGGTCTGCCGGAACGGCACGGGGTCGGATCCCGTTGCTGCGCAACGGGCTCTGACCCCAATCTGGAATTCGATATCTGACAGATTTCATCCACGCATGGTGTGGATCTACCGGCCGCCGGATTGCATCTCGGGGAGAGTCCCCTGAGTCAGGGGGCGGCCGCGAAGCGGCGGGGGTCTGGACGCTGGTAAGCGTGGGAGCGACAGCGCGCATGCGATGTCGTGCACCCAAGCCCTGCAGAACAACCCCTACTTGACCAGCACGTCAATCACGCCGTCGCCGACGCGTGCCTGCAGTGCATCCCCCGCCTGCACCTGCCCGACCTCGCGTACCAGCGTGCCGTCATCACCGCGGGTCAGGATGCTGTAGCCCCGTGCCACCGTCGCCAGCGGGCTCACTGCTTCCAGCGAGCGTGCCAGCCCGCGCAGGCGCAGGGCATCACGTTGCAGCAGCCGCTGCAGCGCCGCCTGCGGGCGGCCGCGCAGGGCCGCCAGGCGCCGCTGCATCTCATCCAGCTGGCGCTGCGGATGGTGGCCGCGCAGCACCGCTGCCGCATGCCGCAGGCGCGCCGCACGTCGCTCCTGCTGCTGGTTGAACGCCGCATGCAGGCGGCGGCCCAGATCCACCTGGCGGCGGCGCAGCATGTCCAGCCGCGCCTGCGGGCTCTGCGCATTCAAGCGCAGCAGCGCACGGTCGGCGCGCTGCATCGCCTGCTGCATCGTGTGCCGCTGCAACTGCACCATTCGCGCAGCCGTGCGGCGCAGGCGCAGGGCCAGTTCGCGCTGGTCAGGCACCAGCAGTTCGGCCGCCACCGACGGCGTCGGCGCGCGCAGGTCGGCAGCGAAATCGCTCAGGCTGAAGTCTGTTTCGTGACCCACCGCCGAGACCACCGGCGTGCCACTGGCCGCGATGGCACGCGCCAGGGCTTCATCATTGAACGCCCACAGATCTTCCAGCGAACCACCGCCGCGGGTCAGCAGGATCACGTCGTAGCGGCCACTGGCATCGGCCGCCTGCAGCAGGCGGGTGATCTGCGCGGCGGCCGTGCTGCCCTGGACCAGGGTCGGCAGCAGGTCCACTTCCAGCAGCGGAAAACGGCGCGCCAGTACGCTCAGCACATCCCGCACGGCCGCACCGGTGGGCGAGGTGATCACCGCCAGGCGCTGCACATGGGCCGGCATCGGCCGCTTGCGTGCCGGGTCGAACAGACCCTCGGCCTCCAGGCGCGCCTTCAGCTCCTCGAAGGCGCGGCGCAGCGCGCCTTCACCTGCTTCCTCCATGTGGTCCAGCACCATCTGGTACTCACCACGGGCGTCGTACAGGGTGACCTTGCCACGCACCAGCACGCGCATGCCTTCGCGCGGCACGAATTTCAGGTACTGCGCCTTCATCCGGAACATCGCCGCACGCAGCTGCGCGCGCGCGTCCTTCAGGGTGAAGTACAGGTGCCCGGAGGCCGGGCGGGCCACGCTGCCCAGCTCGGCTTCAACCCAGATCGCCGGGAAACTGCCTTCCAGCAGGTCGCGGGCGAGGGTGTTGAGCTGGCTGGGGGTGAGGACGTCGTTGTTGCGTGGCTGCATGGGTACGGCGGGCGCGGGCGGAGCAGGGCGCTCAGGATCGCACGTCAGCGCGCGCCCTGCTGGGCCAGCGCCCACTGCACGTGTTCACGCACCACGGGCGAGGGGTCGTCGATGCGGGTGTGCAGGGCGGCCAGCGCATCGGCTGAGGCCGGCGCGTTGCCCAGTGCCACGGCGATGTTGCGCAACCAGCGCTCATGGCCGCTCCGACGGATCGGGCTGCCTTCCGTGCGGCGCAGGAACTCGGCCTCGTCCCAGGCGAACAACTGGTCCAGGCGCGCCGTATCGAGGTTGTTACGCGCACGGAAATCCGCTTCGTCGGTGCGCTTGGCGAACTTGTTCCAGGGGCAGACCAGCTGGCAGTCGTCGCAGCCGTAGATGCGGTTGCCGATCAGCGGCCGCATGTCTTCGGGGATGGCGCCGTCGTGTTCGATGGTCAGGTAGGAAATGCAGCGCCGCGCATCCAGCCGCTGCGGGCCGATGATGGCCTGGGTGGGGCAGACGTCGATGCAGCGCGTGCAGGTACCGCAATGGGCGGTGGCCGGTGCGTCGATCGGCAGCGGAATGTCGATGTAGATCTCGCCAATGAAGAACCACGAGCCGCCGTGGCGGTCGATCAGGCAGGTGTGCTTGCCGATCCAGCCCAGCCCGGCGTTGCGCGCCAGCGCACGTTCCAGCACGGGCGCCGAATCGACGAACACGCGGTAGCCCAGCGCTGCCACCTCATCGTTGATCTGGCTGGCCAGCTTCTGCAGGCGGTTGCGCATCAGCTTGTGGTAATCGCGGCCCAGCGCGTATCGCGCGACATAGGCGCGGCCCGGGTCGGCCAGGGTGGCCCAGGCTTCGGTGTCGTCCTTGTGGCTGTAATCCATGCCCACCGAAATCACCCGCACGGTGCCCGGCAGCAGTTCGGCCGGGCGTGCGCGCAGGGTGCCGTGGCGGGCCATCCACTCCATCGTGCCGTACAGGCCCTTGCCCAGCCAGTCGGCCAGGTGCGCTTCATCCTCGCCCAGTTCGATGCCGGCGATGCCGCAGCGCTGGAAGCCGTGCGCACGGGCCAGTTCACGGATGCGCGCGACGGCCTGGGCGGGATCGAGAGGGGCGGGGACGGGAACCATGCGCGCCAGTATAAAATCCCGGCATGCCTGATCTCTCTCTTCTCTTCGATACCGCCGCCGCGCGCACGCTGGATGAGCGGGCATCGGCACTGGCCGGCGATGGCGGCTGGGGCCTGATGAGCCAGGCCGGCCTGGCCGCGTGGCAGTGCCTGCTGCAGCAGTGGCCTGACGCCCGGCAATTGTGCGTGGTGGCCGGCAGTGGCAACAACGGCGGCGACGGCTACGTGCTGGCGACCCACGCCCTGCAGTCAGGCCGTCAGGTGCGCCTGTTCGTGCTGCCAGGGAAGCCGCCGGCAACGGCGCTGGCGCGGCAGGCGGCTGCAGCGTTCGCCAGCGCAGGGGGCCAGGTGGAAACCATGGACGGTGCGCTTCCGGCCTGCGATCTGCTGGTGGATGCGTTGTTCGGGCTGGGCCTGGACCGTGCACCGGACGCGGATGCCCGCGCGCTGATCGAGGCGATCAATGCGCAGGAAGCCCCCGTGTTCTCGCTGGATGTACCCAGTGGCGTGGATGCCGATCGCGGCCAGGTGCCGGGTGCAGCGGTACGCGCGCGGATGACGCTGCAGTTCATCGCCAACCACCGGGGGCTGTTCACCGGTGACGCGTTGGATCATGTCGGGCAGCGCCGTCTTGCGCCGCTGGAAGTGGACGACACGGCCTGGGAGGGCGTGAACGCCAGCGCGCAGCGATGGGCCGCCGATCGCCTGGGCAGACTGCTGCCACCTCGCCGCAACAATAGCCACAAGGGGGATTCCGGCCACGTGCTGTGCGTGGGAGGCAACCACGGCAGCGGCGGGGCCGTCGCCCTGGCGGGCGAGGCGGCCCTGCGGTCCGGCGCCGGCCTGCTCAGCATCGGCACCCGCCGCGACCACGTCGGACCGCTGCTGGCGCGGCTGCCCGAGGCGATGGTGCATGCGCTGGAGGACGGTGATGCATTGCCGGACCTGCTTGCAAAAGCCCGTGTCGTGGCCATCGGCCCCGGCCTGGGCCAGGACGATTGGGCACGCGCCCTGTTCGCGCGCGTACTGGCCTGCGGCAAGCCGCTGGTGGTCGACGCCGATGCGCTGAACCTGCTGGCGCGTGACCCGCGCGCGCTGCCCGATGCCATCCTGACCCCGCATCCGGGCGAGGCCGCGCGGTTGCTGGAATGCACCACGGCCGAGATCCAGGCCGACCGCTATCGCTGTACACAGGCGCTGGCCGAGCGCTACCACGCGGTGGTGGTGCTGAAGGGCGCGGGCAGCATCGTGGCCGCCCCTGGCCGCACCCCGCGCCTGATCGCGGCCGGCAACCCCGGCATGGCGGTGGGCGGCATGGGCGACCTGCTGACCGGCATCATCGCCAGCCTGCGTGCGCAGGGCCTGGATGCCTTTGACGCGGCCGCGTGCGGTGCCCTCCTGCATGCGCTGGCCGGTGATGCCGCCGCGCTCGACGGCGCGCGCGGCCTGCTCCCTACTGATCTGCTGGCGCCCCTGCGGCGGCTGGCCAACCCGGAACGTCCGCAATGACTGAATTCTTTCTGGCCGACAGTGAAGCCACCGAACGACTGGGCCAGTGGCTGGCTGCCACCCGTCCGCCGCAGGCGGTGGTTGAACTGCGGGGCGACCTCGGTGCCGGCAAGTCCACCACGGCGCGTGCGCTGCTGCGTGCGCTGGGCGTGCAGGGCGCCATCCGCAGCCCCACCTACACCTTGGTCGAGCGCTATCCGCTGGCCACGGGCGGCGAAGCCTGGCACCTGGACCTGTACCGCATCGGCCAGGCAGGAGAGCTGGATTTCCTCGGCCTGGATGAGGGCAGTGCGGTGCTGTGGCTGGTCGAATGGCCCGAGCGCGGGGCCGGCGCGTTGCCGCCCACCGATCTGGTGGTGGCGCTGGAAATCGAGGGGCAGGGGCGTCGTGTGCGTCTCACTGGCTCGAGCGACGCCGGCCGGGAGTGGCTGACCCGCCTCCCCGAAGGGGGCGACTTGCGGCCCATTTCTGTCGACTGACGAGAACAAACACCGGCAGGTTACGGATTATTAAGGAAAAAGGTGTTGCATTCCGTTCAGCGGGGTGATTGAATCCTGAGCCATGCGCCTGGGGAACCGTCTCATCGCCATCTGTGCCGCCGTCGGACTGGGTCTGACGAGCGTCTGCGCCTGGGCGGGCGAGGTCCGTCAGGTCCAGTTGAACACCGGGGCGACCGGCACGCGTGCGGAAATCGCTCTGGTCGGCAGCGGTGGCTACAAGACCCTGTCGCTGTCGTCGCCGAACCGTCTGGTGATCGATTTCCCCGATTCCAGCGCTGTGCACAACCTGAAGATGCCGGCCGCGCAGGGCGTGGTGACCGCCGTCCGCACCGGGCAGCCGGTGCCGGGCACGTTCCGTGTGGTGTTCGACCTGGCCGAATCGGTCGCGCCGTTCCGCCCGCAGATGCAGCGCGAAGGCAATGAATCCACGCTGGTGATCGAGTGGCCCGGTGATGGCCCGGCCACGGCTGCCAGCCGTCCCGCGCCTGCGGCCACCGCGCCGGCTGCACCTTCGGCAGCCAGCACGACGGCCGCACAGAGCGCCCAGTCGCACGGCGATGCCGCCCGCGCCACCGCACTGCTGACCGCACAGGTGCAGCAGCAGGCCAGCGCCAGTGCAGCCGCACCGGTTGCGCCGGCACCCGCCCCGACCGCAACCCCCGCCCAGGTGGCCGCTGCAGGCATCAGCGCCAGCAGCACGCCGTCGGCTTCTTCGCCGGCCGCCATTCTTGCCGGGCAGCCGACCCGCGCCGTGGTTGCCAGCGCACCGGCATCCCCGCCGGCCGCCGCCCCCGCCGCAGCGCCGCGACCGGCCATGCCCAGCGACGCCTCGCGCGTGCGCATGCAGCCGGGCATGCGCCACCTGGTGGTGGCGATCGATCCCGGCCATGGCGGCCAGGATCCAGGGGCGATCGGCCCAACCGGCAAGCGCGAGAAGGACGTCACCCTGGCGGTGGCGCGTGAGCTGGCGCGCCAGGTGAACGCCACGCCGGGGCTGAAGGCCTATCTGACCCGCGACAGCGACGTGTTCATTCCGCTGCCGATGCGCGCGCAGAAGGCGCGTGCGAACAAGGCTGACATCTTCATTTCGATCCACGCCGATGCGGCCGAGAACCGCTCGGCCACCGGTTCGTCGGTGTACGTGCTGTCCACCAAGGGCGCCTCCTCGCAGCGCGCGCGCTGGCTGGCCGACAAGGAAAACGCGGCCGACCTGGTCGGTGGCGTGCGCCTGCAGCAGACCGAGGGCACGCTGGCCAACGTGCTGCTGGACCTGGCGCAGAGCGGCTACATGAAGGCTTCCGAAGACGCGGCCGGCCATGTGCTGGGTGGCCTGAAGCGGATCGGCAACAACCACAAGCCGAACCTGGAACGCGCCAACTTCGCCGTGCTGCGCACCTCGGACATGCCCGCGATGCTGGTGGAAACAGCCTTCATCTCCAACCCGGACGAAGAGCGCCGCCTGATTGACCCGGCTTACCAGCGCAAGGTTGCCGGTGCGGTGCTGGACGGCGTGCACACCTTCTTCAGCCGGCAGCCGCCGCCGGGCACGCTGTACGCCGCCCGCGCCCAGGCCGAGATCGACGCTGCCGCCACCATGGCCGGCGGCAGCAAGTAACCCGCCGAAGGCGGGTTACTGCGTTCCGTGGGGCCTTGCCGGCGGCCGGTAGAGTCGACCGTTGGTCGACTACGCGCGCGGCGCGGGGTTCATGTATCCGACGCAGCGCAGTCGACCAACGGTCGACCCTACCGCGCGCGGCGCGGGGTTCATGTATCCGGCACTGCGCAGTCGACCAACGGTCGACCCTACCGCGCGCGGCGCGGGGTTCATGTATCCGGCACTGCGCAGTCGACCAACGGTCGACGCTACCGCGCGCGTCGCGGGGGGGCATGTATGCGGCACCGCGCAGTCGACCAACGGTCGACGCTACCGCGCGCGGCGCGGGGTTCATGCCGTTATCATCCCTGCATGACGTCTGCTCCCCATCCGCGCCCGATCCGGCCGTTGCCGGAAATCCTGATCAACCAGATTGCCGCCGGTGAGGTGGTCGAACGCCCCGCGTCGGTGGTCAAGGAGCTGGTCGAGAACGCGATCGATGCCGGCGCCAGCCGCGTGGACATCGATCTGGAAGAGGGCGGCGTGCGGCTCATCCGCATCCGCGACAACGGCAGCGGCATCGCGCCCGAGCAGCTGCCCCTGGCGGTCTCGCGCCACGCCACCAGCAAGATCGCCGATCTCGATGACCTCGAATCGGTGGCCACCCTCGGCTTCCGCGGCGAAGCGCTGCCGTCCATTGCCTCGGTCAGTCGTTTCACCCTGGCCTCGCGCCGTGCGCACGACGAGCATGGTTCGGCGCTGCAGATCGAAGGCGGCAAGATCGGCGAAGTCACTCCGCGCGCGCATGCCCCCGGTACCACGGTGGAGGTGCGCGAGCTGTTCTACAACGTGCCGGCACGGCGCAAATTCCTGCGCGCCGAGCGCACGGAAATGGGCCATATCGAAGAATGGCTGCGCTCGCTTGCACTGGCCCGCCCCGATGTCGAGCTGCGTGTCTCGCACAACGGCAAGGCCTCGCGCCGCTACAAGCCCGGCGACCTCTATTCCGATGCGCGCCTTGCTGAAACGCTTGGCGAAGACTTCGCCAACCAGGCCGTGCGCGTGGACCACACCGGCGCCGGCCTGCGCCTGCACGGCTGGATCGCGCAGCCGCATTACTCGCGGGCCAGCGCTGACCAGCAGTATCTGTATGTCAACGGTCGTTCGGTGCGTGATCGCAGTGTCGCCCACGCGGTGAAGATGGCCTACGGCGATGTGCTGTACCACGGCCGCCAGCCGGCCTACGTGCTGTTCCTGGAACTGGACCCGACCCGGGTCGACGTCAATGTGCACCCCGCCAAGCATGAAGTGCGCTTCCGCGATTCACGCCTGGTCCACGACTTCGTCTACCGCACCTTGAAGGACGCGCTGGCCGATACCCGCGCCGGGGTGTCCGCGCAGGACATCGGTGCGGGTGCGGCACATCCGGTGGACGCCGGTGCTGCGCCGATGCCGTCCAGCGCGGGCGCATCGGGCTTCGGCCTGGTGCGCGGCGCGGCTCCCGGTTCGGGCGGCGGCGGCGGAGGTTTCTCCGGCTGGCGCCCGCAGCAGCCCTTGGGCCTGCAGGTGGCCGATGCGCCGGCTGCCTACGCGGCCCTATATGCCGCCCCCGGTGCTGGCGAGCGCAGCAGTGCGCTGCCGCCGATTCCGAGCGAGAACGGCCTGCCGGTGACCAGCGCCGATGCCGGCGTGCCGCCGCTGGGCTACGCGATTGCCCAGCTGCACGGCATCTACATCCTCGCCGAGAATGCCGAAGGCCTGATCGTGGTGGACATGCATGCCGCCCACGAACGCATCGGCTACGAACGCTTGAAGAACGCCCACGACGGCATCGGCCTGCAGTCGCAGCCGTTGCTGGTGCCCATCACCCTGGCGGTGGGCGAGCGCGAGGCCGATACCGCTGAAACCGAGGCGGAAACGCTGGCCGCGTTGGGCTTCGAGGTCACCCGCGCCGGCCCGGGCGCGCTGCATGTGCGCAGCATTCCGGCGCTGCTGGCCAACGCCGAGCCGGAAGGCCTGCTGCGCGACGTGTTGACCGACCTGCGCGAGCATGGCCAGAGCCGGCGCATCGCCAGTGCACGCGACGAGCTGCTGTCGACCATGGCCTGCCACGGCGCGGTGCGCGCCAACCGGCGCCTGACCGTGCCGGAGATGAATGCACTGCTGCGCGACATGGAAATCACCGAGCGTTCGGGCCAGTGCAACCATGGCCGGCCGACCTGGGCACGTTTTTCGCTGGCGGAGATCGACCGCTGGTTCCTGCGCGGCCGTTGAGCGGCGCGACATCGAGGGGAGCATCCATGCGTTATCGGGGAATGGGCGGACTGCTGGTCGCCGTGTTGCTGGCCGCCTGCAGCCCGTCGCCGCAGCCTGTGGCGCTCGCCAAGGAGGATCCGGCCTTTGCCGCCGCGCAGCAGCAATGGCGCGTGCAGCGGTATGAGGAGCTGACCCGGCCCGACGGCTGGACCGCCCTGGTCGGCCTGCACTGGCTGCAGTACAAGTCACACTTCATCGGCAGCGGTGCCAGCAGCGGCATCCGCCTGGCGGTGGGCCCGGACAAGCTCGGGCTGCTGCGGCGCGAGGGCGAGCAGTGGTGGTTCAGCCCGGAAGCCGGCGTGGACGTCAGCCTGGACGGCCAGCCGGTGCGCGGCCGCGTGCGCATGAACACCGACAAGGACCCTGCGCCTACCGTGCTCACCTTCGATGGTGGCAAGGGGCAGCTGAGCATCATCCGCCGCGGCCCACGTGACGCGCTGCGGGTGAAGCATGCCGATGCCGCCGCACGCCGTGATTTTGCCGGCCTGCAGTACTGGCCGGGCGGCGCGGACTGGCAGGTGCAGGCGCGTTTCATCGCGCATCCCGCCGGCAAAACCCTGCCGATCGTGGACATCACCGGCCTGACCACCGAAATGCCCAATGCCGGGGCCGTGGAATTCCAGCGCGACGGCCATAGCTGGCGACTGGAAGCGATCGGTGCGCCCGGTGAGCCCCTGTTCCTCGTATTTGCCGACCGCACCAGCGGCCACGGCAGCTATCCTGCCGGGCGCTATCTGGACGTCGATGCACCGGCCGCCGATGGCAGCGTGCGCATCGATTTCAACCACGCCTACAACCCGCCCTGTGCGTTCACCCCGTATGCGACCTGCCCGCTGGCACCACCGGAAAACCGGTTGGACCTGCGTGTGGATGCAGGCGAGAAGGCCTACCACCTGCCTGAAGGAGACAGCTGATCATGTCGATCGGATCATTGATGCGCAGTGTCGTGCTGCTGCTGGCCTGCGCGGTGGTGCCCCTGGCCGCCGCCCGCGGCGCACCGACCGAAGTGCCGGCCGCCAAGCCACCGGTGCCGCTGCTGTGGAAGGTGACGGGCCCCGGGGACGCGCGCGTGTACCTGTTGGGTTCGTTCCACCTGCTCAAGCCGCAGGACTATCCGCTGTCGACCGATGTCGAGCAGGCCTTCACCGCCTCCAGGCGCGTGCTGTTTGAAGTGTCCCCGGAGGAAATGGAGTCGACCCAGGCCGCCAGCCAGATGGTGCAGGCGGCGATCCGCCGCGACGGCAGCGAACTGAAGCGTGACCTGGATGACGCCACCTGGCAGAAGCTGCAGGCCTATGCCACGCAGAACCATCTGCCGTTGGCGCAGTTGCAGGGGATGAAGAGCTGGTTCGTTGCGCTCAACATCACCATCGGGCAGATGCAGAAGATGGGGCTGGACGCCAACCTCGGCCTGGATCGGCACTTCATGAAACGCGCGAAGGATGCGGGCAAGCGGACCGCGGGCCTGGAGGACATGCAGAGCCAGATCAATCTGCTCGATGGCATGAGCCTGCAGGAACAGCGGCAGATGATGGCCGAAGCGCTGGACCAGGCCGAGAAGGGGGACGAGCAGTCGATGATGCTGCACGACGCCTGGCGCCGTGGCGATGACCGCCTGCTGTGGAACAAGATGGCGGTGGAGATGCGCCAGCAGTACCCGCAGCTTTACCAGCGCATCAACACGACGCGCAACGATGCCTGGGTGCCCAAACTGCTGCCGTACCTGCAGGACGGGCAGGGTGGAACCCTGGTGGTGGTGGGTGGCCTGCACCTGCTGGGCAGCGACGGCGTGGTCGAGAAGCTGAAGGCCAAGGGCTACAAGGTCGAGCGCGTGTGCACGGGCTGTAAGCCGAAGCGCTGACGGCGGGAGGGTAAGGCCGGATCAGAGTCGACCGTTGGTTGACTGCTTATCGCGGAGATGCCTGCATGCCTTAGTAGGGTCGACCGTTGGTCGACAGCTTTTTGGCTGGATCGCGGAAATGCCCGCGCTGCGCGCGATAGTCGACCAACGGTCGACTCTACCGTCCCGTCCCGTCCGGTCCAGTCCAGTCCCGGGCGACCGGATTCCGGCATTGAAAAAAACGGCGCGCCAGAGGGCGCGCCGTTTCCGTGTCGGGCGGTTGGATCGGCTCAGCGCCGGGTCTTGCCGCCGGTGCCGGTACCTGGTTCGCTCGGCTTGTTGCCGGTGCCGGTGCCCGTACCCCCCGGGCGCGGGCCGCCGAAGCCGGCACCCATGTTGCGCTGGAACTCCTGCCACAACTCCAGGTTGCGTTCGGTCAGCTGGTTCATCATCGCCCACGGGGTCTGGCCGAGCAGGTTGCCCATCTGCTGGCGGAACTGCTGCTGCTGGTCGAGGAATACCTGCATGCTGCGTTCCAGGTAGTTGCCCATGAAGCCCTGCAGCGAATCGCCATAGAAACGGATCAACTGGCTCAGCAGCTGGGTGGACAGCATCGGTTCGCCGTCCTGTTCCTGGTCGGCGATGATCTGCAGCAACACCGAACGGGTCAGGTCGTCGCCGCTCTTGGCGTCGCGGACCTCGAAATCTTCCCCGTCCAGGATCAGCTGGCGGACGTCTTCGATGGTGATGTAGCTGGAAATTTCGGTGTCGTAGAGACGGCGGTTCGGATACTTCTTGATGATGCGGGTCGCAGCCATGAAGCGGTCACTCGTCACTGTAGGTGTGCAGCATGGCGCAGTGCACAAGCCTTGGCAACCGCTGCAGCCCCCGCCCGGCTTGGGTTTCACGGCCAATCATGTTGCGCAGCAAGGGTTTGCGTGCTGCGCAGCATGACCAACGGCAGGGGGCATCAGCGTGCCCGCTGCGCGTGCGGCATTACCAGCCCATGTGGTGGCCGCCGTTGATGTCCAGGTTGCTGCCGGTGATCCACGCGGCCTCGTCGGCCACCAGGAAGGACACGCCATAGGCGATCTCCTCCGGCTTGCCCAGGCGCCCGGTGGGGATGTCGGCGATGATCTTGGCGCGCACCTCTTCCGGTACCGCCATCACCATGTCGGTGGCCACGTAGCCCGGCGAGATGGTGTTGACCGTGATGCCGAAGCCGGCGTTCTCGCGCGCCAAGGAGATGGTGAAGCCGTGCATGCCGGCCTTCGCGGCGGCGTAGTTGGCCTGGCCGTACTGGCCCTTCAGGCCGTTGATCGAGCTGATCTGGATGACCCGGCCCCAACCGCGACGGCGCATGCCTTCAATCACCGGGCGGGTGACGTTGAACACCGAGTTGAGGTTGGTGTTGATCACATCGTGCCACTGGTCCGAACGCATGCGATGGAAGGTGGTGTCGCGGGTGATGCCGGCGTTGTTGACCAGGATCTCGACCGGCCCCAGCTCGGCTTCAACCGCGCGGATCAACGCTTCGGCACTTTCCGGGTCGGACACATCGCCGGGGAAGATCGACACGTGGTAGCCGCGCGCGGTCATGGCCTGCTGCCAGGCGAGGGCCTTGGCCTCGTCGCGGTAGTTGGTGGCGACCCGGTGGCCCTGGTCGGCCAGGCGTTGGCAGATGGCGGTACCGATGCCGCCGGTTCCGCCGGTGACCAGTGCAACGCGAGAAGTCATGGAATGCTGTCCGGGTTTCGGGTGGGGGAAGGGGGATTCTGCAACATCGGCGCGGAAAGTGCGCCCGCTGGCAACAGGATGTCCTGCCGGGGCAGCCGCGCCGGATCGAAGGCCTGGCATGCAGCGTCCAGCAGCGCCTGCCGTTGCTCGATGCCGTCCAGCGCAGCCGGGGCCTGGCCCAGCAGCTGCCACAGCTGGCGCAGGACCGGCAGCGGCCGCGCGCTGTCCACCGGCAACGCCGCCAGCGATTTGGACAGCTTGTGGCCTGGCGCATCCAGCAGCAGCGGCAGATGCCAATAGCGTGGAACCGCCAGCCCCAGGGCGCGCTGCAGCAGGATCTGGCGCGCGGTGGAATCGAGCAGGTCGGCGCCGCGCACCACTTCCGTGACGCCCTGCGCGGCGTCGTCCACGACCACCGCCAGCTGGTAGGCCCAGCAGCCATCGGCGCGGCGCAGCACGAAATCGCCGACTTCTGCGTGTACATCCTGCCGCTGCAGGCCGCGCAGGCCATCCTCGAACTGGACCCGGCTGCCCGGTGGAACGCGGAAGCGGACGGCGGGGTCCGGTCGCGGCTGCCGCGCGACGCAGCGGTGGTGGATGCCCCCGCTGGCGGCCAGATCGCTGCGGCTGCAGTGGCAGACGAAGGCCAGATCGCTGGCCAGAAGCACGTCCAGTGCAGCCTGGTACGCATCGCCGCGTTCGCTCTGCCACATCACCGAGCCGTCGTGCGCCAGGCCGAATGCGGCCAGCGCGTGCAGCTGCGATCGGGCGGCGCCGGCGACCGTTCGGGGCGGGTCGACATCCTCGATGCGCAGCCGCCACAGGCCGCCGTGATGGCGCGCAAGCAGCCAGCTGCCGAAGGCGGCGAGCAGGGAACCGGGGTGCAGCAGGCCGGTGGGCGAGGGCGCGAAGCGGCCGCAGGGAATGAGCGAGGTCATGCAGGCTGAATCGTCGGTCAGGTTGGCGCTTGAATTCAAGCTGACTGCACCGCAGATTGTCGGATATCGACCCCTTTCGAGCCGGAATTTCCCATGTTTACCCGCATAGCCCTCTTCCTGGCCACCAACCTTGCGGTGCTGATCCTCGCCGGCATCGTGATGTCCATCCTGGGTGTGGACTCCCGTTCAATGAGCGGCCTGCTGGTCATGGCCGGCATCTTCGGCTTTGGTGGTTCCTTCATCTCGCTGCTGCTGTCCAAGTGGATGGCCAAGCGTTCCACCGGCGCGGTGGTCATCACCGAACCGCGCAACCCGACCGAGCGCTGGCTGCTGGCCACCGTCGAGCGCCAGGCCAAGGCGGCCGGCATCGGCATGCCGGAAGTGGCGGTGTATGACGGCCCGGAAATCAACGCGTTCGCGACCGGTGCCAACCGCAACAATGCGCTGGTGGCAGTGTCCACCGGCCTGCTGCACAACATGAGCGAAGACGAGGCCGAAGCGGTGCTGGGCCACGAGATCGCCCACGTCGCCAACGGCGACATGATCACCATGGCGCTGCTGCAGGGTGTGCTGAACACCTTCGTGATCGTGCTGGCCCGCGTGGTCGGTGGTGTCATCGACAGCGCGATGTCGGGCAACCGCGAAGGCGGCGGCCGTGGCTTTGCCTACTACATCATCGTGTTCGTGCTGGAGATGGTGTTCGGCCTGTTCGCAACGATGATCTCGATGTGGTTCTCGCGCCACCGCGAGTTCCGCGCCGATGCCGGCGGTGCCTCGCTGGCCGGCCGCCAGAAGATGATCGCCGCGCTGGAGCGCCTGCAGCTCAACCACGGCCAGAGCACCCTGCCGACGCAGATCGCGGCCTTCGGCATTGCCGGTTCGACGGCGAAGAAGCTGTTCATGAGCCACCCGCCGCTGGAAGAGCGCATTGCCGCGCTGCGGGCCTCGACCGCCGCGTAAGCTTCGGTCATCCACCCGTGAACACGAACGCCCGGCCATATGCCGGGCGTTTTTTTTGCCGGCGGTGCAGGCAGGCACACGTGGTAACGTCACACCGCTGCACACACGTGATGCTGAAGGATCGACATCCATGCGATACGCCATGACCTGGATTCCGTTACTGCTGCTGGCAAGCGCATCGGCCGCCGCGCGTGACAAGGGGCCGGATGGCCCGTCGCCGCCGTTTCCACCCTCCATGCACTCGTTTTGTCCCGAATTGATCCAGGAAAGCGAGCGGTACGGCGTCATCAGCCTGCGCCACGCGGGCAAGCGCGGCGGCAACATGATGACGCTTTCGACTTGGAACAACCTCCCCTGGCAGCACCGCTATCTGCTGGCGCATTGCGCGGCCTACGTGCTGACCGGCAGCAGCGATGCGCCGCCTGCGGGGCTGCGCATCATTGATGAGGACACCGGCGAGGTATGGGCGGTGCTGGACGAGCAGGGCTTCCGCGATATCGATCCCTGAACGCAGAAGCCGTCGAGCACGGCTCGACTCTGCAAAGGGTGAGCGGCACAAACAGAAACGGCACCCTCGCAGGTGCCGTTTCAGTGAACCGCGTCAGGCGGAACCTCAGAACTTGGCGTCGAACTCGGCTGCGTAGGCGGTGTTCACCAGCACCTTCTGCAGCGATTCGGCCACCTTCAGGTTGCCGGCCACGACCTGCTGGGTGTCCGGGCCGCGGTTGTCCATGCGGGCCAGGGGCGCGCCCTTGAAGTCACAGACCTTGCCGCCGGCTTCGCGGACCAGCAGTACGCCAGCGGCGATGTCCCAGGCCTTCACGCCGGCCTCGAAGTAGGCATCGGCACGGCCACAGGCCACGTACGCCAGATCCAGCGCCGCCGAACCGCTGCGGCGGATGTCCTCGGCCTGCACC
Organism: Stenotrophomonas sp. ESTM1D_MKCIP4_1; assembly: GCF_003086895.1. NCBI lineage: Bacteria > Pseudomonadati > Pseudomonadota > Gammaproteobacteria > Lysobacterales > Lysobacteraceae > Stenotrophomonas > Stenotrophomonas sp. ESTM1D_MKCIP4_1. Next base: position 2,854,357 of record NZ_CP026004.1, on the reverse strand, counting down.
AGCAGGGCGTCGACGGCCTTCAGCTGGGCGCTGGCACGGGCGCGTTCGCGCGGGGCGAAGCCGGTGTGGATCATGGTGCCGCCCAGGTCCTTGCGGTCGGCCACGCGGATGCGGCGGTCGTTCAGCACAGCACCAGCGCCACGGCTGGCGGTGAACAGTTCATTGCGCAGCGGATCGAAGATGACCGCGTCGGTCGGCTCGCCGTTCTCGACCAGGGCGATCGACACGCAGTAGTGCGGCACGCCGCGCAGGTAGTTGCTGGTGCCGTCCAGCGGGTCGATGACCCACATGTTGCGGTGGCCGCCCTGCACGCCGCCTTCTTCGCCGAACACGCCGTAATCGGGGTAGGCGCGCTTGAGTTCCTTGACGATCACCTTTTCGGCGTCGGCATCGACTTCGCTGGCGTAGTCCATCCGGCCCTTCTGCACCACATTGAGTGCCTCGAGCTTGTTGATGTTGCGCAACAGGACGTTGCCGGCGAGGCGGGCGGCCTTGACCATGACGGTGACGGCGGGTTTCTGCATGGCGTGGGCTCCCGGAAAGGCAGAAGAGGTAGGGCTGGCGGGGGAAAAGAGCGGGTCCGGCGCAGTGGCCGGCCGCACAGTTTACCATTGGTCTTCGTCCAGCTCGACATTTCCCTGTTCATGTCCCAGTTTCCCGCCGCCACCCGCCTCCGATTCGTACTGGTCGGTACCCAGCACCCCGGCAACATGGGGGCTGCCGCCCGCGCCCTGAAGACCATGGGCTTGGCCCGCATGGTCCTGGTCGCGCCCGAGAAGCCGCTGGACGAGGAGGCGTTCCGCCGCTCGGCCGGTGCCGAAGACGTACTCGGCGACGCCCCGGTGGTGGCCACCCTGGCTGAAGCCGTGGCCGACTGCACCCTGGTGCTGGGCTGTACCGCGCGTGCGCGCCGGGTGCAGCTGGAAGAGTACCTTCCGTCCGACGCCGCTGCCCGCGCGGTGGCCAAGGCCGGGGAGGGCGCCGAAGTGGCGCTGGTGTTCGGCCGCGAGCGCACCGGGCTGACCAACGAAGAGCTGCAGCTGTGCCATGCAGCGGTCCACATCCCGTCCGATCCCGCGTTCAGCTCGCTCAACCTGGCGGCTGCCGTGCAGGTGCTGGCCTATGAAACGCGCATGCAGCTGCTGGGCGCGCAGCCGGCGGCGGATGCCGAGTCCGGCTCCCGCGAACAGACGGCCAGCCACGAGCAGATGGAGAGTTTCTTCGCCCAGCTTGGCGATACGCTGGATGAGATCGATTTCCACAAGGGGCGTGCGCCCGACTCGGCCATGCGCAAGCTGCGCCGCCTGTTCCTGCGCAGTGAGCCCAGTGAACAGGAAGTGCGCCTGCTGCGCGGCATCCTGGCCGATGCCCAGCGCATGGCGCGCCTGGCCCAGGGCCACAACAAGGAAGGCTGACGACGTTCTCATTTTTTCGGGTAGTCTGTCTGGATACCCTGGGGGGATGATGCTTGTGTCGGCTTCATGTAAGGCAACGCAGTGGGGATTGCTGTGCCTGGTTCCATGCCGGCCTGTCCGCGCGGCGTTGGCCGCGGCGGGCACGCTGCGGACGAGGTATCGGATCGACACGGTCACAGAAACAACGAAGTGCCGGGCGCTGACGCAGCGTCCGGCGACCGCGCGCGCGCGGTGGAGCAGTGGATTGGAATGGGCAGTGCAGTTGAGACACGTACGGATGGAAGTGGCATGAAGTGGCTCGGCTCGGGAATGCAGGCCCGTTTCCTGCTGGCAATGGGCGGGGCGATGCTGGTGGTGGTGGCGATCCTGGCGGTGATGCTGGGGCGCCAGGCGACGATGCAGGACGAGGTGAAGAGCCTCAGCGGCGGCGTCATCCACGAACTGTTCGACCGCAGCGTTCGCAGCCGCGGTGAGGCGTTGGCGCGCGAGCTGTCCGATTCGCTGGCCAACCCGCTCTATTACAACGACCTGGGCCAGGTGGGGGCGCTGGTGCGCTCGACCTCGCGGCAGCCTGTCATCCGCTACGTCCTGGTGTTCGACAACCAGGGCCGGCTGGTGCATGACGGCTCGGTGGGCGTACCCGGCTTCGGCAAGCCGATGACCGACCCGCTGGCCACCGCGGCGGCGGCCGCGCAGACCCTGGTGGTGCAGCAGTCAGCCAGCGTGCTCGACAACACGATGCCGATCATGGTCGGCAAGCAGCGCATCGGCGGTGTGCGTGTGGGCATGGCGCTGGACGAGGTGAAGGCGCGCGAGCTGGCCGCCAACGCCACCCTGGCCGAACGCCTGCAGCAGGTCGGCAGCCGCCACCTGGGCTGGCTGCTGCTGATGCTGGCGCTGCTGGTGGTCATCGGGGTTGTCGTCATCCTGTATGTGCAGCGCACGCTGGTGACGCCGATCCGTGACCTGGCGGCGGCCGCACGCCGCATCGAGGCCGGTGACTACCAGGCGCCGCTGCGGGAAAACACCCGCGACGACGAGGTCGGTGAGCTGGTCCGCGGCTTTGCCCGCATGCGCGATGCCATTGCCCGCCACGACCGCGAAGTGCGGCACATGGCCTATACCGATGCGCTGACCGGGCTGACCAACCGGCTGGCGTTCCGCGAGGCACTGGACCACCGGCTGATGGCCGCGCGCGCATCCAAGCACCGGCTGGGCCTGTTGTTTGCCGACATCGATGATTTCAAGCGGGTGAATGACACGCTGGGGCACGAGGCGGGCGACGAGGCCCTGCTGCAGTTCTCCCAGCGCATCAGCCGTGCCGTGGCCGAGGCCGGTGGCGACGACGCGTTGCTGGCGCGCTTCGGGGGCGACGAGTTCGTCATTCTGGTGGGTGATGGGGATGGCGATGTTGCTGCCAGTGCGCGCCTGCTGGCCGAGGTGCTGGTGCGCGAACTGGGCAAGCCGCTGGTGGTGCAGGGCAGGGAGCTGTTCCTGGGCACCTCGATTGGTGTCACCTTGTTCCCCGATGACGCCGCGGATGCGACCACGCTGCTGAAGAACGGCGACATCGCCATGTACCAGGCGAAGATGGCGGGCAAGAACTGCTACCGCTACTACAGCCGGGCGATGGACCATGCAGTCGAGCGCCGCGTGCACATGGAACAGGAGCTGCGTGGCGCCTGGGAGCGCGGCGAGCTGCGCCTGGCCTACCAGCCGATCTTCCGCATGCGCGACCGCCGCCTGGTGGGCGTGGAAGTGCTGCTGCGCTGGCAGCACCCGACCCTGGGCACGATCCCGCCGTCGGTGTTCATCGAAGTGGCCGAGCAGAGCGGCCTGATCGAGGTGATCGGCCCGAAGGTGCTGCGCGCGGCCTGCATGGAAGCCTCGCAGTGGCCGCGCGGTGCGGCCGGCGACGAACTGTTCGTGTCGGTGAACGTGTCGCCCCGCCAACTGCGCGGCGGCGAACTGCCGTCGCTGGTGGCCCAGTGTCTGCACGAATCCGCGCTGCCGGCATCGCGCCTGCACCTGGAACTGACCGAAACGGCGGTGATCGGCGATGAAATGCTGGCCGCGCAGCTGCTCGACAAGCTGCACCGCACCGGGGTCAAGGTGTGGCTGGATGACTTCGGCACCGGCTTCTCCGGCCTGAGCCATCTGCGCCAGGTGCCGGTGGACGGGGTGAAGATCGACAAGAGCTTCGTGGCCGACATGCAGCGCGACCCGGATGATCTGGCGTTGACCACGGCCATCATCGCCATGGCCCACGCGCTGGGAATCACCGTGGTGGCCGAAGGCATCGAGCAGGAAGCGCAGTTTGAACTGCTGGCCCAGCGTGGCTGCGACCTCGGCCAGGGCTACTGGCTGAGCCACCCGGTGACCGCCACCGAAGTGGTGCGGATGATCGATTCGGGGCTGTAACGGATGCCGTGGCAGTAGAGCCACGCCATGCGTGGTTGCTTCGGCCTGGAAACCCATCCACGCATGGCGTGGATCTACCGGCCCGGCGCGTTCCGGGTTACACCGGGCGCTTGCTCGGGTCGCCGGGCAGTTCGCGCACCAGCTTGGGAACCAAGTAGCCGGACAGGCGCGCGGTCAGGCCGGCGATCAGGTCCTTGGCACGGGCATCGTCCACCTCGAAGTGGGCCACGCCTTCCACCTTGTCCAGCTGGTGCAGGTAGTAGGGCAGCACGCCGGCGGCGAAGCTGCGCTCGCTCAGGTCCTGCAGGGCCTGCACGCTGTCGTTCACACCGCGCAGCAGCACCGCCTGGTTCAGCAGCTGGGCGCCGAGGCCGCGCAGGCGTGCCATCGCGGCATCCACGCTGGCATCGAATTCATTGGCATGGTTGGCGTGTACCACGATGGCCAGCGGCCACGGCAGGCTGCCCAGCCAGGCAAGCAGTTCCTCGTCCACGCGCTCAGGCAGCACGATGGGCAGGCGGGTGTGGATGCGCAGGCGGCGGATGTGTGGAATCGCGCGCAGCGCGTCGGTCAGCTCGACCAGCTTGTGCGTGGCCAGCGACAGCGGATCGCCGCCGGACAGGATGACCTCATCGATGTCCGGGTCGGCCGCGATGGCTGCCACTGCCTCCTGCCAGCCGCCCTTGGCGGCGTTTTCCGCGCCATAGTCGAAATGGCGGCGGAAGCAGTAGCGGCAGTTGATCGCGCAGCTGCCGGTGGCCACCAGAAGGGCACGGCCGCGGTACTTCTGGATGACCCCGGTCGCCTTCTTGGCCGCCCCATCGCCCACGGCATCGAAGCTGAACCCGGGCGCCGGGCGCATCTCCTCGTCGATCGGCAGCACCTGGCGCAGCAGCGGGTCGGCCGCATCGCCGGGGCGCATGCGGGCCACGAAGCCTTCAGGCACGCGCAGCGCGAACTGGGCCATGGCCGCCTCCGAGACGCCCAGCGCCGCCGGGTCCAGCTGCAGCCGGGCCAGCAGAGCGTGCGGGTCGCGCAGCGCCTGGCGCCAGAGCTGCTGCCAGCGCGCGGGCGCGCCTGGCGACTGGGGCCGGGGGAAGGCGGAAAGCTGCATGGAGAGGGGGCCTGCGGTTATCATGGGGGCAGAAAAACTGTCGCCCACCGGCTTCCGGTGGGCTTTCCATTCTATCCGGCTCGCCGCACCCGCGGCGGTTTTGCCATTTGAGGAGCTTGAGCATGGCCACTGTGGGCATGAATGACGTCAAGAACGGGATGAAGATCCTGGTCAACAACGAACCGGCAGTCATCACCGACACCGAGTACGTCAAGCCGGGCAAGGGCCAGGCCTTCACCCGCGTGAAGTACCGCTTCATCCGTTCGGGCCGCGTGGTCGAACTGACCATGAAGGCGACCGACGACCTGGAAGTGGCCGACGTCGTCGACACCGACATGAACTACATGTACAGCGATGGCGAGTACTGGCACTTCATGGATCCGGAATCCTTCGAGCAGGTCCAGGCCGACAAGGCCGGCATGGGCGGCGCCGAGAAGTGGCTGAAGGGCGAAGAAGCCTGCATCGTCACCCTGTTCAATGGCGCGCCGATCTTCGTGCAGCCGCCGAACTTCGTCGAACTGAAGATCACCGAAACCGATCCGGGCGTCCGCGGCGACACCTCCGGCGGCGGCGGCAAGCCGGCCACCCTGGAAACCGGTGCCGTGGTCCGCGTGCCGCTGTTCGTCAACCAGGATGAAATCATCAAGGTTGATACCCGTTCGGGTGAATACTCCTCGCGCGTGAAGTAATCCGGGTACGCGCTGGCGCATTCGCGCTGGCGCTCCCACGATCCGCGATGCGGATCGTGGGCCCCACTTACCAGCACCCACACCCCGCCGCTTCGCGGCCGCCCCTGACTCAGGGGCTCGTCCTCCAGAAGCTCAGCGGTAGCCGTTCGGCCGGAGATCAGTCGCCCGGTAGACCCAAGGCCGCCAATGGTCCCTCCTTCCACAGCCCAGTGAGCCCGCATGAGCGATAGCCCGCACCTCCCCGAAGCCTGCGACCTGCTCATCGAAGCCGGTTATGTCGTACCGATCGAGCCGCATGCGGTGGTGCTGGAAGACCACGCCGTCGCCGTGCGTGGCAGCGAAATTGTCGCCATCCTGCCGCGTGCCGAGGCGCGTGCACGCTTCCGCGCCACGCAGGTGGTCAGCCGCCCGGAAGCGGCCCTGATGCCCGGCCTGGTCAACGCGCACACGCACAACCCGATGACCCTGCTGCGCGGCGTCGCCGACGACCTGCCGCTGATGACCTGGCTGCAGCAGCACATCTGGCCGGTGGAAGCGGCGGTGATCGGCCCGGAATTCGTGGCTGACGGCACCACCCTGGCCATCGCCGAGATGCTGCGCGGTGGCACCACCTGCGCCAACGAGAATTACTTCTTCGGCGACGTGCAGGCCGCGGTCTACAAGAAGCACGGTTTCCGCGCGCTGGTCGGCGCGGTCATCATCGATTTCCCCACCGCCTGGGCAAAGACCGACGACGAGTATTTCGCCAAGGCCGGTGAACTGCACGACCAGTGGCGCACCGACCCGCTGATCGGCACCGCGTTCGCGCCGCACGCGCCGTACACGGTCAACGATGCCAATTTCGAGCGGGTGCGGATGCTGTCCGACCAGCTCGACATGCAGGTGCACCTGCACACCCACGAAACCGCGCAGGAAATCACCGATTCGATCAAGCTGCATGGCCAGCGCCCGCTGGCGCGGCTGGATCGCCTCGGCCTGGTCAACGACCGCCTGATCGCGGTGCACATGACCCAGCTGACCGACGCGGAAATCCACCTGTGCGCCGAACGTGGCGTCAGCGTGGTGCACTGCCCGGAATCGAACCTCAAGCTGGCATCCGGTTTCTGCCCGGCCTGCGCCCTGCAGCGTGCCGGCGTGAACCTGGCCATCGGCACCGATGGCTGCGCCAGCAACAACGACCTGGACATGTTCAGCGAGAACCGCACGGCGGCAATCCTGGCCAAGGCCGTGGCCGACGATGCGACCGCGCTGGACGCGGCCACCACCCTGCGTGCCTCCACCTTGGGCGGCGCCCGCGCGCTGGGCTTCGGCGAGCGCATCGGCTCGATCGAAGTCGGCAAGCAGGCCGACCTGGTCTGTGTTGATCTGTCGGCGCTGGAAACCCAGCCGCTGCACAATGTGCTGTCGCAGCTGGTGTACGCCACCGGCCGCCAGCAGGTCAGCGATGTCTGGATTGCCGGCAAGCCGAAGCTGGTGCAGCGCGAGCTGGTCGGCATGGACCTGCCGGGCATCATCGCCAACGCGCGCCAGTGGCGCGAGCGCATCCGTCATATCCGCGCCTGAACCCCGGCGCTGCAAGGACCTTCCCATGACTGCCCCCCACGCTTCCTCCAATTTCGATCAGGCCGAGCTGGACAAGTTCGCCGCGCTGGCCAACCGCTGGTGGGACGCCGACGGCCCGCAGAAGCCGCTGCACGCCCTGAACCCGGTGCGCCTGAAGTACGTGGCTGACCGCGTGCCGCTGCGCGGTGCGCGCGTGCTCGACATCGGCTGCGGTGGCGGCCTGCTGAGCGAAGCCCTGGCCCAGGCCGGCGCCGACGTGACCGCGATCGACCTCGCCCCGGAACTGGTCAAGGTGGCACGCCTGCATGCGCTGGAAAGCGGCGCCAAGGTCGACTACCGGGTGCAGGCCGCCGAGGATCTGGCCGCCGAACAGCCGGGCAGCTTCGACGTGGTGACCTGCATGGAAATGCTCGAGCACGTGCCCGACCCGGGCGCGATCATCGAGGCGTGCAAGCGCCTGCTGAAGCCCGGTGGCCATCTGTTCCTGTCGACCATCAACCGCACGGCCGCTGCCTTCGCGGTGGCGATCGTCGGCGCCGAGTACGTGGCCCGGCTGCTGCCCAAGGGCACCCACCACTACCAGGAATTCATCAAGCCGGCCGAACTGGCACGCTGGCTGCGCGAGGCCGACGTGCAGCTGGTGGACGTGAGTGGCATGGCCTATGAGCCGTGGCGCAACCACGCCCGCCTGAGCAGTCGTACCGACATCAACTATCTCGCCTACGCGGTCAAGCCGGCATGACCACGGCCCGCTTCCCGCAGGCGGTGCTGTTCGACCTGGACGGCACCCTGCTGGACAGCGCACCGGATTTCGTCGCGACCTGCGATGCGATGCTGGCCGAGCGTGGCCGTGCACCGATCGATCCGGCGCAGCTGCGCCCGGTGGTGTCCAAGGGCTCGCGCGCGATGCTGGCCGCCGCCTTCCCGGATCTGGATGCGGCCGAGCGTGATGCGTTGATTCCCGAGTTCCTGCAGCGTTACGAAGCGTTGATCGGCCAGCACGCGGTGCTGTTCGACGGCGTGGCCGGCATGCTTGCCGCGCTGGACGCTGCAGGCACCGTGTGGGGCATCGTCACCAACAAGCCGGAGTACCTGGCGCGCCTGATCCTGCCGCAGCAGGGCTGGCAGCAACGCTGCGCGATCCTGGTGGGTGGCGACAGCCTGGCCGAGCGCAAGCCGCACCCACTGCCGTTGCTGCATGCCGCGCAGGCCATTGGCATCGCCCCGGAAGACTGCGTCTACGTGGGTGACGACGAGCGCGACATCATCGCCGCGCGCGCGGCGGCCATGCCGTCGGTGGCGGCGCTGTGGGGCTACCGCCTGCACAGCGACGATCCGCTGGCGTGGCAGGCCGACGTGCTGGTGGAGAACGCCGAACTTCTGCAACTGGCCAGTCTCTGGCCGACCCGGCCGGCAGCACCGGCCCAGCCGTAAGGAATGACGTAGTGAGCAGTACCGCGCTGGACAGTTTCCTCGACAAGTGGCGCAGCCGTTGGCCGGAATGGTCGGTGGCCGCCCCGTTCGTGCCCGAATCGCAACGCGAACTCGCGGTGGCGTGGTTCGCGCTGCTGCAGGAATTCGACGACATGCTCAACACCGGCGGCGACCCGTTGCCCGCCGACGCCAAGCTGGCGTGGTGGGGCGAGGAACTGCGCAGCTGGGCGGGGCAGCGTTCGCGGCATCCGCTGGGTCGCCTGTTGGAACCAGTGCGTGCGCCATGGGCGCAGCTGGCCGAAACCCTGCCGGATCTGGTCGAGGCACGCACGGTTGCACTCGATGCCGCCAGCGCCGAGCGCGCACTGGCCAACTACGCTGAAGCGGTAGCGGCGGTGGAAGCCGTGCTGTTCAACGACACGACGCGCAAGGGCGCTGGCCGTGCGGTGCAGCTGCAGACGCTGGCCCAGCGCCTGCAGGATGCCGGCGTGGCCGGTGTGCCGCGCAGCCTGCTGGACGAGGATGCCAGCAACGCCACGCAGCGGTGGGCGCAGCACCTGCTGAAGGGCTGGGCCACCCGCGTGCCCGGCCCGCGCGCGCGCCGCGTCTGGGCCAGCCTGGCCCGCGCCCGCGTGGTCGCGCAGGCCGCAGGCAAGCCCATCGAAGCCACCCCGGTGCGCACGCTGCTGCGCGTGTGGTGGGCCGCACGCGGCTGATCGCTGCTGGTGGGTGCGGACCGTCGTCCGCACGCTCTACGGGATCGTGCCGAATCGCATTGCGGTAGATCCACGCCATGCGTGGATGAATGCCCGGTTCGCGCGCACTGCGGGATTGTGCCGACCAAGGTCGGCACCTACCAAATCGCATGCCGGTAGATCCACGCCATGCGTGGATGAATGTCCGGTTCGCGCGCGCTGCGGGATCGTGCCGGCCAAGGTCGGCACCTACCAAGGCGCAGTGCGCTTGCCGGGCATGGCCCGGCGCTACCGGAATATGACCCCACCCAAGCGCGTGGCACGCGCTATTTGCGTTCCAGCACCAGCAGCGGGTCGATGCGGGTGTCGAACCAGTTCATGCCCCAATGCAGGTGCGGGCCGGTAGCACGACCCGTGGCGCCGACGGCGGCAATCACCTGGCCCTGGTTGACCCGGTCGCCGACCTTCACGTCGATGCGCGACAGGTGCAGGAAGTTCGAGCTGACGCCATAGCCATGGTCGATCAGCAGGGTGCCGCCGGTCAGGTACAGATCGGGCCCGGCGAAGGTCACCACGCCGGCTGCCGGTGCCTTCACCGGCGTGCCCGTGGGCACCGCGATGTCCATGCCCGAATGGCCAGCGCCGGGCTGGCCGTTGTACACGCGCGCGTTGCCAAAGCGGCCGCTGATGCGGCCCTGCACCGGCCAGATGAAGGTCTGGGTGAAATCGGTGCGGTCGTCATCGCGGGCGCGTGCGGCGGTCACCTGCGCCTGTTCGCGCTTGATCCGTTCGGCGATGGATGGTGGCGGGTTGACCGTCTTCGGTGGCACGCCGTTGACCCGCTCGGTCGGCCAGTCGCGCGGGGTCACACTGATGGTCGCCGTTTCGCTGCTGCCATCGGGGCGCTGCACCTGCACCTGCAGCGGGCCCTTCTCGTCGCGGCCGATGCCGAACACCACGCTGCCATAGTTGCTCACGCGCAGGTCGCGACCGGCATAGCGCACGCGGCTGCCGGCCGGCACCTTGCCAATCACCATGGCGCCCTGCGAGGCGCTGGCCGGAAACACCACGCGGCTGTCGATCAGGCTGCCGATGCCATCCTGCGCCTGTGCCGGCGGAGCCGGGAACAGGGGCGCGGCCAGCAGCAGCGCCCCGGACAGAAGTGCCGGACGCATCAGCGGTCGTAGGTCATGCGCTGGCCGGCCGGTTCGCCCACCAGGTTACTGCCATCCCACACCAGCTGGCCGTTCACCCAGGTCGAGGCGACGCGCGAACGGAAAGTGGTGCCTTCAAACGGCGACCAGCCACACTTGGACAGCACGTCTTCGCGCTTGACGGTGAACGGCACGTCTTCCACCAGCACCAGGTCGGCGAAGTAGCCTTCGCGCAGGAAGCCGCGTTCTTCCACGTCGAACAGCTGCGCCGGGGCGTGGGCGAACTTCTGCACCACCTGCTCGCGCGTGAGCTTGCCTTCGTGCACGCGTTCCAGCGCGGCCACCAGCGCGTACTGCACCAGCGGCAGGCCGGACGGCGCCTGGGCGTAAGGCTTCTGCTTTTCTTCCCAGGTGTGCGGGGCATGGTCGGTGGCCAGCACATCCAGCACGTCATCGGCCAGGGCGGCGGTGATCGCCTCTCGGTCGGAGACTTCCTTGATGGCCGGGTTGCACTTGATCAGGTTGCCCTTGGTTGCGTAATCCGGGCGCGCGAAGTGCAGGAAGTGCACGCAGGTTTCGGCAGTGATCTGCTTGCGGCTGCCGTCGGCGCGGATCAGCGGGCCCTTCTCGAACAGCGCCAGTTCGTCGGCGGTGGAGATGTGCAGCACGTGCAGGCGGGTGCCGTGCTTGCGCGCCAGCGACATGGCCAGGCGGGTGGACTTGATGCAGGCCTCGCGCGAACGGATGTCCGGGTGCATGTCCGGGGTCAGGGCATCGCCGTACTTTTCCTGGAACGCCTTCAGGTTCGCATCGATCATCGGCGTGTCTTCGCAGTGCGTGATGATCGGGGTCGGGCATTCGCGGAAGATCGCGTCCAGCGTTTCCGGGTTGTCCACCAGCATGTTGCCGGTGGAGGCGCCCATGAACACCTTCACCCCCGGCGCCTTCTTCGGGTCCAGTACGCGGATCGCTTCCAGGTTGTCGTTGCTGGCACCGTGGTAGAAACCGTAGTTGGCCCACGCGCGCCCCTTGGCCAGTTCGTACTTGGCTTCCAGGATGGTCGAATCCAGGGTCGGCGGGTTGGTGTTGGGCATGTCCATGAAGCTGGTCAGGCCGCCGGCCACGGCCGCCGCCGATTCGCTGGCGATGTCGCCCTTGTGGGTCAGGCCCGGTTCGCGGAAATGCACCTGGTCGTCGATCATGCCGGGCAGCAGCCAGCGCCCCGCCGCGTCCACCACCTGTTCGCCGTCGCGCGGGGCCAGCCCGCTGCCGATCTGCGCGATGCGGCCGTTCTCGATGCGCAGGTCGCCGTCGAAGGTGCGGCCTTCGTTGACCATGCGGGCATTGGTGATGAGGGTGGAGGACATGTCAGTGTTTTCCTGTGCAACGGCAAGAAGGGGCGTGGGAAGACTCGGGCACTGGATCGAAGCCGCCGGGATGGAAGGGGTGGCAGCGGCCCAGCCGGCGCGCGGCCAGCCAGCTGCCGCGCAGCGGGCCGTGGCGGCCGATGGCCTCCATCGCGTATTCAGAACAACTGGGCACGAAACGGCAGCGCGGCCCCAGCAGGGGGCTGATGAAGCGCTTGTAGAAGCGCAGCAGGGCGATGAGCAGGCGCGAGATCACCCAGTCATCTTATGCCAGTTGGCATGAAGGCCGCATTTGTGCAGGATGGGCTGTTGGTCGCATGTCGCCGATGGCCTGCGACCGGTGCTGGCACCCTTGCAGGTGCCGGCCAGGTTCCGCACCGCGCAGGGCGGCCAGGTTGTTCGGACCGCCACGTTGGGCCCGCTGGCTCCAGGACTGAATGGAGCAGGCCCCCAAGGTTGCTGCTGCCGGTCGGGTAGGCTATAAAGGCCCGCTTTCCCGGGCCCCGGGGAATCCAAGGAAGAGCGTTTCGTGGCTGCTAAAAAAACTGCAAAGAAGGCCGTCAAGGCCGCCAAGAAAACCGCCAAGCCTGTTGTGAAGAAGTTGGCGGCCAAGCCCGTTGCCCCGAAGTCGGCCAGCAAGCCGGCAGCGAAGGCGGCGTCATCGCAACCGGCGGCCAGGAAGGCCACCGCAAAGAAGACCCCGGCCAAGGCCGCCAAACCGGCCGTGGCCAAGAAGGCAGCGCCGGTGAAGGCCAAGCCTGCAGCCGCGGCGAAGAAGGCCCCGGTGGCGAAGAAGACCGCTGCCAAGGCTGCTCCGGTGAAGAAGGCCGCCGCCAAGCCGGCGCCCAAGCCGGTCGCCAGGAAGGCCGCGCCCAAGCCGGCACCGAAGCCGGTGGCCAGCAAGGGGGCTGCCAAGCCCGCCGCGAAAAAGGCGGCTGCCGCTAAACCGGCGCCCGCACCTGCCGTTGTAAAGAAGGCCGCAAAGAATGTTGCCAAGCCGGCTGCGAAGCCGGCCCCGGCCCCCGTAGTGAAGTCCGCACCGAAGCCTGCCGCCAAGCCGGCTCCGGCCAAGCCTGTCCCGGCCAAGACCGCCCCCGTGGTTGCTGCCCCTCCGGCCCCCAAGCCGGCTGCGGCCGCCGCCCCGGTTGCATCGAAGGCCCCGCAATCCAAGAATCCCGTGCCCGTTTCGAAATCGCCTGCCAAGACCGCCGTGAAATCTGCTGTGAAAACAGATCCCGCTCCGAAGACCGTGTCGCGCCCTGTGGGTAAGGTCGCCGTGGCTGTAACCGCCCGTTCGGCGGCGCCGGCCCCGCGCAGCAAGTACAAGGTCATCGAATACAAGACCGACGAGGCCACTGGCCGCCCGATCCTGCCGGCTGGCTACAAGCCGTCCTCGGAAGAGGAATACATGAGCCCGCTGCAGCAGGAATACTTCCGTCAGCGCCTGCAGAACTGGCGTGGTGACCTGGTGGAAGAATCGAAGCAGACCATCGAGAACCTGCGCGAGGAAGTGCGTGACATCGGCGACGAAGCCGAGCGTGCGACCCGCGAGACCGAGAACTCGCTGGAACTGCGCACCCGTGACCGCTACCGCAAGCTGATCGGCAAGATCGACAGCACCCTCAAGCGCCTGGAAGCCGGCGACTACGGGTACTGCGTGGACACTGGTGAAGAAATCGGCCTGGAGCGCCTGGAAGCGCGCCTGACCGCCGAGCGCACCATCGACGCCCAGGAGCGTTGGGAGCACCTGCAGAAGCAGCAGGGCGACTGATTGCAGAAAAGCAGTCGAGCAACGCTCGACTCTACCTGCAGAGCATTGTCTGGACATGCGAAAAACCCGGCCTCGGCCGGGTTTTTTGTTGGGTGGTTGCCGGATCCGGAAACGTTCATCCACGCATGGCGTGGATCTACCGGGCGCCGCCGCGGACCTTATTGCAGGTCGCGCAGATTCAACTTCCGCAGCGTCGGGTTCTTCCAGGCGGTAATGCCGGCCACGCCCAGCACCGCGCAGCCGCCGAGCACCACCGCTGGCACCAGGCCCAGCAGCTTGGCCATCGTGCCGGCGTAGAACGCGCCCAGTTCGTTGGACGAGCTGATGAAGATGCCGTTGATGGACGACACCCGCCCGCGCATCTCCTCCGGCGTGGCCAACTGCAGGATGGTCGAGCGCACCACTACCGAGACGCCGTCGAAGGCGCCGTAGAACAGCAGGATCAGCGCCGACAGCCAGAAGTGCTGGGACAGGCCGAAGCTGACCACGCACAGGCCGAACCCGGCCACGGCGAACAGCAGCACACGGCCGGCGTTCTTCTGCAGCGGGTGGCGGGCCAGCCACAGGCCCACGCCGATCGAACCCAGCGCCGGTGCCGCGCGCAGGATGCCCAGGCCCTCGGGGCCGTAATGCAGGATCTCCTGCAGGAAGGCCGGCAGCATCGCCACCACGCCGCCCAGCAGCACCGAGAACATGTCCAGCGCCATCGCGCCGACCATGATGCGGTTGCCCACCACGAAGCGGGCGCCCTCGGCGATGCTCTTGAAGATCGGCGCGGCCGGGCCTTCATGCACCGGCTCGCTCACCTTCAACGAAGCCAGGCAGCCCATCGCCACCAGTGCGAAGGCGGTCGCCACGCCATAGGACAGGCCCTTGCCGCCCCAGCCGACCAGGATGCCGCCCAGCGCCGGGCCCACCACCATGCCCGACTGGAACACCACGCTGCCCAGACCCGCACCGCGGGCGAACTGGCTGCGTTCCAGCACGCGGGCGAACAGGGCGTTGTAGATAGGCGACAGGAAGGCGCGGACCATGCCGGTCAGCGCGATGGCGGCATAGATCGGCCACACCCCCTGGAACGGCAGCCAGCCGGTGGCCACGCCGGTCAGCACCACGGCGGTGGCAACCAGGCCGGCGCAGGCAACCATGCCCAGCCGGCGCCGCGGCAGGTGGTCCACCAGATAGCCGGCAAACGGTGCGACGCAGAAGAACGGCACCACCTCGGCCAGGCCGACCAGGCCCAGCGAGAACGGATTGCGGGTGACTTCGTAGATGTGCCAGCCGACCGTAACGGCCACCACTTGGTAGGACAGCATCGCGAAGATGCGGTACGCCAGCAGCTTGGCAAAGCCCGGCCGGCCCAGCAGGGCCAGCGCGCCTTCTTCTCCGGTGGCGGCGGCGGTCACGGCTGTTCGCGCTGCAGCTGGGCCTGCGCGGTCTCGCGGATGAAGGCCAGCATCGCGGCCACGCCGTTGCTGCGGGTGGGCGACAGGTGGCGGGCCAGGCCGATGTCCTGGATGTAGCTCGGTTCGGTGTCGAGGATTTCCTGTGCCGAACGCCCGGAGTACACGCGCAGGGCCAGGAAGATCAGGCCGGAGACGATGGCCGAATCACTGATGGCATGGAAGCGCAGCGACTGGCGGTTGCCTTCGGGCACGATCCACACCATCGACTGGCAGCCCAGCAGGCGGTGTTCTTCGGTCTTCCACTCATCGGGGAAGGTCGGCAGCTTGCGGCCCAGGTCGATCAGGTACTGGTAACGCTCGGACCAGTCGCCGAAGAAGGCAAATTCCTCGGCGATGGCGGCCTGGGCTTCGGCGGCGGTGGGTTCAAGCGGGAACGGGGAGTCGGTCACAACGGTCTCTACAGTGGGGGCGTGGCCGGACGCGCCGGCCACGGGGCAGGGCGGGTCAGGCGCGCTTGCGCACCCAGCGCACGCCCTGCGGGGTGTCTTCCAGCACGATGCCCTCGGCGGCGAGCTGGTCGCGGATGGCGTCGGAGCGGGCGAAATCGCGGGCCTGCTTGGCAGCCGCACGTTCGTCGATCAGCGCCTGGATGCGTGCGTCGTCGTCGCCTTCGCTGGCCGCGGTGCCGAACCACTGCGCCGGATCGGCCTGCAGCAGGCCCAGCGCCAGGCCGGCGCCCAGCAGCTCGCCCTTCAGGCGGGTGCGCTCGGCCGGGTCGGTGGCGCGGCGTGCTTCACCGGCGATGCGGGCCACTTCGGCCAGCGCCTGCGGGGTGTTCAGATCGTCGTCCAGGGTCGCTTCCACCGACACCGGAATGACAGCGGCCGCATCCACATCCACCAGGTCGCGCAGGGTGCCGTACAGGCGGTCCAGGGTGCGCGCGGACTGTTCGATCAGCGCGTCGGACCAGTCCAGCGGCTGCCGGTAGTGGGCCGACAGCAGCGCCAGGCGCAGGGCCTCGGGCGGATGCTGGCGCACCAGGTCATGCACGCGCTCGATGTTGCCCAGCGACTTGCTCATCTTGGCGCCGCCGAAGTTGAGCATGCCGTTGTGCAGCCAGTAGCGGGCGAAGATCTGGCCGCCATGCGCGCATTCGCTCTGCGCGATCTCGTTTTCGTGGTGCGGGAACTGCAGGTCCACGCCACCGGCATGGATGTCGATGGTCTCGCCCAGGTGCGCGGCGGCCATGGCCGAGCATTCGATATGCCAGCCCGGGCGGCCGCGGCCCCACGGCGATTCCCAGCCGGGCAGGTCGTCGCTGGACGGCTTCCACAGAACGAAATCGCCGGCATCGCGCTTGTACGGGGCCACTTCGACGCGGGCACCGGCCAGCATTTCTTCCGGGTCGCGGCGCGAGAGCTTGCCGTAGCCGTCGAAGCTGGCCACCGCGAACAGCACGTGACCTTCGGCAGCGTAGGCATGGCCGTTGGCGATGAGCTGCTCGATCATGGTGATGATCTGCGGCATGTGTGCGGTCACTTCCGGCTCGATATCCGGCGGCACCACGCCCAGCGCGGCCATGTCTTCACGGTAGGCGGCAGCAAACTTGTCGGTGATGGTGCTGATCGGCACCCCCTGCTCGCGCGCGGCGGTGTTGATCTTGTCGTCCACGTCGGTGATGTTGCGCGCGTAACGCAGGCCACCGAAACGGCGCCGCAGCAGGTCGGCCAGCACCCCGAACACCACCGGGCCACGGGCATTGCCGATGTGCACGTAGTTGTAGACCGTCGGGCCGCACACATACAGGGTCGGACAGGCCGGGTCGAGCGGGGTGAACGGTTCGAGCTGGCGAGTCAGGTTGTTGTGCAGGCGCAGGGTCATGGGGGTGTGGCTGGGGGACAAGCCTGTGATTTTAGAACGTGTCGGGCCCCAATGGGGGGCCGGGCCACGCCTGCCGGGCAGGGCAGGCCGGGTGGGTGGGGTGTGCAGAAGCTGCGCGGACGGGTAATGTTCAGCCCCTCGCGGTCGTCACTGCCTACACTATCGCCGTGCCCCTTCTTCCATCGCCAATGAAAACCACCGCGTTGCTGACCCTGGCCTGCCTGTCGGCGGCGCCGGTCGTGGCCCAGGCCCAGGAGGCCGAGCCGCGCAACCGGGTGGTGATCGTGGAGAACGTGAAGTTCGACTACGCCCAGGTGCTGAACGTCGAACCGGTGTTCCAGACCCTGCGCGCGACCCGCACCGAAGAGCACTGCGAACCGGTGACCACCCGTACGCTGGCCCCGGTCAACGTCACCGGCGAGGAGCCGACGGAAGACAAGGGGCGGATCAGCCGGTTCTGGGACTCGGTGCGCTCGATGTTCAAGCGCAGTGACGAGGAGGCCGCCCAGGAGGTGGTCGCCGAAAACCCGACCCCGGCCCCGGCCAACAATGGCCCGATGCTGACCCGCGACTGCAGGATCGTGCCGGTCGGGCGCGAGTTCCGCCGGCCCATCGCCTATGACGTGGACTACGTCTACAAGGGCACCAAGTACCGCTCGCGGCTGCCGGAAGACCCCGGCAACCGGCTGAAGATCCGGGTTTCGGTCACCCCCTGGGTGGGCCCTGAGCAGGCGACCGCCAGCTCCCCGTGACCGTCCGGGGGCCTGGGTCTTGCGCCCGCCCCGCCCCCATGCAAAGATAATCGACCATGAAGCTCACCGACTTCCAGCACGACAGCAGCGCCGCCCGCCAGGCCACTGGCATGACGTCGCGTGCCCGTCGACCGGAACCCCACATCCTCGCTGGGTAACCGGAGCTTTCTGCTGTTCGTCCGATGAAAACCCAGCCTCCCGGCTGGGTTTTTTCGTTTCCGCGGTGCAAAAGCTTCATCTGCAACTTTTCCGATCCACCCTGTTTCCCGGTTTTCCCTTCCACCGCGTCGAACCCCCGGCGCCGCCACGCAAGGAAAGATGATGTCCCCCAAGCACTTCCTGAACACCCAGGACTGGAGCCGCAGCGATCTTGATGCGCTGCTGACCCAGGCCGCGCTGTTCAAGCGCAACAAGCTCGGCGACCAGCTCAAGGGCAAGTCGATCGCGCTGGTGTTCTTCAATCCGTCCATGCGCACCCGCACCAGTTTTGAACTGGGCGCGTTCCAGCTGGGTGCGCACGCGGTGGTGCTGCAGCCGGGCAAGGATGCGTGGCCGATCGAGTTCAATCTCGGCACGGTGATGGACGGTGATACGGAAGAGCACATCGCCGAAGTGGCCAAGGTGCTGGGGCGTTACTGCGACATCATCGCCGTGCGTGCGTTCCCCAAGTTCCAGGACTGGGCCTACGACCGCCAGGACATCGTCCTCAACAGCTTTGCCAAGTACTCGCCGGTGCCGGTCATCAACATGGAGACCATCACCCACCCGTGCCAGGAACTGGCCCACGTGATGGCCCTGCAGGAGCACTTCGGCACGCAGGACCTACGTGGCAAGAAGTACGTGCTGACCTGGACCTACCACCCCAAGCCGCTGAACACCGCCGTGGCCAATTCGGCGCTGACCATCGCCACGCGCATGGGCATGGACGTGACCCTGCTGTGCCCGACCGCCGATTACATCCTCGACGAGCGCTACATGGGCTGGGCCGAGCAGAACGTGGCCGAGAGCGGTGGTTCGCTGAAGATCAGCCATGACATCGACAGCGCCTATGCCGGCGCCGATGTGGTCTATGCCAAGAGCTGGGGCGCGCTGCCGTTCTTCGGCAACTGGGAACCGGAAAAGCCGATCCGCGACCAGTTCAAGCACTTCATTGTTGACGAACGCAAGATGGCGCTGACCAACAACGGTGTGTTCAGCCACTGCCTGCCGCTGCGCCGCAACGTCAAGGCCACCGACGCGGTGATGGATTCGCCGCAGTGCATCGCCATCAACGAAGCGGAGAACCGCCTGCACGTGCAGAAGGCGATCATGGCTGCCGTTGCCGGGCGCTGAGTCAGCCACGAGGGTAGAGCCGACCGTGGGTCGGCTGTTCCCGCAGCGGCGCATCCACCATTCCAGCCGACCAACGGTCGGCTCTACCGAATTCCAATCCCCCAAGTGGACCTGATCCCCATGAGCAACAAAGACGTCGTTCTCGCCTTCTCCGGCGGCCTGGATACCAGCTTCTGCGTGCCCTACCTGCAGGAGCGTGGCTACAACGTGCATACCGTGTTCGCCGATACCGGCGGCGTGGATGATGAAGAGCGCGATTTCATCGAAAAGCGCGCCGCCGAACTGGGTGTGACCAGCCACGTCACCGTCAACGGTGGCCCGGCCATCTGGGAAGGCTTCGTCAAGCCGTTCGTCTGGGCCGGCGAAGGCTACCAGGGCCAGTACCCGCTGCTGGTCTCCGACCGCTACCTGATCGTCGATGCCGCGCTGAAGCGTGCCGCCGAACTGGGCACCAACATCATCGCCCACGGCTGCACCGGCATGGGCAATGACCAGGTTCGTTTCGACCTGGCGGTGAAGGCGCTGGGCGACTACCAGATCATCGCGCCGATCCGCGAGATCCAGAAGGAACACACCCAGACCCGCGCGTACGAGCAGAAGTACCTGGAAGAGCGCGGTTTTGGCGTGCGTGCCAAGCAGCAGGCCTACACCATCAACGAGAACCTGCTGGGCGTGACGATGTCCGGCGGTGAGATCGACCGTTGGGAAGCCCCGGGCGAGGGCGCGCGTGGCTGGTGCTCGCCGCGCAGCGAATGGCCGGAGCAGGCGCTGACCGTCACCCTGAAGTTCGTCGAAGGCGAAGCCGTTGAACTGAACGGCAAGGCCCTGCCGGGTGACCAGATCCTGGCCCAGCTCAACAAGCTGTTCGCCCCGTACGGCGTTGGCCGTGGCGTGTACACCGGCGACACCGTGATCGGCCTGAAGGGCCGCATCGTGTTCGAGGCCCCCGGCCTGGTGTCGCTGCTGGCCGCACACCGCGCGCTGGAAGATGCCGTGCTGACCAAACAGCAGAACCGCTTCAAGCCGGACGTGGCCCGCAAGTGGGTGGAACTGGTGTACGAAGGCTTCTACCACGACCCGCTGAAGACCGACATCGAGGCCTTCCTGAAGTCCTCGCAGGCCAAGGTCAACGGCGAAGTGGTGCTGGAAACCCGTGGCGGCCGCGTCGACGCGGTGGCGGTGAAGTCGCCGCACCTGCTCAACACCAAGGGTGCCACCTACGCGCAGTCGGCCGACTGGGGCGTGGAAGAGGCCGAAGGCTTCATCAAGCTGTTCGGCATGAGCTCCACCCTGTACGCGCAGGTGAACCGCGGTTGACCTGTGACGGCAGTGCCGGCCGCTGGCCGGCACTCACCACTGACATTGCTGCCGGCCAGCGGCCGGCACTACCAGGATTGTTGATTCATGCTTGAACAGACGCTCGACCACCTGCAGGCGCTGGTGTCCTTCGACACCCGCAACCCGCCGCGTGCGATCACCACCGGTGGCATCTTCGATTACCTGCGCGACAACCTGCCAGGGTTCAATGTCGAGGTGATCGACCACGGCGCCGGTGCGGTCAGCCTGTACGCCGTGCGCGGTACGCCGAAGTACCTGTTCAACGTGCATCTGGATACCGTGCCCGACTCGCCGCACTGGTCTGCCGACCCGCATGTGATGCGGCGCCTGGACGACCGCGTGGTCGGCCTGGGGGTGTGTGACATCAAGGGCGCGGCCGCCGCGCTGGTGGCTGCCGCCAATGCCAGCGATGGCGACGCGGCGTTCCTGTTTTCCAGCGACGAGGAAGCCAACGACCCGCGTTGCATCGCGGCCTTCCTCGCCCGTGGCCTGCCGTACGAAGCCGTGCTGGTGGCCGAGCCGACCATGAGCGAAGCCGTGCTGGCCCACCGTGGCATCAGTTCGGTTCTGATGCAGTTCGCCGGCCGCGCCGGCCATGCGTCGGGCAAGCAGGATGCCGCCGCCAGCGCGCTGCACCAGGCCATGCGCTGGGGCAACCGCGCGCTGGACCATGTGGAATCGCTGGCCTCGGCGCGCTTCGGCGGCCTGACCGGCCTGCGCTTCAACATCGGTCGCGTCGAAGGCGGCATCAAGGCCAACATGATCGCGCCAGCGGCTGAAGTGCGTTTCGGCTTCCGCCCGCTGCCGTCGATGGATATCGACGCGCTGCTGGCCACCTTCGCCGGTTTCGCCGAACCGGACGCGGCGCTGTTCACTGAAACCTTCCGTGGCCCCAGCCTGCCGGCCGGTGACATCGCCGAGGCCGAACATCGCCGCCTGCTGGCGCGCGACGTGGCCGATGCGCTGGACCTGCCGATCGGCAACGCCGTGGATTTCTGGACCGAAGCGTCGCTGTTCTCGGCCGGTGGCTACACCACGCTGGTGTTCGGCCCGGGCGACATCGCCCAGGCGCATACCGCCGATGAGTTCGTGACCCTGGACCAGCTGCAGCGCTACACCGACGCCGTGCACCGCATCATCGCCGCCGGCGCCTGATTCTTCCCTTTTTGACGAAACCGAAATGTCTCCTGCCCTCCAGCCCCACCGCCAGACCCGCCAGACCATCGTGCGCCTGCTTTCCAGCATGGCCAGCGCGAAGGAGATCAGCCAGTACCTCAAGCGCTTCTCGCAGCTGGACGCCAAGCGCTTCGCCGTGGTCAAGGTCGGCGGCGCGGTGCTGCGCGATGATCTCGAAGCGCTGACCTCCTCGCTGTCGTTCCTGCAGGAAGTCGGCCTGACCCCGATCGTGCTGCACGGTGCCGGCCCGCAGCTGGATGCCGAACTGTCGGCGGCCGGCATCGAGAAGCAGACCGTCAATGGCCTGCGCGTGACCTCGCCGGAAGCGCTGGCGATCGTGCGCCGCGTGTTCCAGCAGTCCAACCTGCGCCTGGTCGAGGCCCTGCAGCAGAACGGCGCACGCGCCACGTCCATCACCGGTGGCGTGTTCGAGGCGGAGTACCTGGACCTGGACACCTACGGCCTGGTGGGTGAAGTGAAGCGGGTCAACCTGGCGCCGATCGAGGCCAGCCTGCGTGCCGGTTCGATCCCGGTCATCACCAGCCTGGGCGAAACCGCGGGCGGGCAGATCCTCAACGTCAACGCCGATTTCGCCGCCAACGAACTGGTGCAGGAACTGCAGCCGTACAAGATCATCTTCCTCACCGGCACCGGCGGCCTGCTGGACGAGGCGGGTAGCGTGATCGATTCGATCAACCTGTCCACCGAATACGACCACCTCATCGCCCAGCCGTGGATCCATGGCGGCATGAAGGTGAAGATCGAACAGATCAAGGATCTGCTGGATCGCCTGCCGCTGGAATCGTCGGTGTCGATCACCCGCCCGGCCGACCTGGCCAAGGAACTGTTCACCCACAAGGGATCGGGCACGCTGGTGCGCAAGGGCGAGAAGGTGCTGCGCGCCACCGGCTGGGATGAACTGGACCTGCCGCGCCTGAAGGGCCTGATCGAATCCAGCTTCGGCCGCACCCTGGTGCCGGACTACTTCGAGAAAACCAAGCTGCTGCGCGCCTACGTCAGCGAGAACTACCGCACCGCGGTCATCCTCACCGACGAAGCCGAAGGCGTGTACCTGGACAAGTTCGCCGTGCTGGACGATGCACAGGGCGAAGGCTTGGGCCGCGCGGTATGGAACGTGATGCTGGAAGAAACGCCGCAGCTGTTCTGGCGCTCGCGCCACGGCAACCCGATCAACCACTTCTATTACGCCGAATCGGATGGCTGCTACAAGCAGGACCAGTGGAAGGTGTTCTGGTTCGGTGCCGATGGCATCGACCGCATCAAGACCTACGTGGACCACTGCGCCGCACGCACGCCGAGCCTGAAGGGCTGACCGATGAGCGACGCCGGCGCCTGGACGTCCGTACCCACCCTGCGCGGACAGCACGTGATGCTGGAACCGTTGCAGCGTGAGCATGTGCCTGGACTGGCCGCGGCGCTGGAAGGCAGCGGCCTGGACCGGCTCTGGTACACCCAGGTGCCGTCGCCGGACGGGGCAGGGCACTACGTGCAGGCCGCGCTGGAGGCACAGGCCGAAGGCAAGGTGCTGCCGTTCGTGATCCGCGATGCGGCTGGCGACATCGTCGGCAGCACGCGCTTCTATGCCCTTGAGCCGGGTGTGCCCCGGCTCAGCCTCGGCTACACCTGGTACGCCCCGCGCGTGCAGCGCACCGGGGTGAACACCGAAGCCAAGCTGCTGTTGCTGCAGCATGCCTTCGAGACCCTGGGCTGCATCAGCGTGGTGCTGGAAACCAGCTGGTTCAACCACACCTCGCGCGCCGCCATCGCCCGCCTAGGCGCCAAGCAGGACGGCGTGCTGCGCAACTACACCCGGCATGCCGATGGCGCGCCGCGCGACACCGTCATCTTTTCCATCATCGACGCGGAATGGCAGGGCGTGAAGCGCCACCTGCAGCACCGCCTGGACCATCACGCATGAACGATTCGACTTTCACCCTGGGCATTGTCGGTGCCCGCGGCCACACCGGCGCCGAGCTGATCAAGCTGGTGGCCGCGCATCCGCGCCTGCAGCTGGCCTTCGTCTCCTCGCGCGAACGCGCCGGACAGCGCCTGGCCGACCACCATCCGGAATTCCAGGGTGAGCTGCAGTACGAAAACCTGGATGCCGACGCGGTGGCTGCCAAGGGCGTGGACGCCGTGATCCTAGCCCTGCCCAACGGCCTGGCGGCCCCGTTCGTGACCGCACTGCAGGCAGCGAAACCGGACACAGTCATCGTCGATCTCTCGGCCGACTACCGTTTCGACAGCCAGTGGTACTACGGCCTGCCGGAACTGACCCGTGGCCGCTACCAGGGCCAGAAGCACATCAGCAACCCGGGCTGCTACGCCACGGCCATGCAGCTGGCCATCCACCCGCTGCTGGATCTGCTGGCCGGCCCGCCGCAGTGCTTCGGCGTGTCCGGCTACTCCGGTGCAGGCACGTCGCCCTCGGACAAGAACAACCCCGAGCTGCTGGCCGACAACCTCATGCCGTATGCGCTCACCAACCACATGCACGAGCGCGAAGTGTCCGCGCAGCTGGGCGTGCCGGTGGAGTTCATGCCGCACGTCGCCCCGCATTTCCGTGGCATCACCCTCACCGCGAACCTGTGGCTGAACCGCGCGCAGACCCGCGAGCAGATCGTCGAACGCTTCCAGCAGGCCTATGCCGGCGAGCCGCTGGTCGAGATCGTCGACGAAGCGCCGTGGGTCAGCCGCATCGCCGGCCGCCATGGCGCCCAGGTGGGCGGCTTCACCCTGGCCCCGGGCAACAAGCGAGTGGTGGTGGTGGCGACCCTGGACAACCTGCTCAAGGGCGCAGCCACCCAGGCCATGCAGAACCTCAACCTCGCGCTGGGCATCGACGAACTGACGTCGATCCCGCACTGATACCCGATACCGCATTTCCGGAGCCCCCCATGGCAGACCTTCTTTGGCAGAAGCCCGGCGTCGCCGTCGACGCACAGATCCAGACCTTCCTCGCTGGCGATGACGTGATCCTCGATCGCGAATTCTTCCTGCACGACATCGCCGCCAGCGCGGCACACGCGCAGGGCCTGCAGCACATCGGAATCCTCAGCGCCGACGAGCTGGACGGCCTGCAGCGCGAACTGGACGTGCTGGCGCAGGATTTCCGTGAAGGCCGTTTCGTGCTCGATACGCAGTACGAAGATGGCCACTCGGCCATCGAAGCGCGACTGACCGAGCGCCTGGGCGATGCCGGCCGCAAGATCCACACCGGCCGCAGCCGCAATGACCAGATCCTGGTCGCCACCCGCCTGTGGCTGAAGGAAAAGCTGCAGCGCGTGGCCCAGCTCAGTGCTGAAGTGGCCAAGGTCGCACTGGACCGCGCGCAGGCCGAAAAGGACCTGCCGATTCCCGGCTATACCCACATCCAGCGCGCCGTGGTGTCCTCGGCGGGCATGTGGTGGGCCGGCTGGGCCGAGGCCTTCATCGACAACGCGGTGCGCGCGCGTGACACCCATGCGCTGGTTGATGCCAACCCGCTGGGCACGGCCGCCGGCTACGGCGTGAACCTGCCGCTGGACCGCGAACACACCACCGCCGCGCTGGGCTTCGCGCGCATGCAGATCTCGCCGATCTACGCGCAGCTGTCGCGTGGCAAGTTCGAGCTGGCGGCACTGGAAGCGCTCGGTGGCGCCACCCTCGACCTGCGCCGCATCGCCTGGGATCTGTCGCTGTTCACCAGCGCCGAGTTCGGCTTCGTCGCGCTGCCGGCGCAGTACACCACCGGCAGCTCGATCATGCCCAACAAGCGCAACCCGGACGTGATCGAGCTGATGCGCGCCACCCATGCCAGCGTCGCCGCCGCGCGCACCGAGATCGAGCAGCTGCTCTCGCTGCCCTCGGGCTACCACCGCGACCTGCAGTCCTCCAAGGGCGCCATCTTCCACGGCTTCGGCCGCGGCCTTGCTGCACTGGAACTGCTGCCGGCGCTGCTGGCCAACCTGGAATGGCGTGACGACAAGCTGCGCGCGGCCATTGATTCGGGCATGTATGCCACCGACGTGGCGGTGGAAGCCGCCGTCGCCGGCGTGCCGTTCCGCGAGGCCTACAAGGCCGCTGCGGCCGGCGCCGACAGTGCAGGGCAGGGGCGTACGCCGGAAGGCAGCCTGGCCGCGCGCGTGTCGCCCGGTTCGGCCGCCGATCTGCGCCTGGATGAACTGCGCGCGCGCTGGCAGGCGCTGGCCTGATGGCCGGCACCGTCTACCTGGTGCTGGCCATGCGCCGGCCCGATTTCAACGCCGCCGCCGTGCAGCCGCACCTGGATTTCCTGGACGCGCTGCGCGCACAGGGCCAACTGCAGCTGACCGGTGGTTTCAGCGATGGTAGTGGGGGTGCCTATGTGCTGTGCAACGTCGGCAGCCTGGCCGACGCCCAGGCCATTGTCGCCACCGATCCGCTGGTGACGATGCAGGCGTCGGATCTGACCGTGCACGAATGGAACACCCGCTGAGGCGCACCTGATGACCCCGCACGCCACCCACGTCGCCTCGCCGTTCCCCGAACAAGCGCTGCCGCCGTGGCGGCGTGCCGTGCTCAAGGTCGGCAGCAGCCTGTTGGCCGCCGATGGCGGTGGCCTCTCGCCGCGCCACGCGCTGGGCCTGGCGCAGTTCGTGTCGGCCAACGTGCTGGCCGGGCGTGAGGTGGTCATCGTCTCTTCCGGCGCGGTGGCTGCCGGTCGCGCCATCCTGCCGCGCGCCGATGCGCCGGGCGCAGCGATGGCCGCACGGCAGGCACTGGCCGCGCTCGGCCAGGCCCAGCTGATCGGCCTCTGGCAGCGCTTCTTTGAACGGCCGGTGGCGCAGGTGCTGCTGACCCACGACGACCTGCGCAACCGTCGCCGCTACCTCAACGCGCGCGCCACGCTCACCGAACTGCTGCGCCTGGGCGCGCTGCCGGTGGTCAATGAGAACGACACCGTTTCGGTGGACGAACTCAAGCTGGGTGACAACGACAATCTTGCCGCCACCGTCGCGGCACTGGTTGATGCCGATGCGCTGTTCATCGCTACCGACATCGACGGCCTGTACAGCGCCGACCCGCGTACCGTGGCCGACGCGCGCCCGCTGCACGATGTGCCCGAGCTGGATGACCGCGTGCTGGCGATGGCCGGTGGCGCTGGTTCGCGCGCCGGTACCGGTGGCATGCGCACCAAGCTGGAAGCCGCGGCCAAGGCCGGCCGGCTTGGCATCGAAACCTACCTGTTCAACGGCCGCAGCGGCGACGTCGTGCGCGCCTTGGCGCAGGACCGCCTGTTCGGCACCCGCATCCATGCCGCGCGCAGCCGCGAGGCTGCACGCAAGCACTGGCTGCGGCATGCCCCGCTGGCCGACGGCGCGATCCTGGTCGACGCGGGGGCGGCGCAGGCGATGCGCGAAAAGGGCGCGTCGCTGCTGCCCGGTGGCATTACCGGCGCCGATGGCGATTTCCGCCGTGGCGACATGGTGCAGGTGTGCTGGAACACGCCGCAGGGCCGTTTCTGCGTCGCCCGTGGCGTCAGCCAGTACGCGGCCGATGATGTGCGCCGCATCGCCGGCCGGCACTCGCGCGACATCCAGGCCGTGCTCGGCTACAACTACGGCGGTACCGTCGTCCATCGCGACGATCTGGTGCTGCTATGACCGGACAGCAGGACACCCCCATGAGTGAGATTGAAGCGCAGGCGCGTGCCTGCCGTGAGGCGGCCCAGGTGGTCGCGGGCCTGGACAGCGCCGCACGTGGCGCGCTGCTGCTGGCAATGGCCCAGTCGCTGGAAGTGAACGCCGGGCTGATCCTGGCCGGCAATGCCCGTGACCTGGCGGCCGCCCGCGAGAAAGGTATCGGCAGTGCGATGCTCGACCGCCTGGCGCTGGACCCGGCGCGTCTGTTCTCGATGGCCGAGGCCGTGCGCGAGGTGGCGGCGCTGCCGGACCCGGTGGGGCAGGTGACCCGCGACGACGTGCGCCCCAACGGCATCCGCGTGCAGAAGGTGCGCGTGCCGCTGGGCGTGATCGCGATGATCTACGAGGCGCGGCCGAACGTGACCGCCGAAGCGGCGGCGCTGTGCCTGAAGGCGGGCAACGGCGTGATCCTGCGCGGTGGCTCCGAGGCGATCCACTCCAACACCGCCATCGCCCAGGCACTGGCGGTGGCGATGAAGGCCCATGGCGTGCCACCGGCCGCGGTGACCGTGCTGACCGACCTGCGCCGCGAAGCGATGCTGGAGCTGCTGCAGCTGCACGAGTTGATCGACCTGGCCATTCCGCGTGGTGGCGAAGGGCTGATCCGCTTCGTCGCCGAGCATGCACGCGTGCCGGTCATCAAGCACTACAAGGGCGTGTGCCATCTGTTCGTGGATGCCAGCGCCGATCTGGACAAGGCCATCGGTCTGCTGGTGGATGGCAAGTGCAGCCGCCCGTCCGCCTGCAATTCGCTGGAAACGCTGCTGGTGCACCAGGATGTGGCGCAGGCCTTCCTGCCACGTGCGGCGCAGGCACTGGGCGAACGCAGCGTGCAGCTGCGCGCCGACGAGCGTGCGCAGCCGCTGTTGCCGGGCAGCACGGCGGCAACCGATGAAGATTACGCGGCCGAGTTTCTCGATCTGGTGCTGGCGGTACGCGTGGTCGACGACCTGGATGCCGCGATCGCGCATATCCGCACCTACACCTCCGACCACACTGAAGTGATTGCCACCGAAGACAGCGGCAATGCCGAACGCTTCGTCAACGCGTTGCGCTCTGCCGTGGTGATGGTCAACGCCTCCTCGCGCTTCTCCGATGGCGGCCAGCTGGGCCTGGGCAGCGAGATCGGCATTTCCACCACGCGGCTGCACGCCTACGGGCCGATGGGCCTGGAAGCACTGACGGTCGAACGTTTCGTGGTCCGCGGCGAAGGGCAGACCCGGTAGGAGTTTTTGCGGCAGGGCTGGCAGCCCTGCACCTGCAGAGGCCGGAGCAACAGCAACAGCGGGCTATCCGTGGGATGGCGGGGTGGTTCCGGTTGAGGGGGACGCTGCAAGTACGTCCATGTAAGCTCGGTCGCCGCATCCATGCGGCTCACGCCCCCTCAACCGGACCCACCCCGCCTTCGACAGTTGGCCGCGATCTGTCGGAGCACGTGGTCGGATCCCGTTGCTGCGCAACGGGCTCTGACCCCAATGTGGAGTTTCGATATTTGAGAGATTTCATCCACGCATGGCGTGGATCTACTGGCCGTCGGAGCGGCGTCCTGCTCTCGTAGGTGTCGACCTTGGTCGACAGTAGAGCCACGCCATGCGTGGATGATTCATTCGATATCTGACAGATGTGCCGACCAACGGTCGGCACCCACCAACTGCAGCTGTTGCCAACAGCCGCAGGAACCTGTCAGAGGCGGGGCGGTGTGGGTGGGCAGGACCGTTGGCGCCATGGATGGCGCCATCGAGCCCCCATGGATGGGTTTACGGCGTGTCCTGCCCACCCACACCGCCCCGCCATCCCACGGAATGCAGGCATTTGACGTTGACGTTGACGTTGACGTTGATTCTGCAGGTGCAGGGCTGCAAGCCCTGCCGAGACCCCAACCCTTTTACAACAGCGGCTGCCGCGTCATCCCCACCGGCCGCGCGTTGTCATCCATGTGCAGCGTCACCGCCTTCGCATTCATCAGCTGCTCGGCCAACGCATCTGTCGCACCCAGCGCATGCGCGATGTCCTCGCGGCTGGAATCCTCGCGCGGTGCGCGCCGTTCCTTGCCGCCAAACCGATAGCGGTTGTATTCCGCCCAGGCGATCAGCAGCAGCGAACAGCAGACCAGGATGACCGGCAGCGCGATCATCACGAACGGGTCCACATGCTGCTTGCGCTGGTAGAGCTGCACGTAGGCCAGGTGCCCACCCAGCAGCCACGAAACCAGGGTAACCAGCGGTGCCCACAGGTAGAAATAGAAGCCCCAGAACGCCAGGGTCACAAAGCCCCAGGCCGTGCGCTGCAGGCGCGGCTGCTGGCGTGACTTCTGGATCAACCGCGAATCGAAGCGGTTGGACGGTTTTTTGTCGGTCGTACCACGCAAGGCGTTCATCGGATCCCCCGGTCAGGGCTGACCCAGGTGGCACGCTTGCCGCGGCGCTTCAGCAGCGTCTTCGGCAGCGCCACCAGGGTGGTGAACAGGCTGATCAACCAGTACGCCATCGGGTACCAGATGACCCAGAAGTAATTGCGTCCAATGTGTGTTTCGTAACGACGGTCGATGATCAGGCTGCTGGCGAACTGCAGCAGGCAGACCAGCGCCAGGATCACGCCGTGCCATTGCGGCAGCAGCGTTTCGATGTACAGCGGGGCGGGCAGGGAAATGAACTTGCCCAGTACCCACAGCACCACGATCAGCAGCATGGTGTAGGCCCAGAACACGCTGAGGATGTATTCCAGCAGCACCCCCCACATGCGGCGCTTGCGCCAGCTGAACAACGTCGTGCCGTGCCGCAGCAGCACTTCCACGCCGCCCTGGGCCCAGCGCAGGCGCTGCCGCCAGAGGCCCTTCAGGGTTTCCGGCATCAGGATGAAGCACAGCGCGTTGGGTTCGTAACGGATGTCCCAGTGGTCCAGCTGCAGGCGCCAGCTGATGTCGATGTCCTCGGTCACCATGTCGTCGGCCCAGTAGCCGATGCGGTGCAGGGCCGTGCGACGGAATGCAGCAATCACCCCGGACACGGTGAAGATGCGCCCGTACACGCGCTGGGCGCGCTTGATCATGCCGATGATGGAAGAGAACTCGGCCACCTGCAGGCGGCCCAGCAGCGTGGAGCGGTTGCGGATGCGCGGGTTGCCGGTCACTGCACCCACGCGCGGGCCACTGGTGAGGTGCCAGACCATCCAGTGCATGGCGAACTCTTCCAGCATGGCATCGCCGTCGATGCACACCAGATACTCCGAACGTGCCGCCAGCGCGCCCATGCGCAGCGCGTTGGCCTTGCCCAGGTTGCGGTCCAGGTGCACCACGCGCAGCCGCGGATGGATCGCCGCCAGGGCATCCAGGCGGGCGCCGGTGTCATCGCGGCTGCCATCGTTGATGGCGATCACCTCGAAATCCGGGTAGCGCTGGGCCAGTGCCGCGCCGATGGTGTCGTCCAGGTTGTCCGATTCGTTGTGGCAGGGAATCAGCAGGCTGGCGAAGGGGTACTCGGCCATCGGCGGCGGATCATGGCGCGGTCGCGACTTCCGCTCGCGGCGGAAGAAGTAGTACAGGCCGCCGGACATCCAGAAGAACGCCATCACCATCGGGTAGAAGAAGGCGAACTGGAACAGGGCATACAGCCAGGGGCTCATGTCCATGTCACTTCTCCGGGTAGGGGAAGTTGCGCGCGGACATCGCGGCGCGCGCGTCCGTGGTCGACGGCTTGTCGGCAATGAAATCGTCCGGGTACCACGCGAAATGACGCACGCCCTGCGCCTGCAGCCGGCGTACCTGCGCGCGCAGGCGCTGGCCGCTGATCGGCGTCTGCGTGCGCCAGTCCACGGTCTGCAGCTCGAACAGGGTGTGCTTCAGCTCCGGGTCGTGCGCGCGCACGGCCGTCACCAGGCGGTCCAGCCAGCGTTCGGGGTGCTTGCTGCCTTCCATCCACGGCATGGCCATCAGCGCGGTGCGGTCATAGGCCTGGTTGAACAGGTCCAGGCGCTGGGCAAACCAGCTCGCGCTCTGCGGTTCCAGCACCGGTTGCGCGTACAGGTTGCGCACGGTGCCCAGCTTCGGCCGCCAGCGCTGGGCGGTATCGCGCAGTTCCAGGGTGAAGTCGATCAGCGCCTGGGTACGGCCGCCATCGCTGCCCTCCTGCGGCAGCTGCGCCAGTTCGGTGTCGCGCACATAGGCATCGTCATGGAACAGCAGGCCCTCGAAGTACGAGTTGATCGCCAGATCTTCGTAGATGTCCTTGATGATCTGCCGCGCCTGCGGCTTGGTGAAGTCCAGCCGGTACATGCCGTCGCGCTCGGGGCTGGCAATGCCCAGCGCCGTACGCTGCGCCGCGTTGGGCAGCTCATAGCCCAGCACCGGCAGCCAGGCATAGACCTTCACGCCGGCGCGCGTCTTCAGCTGCCACGCCACGCGGTTGAACAGGTCCGCACGCATCGGCATGCGGCGGTTGGGGAAATACAGCGCGTCAGCGGTGTTGTTGCCGTCGGGGTCGGCGAATGCCTGCAGGTAGACGTGGGTCGGGCCCACGGTCTTCACGCGTTCGATCAGCTTGTCGAGGTTGCGGGCCAGCTGCGCCGGGTCCGGGTCGTACACCGCGTCCAGGTCGATCTGCAGCGCACGCGTGCCATCCAGGCTGACATTGCGGCGCAGCTCGAAGGCCAGCGAACTGACGTTCGGGTTGTTGGTCACCAGCAGGCGGGCGAGCCCGTGCAGGTCGGAGGTGACCGGCGTGCTGCGGCCCTCCAGGTCGAACGATACCGGCATGCCCAGCTGCTCGGCGATGTCGTTGCTCAGCTGGTTGTAGGCCGCATAGGGCCAGACGATCGCCTTCGGGGTCACCCCCAGTTCCTTCTGGATGCGCTTGACGCTCAGCGCCAGGTCGTCGCGCAGACGCTTCTCGTACTCCTGCGTGGTTTCGTAGCGCTGCGCCTTCGGGTCATAGGTGCGGGTGATCACCGCGGGCGTCTGGTTGCCCTGCGGGTTGGACTGCACGCCGTGGTGCTGGTTGTCGGTATGGCTGGCCAGCTCGATCAGGCCGCTGGCCTGCATTTCCCGCAGCTGGTCCCAGGTCAGGAAATCATCGTGGCCGAACGGGCGGTAGCCGTAGTCGATGGTGCGGCCGGGCGCCATGTCCACGTAGTCGGTGATCACCGCCACCAGCGCAGGGTAGTTGTACGCCCGCAGCAACGGGTAGACCCGGCTGTAGACGCTGCGAAGGCCATCGTCGAAGGTCAGCAGCACCGGCCGTGGCGGCAGCTGGGCTTTGCCACGCGAGGCCTTGATCAGCTGCGACAACGAGATCGGGTGGTAGCCATGTGCGCTCAGCCAGTCCAGGTGCGCAGCGAAGTTCTGCGTACTGACCGCATACGCATCGGCATCGCCCTTCTCACGCACATCGTCGCGGATGTCGTGGTAGCTCAACACCAGCAGCCCGTTGTCGGCCGAATCCAGGTCGCGCTGCTGGGCAGCGGCCGGCAGCGCCAGCAGCACCAGCCCCAGCAGCAGCACGGTCATCAGGTTACGAAGCGTCCGTTCCATCTCACTCTCCCCAGCGCAGCGCGGCATCGAAGCCGATATGACGTTCACGTTGGCCGTCGTAGACCGGCCGCGACCAGCTCACGCCGTATTCCAGGATCCTGCCCTGGCCGAACTGCCACTCGTGGCGGTAGGCCACCGTGGGGATGAGCGAACTGCCGAACCCTTCCTGCCAGTAGTCGCCCAGCGACACCGTCAAGCGGTGGCGGAAGTGGCGCTCGTAGTGGCGCCACAGCTGCTGGTCGATGCGCAGGCCGATCTCCACCGAGCGGTCGCGCGAAGGGTTGAAGTAGGGCGCATCGTCGCGTGAACCGCGGCTGGTGTAGAGGTTGCCGAGGCCGTCGATCACCATGCGCGGGCGGGTCAGCAGGCGCTGTTCGATCGCAGTGTTCAACGTCTCGCGGCGGTTGCCGTCGTCATAGCGGAACTGGCTGCCCCCCAGGCTCCAGTGCGTGCGCTCGTCGCGGGTGTAATCCACCGCCACGGCCACGCTGTCGGCGGTGATGCCCGACACGCGTGCCTGCATCGACGCTTCCGGGTCGTTGCGCGCGGCAGTCACGCCGGCATGCCACTGGTCGTTGAACTGCCAACCGAACCCGCCGCGCAGCCCGGTGTCGCCGATGCTGTCGTTCGGGCGCACCACGGCGGCCTCGGCATCGACACGGCCGAAGCGATAGCGCGCGCCGGCACCCACCCACAGCGGGTTGATCTTCTGGTCCTGGAAGGTCACCGAACGCCGGTCGGCGAAGGCGAACAGCCGCCAACGATCGTCCAGGATCGGCGAGGCCACTTCGGTGCCGTAGTGCAGGTCGTCGTTGCCCAGCGGTGAACTGCCGCCGCCACCGGAACTGCGGCCGCCTTCCACCATGGCCTGCAGCTGCCAGCCCCGGTGCGCGCGCCAGTCACGGTCCATGCGCTGCACGGAGGGCTGGGTGGGGTAGCGTTCAAGCAGGTCGTCGTGCAGCGGGCGGGCGAGGTCGTCGCGCTGCAGCTGCACGTAGGATTCATACATGCCGATGCGCGGGGACACATCGCGGGGGTCCAGGGTGTAGGCCATCTGGTGGCGTTCCAGTGCCCGCCGCGGCCAACCCCGCATCTGGTAGACGCTGCCCAGCGCGGTCTGCAGGCCGCCGTTGCCGGGGCCGACATCCAGCAGCGCTTCCAGATCGCGCTGCGCGGTGGGCAGGTCGCCGCTGTAGGCGCGGATCATCGCCAGGTTGAGATCGGCCTCATAGCGGGCCCAGTTGGCGTACGGGCTCTTGCCGCCGCCCCAGCGCCATGCCGGCTCGTCCTTCTGCCACGTGGCCAGGTAGCCGATGGCCTTCTCGGCCTGCTCGGTCTCCAGGTAGGCATAGGCCAGTTCGGAACGCGACTGGAACCGCGAAGGATCGTTCTTCACTGCCGCTTCCAGCAGCGGAATCGCCTCGTCCGGGTGCTGGGTGGCCATCATCGAATCGCCCACCGCCGGCAGCACGTAGTCGGGCAGGGCATGCCCCTCCCGCTGCAGCGCCCGCGCTTCATCGCGCACCTGCGCGTGGCGCGACAGACGGTTGAGCAGGATCAGGCGGTCCATGCGGATGCGCAGCGGCGCCTGTGCCAGCGGCGTGCCATCGCGCTGCACGTACTGCTCCATTTCCGCAAGCGATGCTTCGGCTTCGTCCAGGCGGCTGTCCTCGCTCTGGCCGTAGGCCAGGCTCCAGTTCACCCGCTTGGCGATGTAGTTCGCTTCCAGTCGTGCCTTCTGGTCGGCATCGAACAGGTCGGGCCGCGCCTGGTACAGGCGCCAGGCGCGGTCGGCGTTGCCGATATCGCCCAGGGTCAGGACCTGCAGCTTGTACAGCAGCGGATCGTTGGGCTCCTGCAGCTGCGAGCGCTCGATGGCGGCCAGGGCATCGACCCAGCGGGCCTGGTCACGGTAGTGGCCGATTTCAGCCAGCCGGTCAGCGCGGCTGGCGGCGGGTGGCGGCGAAGCGGCATGGGCCCCGAACGCCAGCGCGGCGCAGGCCAGGCCGACGCAGAGCGCCAGCGGACGGTGGACAATCATGAAACCCCCTTAGCATCCCTACTTCAACGATGTGCTGAAAGTGTGACGCACATCACATGCCAACTGTGCCTGGCCGTCTCCCAAGGTGGCCAGAGCCTGCCTTTACCGCTAAGACGCAGTAGTCCCGCCAGACCGGTCAAGCTCATCGCAACTCCCTGACAACCAAACACTTTTTCAGGTCTTTCAGCGGCGCCCAAGGCGCCCGCCGGGCGCCGCCGCGCCCTGACCCGGGGTCTGGAGCCGCCCAGAACGGCAGCCCCTCCGCGTCATGATTGGACACCCTACGTCAGCAGATGCCGAAGCGATGTGTAGAAGCATCGTGAGAGAGACGTGCGCATCCCTTCAGATTCGAGATCCGACCACGTTCATCCACGCAGGACGTGGATGTTCCAACCGTCACACGGAAATTGTCGGGGGTGGGGCGGTGTGGGTGGGCAGGACCGTTGGCGCCATGGATGGCGCCATCGAGCCCCCATGGATGGGTTTACGGCGTGTCCTGCCCACCCACACCGCCGCGCCCATCAAACAGAAACCCAGAGCCGCTGTTGCCGTTGCCGTTGACCTTGGCAGGTGCAGGGCGCAGCCCTGCCGCAGCAACCCAACCCCTTACCAGAGGTCTTCCAGCTTGCGCGGCTTGCACGCCACCCACGACGCGCCCAGCATCAGCGCCGCGCAGCCGAACAGGAAGCCGAACGGCAGCCCCCAGCCATTGCTGACCGTATGCAGCCAGCCCACCAGGAACGGCCCCAGGCAGCTGAAGCTGTAACCCACGCCCTGCATGAAGCCGGACAGCGCCGCCGACCCGGTAGGGGTGCGCGTGCGCAGGTTGATCAGGGTCAGCGCCAGCGGGAAGGT
Source organism: Stenotrophomonas sp. ESTM1D_MKCIP4_1 (assembly GCF_003086895.1). Lineage (NCBI taxonomy): Bacteria > Pseudomonadati > Pseudomonadota > Gammaproteobacteria > Lysobacterales > Lysobacteraceae > Stenotrophomonas > Stenotrophomonas sp. ESTM1D_MKCIP4_1. Next base: position 2,818,745 of record NZ_CP026004.1, on the reverse strand, counting down.
GGACGGCCCCACGCCCAGCAGCGCCGCCCACAGCAGAGGCGCCTTCAGCGGTGCCAACAGCAGGCCGGTGAAGGCGATCACGAAGGCGAAGAAACCGATCAGCACCAGCGGGAACGGGTTCGGCAGGCGCACCGCCAGCGAGGGAATCACCAGCGAGGGCAGCAGGCCCAGCGCCGAAAACACCGCCACCATCACCCCGCCAAAGGCCGGCGTGGCCCCGGCTTCCACCACGATGCGCGGCAGCCAGGTGAACATGGAATAGGTCATCAGCGAGGTCATGCCGAACATCAAGCTCATGCTCCAGCCCAGCGAGGTGCGCCAGACCTTGCCATGCGGCTGGGTGGTCGGGTCGCTGCCGGCCTGCACGGCTTTCGGCGCGCGCGTGGCCAGCAGCAGCCAGGGCAGGGCGGCGGCCAGGGCCAGCAGCGCCCACATGCCCAGCGACACGCGCCAGCCTGCGGCGTTGGCCACCGGCACCGCCAGCAGCGCCGGGGTCATCGTGCCCAGCTGCAGCACGCTGATGTACAGCGTGCTCATCGTGCCCACCTTGTTGGCGAAGTAGCGCTTCACCAGCGGTGGCACCACCACGTTGCCGATGCCCATGCCGGCCAGCGCGATCACCGAACCCAGCAGCAGGGTGCCGACATTGCCGGCACTGGAGCGCAGCAGCAGGCCGGCCATGGCCAGGGTCATCGCCAGCAGGGTGGTGCGCTCCAGGCCCAGGCGACGGGCCACGGCCGGGGTCGCCACGCCGAACAGCGCGAACGAGGCGGTGGGCAGCATGCCCAGCACGCCGGTCATGGTGGTGCCGAAGCCGAACTGCTGGCCCAGCACGTCCAGCAGCGGGGTGATGGAGGTGACCGCCGTACGCAGGTTGACCGCCGCCAGCAGGATGGCAACGAAGGCCAGCAGGCGGCCATGCAGCAGCGAGGGTGAGGGCGAAGTGGGGGACGTCATGCGGGGGTCCTTGCAGGTGGCGCACGCCACAACGTGGGCGTGCAGCGCCGCACCGGACAGTGCCGGTGAGGTGGGTGGGGGAAAGGTGGCCATTGTACGTGGCGCGATGCGCCCGGTCCTGTCGGCGCTGATTGTCGCGATCCGCACATTCTGCTGTCAGTTGTCGCAGCGCTCCGGAAATCCGCTCTGGTCCAGCGAATCCGTTGTGTTTCCAGCGTTTGCGCGGCGCACGCCCAGCCAACGGCAGGGCACGCTGCGCCGCGCTCAAGTGCAGGCGGATTGCGCCATTGCTAGGTTCGGGCCGAATCCAGCACGGAAGGATGGTGGGGTGGCAAGGACGTTGATTGTGGTGGGGGATGCGACCAGCGGCGGGGGCCGGGTGATTACCGGCTCACCTGCGACCGACATCGAGGGCAAGCCTGTGGCGCGGGTAGGGGACAAAGCCACCTGCCCCAGGCACCAGGTCGTGGCCTCCATCGTCAGTGGTGATTCCACCCTGGTGTTCGAGGGCCAGCCGGTGGCGCGCGACGGCGACAAGCTGTCGTGTGGGTGCTCGCTCATCGCCGGGCAGCAGTCGCTGGTGTTCGTGGATGCGGGCGGTGGTGGTGGCGCGGACAGCGGGCCGGTGGCACAGACCGCGCAGGCAGCAGGGGGCGTTGCACCCGCAGCGCTCGCGCCTGCCGCGCCGATGGCTGACAAGGCGCCGGTGTGCGAAGCCTGCCTGCTGGCCGGTGCCCGCTCCGGCGCAACCTTCCTGGGGCGCTGATGAACCGATACGTCATTGTCGATGCCGCGGCCTATGCCGATACGCCCAAAGCGCTGGCCTGGTACGCCCAGGATCTGCCACACCGCGCACTGCTTGCGCGCCAGCCCGAGGCCGCCCACGCATCCGTCGGCCCGTGGCTGCTGCAGTTACCCGCACAGGCCCACACCCAGGTGGATGGCTGGTTGCGTGCACTGGAACAGGACAGGCCAGTGGTGGCCTGGCTGCGCAGCGATGCCGGCTTTGAAGCGGTGTACCAGCACCTGGAAACCTGCCTGGACCTGCGCCGCCCCAACGGCAATCTGGCGCTGCTGCGTTACTGGGATGGCCGCGTGTTCCTGCGCCTGCAGGCCGCCTTCACCCTGCAGCAGCGCAGGCAGTTGATGGGCCCGCTGCGGCAATGGCGTTTCCAGATGCTGGGCGAGCGCTACACCCTGGATCGCGAAGCGCTGCATGCAACGGAGGCCGGCTGATGTTTGAGATTACAAAGGAACAGGAAGCCCTGCTGCGCCTGCCTGATCCCTCCACGTTCTTCCCGCTGTTGTGCCGGGAGATCCGCGCGGAGTACCCCCGCCAGGTCGGCCATGTGAGCGATGCGGCGCTGATGGACGACGTGGTGAAGAGCCATGACCACGCGGCCTATGTGCTGCGTATCACCCACCTGCCAGTGCTGGTGCGCTGGGTGAAGGCGGACGTGGCGTGGGCGCGCGGTCTGCGGGCCGTCCCGGCAGCGGACATGTGGATGCGCAGCGCAAAGAACCCGAACCTGGCAGCGGCGGATCTGCTGTCGAATCTGGCAGGACACTAGGAGCAACGATGGGCACCAGAATCATCGGCCCGCGGCCCTGGCTTGGGCCCGGCATGGGAGGCGGTAACGGCAGCGTGGATGAAGACGGCAACCCGGTGGATCCCTATGGCGGGCCGACCACCGGTGACGTGGCCGACGGCATTCGCGATGTGGTGGGCGATATCCAGCAGCGGGTGCGCGGCAAAGCCAAGCCGGATGCGCGCGCTGAGCCGACGGCCAAGGCGCGGGAAGTGGACTGCTCGCAGATGCCCGACGAGACCGCGTGCAACGAGTGCCTGCTGAAAGAGGGGTTCATTGGACCGCCCCGCACTGGGCGCTATGTCACCCGGCGCAATCTGATCAACTACGAGTACCAGCTGTACATCGCCAACCTGCGCTCGGCACCGCTGCGGTTCGGTTTCATGGTGGCGGACAAGGCCGATCCGGCGCGGACGTTCTTCTCAGTGGATACGTTGTTTGACTATCTGCACCGGAAGGGCTTCTCCCGTACCGTGCAGGAGTGGCATTTCAACGCCTGTGAGTTTGATGGGTTCTGGTTGAAGGACTGCACGGTGGTGGAGGCGAAGGGGAGGTATGACCATTTTTTGAATGAAGCAGGACTTCCCAAGTATGAGTTTGTGGAGCTTGGGGTTTTCAGGCCTTGGGGAGTGCAGATGAACAGGCAGCGCGGCGCTATCGGTGTTGCTGGTCGGCAGGCAAAGCTACTGTGGTGCTTCATGCAGCATCGAACGATGGCGGCAGCCATTGAAACGGAATACGTCGATCCAATGCTTTGCAGGCACATACCATTCCGTGGAGATATTTGATGATTGTCAGTGCTCAAACAAACATGCGGACGGATCCTGTTGCTCGAACACCTGACCAGTTGCTCAGTTTGGCGGTACAGGCGACGCAACGTCTCGCGCCGCTTCACCCGTTGATGGCACGGTGGTATGCGCTGCCATCGAACGCAAAGGAAAGGTCAATACCGTTTGAGAATACTGGTGCGATCCTCGCCAGGATGGAGCGGAATATCGAGAAGGATCGAGAAAGATTTGGGGATTTCGAAGAGCTGGGCGCTTCACTGTTGCTGGCCAACGTAGACAATGATCGAGATTGGCGCACGCCAGGCCTTGTCGTGCTCGGCTTGGATCCCACACTTGGCTCCCATAAGTTTCGTCTTGTTGGGATTGAACCATTTGGTGAGGCTGCGCCAAATTTAATGCTCAATGCAATGATCGGCCTGGTGGAGGAAGTCAAGCCGCGCTATGCCTGTACGGATGTCAAAGCGATGACGCACGAGAAAGCTTTGGTGACGTACCAACTTGATCGGCGCTTGTACCAACACCGTCGGTACTTTGGCTGGATGGGCTTTGTGCCCGCGCAGATCGCCCACGCCCAGATACGAGACGCGCATGCCGTTCACCCGATCGATGGCCTGGGTACGGTAATTGTCTCGGTGCCAGGGGTGTTTGACCCCACCGACGACGCGCAAGTGGACAAGGTGCATCGCGTCGAAATGGATCTGGCCAGCTACGATCTGTTGCCGGTGACAGATCCGAACCTCAAGGGTTGAAGAACACGCCTATGATCCTTGTAGCTCAAACAAATCTACGTACATCGGCCGTCTTCCGTACACCGGAAGAAGTACTGAGCAAGGCTGTGGATCTGACGGAAAGATTGGCCCGCCTGCACCCTTTGATGAAACGCTGGTATGCGTTGCCCTCGCGGAGAAAGGAAGCGTGTATTGCCTTGGAGGATTCTGCTGCAATGCTGTACAGGATGGAGCGGGATATCCAGAAGGCGCGTAGGCGATTTGGGGGTTTTGACGGGTTTGGCGCTTCACTGACGCTGGCCAACGTAGACAATGACCGTGACTGGCGTAAGCCCGGAGTAGTTGTGCTCAGCCTGCGTCCCAGCCTTGGGGTGCACACGCTAAGCATCGAGGGGCTGGAGCCCTTTGGGGATGAAATTTCCTCAATCATGCTTGGCGCGATGATCGATTCGGTCAAAGTCATCCAGCCTGATTTCGCATGTACCGATGTCAAGGGAAGATCCCGGGAAAGCGAATTGATCCACTACCAGATGGACCGGCGCCTGTATCAACACCGTCAGTTCTTCGGCTGGATGGGATTCGTTCCAGCTCAGGTTGACCACGCACAGCTCCCGGACGCGCACGCTATCCATGCCGTCGATGGCCTGGGTACGGTTATCGTCTCCGTGCCAAGCGTATTTGATCCCTGTGATGACACGCAGGTTGAGCGAGTTCACCGCGTCGAAAGGGATCTAGCCAGCCGCGACCTGTTGCCGGTGACCGATCCTCACTTCAAGGGCTGAGCACGACCACGGCCAGCCCTGTCGCCCCCTCGCGAAGCGCTTCCGTCGCCTATCCATGGAGGAAGCAGATGATCATTCGTGCTCAGGAAAATCTGTGGACAGTCCCCGTCTCATGCTCACCAGAAGAGGTGCTGAGCTTGGCCTCGCTAGCAGTAGAAGGCCTCGCACTACTGCACCCATCGCTGAGAAGATGGTATGCACTGCCTTCAAGTCCCAAGGAAGAGTGCATTTCACTCGACGATTCGAGTGCGCTCCTGGCTCGAATGGAGCAGGATGTTGGCAAGGATCGTAGACGGTTCGGTGATTTTGAAACGTTGGGTGCCTCCCTCACGTTGGCCAACGTGGACAATGATCGGGACTGGCGCAAGCCGGGATTGGCCGTATTGGATTTGAACCCAACAACAGGATTCAACTCTTTCAGTCTTGTAAGGCCCGAGCCCTTTGGCGAGGCAATTCCTTCCCTGATGGTCAACGCTTTAATTGGGCTGGTGAAGACAATGCGGCCCTCGTTCGCGTGCGTTGACGTGAAGTCCCGAACGCCCGAGAAGGGGCTTGTGACCTATCAGATAGACCGCCGCCTGTATCAACACCGGGAATTCTTCGGTTGGATGGGCTTCGTGCCCGCGCAGATCACCCACGGCCAGATCTGTGACGCGCACGCTGTCCACCCGGTCGATGGCCTGGGTACGATCATCGTCTCCGTGCCAGGCGTATTTGATCCCTGCGATGACGCGCAGGTGGAGCGCGTTCATCGGCTCGAAATGGATCTGGCCAGCTACAACCTGTTGCCGGTCACCGATCCTCACTTCAAGGGCTGAGCACGACCACGACCGGCCCGCACTCTCTCGAAGCGCCTCCGCCGCGCGCAGGGTGTCGTAATCCGCACGACCCCCATCCTGCCGCGCGGCACAACGGCGCTTGCGGCTTAACACTGCCAAGCCTTTGCGCCCCTAGGTTCTGGACGCCCGCAGACGCTGTGCAACAATGTCGCGAATCGTACGAATTGTTGCAGTGGCGCGTTTGCCCATTGGCACATTGTGCGTTGGCGTTTACACCTTCGCATGCCACCGGAAAAGGGTGGCCGGGACTGCAAAACCCGAGCTGACTTGTTGTATACGCTTGCCAGCCGGCGTCGCTTCGCGCGGCGCCGGCTGGCATTCCGTTCGCGTTCCATGGCGGGCGGTGCGTGGGGGTGTGCGCAAGCACATCCGCCCGAACGAAGTCAGCCGGGTTTTTGCAGCCACGTATCGCCCGCCGCCTTTGTCGCGGCGGCATCACCGTGTTCCTTGCATGGAGAATGCCCATGAAGACGTCTGATACTTCCTTCCCGCCCACCGGTCACGCGCCGGCCAATGCCGATGTGGCAGGCGAGCCCATCACCTTCGTCGCGCAGTTGCGTGGCATCGACGGCGGCGGCGCATCCGATGGCCGCCCTTGGCCAGAGCCACAGCTTGCCCCTGGCCGGCGCATCGCGCTGGCCGATCTGGATTGTGCGCTGGCGGGGCTGCGCACCGTGCATGACATCCTGCTGGCGGCCGAGCGGGCGCGGCAGGATGGCGGGCCGGACCAGGATGTGGGCGAGCGCATCGTGGAGGGCCTGATGCAGGCCTGCCGGGCGCTGGCCATGTATGCCAGCCTGAACGTGCGTCCCTGCTGAGGGAACGTGGCGGGGCAGGGCGGCTGCCTTGCCCCGCTGCAACCCCGGGCGACAGGCACAAAAAAACCCGGACGACTGTCGTCTTCCAGGCTTCTTGTTGACCACCGAAGTGGTCGGGGAGACAGGATTCGAACCTGCGACCTCTACGTCCCGAACGTAGCGCTCTACCAGACTGAGCTACACCCCGAAAGGAGCCGCCTATTGTATTCATTCACCCCGGTGGCGGCAAGGGGTAAATCGACCTTCTTCACATTGCCGGAGCAATGCAACCCTTCAGGGAACAAAAAAGCCTGGAAGACTTCACCAGGCTTCAATGCGACCACCGAAGTGGTCGGGGAGACAGGATTCGAACCTGCGACCTCTACGTCCCGAACGTAGCGCTCTACCAGACTGAGCTACACCCCGAAGGAGCCGCCTAAGATACCGTGTGAAGGCCAAGGCGGCAAGGGTTTTTTACATCTCAGCGACTGTTTTCTTTCTCGAGGCGGTTCCGCTCGCGCGATTCAAACCACATGCCGTTGAGGATGGCCACGGTGGAGGCCAGGCCGGTGCCGAGGATCCAGGCGAAGTACCACATGTTCACTCTCCTTGCATTCGGGGGAGGTGCCGACCGTTCGCCGGCACGCATCACTTGCGGTGGGTGCCGACCGTTGGTCGGCACACCTTTCGATCAATACGCGTTCGGGTTGTCGCCCATCTCTTCAACCGTCGTCTTGCCCTTCAGCACGCGGTACACCCAGGTGGTGTAGGCGAGGATGATCGGCAGGAAGATGGCCGTGGCCAGCAGCATGATCCACAGCGTGAGGTGGCTGGACGAGCTGTCCCAGACGGTCAGGCTGGAGGTGGGCTGGCTGGAGGACGGCAGCAGGAAGGGGAAGATGGCGAAGCCGACGGTGAGGATGATGCCGGCGATGGAAGCGCCCGAGGCGATGAACGCCAGGCCGCCACGGCGTGCACGCAGCAGTACCGCACTGGCCAGCGCACCCAGCAGGCCCAGCACCGGGAACACGAGGGTGGCGGGCATGCTGCTGTAGTTGCGCAGCCAGCCACCGGCAGCGGTGCCGAGTTCAGCGGTCTTCAGCAGCGGGTTGGTCGGGCCATCGGTCACCACCTGCGAGGTGATCTGGTAGCCGGGCAGGCCGAAGGCCACCCAGATGCCCGCCACTGCAAACAGCACGAAGCTGATGAGTGCGGCGACACTGCCGTAGCGTGCAGCGCGTTCGGCCACCGGGCCGTCGGTCTTGATGACCAGCATGGCCGCACCGTGCGAGACCAGCATGGCCACGCTGACCAGGCCGGCGATGAGCGCGAACGGGGTGAGCAGGCCGAAGAACGAACCGGTGTAGGTCACGCGCAGCGTGTCATCGAAATGGAACGGCACGCCCAGCAGCACGTTGCCCACTGCGACGCCGGCAATCAGGCCCGGCAGCAGGCCGCCCACGAACAGCACGCGGTCCCAGTTGTCGCGCCAGCGCTTGGACGGCATCTTGCTGCGGTACTTGAAGCCGACCGGCCGCAGGATCAGGCCGAACAGCATCGCAAAGACCGCCAGGTAGAAGCCGGAGAAGCTGACCGCATACAGCGGCGGCCAGGCGGCGAAGATCGCGCCACCGCCCAGCACCAGCCAGACCTGGTTGCCTTCCCAGACCGGGCCGACGGTGTTGATCACCAGCCGGCGTTCTTCATCGGTCTTGGCCACGAACGGCAGCAGCGTGCCGACGCCCAGGTCGAAACCGTCCATCACCGCCCAGCCGACCAGCAGGATGCCGAGCAGCAGCCACCAGATCACGCGGAGCGTGGTGTAATCAAGTGCAATGAATTCCATCTGGATTCTCCTGCCTCAGGCCTGTCCGGCAGCGGCTGCAGTGGGGGAAACAGGCCGGATGTCAGCCTGCAGCGTCGGCAGGATGTCGTCCGGGCCGGTGCGGATCGCCTTCAGCATCAGCTTGATCTCGATGACCAGCAGCACCGTGTAGGTTGCGGTGAAGATGGCCAGCGTGGTCAGGATTTCATGCAGGGCCAGACCCGATGCCGCGTAGAAGGTGGGCAGCACGCCATCCACCGCCCACGGCTGGCGGCCGTACTCGGCCACGAACCAGCCGCATTCGATCGCGATCCACGGCGCCGGCAGGCTCCACACGGCCAGCTTCAGGAACCAGCGCTTGTCCTGGAAGTTGTTGCGGCAGGAGAAGTAGAACGCCAGGGCGAAGAAGGCGATCAGGTAGAAGCCCAGGCCCGCCATGATGCGGAAGGTCCAGAACAGCGGTGCCACGCGCGGCACGGTATCCATGGCCGCCTTGGAAATCTCTTCCGGGGTGGCGTTGAGGATGTCCTCGCGGTAGCGCTTGAGCAGCAGGCCATGGCCCAGGTCCTGCCAGTGGCGGTCGAACATCTCGCGCGCCTGCAGGTCGGTCTTGTCCTTCTTGATGCGTTCCAGCGCGCCATAGGCGATCTGGCCACCGCGGATGCGGTGCTCGGCGCGTTCCACCAGTTCCAGGATGCCGGGAATCGGCTGGTTCAGCGAACGGGTGGCGATCAGACCCATCAGGTAGGGAATCTTGATGGCGTAGTCGTTCTGCTGGGTGGTCTGGTTGGGAATGCCGAAGGCGGTGAAGTCGGCCGGCGCGCGCTCGGTCTCCCACATGGCTTCAATGGCGGCCAGCTTCATCTTCTGGTGTTCGCTGGCGGCATAACCGCTTTCGTCACCCAGCACCACCACCGACAGCGACGACAGCAGGCCGAACGCTGCGGCCACGGCGAACGAGCGGCGCGCCATGTCCTTGTGCTTGTTGCGCAGCAGGTACAGGGCGCTGATGGACATCACGAAGATGGCACCGGTCACGTAGCCGGCGCTGACGGTGTGCACGAACTTGGCCTGCGCGACCGGGTTCAGCAGGACGGCGGCGAAATCCACCACTTCCATGCGCATCGTGTCCGGGTTGAACACCGCACCGGTCGGGTTCTGCATCCAGCCGTTGGCGATGAGGATCCACACCGCCGACAGGTTGGTACCCAACGCCATCAGCCAGGTGACGGTGAGGTGCTTGACCGGGCTCAGGCGCTTCCAGCCGAAGAAGAACAGACCGATGAAGGTCGCTTCCAGGAAGAAGGCCATCAGGCCTTCGATGGCCAGCGGCGCACCGAAGATATCGCCCACGTAGTGGCTGTAGTACGACCAGTTCATGCCGAACTGGAACTCCATCACCAGGCCGGTGGCCACGCCGATGGCGAAGTTGATGCCGAACAGGGTGCCCCAGAACAGGGTCATCTGCCGCCAGACCTGTTTGCGGGTCATGACGTAGACGCTTTCCATGATGGCCACCATGAAGGACAGGCCAAGGGTGAGCGGTACGAATAGGAAGTGGTACATCGCGGTCAGAGCGAATTGCAGCCGCGACAGTTCTACGACTGTCTGATCAATCATGGCCTGGCTACCTCGTTGGATAGTGCCGTTGCAGGTGGCGGGAAGGGTGGTCTACGGGTGAATGATGTGACCGACTACTTCAAACAGCCTTGATCCAGATCAATGTATGAATGGGTGCCCAAGGGGATCGTATGCCAATCCCGTGACCCCTGCGACCGCTGGCCGCAGGGGGGCGCTTCTGCCTGCGCCTACAATGCCGAGCATCCCCCGTTGCCTGTGAAGACATTGAGCGCTGCCGAACCGACCGCTACCGAGCCTCGCACCGCAGAAGACGCATCGACCCTGCAGCGGCGCGCCCGCACCGCCTGGCTGGCCGGTCTGGCCCATGCGGCGCGGGGCCGGCAGCGGCTGGCGGCCCTGTGCATCAGCCTGTCCGGCGCGCTGTTGATCGGCCAGGCCGCCGCCATCGCCTGGCTGGTGCAGAAGGTGCTGGTGGAACGTGCGCCGCTGGCGAGCGGCCTGCCGGTGCTGGGCGCGCTGGCCGCGGTACTGGTGCTGCGCACGCTGCTGGGCAGCGCCACCCAGGCGGCGGCCGGTGACGTAGCGGACGCGGCGCGGCTGGCGCTGCGCGAGCGCGTGTTCGCGCGCCTGCTCGGCCACGGCCCGCTGTGGCTGCGGCAGCGCCGCACCGGCGAACTGGGCGAGCTGATGCTGCACCACGGCGATGCCATCGAAAGCTATTACAGCGGCTTCCTGCCGGTGCGCACCGAAGTGGTGGTGGTGCCGCTGCTGATCCTGGCCGCGGTGGCGTGGGTGGATTGGGTGGTGGCGCTGATCCTGCTGTTCACCGCGCCGCTGGTGCCGTTCTTCATGATGCTGGTGGGCTGGGGCGCCGAAGCCGCCGGCCGCGCGCAGCTGGGTGAACTGGCGCGGATGAGCGGCCACTTCGCCGACCGCATCAAGGGCCTGGGCCTGCTGCGCCTGTATGGGCAGGGCGAGGCTGAACTGGCCGGCATCGAAGCGGTCGCAGAAGGCGTGCGCGTGCGCACCATGAAGGTGCTGCGCATCGCCTTCCTGTCGTCCACCGTGCTGGAATTCTTCGCCTCGGTGAGCGTGGCGATGGTCGCGCTGTATCTCGGCCTGAGCTACCTGGGGCTGATGTCCCTGCATGCGGCGGTGCCCACGCTGGGGGCGGGCCTGTTCTGCCTGCTGCTGGCGCCGGAGTTCTACGCGCCGCTGCGCCGGTTGGCCGCGCATTACCACGATCGCGCCAACGCGCTGGCGGCGGCGGCCGAGGTGGAACGCCTGCTGCTTGCGCTGCCCGAGGAGCAGGCGGTGGCCGAGGTGGCGGCGGCACCGCTGGCGGTGGAGCCCGCCGAAGCCGCACTGCCGCCGCTGCAGGCCCAGGGCCTGGTGCTGCGCCCGCTGGGGGCCACGCATGATGTGCTGGACGCGGTGGACCTGCGGCTGGAACCGGGGCAGCGGTTGGCCCTTGTGGGGCCCAGTGGTTCGGGCAAGAGCACGCTGCTGGAAGCGCTGGCCGGCTGGCTGCCGCCGCGTGCCGGGCGCGTGCAGCTGCGCCCCGGTGTGCAGGTGGCCTATGCCAGCCAGCGCCCCTACCTGTTCCATGGTTCGATTGCCGACAACCTGCGGCTGGCCGACCCGGCTGCCAGCGATGCGCGCCTGCGTGCGGTGGCCGAGGCGGCGCAGGTACTGCAGTTCGCCCGACGCCTGCCGGAAGGGCTCAATACGATGATCGGTGAGCGTGGCTTCGGCCTGTCCGGGGGCGAGGCGCGGCGCATCGGTCTGGCCCGCCTGCTGCTGCGCGACCCGCAGGTGCTGCTGCTGGATGAGCCCACGGCCTTCCTCGACGCGGATACCGAAGCGGCCTTGTTGAGCAGCCTGGCGGCGTATGCGCGCGGGCGCAGCGTGGTGGTGGCCACCCACAGCCCGGCGGTGATCGCGTGGGCGGATCGCTGCCTGCTGTTGCCCGAGGGGCGCCTGGTCGATCCGGCGCAGGCGGTGCGCGCATGAGCCGTTCGCCCGATTCCCTGCGCGCGGTGTTCCTGCGCCATCGCCCGCGCCTGCTGCTGACGGTGCTGCTGCTGTGGGTGACGATGCTGGCCGGCACCGCATTGCTGGGCCTGTCCGGTGGCTTCCTCACTGCGGCGGCGCTGGCCGGTGCCGCCGGGCTGGCGCAGGGGTTCAACTTCTTCTCGCCCTCGGCCGGCATCCGCGGCCTGACCATGGCCCGCATCGTTTCGCGCTACTTCGAGAAGCTGGTGGGCCACGATGCCACGCTGCGCATCGCACGCGACCTGCGCGTGTGGTTCTTCCGCCGCGCGCTGCCGCTGGCGCCGGCGCGGCTGGGTGCCACCCGTACCGGCGATCTGCTGGCCCGCCTGCTGGGCGACATCGGTGAAGTGGATGGCCTGCTGGTACGCGCGATCGGGCCGCTGGTCGCCTTGGCGGCGTTGTCGCTGGTGGCGGTGGGGTCGGCCGCGCTGATCCTGCCCTCGGCGGCGCTGCTGCTGGCCGTGCTGGCGCTGCTGATCGGCGTGGGCGTGCCATGGCTGGGCGTGCGGGGGCATGACCACGAAGAGGCGGATCGTGCCGCGCACCGGGCGGCGCTGCGGACCGCCGCGTTCGAGGGGCTGGAAGGCGCGGGCGATCTGGCCGCGCTGCATGCCGATGCGGCGTGGCAGTTGAAGGTTCGGGTGGCGGCAAAGCAGCTGGCGTCGCGTGATCGACGTCGGCGCTGGCGCTTGATTGCCGCCTCCACCCTGCATGGACTGGTGGCCGGGCTGGGCCTTGCAGCGATGCTGGCGTTGGCCCTGCATGCAGCAGAACAGCAGCGCATTGCCGCGGAAATGGCGGCCGGCCTGGTGTTTCTTACCGTGGCGATGATCGAGCTGTGGGCGGGCATGGGCCTGGCCTGGCAGTCGCTGCAGTCCGGTCGTGTTGCCGCGGACCGCCTGCAGGCCATCGTCGAGCAGGCACCCACGGTCGAGGACCCGCAGGCGGCGCAGCCGGTGCCGCAGGCCGCTGCGGTGGAATGGGAAAACGTGCACTTCCAGTGGCCGGGCGGGGCGCGTCCGGTGCTGTCGGGGTTGCAGCTGCGCCTGGCAGCGGGTGAGCGCATCGCCATCCGTGGCGACAGCGGCAGCGGCAAGACCACGCTGTCGAGCCTGTTGCTGCGCCTGTGGGATCCGCAGCAAGGGCGGCTGAGTTACGGTGGTTGCGATCTGCGCGACTTCGCCCAGAGCGACTGGCACCGGCAACTGGCATGGCTGCCGCAGAACGCGCCGGTGTTCGCCGGTACGGTGGCCGACAACCTGCGGCTGGGCGACCCGGATGCGGGCGATGATGCCCTGTGGGCGGTGTTGCGGCGTGTGCGCCTGGGTGAGTGGGCTGAACGCAACGGTGGCCTGCAGGCCTGGGTGGGCGAGAACGGCGCGACGATGTCAGCCGGGCAGGCACGGCGTCTGGCGCTGGCCCGCGCACTGCTGCGCAATGCCCCGATCCTGCTGCTGGACGAGCCCACCGAAGGCCTGGACGTGGATACTGCGCGCGCGCTGCTGCTGGATCTGTCCAGCCTGCTGGACGGCCGCAGCCTGTTGATGATCACCCACGACGATCTGCCCGAGGGCGTGGTGGATGTGCAGTACCGCCTGCGTGATGGCGTGCTGGAGCGCGAAGCGTAATCGCGGTCGTGCCGGCCGCTGGCCGGCCCATCCACGCATGGCGTGGATCTACTGATGCGTGCACGCATGGCGTGGATCTACTGTAGAGCCGAGCCCAAGCTCGGCTGCCTTTGTGCGCGGAGCCGAGCATGGGCTCGGCTCTACACCCATCCGGGCGGTCATCGCGAAAATTCGCGCAGCAGCACCGCGATCGACGCGACATTGGCCACCACGCACATCCAGAACACCCACTGGAATTCGGCCTTGCGGTGCTTGTGCCGGAACAGCGCCTGGCCCAGCAGCGCACCGGGCCAGCCACCGGCCAGCGCCAGCAGCTGCAGCGTGCGTTCGGGAATGCGCCACTCCTTGCGCTGTGCCGCCCGCTTGTCATGCCCGTACAACCCCAACGCCACCGTGCTGGCCGCCAGGCACCAGCCACCCAGCCACAGTGGCACGATCTGGCACACCGTCAGCGCAATGAGCGCGCCGAGCACGGCCAGCGCAAGGTTGCGTCGCCAGGCCACTTACAGCGCGTCGAGGAAGCCGCGCACGGCGGGGCCGAAGCGGTCGAAATCGACCAGGAAGGCATCGTGGCCCTGTGGCGATTCCAGGCCGATGAACTGTGCATCGGCACCGCCGGCACGCAGACCGTCGGCCACCTGTTGCTGTTGCTGGACGGGGAACAGGATGTCGGTGTTGGCGCCGATGGCCAGTGCCTTGTCGACACGGATCTTCGCCAGCCCGGCCAGCACATCGCCGTCGGCATACTCGGCCAGGTCGAACCAGTCCATCGAACGGCTCAGGTACAGGTAGCAGTTCGGATCGAAGAAGCGAACGAAGCGGCGGGCATGCCCTTCCAGATAGCTTTCCACCTGGAATTCCAGGCCGAAGGGATCATCGTCGGTCTGGTCCGAATCCAGCCGCACGCGACCGAAGCGGCCATCCCATTCCAGCGCGGAACGGTAGGTGATGACGCCCAGCTTGCGCGCCATGCGCATGCCCGATTCCGGGTAGTCGGTTTCGGAATAGCCCCCGCCGTTCCATTGCGGGTCCAGGCGGATGGCTTCGCGCTGCAGCGAACGGATGGCGATGGAGAAGGGCAATGCCTGCGCGCTGCCGGAAATGTTGATGTGGCTGCGCGCGATGCCCGGCTGCAGCATCAGCACCGCCAGCGCGGTCATGCCGCCCATCGAATTGCCGATGACACAGGCCAGTTGTTCGATGCCCAGAGCATGCACCACCTCGATGGCCGCACGCGCGCCGTCTTCCACCGACAGTTCCGGGAAATCGAGGCGGTAGAGCTCACCGGTGGCCGGGTTCAGCGACGCCGGGCCGGTGGAGCCCTTGCAGCTGCCCAGCGAATTGACGCAGACCACGAACCAGCGGTCGGTGTCGATCGGCTTGCCCGGCCCGACCATGGCTTCCCACCAGCCGGGCGCAGGGTTGGCCGCATTGGCGGCGGCATGCGCATCCGGCGAAAGACCGGTGACGATGAGGATCGCGTTGCCGCCATCGGCCGCGAGCGTGCCCCAGGTTTCGTAGGCCACGCGCGCACCGTGCAGGGCGCCACCGCGCTTGAACGGGAAGGGCGAGGGCAGGGCATGGAAGCGGGTGCCGGGCGGGATGAATTCAGTCATGCAGGCATTCTAGCGGGGCAGACAACGGTAGTGCCGGCCGCTGGCCGGCATGCATGAGGTTGCCGGCCAGCGGCCGGCACTACCGGGTGCAGGTCAGGGGAACCGCAGCTCCACCACGCCATCATGTGGCAGCGTCACGCGCACCACCTCGCTCTGCAGGTCGCCTTCGCTGCGGTTGGCGCTGCCGCTGCGCGAAATGCGTGCCAGTACATCCACTTCAGTGTGGGCCGACAGCGGTGCGGTCGGCATGGGGCTGTCACCGTCTCCCAGCCCCACCGTGGCTGGGAAGCCGGCCAGCGGCAGTCTGCGTGCAGCCACCGGCATCGGCGGTCCGCCCACGGCGCGGGCCAGCACGAACACCTGGGTGCTGGCCGGCCAATCGCCTTGTTTTACTGATGCGGGCAACTGCACGCGTATCTGCAGCAGGGCGGGTGCATCTGTGGCCGGTTCCTGGCCCGCCGCTTCGCGGGCGATGGCAATCTGCGCCTGCAGGGCCTGTGCGGCACCGGGCTCCAGCCGCGGCAGCAGGCTGCTCCAGACATCGGCGGCTTCGGTGTTCCTGCCGCGCTGGCGCAAGGCGATGCCCAGCAGCCAGCTCGCCCGTTCGGCATCCGGTGCCAGGCGGCGCGCCTGCTGCAGCCAGCCCATCGCGGTATCGTCGAACTGCTTGCCCGCATCCGCCTGCGCGCGGGCCTGTGCGGCTTCCACCAGCACGCCGGCATCATCCGGTGCCAGGGCGACAGCACGGGCGAAGGCATCGGCGGCGGCAGTGGCGTCGCCCAGTTCGGCCTGCGAACGGCCCAACAGCGCCCAGCCGTCGGCACGCTGCGGGTCGCGTTGCAGTGCCTGCTGCAGTGCGTTCACGCCATCACGCAGGGTGGCGACCGAGGGCGCCGGCTGCACCTGCGCGGCGCGCGGGTCGCCCACCAGCAGGTACAGGCAGGCACCGACCACGCCGAGCGCCAGCACGCCCAGCATGAAACCACGGCGGCCCTGCTGGCGCAGCGGCCACAGCACCAGCACGGCCATCAGCGCAGCCGCCAGGCCGGCCAGGATTGGCAATGCGTTGCTCACCAGCCGTCTCCTTCATCGGTGTTGCCAGCGGGGCCAGGCGCGACGTTGCGGCCACGGCGTCGAACAATGCCCAGCACCACCACGCCGCCGGCCGCCAGCAACAGCAGTGGCCCGCCCCACAGCAGCCAGGTGCCCGGCTGCAGCGGCGGCTGGTACAGCACGAATTCGCCGTAGCGGGCGACCAGGAATTGTTTGATCTGCGCATCGTCATGGCCCTGCTGCATCAGCTGCAGCACTTCGCGGCGCAGGTCCTGGGCGATCTGTGCGTTGGAATCGGCCAGCGACTGGTTCTGGCACTGCACGCAGCGCAGCTGCGCGGCCAAGTCGTGGAAACGTGCTTCCTCGGCGCCGTCGCGGAAGGCGAGCGGACGCGGGTCGTGCAGCGGCTGCTGGGCAGGCGCCGGCAGTGCCGCACCCAGCAGCAGGGCCAGCAGCAGCCCGCGCAGGGGCTTACGGATTGCCGTGCAGGCCGGCATCGGCGTTGCCCTGGGCCTGCTCGATCTTCTGCAGTGCCGGGATCAGTTTTTCGTCCACCACCTGCTGGGTCATCGCGCCGCTGTACTTCCAGCGCACGATGCCGCTGCCGTCCACCAGGAAGGTTTCCGGCGCAGCGGTCACGCCCCAGTCGATGGCGGTGCGGCCTTCCACATCACTCAGCACCACCATGAACGGGTTGCCCAGCGTTTCCAGCCAGTGCAGCGCGTCGGTCGGTTCGTCCTTCCAGTTGTAGCCGATCACGCGTACGCGCTTGCTCTCGGCGAAGCGGGTCAGCACCGGATGTTCCTCGCGGCAGGCGGCGCACCAGCTGCCCCACACGTTCAGCAGGTAGGGGGCGCCGCGCAGCTCTTCGCTGCGCACGGTCATGCTGGGGTCGTGCAGCACGGGCAGGGCGAAGGCCGGTGCCGGCTTGTCGATCAGGGCCGAAGGCAGCACGTCGCGCTGCGGGTCGCCCGATTTCATCACCCCGTAGATCATCAGCCCCAGCAGGCCGAAGAAGAACAGCACGCCGATCACGATGGCTACCGGCGGCAGCGGGCGGGAGGGGCGCGGGGCGGGGGACTCGGACATGGAAACTCCTACGGACGACGGAAACGGCGGTCAGCGGCGGTGATGAATCCGCCCAGGGCCATCAGCAGTGCGCCCAGCCAGATCCAGCGCACGAACGGCTTGATATGCACCCGTACCGCCCAGGCATTGTTGCCCAGTGGCTCGCCCAATGCCACGTAGACATCACCGCTGAGACGTGCATCGATGCCGGCTTCGGTCATGACCTGGCCGCCGCTGGCGTACAGGCGCTTTTCCGGATGCAGCAGGGCCCGTTCGCGGCCGTTGCGGAACACCCGCAAATGGCCCCGGTTCGCAGTGAAGTTGGGACCTTCGCGATGATCCACGCCCTCGAAGCGCACCGCGTAGCGACCGACCTCCACCTGTTGGCCGGGCGCCAATGCGACCTCGCGCTGCACGTTCAATGCTTCGACCAGCAGCGCGCCGGCCAGGAACACGGCGATGCCGGTGTGGGCCACGATCATGCCCAGCATCTCGGCAGTGAAGCGGCCATTGCCGCGCAGGCGCTGCCAGACAAAGCGTGCAGTACCCAGCCCGACCCATGCCGCGGCGGCCACGCCCAGCCCGGCTTTCCAGCCGTTCTGCGGCGCCTGCCACCAGGCCAGTGCGCCCAGCAGCACGGCCAGGCCCAGCCACGGCGCCAGCAGGGCGAAGGCCCGCGAGGGCTGGTCGCGCTGCCACTTCACCAGCGGGCCGAACGGCAGCAGCAGCACCATCGGTGCCATCAGCAGCAGGAACAGGCTGCCGAAGTAGGGCGGGCCCACCGAGATCTTGCCCAGCGACAGCGCATCGGCCAGCAGCGGATACAGCGTGCCCAGCAGCACCATCGCGCAGGCCGTGGCCAGCAGCAGATTGTTGGCCAGCAACAGCGTCTCGCGCGAGGTAGCGGTGAAACCGCGGCGCGGGTCATCGGCCTCCACGCTCAGGCCGCTGGCACGCAGCACGTACAGCAGCAGGCTGCCGCCGACCAGCAGCGACAGGAACACCAGGATGAACAGCCCGCGCGAGGGATCGGCGGCGAACGAATGCACGCTGGTCAGCACGCCCGAGCGCACCAGGAAGGTGCCCAGCAGCGACAGCGCGAAGGCGGCGATGGCCAGCAGCAGGGTCCAGCTGCCGAAGGTGCCGCGCTTTTCAGTGACGGCCTGCGAATGGATGAGCGCCGCGCCGACCAGCCATGGCATGAAGCTGGCATTCTCGACCGGGTCCCAGAACCACCAGCCGCCCCAGCCCAGTTCGTAGTACGCCCACCAGCTGCCCAGCGCGATGCCCAGGGTCAAAAAGCCCCAGGCGACGTTGGTCCAAGGCCGCGTCCAGCGCAGCCAGCGCGCATCCACGCGACCTTCCAGCAGGGCAGCGACGGCGAAGGCGAACGGCACGGCAAAGCCCACGTAGCCCAGGTACAGCATCGGCGGGTGGATGATGAGCCCAGGGTCCTGCAGCAATGGATTGAGGTCGCGGCCTTCCAGCGGCGCAGGATTCAGCCGCAGGAACGGGTTGGAGGTGAAGATGAGGAAGGCGAGGAAGCCGACGCTGACCACGCCCATCACCGCCAGCACGCGCGCCCGCACCTGAGCGGGCAGGTGCTGCGAGAACAGCGCCACCGCACCGGTCCACAGCGCCAGCACCAGCGCCCACATCAACAGGGACCCTTCGTGTGCGCCCCACACCGCGGAATAGCGGTAGATCATCGGCAGCAGTGAATTGGAATTTTCGGCGACGTAGCGCACCGAAAAATCCTGCTGCACGAAGGCCGCGGTCAACACGGCAAACGCACCGGCCACCAGCAGCAGTTGCGCGAAGGCGGCCGGACGGGCCACCGCCATCCACGCCGCATTGCCGCGCTGTGCGCCCACCAGCGGCAGGCCGGCCTGCAGCAGCGAAGCCAGCAACGCACACAGCAGCAGGATCTGGCCCAGCTCTGGCAACACTCCGGGCAGCACTCAGCGCACCTCGGTCGCCGGTACCGGCACGTCGTGTTTGCGATGGGCGTCGCCCATCTTGTCGGCCACTTCCTTGGGCACGTATTTCTCATCGTGCTTGGCCAGCACTTCATCGGCCACGAACACGCCGTCCTGCAGGCGCCCACTGGCGACCACGGCGGTGCCCTCGGCGAACATGTCCGGCAGGATGCGCGAGGTCAGCACGGCCAGCTGTGCATCGCCGTCGGTGACCTGGAAGCGTGCATCGAGCGAACCGACCGGGCGGTTGAACGAGCCTTTTACCACCATGCCGCCGAGGCGGAAGCGGGTCTGCGCATCGACGTCGCCGCGCAGTACTTCCGACGGCGTGTAGAGATAGGCGATGTTGCGTTCCAGTGCCATCGCCACCAGTGCGGTGGCCAGGCCGGAGGCGAGCAGGGCCAGCAGCACCCAGGCCATGCGGCGGCGCTGCACCGGCGTCATCGCTCCAGCTCCGCCGTCAGGGCCGGCGCCGCCTGCTGTGCGGTCTGCCGCGCCTGCTGCCGTTGCTGGCGCGACTGTGCCTGGCGGCGGGCCGCGCGCAGGCGAAGCCAGGAACCGATGGCATCGACCAGCAGTACCAGCACGAACACGGCATAGGCGCCGATCACGAAGGGCAGGTGGGTCATCGCTGTGTTTCCTCCACGCGCTGGCCGACCCAGGCCTTGCCGGCCTCGCGGTCGAGATTGTCGGCACGCGCCTTGGCCAGCACCGAGCCGGCAAACCAGAACTTGGTGCCGATGACCATCCACCACAGCGGTGCGATCATCGCGCTGCTGATGGCTGATTCACCGAACACGCTGATTGACTGGCGCTGGTGCAGGCCCCCCCACCAGTCCACCGAATAACGGATGACCGGCAGCAGGCTGACGCCGACGATGGCCAGCAGGCCGGCCGCGCGCGCGGCGCTGCGGCGGTCCTCGATGGCGTGGTACAGGCCGATGACACCCAGGTACAGGAACAGCAGGACCAGTTCGCTGGTCATGCGCGGGTCCCAATCCCACCAGGTGCCCCAGGTGCCCTTGCCCCAGATGCTGCCGGTGAGCAGGGTGATGAGGGTGAAGCCGGCGCCCATCGGCGCACAGGCCATGGCCAGGATCTCGCAGATCTTGATGCGCCAGATCAGCGCGATGGCGGCATACAGCGCCATCAGCGCGAACACGAACAGGCTCATCCAGGCACTGGGCACGTGGATGTAGAGGATGCGGAAGCTGTCCAGCTGGCGTGCTTCCGGCGGTACCACGAGCAGCGCCTGCCACAGGCCCACCAGCAGCACTGGCAGCGCGGCGATGTAGAACACACGCGACCAGCGGGCAGCGAAACGATCAAACGTGGGCGGCGAACCGAGTTGATGGAACCAGCGGACGATCGGATTCATGCGTGACGGCTATCCAGCAAGGGTGGATTGGCTCTCTGCCCGTTCAACTCAGGGAAATACGGATGGCCGCAGCGGTCGCCAGCGGTGCCAGCAGCAGGGCGACCACCAGTCCTGCGCCCAGCATCAGCAGCGCACCGACCGGATCCTGCCCGCGACTGGCCGCCGCCAGGCTGCCCGCACCGAACACCAGCACCGGTACGTACAGCGGCAACGACAGCAACGCCACGAGAATACCAGAGCGCCGTATGCCCACCGTCAGCGCGGCCACCACGCCACCGATCAGGCTCAGCACCGGTGTTCCCAGCAGCAACGATGCCAGCAACATCGGCAGTTGGTCATGTGGCAGATGCAGCATTTCCGCCAGCAGCGGACTGACCACGATCAACGGCAATGCGGTGGTGGCCCAGTGCAGCAGGACGCGCACCAGCACCAGCCAGGCCAGCGGCACGGGTGCCAGCAGCCATTGTTCCAGCGATCCATCCTCGGCATCGGAACGGAACAGCGAATCCAGCGCCAGCTGCCCGGCCAGCAGCACCGCCAGCCACAGCACGGCGCCCGCGGTGGCGGCCAGCGGCTGCGGATCGCGGCCCTGTGCCAGTGCGAACAGGACCACCACCAGCAGGGCGAACAGCACCGGTTGCAGCGCATCGCCACGGCGGCGCCAGAGCAGGCGCAGATCGCGCGAGAGCAGGGCGCGGGCGGTCTGCCACAGGCCCGGTTCGGTGCCCGGAGCGATCATGCGGCACCTCCCTGCACGGTGGCGGCCGGTTGCCCGGGCACCGGCAGTTCCAGCAGGCGCGTGCGTACCGGCGGCGCGGCATAGGCGCCGTGGGTGGTGACCAGGGCGGCACCGCCGCCGCGCAGATGGGCCGAAATCATCCGGTTGACCAGGTTGATGCCTTCCAGATCGAGGTTGGCGTAGGGCTCGTCCAGCAGCCACAGCGGTGCCGGCGACAGCCAGATGCGGGCCAGCGCCAGGCGCCTTTTCTGCCCGGCCGACAGGTGCCGCACCAGGGTGTCCTCGTAGCCGGCCAGGCCGACGATGGCCAGCGCGCTGCCCGGCATCTGCTTGGCCCGGCGGCCATGCAGGCCGCAGAGGAAGTGCAGGTTTTCCAGCGTGTCCAGATCCGGCTTCAGGGCCGGCAGGTGGCTGAGGTAGGCGACGTAGCGGGCGCGCTCGGCGTTGCTGGCGGCCTTGCCATCGATGCGCACCTGGCCGGCGCCGGGACGTGCCAGCCCTGCCAGCACACGCAGCAGGGTGGTCTTGCCGGCACCATTGCCGCCCTGCACCAGCAGGGCTTCGCCGCCATCCACATGGAAGTCCAGCGGGCCGAACACGGGTTCGTCATTGCGGGAGAAGCTCAGGCCGCTGGCGGCCAGCAATGCAGGGGTGTTCAAGGGGCGAGGGTCTTCGTGCCGGAGTGCGGGGGCAATTGTAACGATGAATGGCCCCGGTAGCGCCGGCCGCTGGCCGTGGTTGCCGGCCAGCGGCCGGCACTACCGCCGCGCGATGAATGCCGCTGGCCGGCATTTCCCTCGGCTGCGGTTGTCTGGCCCGGCGGCAGCAGGGATTGCGTAAACTCAGCGGTCTGTCTCCCCATTCCCCAGGCCGATGCAACCCACCACCAAGCTGCCCAAGGTCGGTACCACGATCTTCACCGTGATGTCCCAGCTCGCCGCCGAACACGGCGCGGTCAACCTGGGCCAGGGTTTCCCGGACTTCTCCGCGCCGCAGCGCCTGATCGACGAAACCGCCAAGGCGATGGCCGCGGGCCTGAACCAGTACCCGCCCATGACCGGCGTGGCACCGCTGCGCCAGGCCATCGCGCAGAAGTCGCTGGACCTGTACGGCGCCACCCTCGATCCGGATGCCGAGATCACCGTCACCAGCGGTGCCACCGAGGCGATCTTCAACGCCATCCACGCCGTGGTGCGTGCCGGTGAGGAAGTGATCGTGCTGGACCCGGCCTACGACTGCTATGAGCCGGCCATCGAGCTGGCCGGCGCCACCGCAGTGCACGTGCCGCTGGACCCGCAGACCTTCGCGGTGGACTGGGACCGCGTGCGTGCGGCGATCACCCCGCGCACCCGCATGCTGATGGTCAACACCCCGCACAACCCGTCCGGTGCGATGCTGGACGAGGCCGACATGCAGGCGCTGGCTGACCTGCTGCGTGGCACGCAGATCTACCTGATTTCCGATGAGGTGTACGAACACATCATCTTCGATGGCCGCCGCCACGAATCGGCGCTGCGCTACCCCGAACTGCGCGAGCGTACCTTCGTCATCTCCAGCTTCGGCAAGACCTACCACTGCACCGGCTGGAAGATCGGCTATGCGGTGGCACCGCCGCTGCTGACCGCGGAATTCCGCAAGGTGCACCAGTACAACACGTTCACCAGCTTCGGCCCGGCGCAGTACGGGTTCGCCGCGATGATCCGCGACGAGCCGGAACACCACCTGGAACTGGGTGCGTTCTACCAGGCCAAGCGCGACCGCTTCCGCGAACAGCTGGCCGGCACCCGCCTGAAGCCGCTGCCGGTGCCGGGTGGTTATTTCCAGCTGGTGGACTATTCGGCCATCAGCGATCTGCCCGACCATGAATTCGTGAAGTGGCTGACCATCGAGAAGGGCGTCACCGCCATTCCGCTGTCGCCGTTCTACGAAACCGCGCCGGTCGGCCAGCGCCTGGTGCGCCTGTGCTTCGCCAAGAACGAGGCCACGCTGGACGCGGCGATCGAACGCCTGCGTCTGCTCTGAGGACATGACGACCATGCAGGATCTGCGCATTTCCCTCGTGCAGGGCGACACCCGTTGGCACGACCCGGACGGCAACCGCGATTACTACGGCGCGCTGCTGGCACCGCTGGCCGGCACCACCGATCTGGTGATCCTGCCGGAGACTTTCACCAGCGGCTTTTCCAACGAGGCCATCGCCCAGGCCGAAGGCATGGACGGCCCCACCGTGACGTGGGTGCGCGAACAGGCGGCGGCGCTGGACGCGGCGGTGATCGGCAGCGTGCAGCTGCGCGATGGCGAGGGCGTCTACAACCGCCTGCTGTTCGCCACGCCCGACGGCGGGCTGCAGTACTACGACAAGCGCCACCTGTTCCGGTATGGCGGCGAGCATGAGCGCTATGCGGCAGGCCGCGACCGCCTGTGCGTGGAATGGAAGGGTTGGCGGATCAATCCGCAGGTCTGCTACGACCTGCGTTTCCCGGTGTTCTGCCGCAACCGCTACAACGTGGAGCGGGCAGGGCAGATGGATTTCGACCTGCAGATCTTCGTGGCCAACTGGCCGTCGGCGCGCGCGTACGCGTGGAAGACCCTGCTGCGCGCGCGGGCCATCGAGAACCTGTGCTTCGTGGCGGCGGTCAACCGCATCGGCGTGGATGGCAACCAGCTGCACTATGCCGGCGACAGTGCGGTGATCGATTTCCTGGGCCAGCCGCAGGTGGAGATCCGGGAGCGCGAACAGGTGGTCACCACCACCATTTCGGCCGAGGCGCTGGCGGCGCACCGGGCACGCTTCCCGGCGATGCTCGATGCGGATGCGTTCCACCTGGACGAGCGGGCCTGAGCGGCGGGCCGGCGGCGGGCAGCTGAACGCTCGCCGCATCCGCACGCGTGCCTGCATTCATCGTGCACGCGCGCGCTGCTAGATTCGCGGCCAGTCCGACCTGACGTGGAAGTCCTGCTGATGAAGAAGTCCCTTGTCCTGCTGACGGCACTGGCCGCAGCCGCTCTGGCCCCGGTTGCGAATGCCGCTGGCAACCTCGACTGCCACCTGCGCTACAACCTGTCAGGCTGGTCGCTGATCTACAAGACGGCCTCGGGCAACGGCACCCTCCAGTGCAGCAATGGCACCAGCCTGCCGGTGCGCATCCAGGTGAAGGGTGGCGGCCTGACCGTGGGCAAATCGAAGATCACCAATGGGCGCGGCAGCTTCACCGGCGCGGTGGGCATCAACGAGCTGCTGGGCACCTACGCTTCGGTGGGCGCACACGCAGGCGCGGTGAAATCCAGCAACGCGCAGGTGATGACCAAGGGCGACGTCTCGCTGGCCCTGTCCGGCACCGGCAAGGGCTGGGACCTGGGCGTGGACGGCACCGCGTTCACCATCAGCCGCCGCTGACCGCAAAAAGGGGACGGAGGGGATCAAGTCGTTTGTGCACAAGCGACTTGATCCCCTCCGTCCCTTTTTTGTGTCAGGTGACTCGAGCGTTGGTACGTACGTTGAGCATCCAGCGGATGCGGCTTTGCTCCGGTCGATGAGGGTGGTGCGACTGCGGCGGGAACGCCTCGCCTTGATTGCGGGTGATCTCGCACTTGCAGCCTTGGCAACGGTAGATGCCGCAGACCGGTGCGGTCTCGCCGGACTCGTAGAGGGTGGTCCACCAGCTGTTGCTGGCGTCGACGATCGTCAGGACGGAGGTGCTCGTATGCCAAGCCATCAACGGTGCCTTGCGTGGGAATGAGGCGTCACCGTAGAAGGGCTAAAGCGTCACTGGGGTGAGCTGCGGCACGAACTGCTCATTTTCAGACAATTCCTAACCGCGATGCGCTGCAGCGCAGGGACGCCAGACAGGGTGGGCCTTCGGTACCAAGCCGCAAGGTGCGCGGTCTACTGCTGCGCCAACAGCCACGCCAGGGTGCCGCGGTGCGGCTTGGGCAGCGTCGCCACCGCGTCGAACATCGTGCGCGATGCCCAGCAGGCGTCGGCCGGTGCGGCGGTTTCCATCTCGGGCAGGACGGCCATGGCGCGGACGCGCACCGCATCGCTGGGCAGGCTGTCCATGAACGCTTCCGACGCCGCCTGGATCTGCGCTTCACTGATCTTGCTGGGCGGGCGCTGTTCCAGCTCGGCGATGCTGGCCTGGTAGCTCATCTCGAACCAGGCGTCGATGTCTGCGGGCGGGAGCTTTTCCAGCTGGGCGAAGAACACCGTGCTCAGTCGCGCTACTTCGGCAGCGCCGGTCGCGCGTGAGATCCGTGCGCAGTCCTCCACCGGCATGGCGTGCAGGATGGCGGCCATGACCTTGGCGCGTTGCTCCAGCCGCTGCGGCGGCAGGCGTGCGATGCCATCGAGGCTGAGCTGCGCACCGGCCTGGATGGCCTTTTCCTTGCTGCCGGCCTGCTTGATGCGTTCCATGTAGCGCGGATCGACGATCAGCCGGCGTACCAGACGGTCAGTGGGTGCGTGCAGCGGAGAAGATTTCGGCCACGGGTTCTGCGTGGCGGCCAGCTCCTGCTTGAGGCGGTCGGCGGCGCGTTCGCAACCGCCCACCACCAGCATCAGGACCAGCAGGGCGCCGAGGCGGGCGCCCAGGGACAACATCCGTGTCATCGCTCGCTCCGTCCTGGTTGGGTTGGGTCAGCCGCCGCGCGGGCCGCTGCGGCGCGGGCCGCCCGGGCCACGGTTGCCACCCGGGCCACCGGGACCGCGGTTGCCGCCGGGGCCACCCGGGCCACGGTTGCCGCCCGGACCGCGATTGCCGCCCGGACGTGCGTTGGCGTTGCCGCCCGGACGACCGTTGCCGGCCGGACGCGCGCTGCCATACGGGTTGAAGCCCGGGTTGGCATGGTCGGACGGGAAGCTCGGGGCATTGCCCGGATGGCCGTACGGGTGCTTGTTGCCCTGGCCCTGCGAGCGGTTGCCCGCACCGGCCGGACGACCCTGGCCGCCACCGGCGCCACCGCGGCCTTCGCCGCCGAAGCCACCACGGCCCTGGCCGCCACCGGCACCCGCGCCCGGACCCTTCGGCTTGCCGTACGGACGGCCCTGGCCGCCTGCACCCGGGCCACGGGCACCGGGGCCACGTGCGCCCGGACCCGCGTTGCGGTGGCCGCTCGGGCCGGTGCTGACACCGTCCGGCACGTACCAGGTACGGAACGCGGCCGGGTTGCCTTCCGGCAGCGAACGGTCGTTCTTCGGCGCGCGCTGCTTGAACGGCTTCTGCGACTGCTTGGCTGCCGCTTCGCCGCTGACGGTCAGGCCGCCCTTGAAGCCACCGCCGCCCTTGCCGCCGCGACCACGGCCGCGATCTTCGCGCACGTTGTCGAAGCGACGCAGTTCGCGACCTTCATCGGCGGTGCTGTGGCCGTTGACGTAGGCATTGCCACGACCGCCTTCGCGCACGCGCACGGTGGTCTTGGCGGCGCGACGCTGGCCGATCACCGGCTGCAGGGTGAGTGCCGACGGCGCGCCTTCTTCCAGCTTCAGCTGCGCGCGCAGCGCTTCGACCTGGGCGGTGGGCAGTTCCACCGAGTGGCCACGGACCAGCTCGCGCGGCAGGCTGACCTTGCCGTAGCGGGTGCGCTTCAGGCGGCTGACCTGGCAACCCTGCGATTCCCACAGGCGGCGCACTTCACGGTTGCGGCCTTCCTTCACCACGACGCGGAACCAGTCGTGCGAATCGGTGCCGCCGATGCGTTCGATCTCGTCGAACTTGGCCGGGCCGTCTTCCAGCGCGACGCCACGGGCGAGGCGGTCGACGATGGCGTCGGAGACCTTTTCTTCGCCTTCCGGGGCGCGCACGCGCACCACGTACTCGCGCTCGACCTCGAACGACGGGTGCATCATGGCGTTGGCCAGTTCACCGTCGGTGGTGGCCAGCAGCAGGCCGGTGGTGTTGATGTCCAGGCGGCCGATGGCGATCCAGCGCGCGCCCTTCAGCGGCGGCAGGGACTCGAACACGGTCGGGCGGCCTTCGGGGTCTTCGCGGGTGGTCACTTCGCCTTCCGGCTTGTTGTAGACCAGCACGCGCGACGGCTCGGCCAGCGCGGTGGCGACGAAGCCACGGCCGTCCAGCTCGATCTTGTCGCCGCTCTTGACCGACATGCCGGTCTGCGCGACTTCGCCGTTGACCTTGACCAGGCCTTCGGCGATGCGCTGTTCCAGCGCGCGGCGCGAGCCGAGGCCGGCCTGGGCCAGCACCTTGTGCAGGCGCTCTTCCAGCTTGAACTGTTCGGAGGTGGCTTCACGCTTCAGCGAAAGCTTGTTACGGGGGGTGTCACTCATCAGTTTTGCTCCGGCCGACGGTTTCGAGGTCGGCCTCTGGTTCGGAATCGGCTTGGTCAACAGCCACGGTCGTCGTCGCGACGGCGTTGTCTTCGCGTTCGTTCACTGGCACCGCGCGCTCGCCCGGCGCGGAATCGGGGTGCCCATCATCGAGGGGCGAAGGTGCTTGCTCATCGGTGGCCGGCGCAGCAGCTGCGTCGGCGGAATTCGGGGTGTTGCCATCGCCGCCCTGCAGGCCGGCATCATCGTTGGCGGCCGCATCGGGGTCGGCGCTGATGTCCGGGCCGGCGGCACCGGCAACGGCGGGACCGTCACGGTCCAGCGCCAGCTGCGGTTCCAGCTCGCCCAGGTCTTTCAGTTCCGACAGCGGCGGCAGTTCGTCCAGGCGCTTCAGGCCGAAGTAGTCCAGGAAGCCCTTGGTGGTACCAAACAGCGCCGGCTTGCCGGGCACGTCGCGGTGGCCGACCACGCGGATCCACTCGCGCTCTTCCAGCGCCTGGATGATGTTGCTGCTGACGGCCACGCCGCGCACCTGTTCGATCTCGCCGCGGGTGATCGGCTGCCGGTAGGCGATCAGCGCCAGAGTTTCCAAGGTGGCGCGGGTGTAGCGGGTCTTGCGTTCGGTCCACAGCCGGCTGATCCAGCCATGCACTTCGCCGGTCACCTGGTAGCGGAAGCCGGAAGCCACCTCGACCAGTTCCACGCCACGGCCCTCACAGCCTTCGCGCAGGCGCTCCAGCGCACGTTCGATGCTGCCCGGCGGTGCCGGTTCCTCTTCCGGGAACAGGTCTTTCAGCTGGGCCAGGGTGAGCGGCTGGCTGGAGGCCAGCAGGGCACCCTCGACAATGCGGTTGATCAGCGTCTGGTCCATCGGCAGTCAGCGCTCACTCGTTCTCATTGGCGGCGTCGTTGTCGTCGAACTCGCTGCTGAACTGCAGCGGGGCGTTGGTGTTGCCGGCAGCCAGGGACTTCACGTAGATCGGCGCCAGCGGTTCTTCCTGGACGATGTCCAGCAGCTGTTCCTTGGCCAGTTCCAGCACCGCCAGGAACGTGACCAGCACGCCCAGCTTGCCTTCTTCGGCGGTGAACAGCCCTTCAAAGCGGTAGAACTTTCCGTCTTCAAGCCGGCCCAGCACTTCACCCATGCGCTGGCGCACGCTCAGTGCCTCGCGCTTGATGGCGTGGCCACTGAACAGCTCGGCGCGCTTGAGCACGTCATGCAGGGCCAGCAGCATTTCCTTCAGGTCCACCGGCGGCGGCAGCTTCACCGTCGCGCGCTCGGGCATGAAGGCGTGCGCCACCGTGGTGTCGCGGTCCTGGCGGGGCAGGGCGTCGATATCCTCGGCGGCCTGCTTGAAGCGTTCGTACTCCTGCAGCCGGCGCACCAGCTCGGCGCGCGGGTCGGCCTCGTCGCCGTCCTCGCTGACCGGGCGCGGCAGCAGCATGCGCGACTTCACCTCGGCCAGGATGGCGGCCATCACCAGGTACTCGGCGGCCAGCTCGAAGCGCAGCTCGCGCATCACGGTGATGTATTCCACGTACTGCCGGGTGATCTCGGCCACGGGAATGTCCAGCACGTCCAGGTTCTGCCGGCGGATCAGGTACAGCAGCAGGTCCAGCGGGCCTTCAAACGCATCCAGGATGACTTCCAGCGCATCCGGCGGGATGTACAGGTCCTGCGGAATCTGCAGGACCGGTTGCCCATGCACCACGGCCAGCGGCATTTCCTGCTGCTGGGGGGCGGGCGGCCGGGTTGGCGGGTTCGCGTCGAGCGCGAGTTCGGAAGTCATCTAATGGACATCAGGATTGCAACGGACCAGTCGCGGGACCGGATCTGCCGGGCCTTCGCCACGGCGCCCCAGGCACCAGACACGCCGGGATCGGCGCGATTCCACACATATCAAACAGCAGGACGCGCCGCAGGAAACGGCGGCGACGGAACTACGGGGAGGTCGTCTACGAGGCCCGGCCGGGTGGTCCGGTTCGAGGCAGCGGGACGGTCGTCGGGGGCTGCGTTGGCCGCAAAAACCGACGGGCTGCTGCATCAAGCCACGTGCAATGGTGCTTAGGGTACGGCTTTGCCGGGCCGGTGTCCAGCCGGGCCGGCGGCGCTGGCCCATTGGCTAGAATCGACGCACCGCAACATGAACGAGGAAGACCCGTGTTCTATGTGATTGAAGGTTACGACGGCCAGGACGTGCTGGCGCAGCGGCTGCAGGCCCGGCCCGAACACCTGGCGCGCCTGCACGCGCTGCGCGACGAGGGGCGCCTGCTGCTGGCCGGCCCCTGCCCGGCGATCGACAGCGAGGATCCGGGTCCGGCCGGCTTCAGTGGCTCGGTGGTGATTGCCGCATTCGACTCGCTGGCGCAGGCCCGCCAGTGGGCCGATGCCGACCCGTATGTCGCCGCAGGCGTCTACACCCGCGTCGAGGTGCGGCCGTTCCGCAAGGTGCTGCCATGAGTGCGCAGCGCGTCGAATTGATACGTGCTGCGTTGCAGCAGGCGCTGGCACCGAGCCGGCTGGAGATTGAAGACGACAGCCATCGCCATGCCGGCCATGCGGGCGCGCGTGACGGGCGAGGGCATTTCAACGTGCTGGTGATCAGCGAACAGTTCGCCGGCATGGCCCCGTTGGCGCGCCATCGCGCGGTGTATGCCGCGCTGGGAGGGCTGATGGAGACCGATATCCATGCGCTGTCCATCCGCGCATACACGCTGTCCGAGCAGGGCTGATGGCCTGTCCCGCAAAGTCCTGCCAGGTCCAGGAACAGACCTGTCCACGTCAGATTTTTGTGTCCATCCGGGGACATTCGTCTAACGGAGTGTTTACAAGCGCAGATGGAAACGCTTACATTCCGCGCCAAGCTGGTAGGTCCAAGCCGTGGAGGGCGGCTTCGTGAACAAGGCAGCCATAACAATCAAAGACGTCGCTCGAGAAGCCCGGGTCTCCGTGGCTACGGTTTCCCGCGCGCTGAACGGGCATGAGAATGTCGCCGAACCGGTCCGCCAGCTTGTGCTGGAGGTCGCCGCGAGGCTGCGTTACACCCCGCACGCCGCCGCCCGCAGCCTGAGCAGCCGCCGGACCAATACGGTGGGCGTGGTGCTGCCCGATCTCTACGGCGAATTCTTCTCCGAGCTGATGCGCGGCATCGACAACGTCGCCCGCAACCGCCGCCAGCACCTGCTGGTGTCCAGCTACCACGGCGACCAGGTGCAGCAGGGCGCAGCCCTGCGTGCCATGCGCGGCCGCGTCGATGGCCTGCTGGTGCTCTCGCCCTATGCCGAGAGCCCTGGCTTTCTGACCGACAACCTGCCGCAGTCGCTGCCTACGGTCCTCATCAATACCTATCTGCCGGGGCAGGATCACCCGGTCCTGAGCATCGACGATCACGCCGGTGCGATGGCCATGACCCGCCACCTGCTCGATGCCGGCCACCGCCGCATCGCGTTCATTTCTGGCCCGGATCTCAACTTCGACGCGCGCGAGCGCCTGCGCGGCTTCCGTGACGCGCTGGCGGCTTTTGGCGGAAGCGCCGAGGGCATCGAGTTGCCCGGTGATTTCGACGAAGCTTCCGGCCATCGCGCCGGTCAGGAGATGCTGGCAGCCGGTGCGCTGCCCGATGCCGTGTTCGCCGCCAACGACATGATGGCCCTGGGGTGCCTGTATGCCTTCGCGCAGGCAGGGATCCACGTGCCTTCCGATGTCGCCCTGGCAGGATTCGATGACATTCCACTGGCGCGGTTCGTACACCCCTCGTTGACCACCATGCAGGTCAGTATCGCTGAGTTGGGCGATAGGGCGATGACGCGTCTGATGCAGTTGATGGACGGCAACACCCCCGAAGGGGCAGGAGACAAGCAGACGCTCGTTCCCCGCCTCATCGTTCGCGATTCCACCACTCCGCCATCGGGCCATTGAAGCCAGAGGCGTTCCTTCTTTTTTGATTGATCGCAGGTACCGCATCCGCGGATACCGCCACCCGGAGATTGAGTTGATGATGCATTCCACGATCCGCATGCCGGCGCGCCGGCTGCTGAGCACCGCACTGGTCAGCTGCCTGATGCTGGCTGCCGCCCCGAACGTCATGGCGCAGTCGGCCAACGCCAGCCTGCGCGGCCAGGTGGCCGGCGCCCAGGCGGGCTCGGAAGTCACCGCCACCAACGTGGCCACCGGTACCGTCCGTCGCGGCACCGTGCGCGCCGATGGCACCTATTCGCTGATGGGCCTGGACCCGGGCACCTATGACGTGGTTGCCAACGGCCAGACCCAGAAGGTCACCGTTACCGTGGCATCGACCTCGACGCTGAACTTCAGCGAGGCCGCTGCCAGCGGTGGTGGCAGCACCGCCGCCACCAACCTGGACACCGTCAACGTTGTCGCGCCGACCCTGCTGCAGGAAGTGCGTACCTCCGAAGTCGGCAAGACCGTCAGCCTGCAGCAGATCCAGACCACCCCGCAGGTGTCGCGCAACTTCCTGGAGTTCGCCGATGCGGTGCCGGGCCTGATCTTCACCCGTGATGCCAAGGGCAACACCTCGCTGCGCGGCGGTGCCACCAATGCCGACGGCACCAACGTCTACATCGATGGCGTGGGCCAGAAGAGCTACGTCAAGGGCGGCGGCGTGGCCGGCCAGTCCGGCAGCGCCGGCAACCCGTTCCCGCAGCTGGCCATCGGCGAATACAAGGTCATCAGCGGCAACTACAAGGCCGAGTACGGCCAGGTGTCGAGCGCCGCGGTGACCGCCGCGACCAAGTCCGGTACCAATGAATTCAAGGGTGAGGCGTTCTACCGCTACACCGATGAGGACATGCGCGCCAAGACCCCGGCCGAGCGCCAGGCCGGCCAGGACAAGATGGTGTCGGCCGAGAAGGAATACGGCTTCGCACTGGGTGGCCCGATCATCCAGGACAAGGCGCACTTCTTCGTGACCTACGAAGCCAAGCGCTTCGACCTGCCGGTCACCATCGCGCCGGACGGCGCGGTCACCAGCGCCGCCAGCCTGCTGCCGGCCGCCGGCGCTGCAGGCCTGGGCCCGGCCAGCCAGCCGTTCCAGCAGGACCTGATCTTCGGTAAGGTTGATTTCGAGCCGACCGACAACGACCGCATCGAGCTGACCTTCCAGGACCGCGACGAAACCCAGTCGCAGTTCAGTGGCCAGACCTCGCCGGAAGCCGGCCGCGAAGTGGTCAACACCGACCGTCGTTACGCCCTGCGCTGGAACCACAGCGGCGAGCGTTACTACAACGAGATGATGGTCACCCATGAAGATTCGTTCAACAACCCGACCCCGCTGACCCTGGCCAACGGCATCACCTACACCGCACCGGACGGCACCGAAGACCGCACCGTGGTGAAGATCGGTGGCGCCTCGGCACTGGATTCGCAGGTGAAGGGCCAGAAGGGCTGGTCGATCGAAGACAACCTGACCCTGGACGGCATCCAGTGGGCCGGCGACCACACCATCAAGATGGGCGTGAAGTACAAGGCGATCGATCTGTACGCGTCCGATGCGGCGCAGATCAACCCGACCTTCACCTACAGCCTGGGCGATCCGGACTTCCCGGATTCCATCCCGTACAAGGCGCAGTTCGTCAAGCCGGTGACCGGCGTGTCGGGCGTGTCCGGTGAAGTGCGCTCGAAGTCCAAGCAGTACGGCGTGTTCATCCAGGACGACTGGCAGGTCAACGACCACCTGCAGCTGAACATCGGCCTGCGCTGGGATTACGAAAAGACCCCGGCCTACCTGGATTTCGTGACCCCGCAGCAGGTCGTCGACGCGATCTACTCGCAGGATCCGCGCGCTCCCGCCGGCCAGACCTTCGCCGATTCGCTGGCGCTGGGCGGCCTGGACATCAGCGACTACATCAGCAATGGCCACAACCGCAAGGCGTTCAAGGATGCCTGGCAGCCGCGCCTGGGCTTCTCGTATGACATCAATGCCGACGAGCAGCACGTGATCCACGGTGGTGCCGGCCGTTCGTACGACCGCGACCTGTTCGACAACCTGCAGCTGGAAACCACCAAGCTGGCCCTGCCGCAGCCGACCATCTACTTCCGCAATCCGGCCACCGGCACCTGCATCAACGGCCAGGCCGCCTGCTATGACTGGAACCCGAACCTGCTCAACGGCATCGAGAACCTGCAGGCCCTGGTCGGTTCGACCAGCAACGCCGGCCTGGAAGTCGACCTGCTGAACAACAAGCTGAAGGCCCCGTATTCGGACCAGTTCAGCCTGGGCATGAGCAACCAGATCGGTGACTGGCTGACCGACGCCACCATCGCCCGCACCCTGAGCTATGACGGCTTCGCCTTCACCCTGGGCAACCGTTACCCGACCGGCCAGTTCTTCGATGACCCGCGCCTGTGCGGTGGCACCGAACCGGGCCTGAGCCAGGCCTGGAGCTGCAACGTGCCGGGCTTCGGCAGCCTGATCATCGGCCAGCAGGGCATCAAGACCCGTGCGACCCAGGTCCTGCTGTCGGCGCAGAAGCCTTTCACCAAGGAAAGCGGCTGGGGCACCTCGATCGCCTATACCTGGACGACCGCGCGCCACAACCGCGACATCAACGAGAAGTACGCCTTTGACCGCGGCCTGATCGGTGACTACCCGACCATCCGTTCCAACGGCGCGCCGCGCCACCGCCTGGTGGTGACCGGTTCGTATGCTGGCTTCTGGGGCATCACCTTCGGTGGCAAGATCACCTTGGCCACCCCGACTGCCGTCAACGACTGGTACCCGATCCCGCAGGACAGCGGCTTCACCCTGCCGACCCCGCAGGCCGCCGTGCCCAATGCCAACGGCAAGTTCCTGCTGGGTGGCAAGATCTTCGGCTACCGTTCGGTGGACCTGCAGGCGACGAAGACGTTCAAGATGCCGGGCGATACCGAGCTGTACGCTCGCCTGGACATCATCAACGTGTTCAACTTCGACAACTTCTCCAACTACAACTACATCAAGAGCAACGGCAAGCTGCAGGCCAGCTACAACGAGACCGGCGACATCATCGGTACGCCGCGTCAGATCAAGGCCGAAGTCGGCTTCCGCTTCTAAGCGGCGATGTAACGCAACACCCCGATGCCAGCGGTTCGCCGTTGGCATCGGGAACTGGCAATGGCCGGCCTGCGGGCCGGTCCATTGTCCAGCCCCCTGCGCTGTTGCAATGACGGGGCAGGGGACTGGGCATTGGCTGCAGTGCACCGACCACGGTTCCGTGGTTTTTTAAGCGTTCGTTTTGTAAACGATTTCAGGCCATTGGACGTTATGCTTTCCCATCGATCAGCCCACCGGAGGAACCGCGCCATGCAGGCACGCCACCTGTTGACCGCCGCTGCGATGACCCTGGCCATCGCCGCCTGCAAACCGGCCCAGCAGGAGCCTGCAAAGCCGAAGCCGCCGGTGATCCTGCTGGAGGCCGACGCACCCCCGCGGCCGATGAAGCCGGAATTGCCGCCGCTGTTCGATGACATCGAGCGCCGCACCTTCCAGTTCTTCTGGGACACCACCAACGAGCTCAACGGCCTGACCCCGGACCGCTATCCGTCGCGTCCGTTCGCCAGCATCGCCTCTGTCGGTTTTGCCCTGACCGCGTACCCGATCGGCATCGAGAACGGCTGGGTCAGCCGCAACCAGGCGATCGACCGCACCCTGACCACGCTGAAGTTCTTCCGCGACGTGCCGATGGGCCCGCAGCGCACCGGCAAGGCCGGCTACAAGGGCTTCTACTACCACTTCCTGGACATGCAGGAAGGCCGCCGCTACGACAGCTGGGTCGAGCTGTCCTCGGTCGATACCGCGTTGCTGATGATGGGCGTGCTGTTCGCCCAGTCGTACTACGACGGTGATGATCCGCGCGAAAAGGAAATCCGGCAGATTGCCGACCAGCTGTACAAGCAGGTCGACTGGCCGTGGCTGCAGCAGCGTGCGCCGCTCATTTCAATGGGCTGGTTCCCTGAAAGCGGCTTCATCGACCACGACTGGATGGGCTACAACGAGGCGATGATGGTCTACATCCTCGCCCTGGGGTCGCCCAGCCACCCGGTCAGCCCGGATGCGTGGACGGTGTGGACGCGGACCTACGACAACGACTGGGGCGTCTACCAGGGCCAGGAATACCTGTCCTTCGGCCCGCTGTTCGGCCACCAGTACAGCCACGTCTGGATCGACTTCCGCGACATCCAGGATGCCTACATGCGCGAGCGTGGCAGCACCTACTTCCTCAACAGCCGCTCGGCCGCGCTGGCCCACCGTGAATACGCCATCGCCAACCCGATGCAGTGGAAGGACTATGGCGAGAATGTGTGGGGCCTGACCGCCAGCGATGGCCCGCAGAACACCACCCAGGAATACCGTGGCGAGCAGCGCCAGTTCCGCCATTACTCTTCGCGCGGCGCCGGCCTGCGCGAGAACTTCGATGACGGCACCATCGCCCCGACCGCCGCGATCTCCTCGATCGTGTTCGCCCCGGAAGAAGTGATTCCGGCCACCCTGGAAATGCACAAGCGCTACGGCGACTACATCTATTCCAGCTACGGCTTCCTGGATTCGTTCAACCCCAGCTTCAACTACGACATCCCGATCAAGACCGGCCGCATGGTGCCGGACCGTGGCTGGGTGGCCAGCGATTACATCGCCATCGACCAGGGCCCGATCCTGACGATGATCGCCAACTACCGCAATGACTTCGTCTGGGAAGTCATGAAGAAGAATCCGTACATCCGCAAGGGCCTGGAACGGGCCGGTTTCAGCGGTGGCTGGCTGGCCCCGGAAGGGTCGTTCCAGCCGCTGCTGCTGGAAAAGGATGAAAAGGCCGCGGCGGCACGCGCGGTCGGTATCGCAGAATCGCGCGCGGCTGCCGCGCAGGAACAGAAGAACAATGCCAACCGCAACACGGGCCAGGGGAAGTAACACGGTGCACGATTGGATTGACCGCCTGCGACGCTGGGCCCTGCCTGCGATGGCCGCATTGGCCATGGCCGGCTGCGCGCGCACCGAGCAGGGCACCACCACGGTCCGCTTCTGGGCCATGGGCCGCGAGGCCGAAGTGGTCAGTGAACTCATCCACGAGTTCGAGGCCGAAAACCCCGGTATCAAGGTGGATGTGCAGAACATCCCGTGGACGGCCGCGCACGAAAAGCTGCTGACCGCCTTCGCCGCTGATGGGCTGCCCGATGTCTGCCAGCTCGGCAACACCTGGGTGCCCGAGTTCGCCGAGCTCAACGCGCTGACCCCGCTGCAGCCGTTCGTGCAGCAGTCGACCGTGGTCGATCCGCAGGATTACTTCCAGGGCATCTGGGATACCAACGTCATCCACGGCGAGCTGGTGGGCGTGCCGTGGTACGTCGACACGCGCCTGATCTATTACCGCAAGGACCTTCTGGCGCAGGCCGGCTTCTCCCACCCGCCGCGCACCTGGGCGGAGTGGGACGCGCAGATGGCCGCGATCAAGAAGATGCAGGGCCCGAACCGCTACGCGGTGCTGATGCCGATCAATGAGTTCGAGCAGCAGTTGTCGCTGGCCCTGCAGCAGCCCGATGCGCTGCTGCGCGACGATGACACCCGCGGCAACTTTGCCAGCCCGGGGTTCCGCCGCACCCTGGCCTTCTACGCCAACATGTTCGAGCAGGGCTGGGCGCCGAAGATGTCCGAGACGCAGATCTCCAACGTCTGGGATGAATTCTTCCGCGGCTTCAACGTGTTCTACATCTCCGGCCCCTGGAACATCCGCGAGTTCAAGAAGCTGCAGCCCAAGGAACTGGAAGGGAAGTGGGGCACCGCCGCCCTGCCGGGCCCGGACGGCCCGGGCGCGGGCATTGCCGGTGGCACCAGCCTGGTGATCTTCCGCAAGTCGCAGCAGAAGGAAGCGTCGTGGAAGCTGATCGAATTCCTGTCGCGCCCTGAAATCCAGGCGCGCTTCCATTCCATCATTGGTGACCTGCCGCCGCGCCGCAGCACCTGGAACGCTCCGTCGCTGGCCAACGATCCGCTGGCGGCCGCGTTCCGCGACCAGCTCGAGCGCGTCAAGCCGACGCCGAAGGTGCTCGAATGGGAGCGCATCGTGCAGGAAATGCGCATCGTCACCGAAAAGGTGGTGCGTGGTGGCCTGGCGCAGGACAAGGCCGTGGATGAGCTGGACCAGCGCGTGGACAAGGTGCTGGCCAAGCGCCGCTGGATGCATGAACAACAACGCCTGCAGCGCAGCGACGCCCCCCCGGGCTCGGCCAGTGCAGTCGCGGCCGGGAGCCCGCAATGAAACGTTCGTCCCTCGCCGGCTGGATCTTCGCCGGCCCCTCGCTCATCGTGCTGGGTGTGTTCTTCGGCCTGCCGGTCGCATCGGCGCTCGCCCTGAGCGTGACCGACTTCGACCTGTACGCGCTGGCTGACAGCAGCAACCTGCGCTTTGTCGGGCTGGGCAACTACATCGACCTGCTGCAGACGCCGATGTTCTGGAAGTCGCTGTGGAACACCACCTACTTCGTGGTGATCGGCGTGCCCTTGTCGATCGGTGTCTCGCTGGGGGCGGCGATGCTGCTCAACGCACCGGCTGCGCGCTTCAAGGCGCTGTTCCGCACCGCGCTGTTCGCCCCGGTGGTGACCACCCTGGTGGCGGTGGCGGTGATCTGGCGTTACCTGTTCCACACCAGCTACGGTCTGGTGAACTACGGTCTGGGCCACATCGGCATCAGCCCGATCGACTGGCTGGGTGACCCCAACTGGGCGATGCCGACCATCATGCTGTTCGCCGTGTGGAAGAACTTCGGCTACAACATGGTGATCTTCCTGGCCGGCCTGCAGGCCATCCCGCATGACCTTTACGAGGCCGCACGCATCGACGGCGCCTCGCGCTGGAAGCAGTTCCTGCACATCACCCTGCCGATGCTCGGCCCGGTGCTGCTGGTGGTCGGTGTCATCACCGTCTCCGGCTACTTCCAGCTGTTCGCCGAACCGTACGTCATGACCCGCGGCGACCCACTGCAGAGCACCGTCAGCGTGCTGTATTTCATGTTCGAGGAAGGCTTCAAGTGGTGGAACCTGGGACGCGCTTCGGCTGTGGCGTTCCTGCTGTTCCTCATCATCCTGGCGGTGACCACCGTGATGCTGCGTTTCGGCCGCAAGAGGCAGTTGGTATGAGTCGTGAGATCGGCCAGTCGCGCTGGCACCCGTGGATGATCAATGGCGCGTTGCTGGTGCTGGCCCTGGTCAGCCTGGCACCGCTGCTGTGGATGCTCTCGGTGTCGTTTATGCCGCAGGGGGAGGCGACCCATTTCCCGCCTCCGCTGCTGCCTTCGCACGTCACCACCCACAACTACCATGAGCTGTTCGCACGCACCGGCATGGGCGGCAACTTCGCCAACAGCCTGCTGGTGTCGGTAGCGATCACCTTCGGCTCGCTGCTGCTGAACACCATGGCCGGCTATGCGTTCGCCAAGCTGAACTTCGTCGGCCGCGAACGCCTGTTCCAGGTGCTGATGGCGGCGCTGGTGATCCCGGCGCAGGTGGCGATGCTGCCGCTGTTCCTGCTGATGAAGCAGCTGGGCCTGGTCAACAGCTTCGGCGGCGTGATCGTGCCGGCACTGGCCAGCGTGTTCGGCATCTTCCTGGTGCGCCAGTACGCGCGCTCGATCCCGGACGAGCTGCTGGAAGCGGCCCGCATCGACGGGGCAGGTGAGCTGCGCATCTTCTTCCAGATCGTGCTGCCGATGCTCAAGCCGGTGCTGGTGACCCTGGCGATCTTTACGTTCATGGGCGCGTGGAACGATTTCATGTGGCCGTTGATCGTCTTGACTGATCAGGAGCACTACACTTTGCCGGTGGCACTGGCCACCCTCTCGCGCGAGCACATCATGGACGTGGAAATGATGATGGCCGGCGCGGTGGTCACCGTGGTTCCGGTGCTGGCCCTGTTCCTGGTGCTGCAGCGGTACTACATCCAAGGTCTGTTGCTGGGGAGCGTCAAGGGATGAAGCGAGCGATCGCCGTTGGATTGGGCCTGTTGTGGACCTCCCTGGCGATCGCCGCACCACCGGCGCTGCCGGCGCCCAAGGTGCTGGATGACTTCGATGACATCAGCGCGTGGAAGCTGGTGCTGTCCGACCAGGTCAGTGGTTCGCTGCGGCCGGTCGGCGGTGCCGGCGGTGGCCGCGCACTGTGCCTGGATTACGATTTCCACGAGGTGTCCGGCTATGTCGGCATCCGCCGCGCGCTGAACATCGAGTACCCGGCCAATTACCGGTTCGGTTTCCAGCTGCGCGGCGATTCTCCGCGCAACGACCTGCAGTTCAAACTGATCGATGCCAGCGGTGACAACGTGTGGTGGGTCAACCGGCCCGGCTACAGCTTCCCCAAGGCGTGGACGCCGGTGGAATACCGCCGCCGCCAGATCGACAAGGCCTGGGGGCCTTCGGCCGAAAAGGACATGGCGCGCAGCGCGGCGGTTGAGTTCACCGTGTACAGCAAGGTGGGCGGCCGCGGCACCGTGTGCTTCGACAAGCTGACCCTGCAGGGCCTGCCGCCGCAGGACAACTCGGCGCTGATGCCGTCGGTGATTGCCGATACGGCCACCGCGCTGCAGGACCGCATGATCGACGGCAAGAGCGATACGTTCTGGGTCAGCGGTGGGGTCAAGCAGCAGACCATCAGCCTGGACCTGCACAAGAGCCGCGAGATCGGCGGCGCGGTGATCGATTGGCTGCCCAATCTGGAAGCGACCCGCTACACGGTGCGTACCTCCGAGGATGGCCGCGACTGGCGTACGGTGCGCGAAGTCACGGGTGGGGGCGGCGGCCGCGACTGGCTGGCGATGCCCGATACCGACGCGCGCTATGTGCGCTTCGACCTGCAGGACGGCCCGAACTGGCGCTACGCCATCCGCGATATCGCGCTGAAGCCGCTGGCCTTCGCGGCGACGCCCAATGCGTTCCTGTCCTCGGTGGCGGCCGACCTGCCGCGGGGCGCGCTGCCCCGCGCGTATGTGGGCGAGCAGCCTTACTGGACGCTGCTCGGGCTTGATGGCGGGCAGGAACAGGCGCTCATCAGCGAGGATGGTGCGCTGGAGCCGGCCAAGGGCAGCTTCAGCATCGAACCGTTCATCCGCCTCGACGGCAAGCTGCTGGACTGGTCCAGCGTGGCCACGTCGCAGTCGCTGCAGGACCGCTACCTGCCCATCGCCACGGTCGACTGGGTGCATGAAAAGGCCGGGTTGTCGGTGACCAGCTTCGTGCAGGGTACGCCCGAGCGCGCCCAGCTGATCGGCCGCTACCGCCTGAGCAACCCGGACAAGGTTGCCCACGAATACACCCTGGCGCTGGCGATCCGGCCCTGGCAGGTGAACCCGCCGACCCAGTTCCTCAACACCACCGGTGGCTTCAGCCGCATCGAAGCGCTGGACGTGGGCGATCAGCTGGTGAAGGTCAACGGCGAGCCGCGCATTTACCCGCTGCAGGCGCCGGACGCGCGCTTCGCCACCACGTTCGACGGCAAGCTGGATGCCATGCATCTGGCCTCGGGCGCGTTCCCGACGACGACGGCAGTGAAGGACAGCACCGGCATGGCCTCCGGCGCGCTGATGTACACCCTCAAACTCGAGCCCGGCCAGAGCCGCGAGGTGGCCGTGGTGCTGCCCCAGACCGGCGGCTGGAAGCCGCAGGCGCTGGACGTGGCCAAGGCGCAGCAGCAGGTGGCCGCGATGTGGCGCGCCAAGCTGGGCGTGGTCAACCTGCAGGTACCCGCGGCGGGCCAGCCGCTGGTGGAAACCCTGCGCACCGCCGTGGCGCACATGCTGATCTCGCGCGTCGGCCCGCGCCTGCAGCCGGGCACGCGTTCGTACGCACGCAGCTGGATCCGCGATGGCGCCATGATTTCCGAAGGCCTGCTGCGCATGGGGCGCAGCGATGCCGTGCGCGATTACGTGAACTGGTACGCGCCGTTCCAGTTCGAGAATGGCAAGGTGCCGTGCTGCGTCGACGCGCGGGGCAGCGACCCAGTGCCGGAAAATGACAGCCACGGCGAGCTGATCTACAACATCGCCGAGTACTGGCGCTATACCGGCGACGGCACGTTCCTGGAGCTGATGTGGCCGCACGTGCAGGGCGCCTACCAGTACATGGAGCAGCTGCGCGCCAGCGAGCGCACCGAAGAGAACCGCGCGCGCAACCCCGCCTTCTACGGGATGATGCCGGCCTCGATCAGCCATGAGGGCTATTCGGCCAAGCCGATGCACTCGTACTGGGACAACTTCTGGGCGCTGCGCGGCTACAAGGATGCAGCGCAGGTGGCGGCGCAGCTGGGCAAGCTGGAAGCGATGCAGATCAGCGAATCGCGCGACCAGTTCCGCGACGACCTGCAGGCCTCCCTGCAGTCGGCGATGCAGCAGCACAACATCACCTACCTGCCCGGGTCGGCCGAGTTGGGTGACTTCGATGCCACTTCCACCACCATCGCGCTGGCACCGGGGGGCGAGCAGGGCCGGTTGCCGCAGGCAGCGCTGGAGGCGACCTTCGAGCGCTACTGGACCGAGTTTGTCGCGCGCCGCGACGGCAAGCGCGAATGGAAGGATTACACGCCCTACGAATGGCGCAACGTGGCCGCCTTCGTGCGCCTGGGCTGGCGCGACCGCGCCTGGCAGGCCACCCAGTTCTTCTTCAAGGACCGTGCGCCGCAGCCCTGGAACCAGTGGGCGGAAGTGGTTTCGCGCACGCCACGCACGCCGTTCTTCGTCGGTGACCTGCCGCATGCGTGGGTCGCATCGGATTTCGTGCGTTCGGCATTGGACATGTTCGCCTACAACCGCGACGCCGATGAGGCGCTGGTGCTGGCAGCGGGCATACCCACCGCCTGGTTCCAGGGCGATGGCATTGCCGTGCAGGGGCTGCGCACGCCGCAGGGCCAGTTGAACTATCGCCTGCAGCGCAGCGACAAGCAGCTGGTGCTTGAACTGCAGGCGGGCCTGGTGCCGCCGCCGGGTGGCGTGGTGCTGCCGTGGCCGTACAGCGGCGAACCGGGTGAGGCCACCATCAATGGCGAGCCGGCGGAATGGAGCAACCGCGAACTGCGCGTGCACCAGCTGCCTGCGCGCGTGGAGATCGATGTGCCAAGCGCGGTGCGCCGCGCCGAACGCAAGGGACAGTAAGCATGGTGTTGACGCAGGGGAGGGCGCGCGTGACCCTGCGCGCGCTGGGGTTGGCCGCCGCACTGGCATTGCCGGGCGTGGCCATGGCACAGCAGGCGGGTGAGCCCTCACCGGTTGCGGCCGCAGCAGCGACGGCGCCCGGCATGGGCATGGTGACCTTCAACCTGCACCATGACCGCGAAGACTGGCCGACCCGGCGGCGCACGATCCTGGCCGAGCTGAAGCGTCTGCAACCCGATGCCATCGCGCTGCAGGAAGTCATCCAGCGCCGCAACGTGCGCAACCAGGCGCAGTGGCTGGCCAGCCAGCTCGGCTACACGTACGTGTTCGTGTCCACCGATGCCGTCGGTGCACCCAAGCGCTATGGCAACGCACTGCTGACTCGGCGCCCGGTGCTGGCCCGCGGCGAGCATCTGCTGCAGCCGCTGGATGACTACCGCACCGTGGCCCACCTGCGCATCGACGTGGACGGGCAGCCGGTGAATGTCTACGCCACGCATCTGAACGAGCGCAGCGACGAGCGCGGCCAGGGCATCCGCCGCCGGCAGGTGGAAGACCTGCTGCGTTACACCGCCGAAACCTCGGCCGGTGCGCCGGTGGTGATCGCCGGGGATTTCAATGCGCTGGTCGACGCGGGTGACCTGAGTGAACTGCGCAGCCATTACGGCGACAGCTATGGCAGCGTGCACGTCAACACCGACCTGGCCGGTGTGAGCACCTTGAACCGCCATTACTACCAGGCACCGTCGCGCATCGACCACATCTTCTTCCAGCAGGACCGGATGGTCGCGCGCGACGCGAAGATCCTGTTCGACCAGCCCGACGACAGCGGCCGCTGGGCCTCGGACCACTACGGCGTCTGGACCCGGTTGCAGTTCGCCCCGGCGGATTGATGCCCCCGCTCTGGTAGGTGCCAACCTTGGTTGGCACGGGCGTGTCCGCGTGCATTGGATCAACGTTTCCCTGGTAGGTGCCAACCTTGGTTGGCACGGACGTATCCGTGTGCATTGAATCAACGGCGCCCTGGTAGGTGCCAACCTTGGTTGGCATGGGCCTATCGGCGTGCATTGAATCAACGGCGCCAACCAAGGTTGGCATCTACCGGGGCACAAACAAAAACGGCGGGGATCATCGATCCCCGCCGTTTCGTTCTACGCGATCAAAGAACGATCAATTCGCCGGCGGCGTACGCTTGGCGGCTTCTTCGTCTTCGTCCGATGCCTGGGCATCAGCGGCCTGGCTGGCCGAATCGGCATTGC
Source organism: Stenotrophomonas sp. ESTM1D_MKCIP4_1 (assembly GCF_003086895.1). NCBI lineage: Bacteria > Pseudomonadati > Pseudomonadota > Gammaproteobacteria > Lysobacterales > Lysobacteraceae > Stenotrophomonas > Stenotrophomonas sp. ESTM1D_MKCIP4_1. Next base: position 2,774,675 of record NZ_CP026004.1, on the reverse strand, counting down.
CATCGGCTACCGGTTCGATCACCGGCGTCACCACCGCCTCGGCCACCGGGGCAGCGGCTTCGACCGGTGCGGCTTCGACGGCCACCGGCGCGGCCGGCTGCTCGACGACCGGAGCGGCCTCGACGGCCACCGGGGCGGCTTCAACGATCGGCTTCGCTTCTACCACCGGGGCGGCTTCAACGGCCGGGGCGGCTTCGGCGATCACCGGCTGGGCTTCAACCACCGGAGCGGCCTCCACGACCGGCGCAGCTTCGACGACGACCGGGGCCGGGGCGGCCTCCTCGACGACCGGCGTTGCTTCGGCCACCGGCGCGACCGGTGCTGCCGGCTGGGCCGGGGTTGCGGCGTCGATCTGGTCCAGCATGCTGGTCTGCACCGGCTGCGGGGCCGGTTCGGCCTTGACGGCCGGTGCCGGCGCTGCCGCTTCCTGCGGGGCCGCCGCGTCGACCACGGCGCTGCTCACGGCAACCACCGGGGCTGCAGCGGCAACCGCCGCCGGCGCACGTGCCGGCTTCGCGGTCTCCACGGCAGCCGGCTCGACGTCGTCATCGAAATCGAACTCCGGCTGCGAACGGGCGGGCTGCTCCGCAGCAACGGCCGGAGCGACCTCAACGGCCGTGTCGGCGGTCTGCTCGGCGCTGTCGCTGTCATCACCCTCGTCACCGTCGTCCTGGTCATCGCCCAGGGCATCGGTGCCAGCGGCGTTCTCACCGCCACCGCGACGACGGCGACGGCCACCGCGACGGCCACGGCGACGACGGGTCGCGCCTTCGCCTGCCTGCTCGCCTGCGCCGTCGGTTGCAGCGTCTTCGCCTGCAACGGCGGCTGCAGCGACGTCAGCGTCAGTGCCTGCGTTGGCCGTGACGTCGGCCACCGGGGTGGCATCGGCCACGACGACATCGGCGACCGGCGCGATGGGCGCAACCGGCGCGGTGCCTTCCTGTGCGGTCACCACGTTGGCGGTAACCGCCGTCGCGGCTACGGCCGCAGCGGCGGCTGCGGTGTCGACCGGTGCCTCGGCGGGCGTGCGCTGCGGCTTCTCGGCCGGCTTGTCGCCGTCCTGCTGCGGGCGCGGCTGCTTGGGCTGCTTCAGCTTCGGCTGCTGCTGGGGGTTCTGGCCCTGCTGCTCGTTGCGCGGCTGCTTCTGCTGCTGCGGCTGGCCTTCCTTCTGCTGCTTGCCCTGCGGCTGCTGCTGGGCGTTGCCGTTGTTGTTGTTGCCCTGACGGCCGTCCTTGCGCTGCTCACCGCGGTCCTTGCGGTTGCCGCCGTCCTTCTGCTGCTGCGCATTGCCATTGCCACGGCTGTCGTCGCGACGGTCCTTGCGGTCCTTGTTGCGATCCTTGTTGCGGTCCCTGCGGCCGCCGTCCTGCTGCGGCTGGCGGGCCGCCGGGGCAGGCGCGGGTGCCGGCGTGGAATCGCCGCCGAAGATGCGCTTGAGCCAGCCGACCACGCCGCCCGTGGCGACCGGGGCCGGGGCGGCAGCCACCGGGGCCGGGGCCGGTGCAGCCACCGGTTCGGCTTCTGCACGCACCGGGGCCGGCGCGGTGTGCTTGACCTGGGTGACGGCCGGCGGCGGGATGTTCAGCTGGCCCTTGGTCAGGGCATGTACCGGCAGCTTGCGCGGGGTGCCGCGCTGGTAGCTCGGCTTGCTGCTCTCTTCGCCCAGCTCGTTCTCGCGCAGGCGCGTCACGGTGTAATGCGGCGTGTGCAGCTGCTCGTCGGCGACGATGACGATCGGCGCCTCATGGCGCTGTTCGATCTCGCGCAGTGCGCTGCGCTTTTCGTTCAGCAGGTAATTGGCGATCTCCACCGGGGCCTGGACCAGCACCTGCCCGGTGTTCTCCTTCATCGCATGCTCTTCAGCCACGCGGATGATCGACAGCGACAGCGACTCGACGCTGCGCATGCGGCCGTGGCCATCACAACGCGGGCAGACGATCTGGCTGGATTCGCCCAGGCTCGGGCGCAGGCGCTGGCGGCTCATTTCCAGCAGGCCGAAGCGCGAGATGCGGCCGACCTGGACGCGCGCGCGGTCGTACTTCAGCGCGTTGGCCAGGCGGTTTTCCACTTCACGCTGGTGCTTGTTGGAGGCCATGTCGATGAAATCGATGACCACCAGGCCGCCCAGATCGCGCAGGCGCAGCTGGCGGGCCACTTCCTCGGCCGCTTCCAGGTTGGTCTGGAAGGCGGTGTCCTCGATGTCGCTGCCCTTGGTGGCGCGCGAGGAGTTGACGTCGACCGCGGTCAGCGCTTCGGTCTGGTCGACCACGATCGAGCCGCCCGACGGCAGGCGCACGTTGCGCTCGTAGGCACCTTCGATCTGCGATTCGATCTGGAAGCGGTTGAACAGCGGGATGTCGTCCTTGTAATGCTTGAGCTTGCGCAGGGTCTGCGGCATCACCTGCTGCATGAACTCCTTGGCGTGCTCGTACATTTCCTCGGTGTCCACCAGGATCTCGCCGATGTCGGCGCGCAGGTAGTCACGCAGGGCGCGCACGATCAGGCGCGATTCCTGGTAGATCAGGAACGGGGCGGGCTTGCTCAGCGCCGCGTCGGCGATGGCACGCCAGACGTTCAGCAGGTAATCCAGGTCCCACTGCAGTTCTTCCGCATCGCGGCCGACGCCGGCAGTGCGGATGATCACGCCCATGTCGTCGGGGATGTTCAGCTTGTCCAGGGCGTCCTTCAGGGCGGCCCGGTCTTCGCCTTCGATGCGACGGGACACGCCGCCCGCGCTGGGCGAGTTCGGCATCAGCACCATGTAGCGGCCGGCCAGGGAGATGAACGTGGTCAGGGCGGCGCCCTTGTTGCCGCGCTCTTCCTTGTCCACCTGGACGACGATTTCCTGGCCTTCCTTCAGCAGCTCGCGGATGCCGGCCTTGTTGTGGTCGACACCGGCCTGGAAGTAGTCGCGGGAGATTTCCTTCAGCGGCAGGAAGCCATGGCGGCCACCACCGTACTCGACGAACGCCGCTTCCAGCGAGGGCTCGATGCGGAAGATCCGGCCCTTGTAGATGTTGGACTTCTTCTGTTCCTTCGACGGCTGTTCGATGTCGATGTCATACAACGACTGGCCATCCACGATGGCAACACGCAGCTCTTCAGCCTGCGTGGCGTTGATCAGCATTCGCTTCATTGTTGCGTTCCTCGCAAGCGGCTACCGCGCGGAACGCCATGGGGTTTCGCCTCTGGACACGGCTCGCCGCCCATTCGCGCAAGCGCGGGGAGGGCGGCTTGGGTTTCCAGCGCTACGACACCACGGCAGGCCGCGGGAGCGCTTCACTCTTATGGGTTTTGGGGTGTAGCAGGGCCGCAGGCAGCTGTCAGCCAGGCTGGAGCGCCACGCGGGACATGTTCAGCACGGTTGCGTGTCAGGCATCCGGCGATGGCCGGGAAGGCCGGTGAGCCGCTAACATGGCCGCCCCGCGGGCGGTGGTCGCGCACTGTGCCGGATTCGTCGGAAGCTGGGCTTCTGGCCCTGAGTAACTTCCAACGAAATCAATCCCTTATCTCGCCCCCCGAGTGTAACAGAATAAACAGCCCGATGACTGCCTCAGACCCCACCAAGCCCGCCGCCGACAAGCCTTCCGTGCGCATGATCACCGTTCCCGAGGATCGTGCCGGCCAGCGCCTGGACAATTTCCTGCTGGGCCAGCTCAAGGGCGCCCCGCGCAGCCTGGTCTACAAGCTGGTCCGCAGCGGCCAGGTCCGCGTGAACGGCGGCCGTGCCAAGGCCGAGCGCAAGCTGGAGGCGGGCGATGAAGTGCGCGTGCCGCCGGTTCGTCTCACTGAAGAAGGAGACAAGGCCGGCCCACCCGAGGCGTTCATGCGCCGCCTGGAGCAGGCCATCGTCTTCGAGGACGCGCGGCTGCTGGCGCTGAACAAGCCGACCGGGGTCGCCAGCCATGGCGGCAGCGGCATCAGCTTCGGCGCCATCGAGACCCTGCGCGCGCTGCGTCCGGGGCAGACCCTGGAACTGGTCCACCGGTTGGATCGCGACACGTCCGGCCTGTTGATCGTGGCCAAGAAGCGTTCGGCGCTGAGCGAGCTGCAGGCGCTGCTGCGTGAAGACCATGGTGCCGGCATCCGCAAGCGCTACCTGACCCTGCTGGCCGGGCGCATGCCGGATGGCGTGATGACCGTTGATGCGCCGCTGCACGTCGGCCTGCGCCAGGGCGGCGAGCGCCATGTGCAGGTGAATGCGATCGGCAAGGAATCCATCAGTCACTTCCGGGTGCTGGAGCGCCGTGGCGGCCATTCCTACTGCGAGGTACGCATCGAAACCGGGCGCACCCATCAGATCCGCGTGCACGCCCAGCACCTGGGCCATCCGGTGGCGGGTGATGACAAATACGGCGATCCTGCAGTGAACAAGCGGCTTCGTGAGCAGATCGGCCTGAAGCGCCTGTTCCTGCACGCGGCCTCGCTGGAATTTGCGCTGGACGCGGGCAAGACGCCCTACGTGCTGAATGCACCGCTGGCCGATGAGCTGGTGGAGGCGCTGGACCGGCTGAAGTAAGGAGTCCTTGTAGCGGCGAGCTCTTCGGCCGGCTGCGGCGGAGAGCCAGTCGAGCAAGCTCGGCTCTACCCGAGGGCGGTAGATCCACGCCATGCGTGGATGCGCCCTTCGCGGCCCCTCACCACTTGAACAGCACCAGGCTGATCGCCAGGGTCCCCATGCCGGCCACCAGCCCATAGACGGTCTCGTGGCCCTTGGCGTACCGCTTGGCGGCCGGCAGCAGCTCATCCAGTGCCAGGAACACCATCACGCCGGCAATCAGCCCGAACACCCAGCCGAACGTGGCATGCGACAGCGATCCCTTCAGCAGGAAGTAGCCGAGCACCGCGCCCACCGGCTCGGCCAGCCCGGACAACAGGCTGGCCAGGAAGGCGTGCAGCTTGCTCTGCGTGGCGAAGTACACCGGCACCGCAATGGCGATGCCTTCGGGAATGTTGTGGATGGCGATGGCAAAAGCCAGCGGCATGCCCACCGAGGGGCTTTCCACAGTGGCGAAGAAGGTCGCCAGGCCTTCCGGGAAGTTGTGTGCGGTGATCGCCACGGCCGTGAGCAGGCCCACGCGCTTGATGTAGGCCTTGCTGGTGTCGCGGAACGCTGGTTCCTTTGAATCCAGCGTCTCGTGCGGGTTCGGGATCAGGTGGTCGATCGCCACGATCGCCAGCACCCCCAGCAGGAAGGCTACGGTGCCGTAGGTGAATCCGCTGCGCTCGCCGTAAGCCAGGGCGAACGAGGCGATTGACTTGTTCAGGATTTCCGACAGCGACACATACACCATCGCGCCGCCAGCAAAGGCCAGGCCGAAGGCGAGCAGGCGTGGGCTGGGCTGGCGCGAGAACAGCACCAGCAGACTGCCGATGGCGGTCGCCAGGCCGGCCGCGAGGGTGACCGCGAGTGCGAGCCAGAAGTTTTCCGGGGAGATCTGCAGCATTTACCGACGCGTTCCTGGGGGTTCAGACGCCGCCCTGGGACGGGCCGGGGCGGCAGGAGTGAGGCGGGCGTCGGCTGACCTCGTTGCTATATAGGCCTTCAGCCGCCGCGGCGCATCCGTTCTTCGATGGCGAAGCACTGGTCCGGCTTCGGCTGCGGCGGGTTGAAGCTGATCGGCACCTGGATGGTGGCTGGCACGGCCTGGCCGTTGCGGGTGGCGGCCTTGAACTCCCAGGCCTGCACGGCGGTCCTGGCCAGGTCATCCAGCTGCGCATTGCCGGCGCCGGTCAGCAGCAGCACTTCGCTGGGCTTGCCGTCGGTGCCGATGGTGACCTTGAAGGTGCTGGTGCCACCCACCCCGGTGCAGGCCAGTTCCATCGGGTACTGCGGCGGCGGGGTCTTCACCGCGGCCACCTCGGTGGGTGGTGCGGCCGGCGGGGGCGGTGGTTCGGAGGAACCACAGCCGGCCAGGCCGGTGGCGGCCAGCAGGGACAGGCTCAGCAGTCGAACATTCATTTCACATGCTCCGTCAGGGCCGAAGTCTTGGCCGCGCAGATGAAGTCGTTCTCGCTCAGGCCGCCCACGTCGTGGGTGGAATAGCGCACGACGGCGCGGTCGTAATGCACGCCCAGGTCCGGGTGGTGGTCCTCGTGATGGGCGATCCAGGCCAGCGCGTTCACGAAGGCCATGGTGGCGTAGTAATCCTTGAAGCGGAACGTGCGTACCAGCGCCTGGCCGGCTTCGGCCAGCTCCCAGCCCGGCACCTGCGGCAGCAGTTCGGCCAGGCGCGCCTCGCCCAGCTTGTGGTCGCTGCCTTTTCGCGGCACACAATGCGCCTGTGCCAGCGGAATCAGGTCGGACATGGGTTCCTCCACCTCGTGTTGACTGAACATTGCGCCGGCCGGTGTATAAATCGAATGAGCGAGCGGCGCTGACTTGGCTAGAATAGCCTGATGATCCAGATCTCCGACACTGCCCAGACCCATTTCCGCAAGCTGATCGAACGCGAGGGCGTGCCCGGCATGGGCGTGCGCCTGAGCGCCGTCGATCCCGGCACCCCGCGCGCAGACGCCCGCCTGGAATTTGCCGAACCCAGCGATCTGCTGGGTGACGAGTGGGCCGTGGACTGCGATGGCTTCACCCTGTACGTGGACGCGCGCAGCGTGGCCTGGCTTGATGGCGCCGAGATCGACATCGTTCCGGGCAACGCCGGCACCCAGCAGCTGACGATCAAGGCGCCGCGCATCAAGGGCGAAGCGCCGGGCGAAGCCGCCTCGCTGGTCGAGCGCGTGCACTGGGTGGTGGAGAACGAGGTCAATCCGCAGCTGGCGTCGCATGGCGGCAAGGTGGCGGTGCAGGAGGTGTCTGCCGATGGCGTGGTGCTGCTGCGCTTCGGTGGCGGCTGCCAGGGCTGTGGCATGGCCGACGTGACGCTGAAGCAGGGCATCGAGAAGACGCTGATGGGCCGCGTGCCGGGGGTGACCGCCGTGCGCGATGCCACCGACCATGACAGCGGACACGCGCCGTACATTCCCCGCGGCAACGCCGCCTGATCGCCAACGCGTGCCTCTGCCCAGAGCCGAGCAACTGATCGATCTGCTGCTGGCGCGCCAGCAGCACCCCCTCATCCTCGAAAAGCGCACGCGCCTGCCGTATGGCTGGGCGATCTGGCTGCGCTCTCTGAAACCGATCGCGCGGCCGTTCCATGCCGGCGACGTGATTGCGGTGCTGCTGCCGCGGCCGTTGCCGGGCAGGACCGGCCTGCTGCCCGCGTTGAGCCCCTGGGGCGCGGCGCGGCGCCTGCTGTGGCAGGGCTGGGAACCGGCGCCGCGCGATCAGCGCTGGATGCGCTGGACCTCGGCGCTGCTCAGCGCGCTGTTGCACCTGCTGTTCTTCCTGGCGTTGCTGTGGGTGGCGGTGATCCGCACCAGCGCGCCGGAGGAGCCCGGTGCCGAAGGGGAGCGCGTGCAGATTGAGTTCGTCGGCCGCGGTGCGCAGGAAGGTGGCGGCGATCAGCCCGGCGCCGAAGCTGCGGCCGCTGCTGAAGCGGGCGCCGCAGCCAGCGGGCAAGCGGCGGGTGAGGCCAGTGCGCCGCAGCCGCAGCCAGCAGCGTCTGCCGCAGCCGCGCCGGCCGTGGCTGCCAGCGCCGCCGTGGCGCCACCTCCGCCGGTACAGAGCGAGCCCGCACCGCCCGCTGCGCCGCCGCCGACACCGGTGCAGGCCACCGAAGTGGCCGAGGCCACCACCGATTTCGTCGTGCCGCCGGTGAGTGTGCCGCGCACGGAAGTGACCATCGTGCCGCGTGATACCACGCCCGCCGTGCGCGAGCGCAGCGTGCAGACGGTACAGGCACCGTCCGTAACGATGCAGGTGCGGCAGGTGCCGATGGCCGTGCCGGCCCCCGCAGTGCGCGAGGTGCAGGTGCAGGAGCGCGAGGTCGCCACACTGCAGACCCCGGTGGCGCCGCAACCGGTGCGCAGCGCCGAGGTGCAGGTACGCCTGCCGCAGCAGCGCGAGGTGCAGGTGCGCGAGCGCGACGTGCAGCCGGTGGTCGACCCGCAGGTGCGGATGGCGGCCGTGCCGGGGCGCGAACCCAGCGTGCGTGCGCCCACCGGCCGTGACGTACAGGTGCGCGAACGCACCGTGGCCAATGCGCAAGTGGCGGCGCCGTCGCCCTCCAGCGGTGCAGGCAGCACACCGGCGCCGGCCGCCAGCGCCCCCAGCGAGACCAGTGCGAGCGCTTCGCGGGCACCTGCCGGTTCAACGCGGCCGGCGCAGGCCGGTGCGCGCCCGGCGCCCGATCCGGGCAACTGGGCAACGCCGGCCAAGGGGGATGATTGGGGCGCGTCCCAGCGCAATCGTGACGGCGCGCGGAGCGGCGCGGCGCAGGCCAGCACGCAGGGCGCGGGGCAGGGGCTGTTCAATGCCGATGGCAGCGTCAATGTGCCCGGCCAGGAAGGGAAGGGGGCTGCCGAGCGCGGTGCGCCGGGTGGGGCCAACGATGGCTGGACCAAGGAACGCATCGCCGAGTCGGGCCGGTGGTTGAAGCGGCCGCCGTACGACTACACGCCCACGTCGTTCGACAAGTACTGGGTGCCGCAGGAATCGCTGCTGGCCGAATGGGTGCGCAAGGGGGTCAAGGCCATGGAGATCCCGCTGCCGGGCACCAGCACGAAGATCTCCTGTGTGATCTCCATCCTGCAGGCAGGCGGCGGCTGTGGCCTGACCGACCCGAACATGCAGGACCAGCCGGCCGTGGCACGGCCGCCGCCGGACATCCCGTTCAAGAAGGAACTGCAGGAAGATAACGGGAGCCGGTAATCGCGGGCCCTGGTTCTGGTAGATGCCAACCTTGGTTGGCAGAAGCGCCGACCAAGGTCGGTCTCTACCATTAGATCCACGCCATGCGTGGATGAGGTCCTTACTCGCTCTGCGACAGGAACACCCAGAACGGCACGTCCCGCCCGACCCAGTCGCGGCTGGCTTCATCCATCACGTCCAGCAGGGTGTCGAAATCCTTGGCGGCGCCGGCCCGCAGCGCGTCCACATCGGCCAGGAACAGCGCATAGCCTGCTGCCGGCAGCCACTGCAGATCGCGCAGGTTGTCAGACAGCGCATCCCAGTTGCCGCCGAAGCCAGCCGGGAAATCCAGCTGCGCGGCCAGCCGCGCCAGCAGCGTGCGCTTGTCGGTCACGCCGTGCAGGTCGATGCGGATTACCTTCAGCGAGGCATCGCGCATGGCTGCAGCCAGAGCGCTGATATCGCCGGTATCGATGGCGTAGACGCCGGCATTGTTGATGTCGTGCAGGCCGAGGCCGAAATCGTCGTGGCTCATGGGCGTTCTCCCGGGGCCGGTACGGTGAAACTGCGGAACGAGTCGTAGTGATCGTCGGTGTAGTACCACGCCTGCGGCGGATCGCCGCCGGTGATGATGCGTCGCGCGCCGCGATTGGGCGCACCGGACGTGTCGACCGTGTACTCGCGGTAATAGCCGCGCGGCCGCTGCGGCAGGCGCTGCTCGCGATTGCCGAAGGTGCTGCCGTCCTGGCGGTGGGGGAACGGGCCGCCGCGCTGGATGAGGGCGATGGTCTGGCGCGCCTCGGCGGGCAGGAAACCGGGCAGTCCGTCGCTGCGGTCAGCGCTGACGCCGCGCACTGCCGGCGCGGTGCGGGCGTCGGCGCCCTGCAGGTCCGGCGCGAACTGCGGTGCCGGTGGGCGCTGCAGTAAATGGTTGCCGAGCAGGCCGAGCACAAGCAGGGCGATGGCGGTGATCAACAGCCGGGGGTTGCGCATGGGCCGGGGCGAGCAGGAAGAATGCGTGCACTGTAGCGCCTGCGCGCTGCACCGCGCATGAGGATCGGCGGCTGCGTCACCGCTGCGTAACAATTGCCAGTGCAATCACCCGCAGGACGCAATTTCCTTTACATCCCCCTTGGTAATCTGCGCGTCTGTCCCCATCATTCAACGCGCACCGCCCGACGACGCCGTCGGGTGCCCTCGCTATCACGGAGATGCATCATGGCCTACACCCTGCCCAAGCTGTCCTACGCCTACGACGCGCTGGAACCGAACATCGATGCGGCAACGATGGAAATCCATCACACCAAGCATCACCAGACCTACATCAACAACGTCAACGCGGCGCTGGAAGGCACCGAGTACGCTGACCTGCCGGTCGAAGAGCTGGTGAAGAAGCTGAAGTCGCTGCCGGAGAACCTGCAGGGTCCGGTGCGCAACAACGGGGGTGGCCACGCCAACCACTCGCTGTTCTGGACCGTGATGGCCCCCAATGCCGGCGGCAACCCGGTGGGCGACGTGGCCAAGGCCATCGACAAGGACCTGGGCGGCTTCGACACCTTCAAGGACGCCTTCACCAAGGCGGCGCTGACCCGCTTCGGCAGCGGCTGGGCATGGCTGAGCGTCACCCCCGACAAGAAGGTTGTGGTTGAAAGCACCGGCAACCAGGACAGTCCGCTGATGGAAGGCAATACGCCGATCCTGGGCCTGGATGTGTGGGAGCACGCCTACTACCTGAAGTACCAGAACCGTCGCCCGGAATACATCGGCGCGTTCTTCAACGTCATCGACTGGAACGAAGTCGAGCGTCGTTACCAGGAAGCGATCGCCTGATTGCGGTGACCGATTGAAACGAACGAAGAGGCCGGGGGAAACCCCGGCCTTTTTGCGTTATCGGTAGTGCCGGCCAGCGGCCGGCACTACCTGTTCGGTGGCGGGCACGCCCTGCAGGCGCAGCCTCGCGGTATCGGAAATGCCGGCCAGCGGCCGGCAGTACCTATTCGGTGGCGGGCACGCCCTGCAGCCGCAGGGTCGCCAGGACTCCCAGCCGCAGGCCGGGAAGATCGCCATCGGCCGGCAGCAGGATCGGTTGCTGGCGGATGCCGCCGAAGTGCTTCACCTGGAACAGGACGTCAAGGCCATGGCCGCTGGCGCCGCCACCGCTGGCGGCGGGGGCGTCAGGCTTGCCGCCGGGATTGCGCCGGGCCGGCTGGAAACCGGGCGTGCTGCGCACAAGCTCAGGCGTGCCAGCGCCGAAATCGCCGGCGATCAGGCTGGGCATGCCGTCGGAGGTGGCGCCGATCCAGGTCATCAGGTCGCTGGCCTGGTGCTGGCGTGCCGTGGCCTCGTCCGGGTCCGGGCGCAGGCGGGCCACGTAGACGTTGAGCAGGGCATCACCCAGGCGCAGGCGCATCATTCCGGCGGCACTGAACGTGCCCGGCGGATGCAGCAGGGTCACCCCGTCTTCGCTCACCGGCAGGCGGGTCAGCATGGCGTTGCCGTGCCGCAGCGGCTGGCTGGGAGGATCGGCGGTGACGAAATCACAGCTGTAGCGCAGGCGGCTGGCCAGCCAGCAGGCCGGGTTGCGGCCCTGCTGCTGCAGCACCTGCTGGACCGAGATCACGTCCGGCTGCAGTTCGGTCAACAGCTGCAGGACCTGTTCGCGGCGCTGTTTCCACTGTGCGTCATCGCGGCTGGGCAGTTCCAGCGCGGCGACGGTCAATTGATGGCCCTCTTCAACGACGGCGCCGGCCAACGGTGTGGATTGCGGCCGCGCGCCCGCAGGCACGGCCAGCAGAAGCACGAGGCATCCGAGCAGGAGGCGGGCAGGGGGAAGGCAGCGCATAACGATAAGTTTACGCTTTTGCCGTGCAGGTGCCGTGACTTCCGGCAGGGGCCCCGCGCGCCTGCCATGGATCCGCGGCGCTGTCATGCAGCCCTGCAGCGTGCGTGGCGCGCCCTGCTTCCGGTAACCTGTGATATTTCGCCTTTCAGGAATGCCTTGCAGGATGAGCCACGACGCAGCCGCCCCCATCGCCGGCCAGGGAAAGATGCCGCGCCAGATCCCCTACATCATCGGCAATGAGGCCTGCGAGCGGTTCAGCTTCTACGGGATGCGCAACATCCTGGTGCAGTTCCTGATCACCTCGCTGCTGCTGCAGGAAATCACTGCGGAAGGCCGTGCCGGTGAAGCCAAGGACATCATGCACAGCTTCATGATCGGCGTGTACTTCTTCCCGCTGCTGGGCGGCTGGCTGGCCGACAAGTTCTTCGGCAAGTACCACACCATCCTCTGGTTCAGCCTGGTCTACTGCGCCGGCCACCTCTGCCTTGCGCTGTTCGAGAACAGCCGCGAGGGCTTCTTCCTCGGCCTGGGCCTGATCGCGCTGGGTGCCGGTGGCATCAAGCCGCTGGTTGCCTCGTTCATGGGTGACCAGTTCGACCAGAGCAACAAGCACCTGGCCAAGATCGTCTTCGACGCGTTCTACTGGATCATCAACTTCGGCTCGCTGTTCGCCTCGCTGCTGATCCCGCTGGTGCTGAAGAACTGGGGCCCGCAGTGGGCGTTCGGCATCCCGGGCATCCTGATGTTCGTGGCCACCTTCGTGTTCTGGCTGGGCCGCAAGCGCTATGTGCTGGTGCCGCTGCCGCCGAAGGATCCGCATTCGTTCGCCAACGTGGTGCGTACCGCACTGACCGCACGCGTGGCCGGGCAGGGCCGTCCGGGCCTGGCCCTCGCCGTGGCCGGCGTGGTGCTGGCCGTGGCCTCGCTGGGCCTGGTCGGCAGCCTGGGCATCGTCATCTGCCTGTGCATCGCCCTGGTGCTGGTCCTGGCCGGCATTGGCGGCGGCACCTGGCTGCAGCTGGACCGCGCGCGTGCCCAGCATCCGGCCGAGGCCGTGGAAGGCGTGCGTTCGGTGCTGCGCGTGCTGGTCATCTTCGCGCTGACCACGCCGTTCTTCTCGCTGTTCGACCAGAAGGCCTCGACCTGGGTCCTGCAGGGCCAGCAGATGCAGATGCCGAGCTGGTTCACCGCCTCGCAGATGCAGGCCTTGAACCCGCTGCTGGTGATGATCCTGATTCCGTTCAACAACCTGGTGCTGTACCCGGCCCTGCGCCGCTTCGGCTTCGAGCCCACCGCGCTGCGCCGCATGACCGCCGGCATCGCCTTCAGCGGCCTGGCGTGGATCGTGGTGGGTGGCATCCAGGTGGTGATGGACGGCGGCAACGCCATGTCGATCTTCTGGCAGATGCTGCCGTACGCGCTGCTGACCTTCGGTGAGGTGCTGGTGTCTGCCACCGGCCTGGAGTTCGCCTACAGCCAGGCGCCGCAGGCGATGAAGGGCGTGGTGATGAGTTTCTGGAACCTGACCACCACCATCGGCAACCTGTGGGTGCTGCTGTCCAACGCGGCGGTGCGCAACGAGGCGGTCACCCACAAGATCGCCAGCACGGGCCTGAGCGAGGCGGCCTTCCTGATGTTCTTCTTCGCCGGCTTCGCCTTCCTGGCGGCGTTGGCCTTCGGTTGGTATGCGCGACGCTATCGTATGGTCGACAACTACCGCACCGCCTGAGCCTGAGCTGACATGACCCCCGTCAATCTCCTGTTGATCGCCATCACCGCCATCCTTTCCTGGATGGCGTTCAACAACCGCAAGCTGGCCGACCGCATGATCCTGTGGCCGCCAGCGGTGGACCGCCACCGCCAGTACGACCGGCTGATCACCTATGGCTTCATCCATGCCGACTGGTCGCACCTGATCTTCAACATGATCACCCTGTTCTTCTTCGGCGGGCAGATCGAGAAGGTGATGCTGTCGTTGACCGGCAGCTGGCTGACCTACCCGGCGTTCTATCTGGGGGCGCTGCTGGTATCGATCCTGCCCAGCTACCTGAAGAACCAGAAGAACCCGAACTACCTGAGCCTGGGTGCATCGGGTGCGGTGTCGGCGGTGCTGTTCGCCTTCATCCTGCTCAGCCCGTGGACGATCATCCTGGTGTTCTTCATTCCGGCGCCGGCGATCATCTATGCCGTGTTCTACGTCGGCTACAGCATCTGGATGGACAAGCGGGGTGGCGACCGCATCAACCACAGTGCGCACCTGGCCGGTGCGGCCTTCGGCGTGATCTTCATGCTGGCCATGCAGCCGGCCATTTTCGGCCACTTCCTGGCCGAGCTGTCGAACCCGAGCTTCGGGTTCGGCCGCTGACGCAGCGCAGGGTCGGATCCAGCAGGATCCGACCCGCGTGGCGGCGGCTCAGGCCGCCCGCGTCGGCTGGCCGTAGGTATCGAGCAGGCGCGAGAACACTTCCTCGCCGATCCGCTGGAAGTCCTGGTCCTCGGTCTGACCTTCCACTGCCAGCTGCAGCAGGCCCTCCAGCAGGGCGTGGTCGGTGTCGGTACGGGAATCACTGGGTTGCATGGCGGGCCTCCAAAGGCATGACACAACGTCGACTTTCGCAAGGGGCGTGCCAAGCTGGCCGTATCCCTCCAGAGGGGATAGCGGCTGCCATCGCTGCAGCTTGAGGGCCGGATCTGACGCAGATTGACCAGACCTGCCCCTGTTCAGGCTTCACGCGGTCATGGCGGGCGGCTGCGCACCATGCGCGCAGTTGCCGCAGGAGACAGTCCCATGGCTTCGGTCACGCCCCCCGGTCTGGCCTACGAGGTCGAGCACGACCAGGCCAACCACCGTTTCATCGCCCATGTGCGTGGACAGCGGGCGTTGCTGGACTACCAGATCAAGCGCAGGCGCATGGTCATCACCCACACCGAAGTGCCGGAGCCGATTGCCGGCCGTGGCATTGCCGGTGAGTTGACCCGCGTCGCGCTGCGCTTCGCCCGCGAGAACCGTTACAAGGTGGTGCCTGCGTGTGCCTTTGCGGAGGCCTTCCTGCAGCGCCACGAAGAGTTTCACGACCTGCTGGTAGGCTGAATGCAGCGGGCCACGCTTCAGCCATCGCAGGCGATGATGTACGAACATGAACAGGGGATCCCGATGAAGACTGGAAACAACCAGCCACTGCGCACAGGCGCGCTGGCTGGCGCAATGGGCGTGCTGCTGCTGGCCGGTTGCCAGCGCGGCCAGGAGGCGGCTCCCGCCGTCGAGGCAGCGCCGGCCGCCGAAGCCGCCGCGACCGAGCCCACGCCTGCCGCTGAAGCGCCGCTGGATCTGCGCGATGTGGTGGAGAACAACGAACGTGAAGTGGTGGGCATTAGCTACCCGGCCGGCATCGACCGTTACCCGGGCCTGGCCCGCGCGCTGCAGGCGTATGCCACTTCTGCCCGCGCTGACCTGCAGCAGGCGCTGGATGGTCTGGGCAACGACAAGCCGACGATGCCTTACGAGCTGTCGCTGAGCTTCGAGAAGGTGCTGGAGACCCCGCAGCTGGTGGTGGTCAGCGCCGATGGCAGCCGCTACACCGGGGGCGCCCATGGCGAGCCGCTGGTGGCCCGATTTGTGTGGCTGGTGCCGCAGCAGCAGATGCTCAGCGCCGGCACGCTGGTGGCCGATGACAAGGGCTGGAAGGCGATCAGTGATTTCGTCGCCGATCAGCTGCGCGAGCGCGTGGCCACCCGTCTCAGTGGCGAGGACATGCAGCCGGCGGAGTTGCAGGAATCACTGCGCAACGCCTCGCGGATGATTGCCGACGGCACCGGGCCGCAGGCCGAGAACTTCAGCCAGTTCCAGCCGCTGACCGACGACAAGGGCCAGATCACGGCGCTGCGCTTTGTGTTCCCGCCCTACCAGGTGGGGCCGTATTCGGATGGCACGCAGACCGCGGATGTGCCTGCTGCCGTGCTGCTGCCGCACGTGGCCAAAGAGTACGTGGGGTTGTTCGCACGCGGGTAACCGCAGACGGAGGACACGTGGATACAGGGTTGCAGGAGCGGGTTGCCGGCCTGCTCCAGGAGGCCGGGGTCCGCATCGGCGGTACCCAGCCACAGGACATCCAGATACATGACCGGCGCTTCTTCGCGCGGGTCATCGGCCATGGTTCGCTCGGCCTGGGCGAAAGCTACATGGACGGTTGGTGGGATGCCAACGTCCTGGATGAGTTCCTGGTCCACCTGATGATGGCGCACCTGGACGAGCGCGTGCACGGCTGGCGAGAGGTGGCCGATGCGCTGAAGGCGCGGCTGTTCAACCTGCAGGCCGGGCAGGGCAGCTATGAGGTCGGCCGCCGCCATTACGATCTCGGCAATGACCTGTACCGGGCCATGCTGGGCCAGCGGATGGTCTACAGCTGCGGCTACTGGCGCAACGCGGCCGATCTGGATGCCGCGCAGGAGGCCAAGCTGGACCTGGTGTGCCGCAAGCTGGGCCTGCGCCCGGGCCAGCGCGTGCTGGACATCGGCTGCGGCTGGGGCGAGGCGCTGAAGTTTGCCGCCGAGCGCTATGGCGTGAGCGGTGTGGGAGTGACCATCTCGCAGGAGCAGGCCGCCTACGCACGTGAGTTGTGCGCCGGCCTGCCCATCGAAATCCGGCTGCAGGACTACCGCGACGTGGACGAACCCTTCGATGCGGTGTTCTCCATCGGCATGTTCGAGCACGTGGGTGACAAGAATTACGATCGCTTCTTCGAGGTGGCCCGGCGCTGCCTGTCGCCCCGTGGGCTGCTGCTGTTGCATACCATCGGCAGCAACGTGTCGCGCCACCGCACCGATCCGTGGATCGCCCGCTACATCTTCCCCAATTCGATGCTGCCTTCGGCGGTGCAGATCACCCGCGCGTTTGAAGGGCGCTTCGTGCTGGAGGACTGGCACAACTTCGGCACCGACTATGACCTGACCCTGCAGGCCTGGCGGCGCAATGTCGAGGCGGCATGGCCGCAGCTCGATGCACGCTACGACGAGCATTTCCGCCGCATGTGGCGGTTCTATCTGGCCGGGTCAATGGCCAGCTTCCGCTGCCGGCATGCGCAGCTGTGGCAGCTGGTGCTGTCGCGGGAAGGCGTGCGCGGCGGGTACGTGGCACCGCGGTGAGGGTGCGGCTGGGGTCAGAGCCCTTTCCGTTGGAAAGGGATCCGACCCCGGGCTCTGCCCCCGTCCCAACAAAAAACCGCCCGGTCTCCCGGGCGGTTTTCGTTTCACTCAACCGCGCAGGCGATCAGTTGGCGGCGCCGGTCAGGCCACGCTTTTCCAGCAGCGGTTCGATCTGCGGCTCGTGGCCGGCGAAATCGCGGAACAGCTGCATGGCATCCACGCTGCCGCCCTTGGACAGCAGGGTGGCGCGGAAGTGATCGCCGTTCTTGCGGCTCAGGCCGCCGTTGTCCTTGAACCACTTCTGGGTGTTGGCGTCCAGCACTTCCGACCAGATGTAGGCGTAGTAACCGGCCGAGTAGCCGCCCATGATGTGGCTGAAGTACGGGGTCCTGTAGCGCGGCGGGACCGGCGCGTAGTAGATGCCGTCCTTCTCCAGCGCGGCGCGCTCGAACGCCATGACGTCCTTGGCGGCCGGCACCTGGTCGGCGCCGATCTGGTGCCAGCGCTGGTCCAGCATCGCCGCGCCCAGGTATTCGGTGGTGGCAAAGCCCTGGTTGAACTTGGCGGCGGCCAGCACCTTGTCCAGCAGTGCCTGCGGCATGGCCGAACCGTTCTGGTAGTGCTTGGCGTAGTTCTTCAGGATGGCCGGGTTGTCCGACCACATTTCGTTCACCTGCGAGGGGAACTCGACGAAGTCACGCGGCACCGAGGTGCCCGAGAAGTACGGGTACTTCACGTTGGAGAACATGCCGTGCAGGGCGTGGCCGAACTCGTGGAAGGTGGTGGTCACTTCATCCCAGGTCAGCAGGGTCGGCTGGCCGGCCGGCGGCTTGGGGATGTTGAGGTGGTTGGCCACCACCGGCTTGAAGCCGGTCAGCTTGGACTGCGACACGTACGAGTTCATCCAGGCGCCACCACGCTTGGAGGCGCGTGCGTAGGGGTCGAAGATGAAGATCGCCAGCTGGCTGCCGTCGGCATCGAAGACGTCATAGACGGTGACGTCGTCGTGGTACACCGGCAGGTCGGTGCGCTGCTTGAAGGTCAGGCCGAATTCCTGGTTGGCGGCGAAGAACACGCCGTTTTCCAGCACGTTCTTGATCTCGAAATACGGCTTGAGCTGCGATTCGTCGAAGTTGTACTTGGCCTGGCGCACCTTCTCGCTGTAGAAGGCCCAGTCCCACGGCTCCAGGGCGAAGGTCTTCTTGCCGGCGGCCTTCTGTTCCTTGTCGATCATCGCCTGCAGGTCGGCGGCTTCGCGCTTGGCGTTGGCCACGGCGGCCGGGGCCAGCTTGCCCAGCATCGCGTTGACCGCTTCGGGGGTCTTGGCGGTCTGGTTGGTCAGGTTGTAGGCGGCAAAGTTCGGGAAGCCCATCAGCTTCGCCTTGTCGGCGCGCAGCTGCATGATGCGCGACACCAGCGCGGTGTTGTCGAACTCACCGCCGCGGCTGCCACGGCTGACCGACGCCTCGAAGATCTTCTGGCGCAGCTCGCGGTTGGCCAGGTTGGTCAGCGGCGGCTGGCCGGTGGTGTTCAGCAGGGTGATCACGTACTTGCCGTCCAGGCCGCGGGCCTTGGCGGCTTCGGCGGCGGCGGCGATCTGTTCCTTGGACAGGCCGTCGAGCTGCTTGACGTCGTCGACGGTGATCGCCGAAGCGTTCACTTCCGACTGCACGTTCTGGCTGAACTTCGTGCCCAGGTTGGCCAGCTCGGCATTCATGGTCTTCAGCGTGGCCTTGTCGGCCTCGGACAGCTTGGCGCCAGCGCGCACGTAGTTGTCGTAGTACTTCTCGACCAGGCGCACGCCTTCGGCGTCCAGGCCCAGCTGGGTGCGGGTGTCATACAGCGCCTGGATGCGGGCGAACAGCTTGCCGTTCAGCGCGATCGCATCGCTGTGCGCGGCGAACTTCGCCGAATAGTCGGCCTGCAGCTTCTTGCGCGCATCATTGGTGTCGGCGCCGACCAGGCTGAAGAACACGGTGGTCGCGCGGTCCAGCACGTCACCGCTCTTTTCCAGGGCGATGATGGTGTTGTCGAAGGTCGGCTTGGCCTTGTTGTCGGCGATCGCCGCCACTTCCTTCAGCTGCTGCGCCATGCCGGCGTCGAAGGCCGGGGCGAAGTCCGTGTCCTTGATCCTGTCGAACTGCGGGAAGTGCAGCGGCAGCGGGCTCTCGGCGAAGAACGGGTTGGCCTGCTGGGCGTTGGCAGCGGCGGCCTGGGGGGCGGCGCTGGCCGAATAGGCGGGCAGGGCAAGGCCGAGGGTCATGGCCACGGCAAGGGCAAGGCGGGTGGTCAAGGCGGTACTCCGGTAAGGCAGACAAGTGCCCGAGCGTAACCCGCCTGCACCGGGCGCCACTTGTGTCAAAAGGCATGCCCAGCGGCGCCGGCCGGCGTGGCCTGCGATTACCATGGGGCTTCCCCATTCGGACCGTCTGCCATGCCCAACGCCTTCGACTTCGGTTTCGTGGACCTGGACGGCCAGCCGCAGGCGCTGGCGCAGTACCAGGGCCGCCCGTTGCTGCTGGTCAACGTTGCCAGCCGCTGCGGCTTCACCCCGCAGTACACCGGCCTGGAACAGCTGTGGCAGGACTATCGCGAGCGCGGCCTGGTGGTGATCGGCTTCCCCTGCAACCAGTTCGGCGCGCAGGAGCCCGGTGATGCGGCGCAGATCCGCCAGTTCTGTTCGCTGGATTACCCGGTCAGCTTCCCGTTGTCGCAGAAGATCGAGGTCAACGGCGAAGGTGCCGACCCGCTGTGGCACTGGCTGTCGCACGAAAAGCGTGGCCTGCTGGGCATCGCCCGCATCAAATGGAACTTCAGCAAGTTCCTGCTCGACCGCCAGGGCCAGGTGGTGGCGCGTTATGCGCCGACCACCGCACCGGAACAGCTGCGCGGCGCGATCGAAGCGCTGCTGTGACGGGGTAGTGCCGGCCGCTGGCCGGCAACCCATGACGGCCTGAGAGCCGGCCAGCGGCCGGCGCTAACCGCGCAGGGCTGAGAGCCGGCCAGCGGCCGGCACTACCGGTGCAGGCCTGAGAACGGTCAGGTACGGTCGCCTGCCGGACGGCTGCGCACGTCCTCAGGCAGCATGGCCATGATCTCGTCGATGATCCGCGGCAGGCTGTCTTCCGAGTAGCCGCGGTGCACATGGGCGATGACGCCGTCGTGGCCGATGATGAACATGTGCGGGATCGCCTGGATGCCGTACTGCTCACTGACGTGGCCTTTGCCGTCGTGGATGTAGTCCAGCACCGGCCAGTTGCGGTTGCGTACCAGCGCGGCGAACTCGGCGCGCGGTTCCTTGAAGTTCACCGCATAGACCTGCAGGGCATCGTGGCCGATGACCGACTGCAGCTTGGCCAGGATCGGCAGTTCCTTGCGGCAAGGGCCGCACCAGGACGCCCAGAATGTGACGATGACGACCTTGCCGTGCTGGGTCGACAGGTCGACCATTTCGCCTTTGCGGTCCTTGCCGAGCAGCTGCGGCGGAATGTCGCCAGCTTTCGGCGAGGGCGCAGCGGCGCTGGCGCTGGCCGCCAGCAGGAGCAGCAGGGCAACAAGGGTGGGGTGGATCATCCTGATCATCTGTTTCTTTTCCGCAATACAAAGGGGACGGAGGGGATTATGTCGTTTGTGCACAAACGACATAATCCCCTCCGTCCCCTTTTTGAGGAGAGCCGGCCTGCGGCCGGCTCTACCGTCAACGATTACTTCTCGACGAACGCGCGCTCGAACACGTAGTGGCCCGGCTGGCCGATACGCGGCGACACCTGGAAACCCCGTGCATCGAGCACCGCGCGCAGGTCGGCCAGCATCTGCGGGCTGCCGCAGATCATCGCGCGATCGTTTTCCGGGCTCAGTTCGGGCAGGCCGAGGGTGCGCTGCATCTCGCCGCTTTCCATCAACTGCGTCAGGCGGCCCTGGTTGGCGAACGGCTCGCGGGTGACGGCCGGGTAGTACAGCAGCTTCTCGCCGATCATCTCGCCCAGGAACTCGTGCTCACGCAGTTCCTTCTCGAAGTAATCGCGATAGGCCAGGTCCTTTTCGTAACGCACGCCGTGGCAGAGGATCACCTTCTCGAAGCGCTCGTAGGTTTCCGGGTCCTTGATGACCGACAGCCACGGCGCCATGCCGGTGCCGGTGCCCAGCAGGTACAGGTTCTTGCCGGGGTGCAGGTCGCTGATCAGCAGCGTGCCAGTGGGCTTCTTGCCGACCAGCACCTTGTCACCCGGCTTGATGTGCTGCAGGCGCGAGGTCAGCGGGCCGTCCTGCACCTTGATGCTGAAGAACTCGAGATGCTCTTCCCAGTTGGCGCTGGCGATGGAGTACGCGCGCAGCAGCGGCCGCGCTTCGGTCTCCAGGCCGATCATCACGAACTGGCCGTTCTCGAAACGGAAACCGCTGTCGCGGGTGAGGGTGAAGCTGAAGTAGGCATCGGTCCAGTGGCGGACCTCAAGCACCGTTTCGGCGCCGAAAGCGGAAGACATGGGGGCACATTCAGGCAATGGAGACGTCGGCCCCATTCTACCTCAAATGAGAGGGGTTCTCATTATCCGGAACGAGAGGCGTTCTCAGGGCCGTTCATCGGTAGCCGGCAGCCTGCAGCTCGAACAGTTCGGCATAGCGTCCACCCTGGGCCATCAGCTGGTCATGGGTGCCGCTGGCTTCCAGCCGGCCCTCGGCCAGCACCAGGATGCGGTCGGCCATGCGTACCGAGGAAAACCGATGCGAGATCAGCACGGCGGTGCGCTTGTCGGCCAGTTCGCGGAAGCGCTGGAACACCTCGAATTCGGCGCGTGCATCCAGCGCGGCGGTTGGTTCGTCGAGGATCATCACTTGTGCATCGCGCATCCACGCGCGCGCGATGGCGATCTTCTGCCACTGCCCGCCGGACAGGTCCACGCCCTGCTTGAAGCGGCGGCCGATCAGCTGATCGTAGCCGCCGGGCAGGGCATCGATCACTTCTTCGGCCATGCCCCGGCGCGCAGCATCGGCGATGCGCGCCTGGTCGGCCATCGCTTCCACCTGGCCGACGCCGATGTTCTCGCCAGCGGTCAGGTTGTAGCGCACGAAGTCCTGGAAAATGACGCCGAGATTGGCACGCAGGTCGTCCAGGTCGTAATCGCGCAGGTCGCGGCCATCCAGCAGGATGCGGCCTTCGTCCGGTTCGTACAGGCGTGCCAGCAGCTTCACCAGCGTGGTTTTGCCGGCGCCGTTCTCGCCCACCAGCGCCAGCACTTCACCGGCATGCAGCTGGAAATCGAGATGGCGTACGGCCCACTGCTCGGCATCGGGATAGCGGAAGCCGACGTTCTCGAACACGAAACCCTGCTGGATCGGCCGCGGCACGGCAACGGCGTCCTGGCGCGAATGGATTTCCGGCTCGATCTGGAAGAACGAGTACAGATCGTCCAGGTACAGGGCCTGGCTGGCCACCTGCGAAAAACCGATGAGCAGGCCTTCCAGCAGTTGGCGCAGGCGCAGGAAGCTGCCGGCGAGGAAGGTCAGGTCGCCGATGGAGAAATCGCCGCGCACCGTGCGCCAGGCAATGTAGGCATAGGCCGCGTAGTAGCCCAGCGTGCCCAGCGCGGCCAGTACCGTGCCCCAGAACGCGCGCCGCCGTGCCAGTGCCCGGTTGGCCAGGAACAGCGCCGCCGACAGCCGGCGGTAGCGATCCACCAGGAAGCGGTGCAGGTTGAAGATCTTCACTTCCTTGGCCGTTTCGACGCTGGCGCCGAGCTGGCGCAGATAGTCCAGCTGGCGCCGCTCCGGCGTCCACAGGAAGTTGAGGCTGTAGCCGGCGGCGTTGAAGTGCGATTCGCCGATGAAGGCCGGCACCAGTGCCAAAGCCAGCAGCAGGATCAGCCAGGGTGCATAGACCAGCAGGCCCACGGCCAGGCTGGCCACGGTGATCGCGTCCTGCACCTGGCCGAACAGCTGGCTCATCAGGTTCATCCGGCCCATGGTCTGGCGCCGCGCGCGGTCCAGCTTGTCCTGCAGGTCGGGATCCTCGAAGTCTTCCAGGTCCAGCGTGGCGGCGTGTTCCATGAGGCGCACGCTGGTGGCGTTGGCGAACAGTTCCGACAGCAGTGCATCGGCATAGCTGACCAGCCGGCCGAGCAGGTCCGAGGCGATGGCCAGGCCGAATTCCAGCGCGAGCAGGGCCAACAGTGGGTTGAGCAGGCCGCTGGACAGCGCCTCGCCCAGCGGCGGGAAGCCGGCGCCGTGCTGGCTGAGGTGCAGCGCCGTGTCGATGATGAGCTTGCCCACGTACAGCATGGCCACCGGCAGCAGCGCGCGGATCAGGCGCAGGCCAAGGCTGGTAAGGGTCAATGCGGGACTGGTCTGCCACACCTGGCGCAGGAACGGTGGCAGGTTGCGCATCGCCTTGAAGCGTTGGCGCAGGCTGGGTTTCTTCTCGGGGGCGGCAGGCATGCCGACATTGTGCGCGCGTTGCGCGTGCAGAGGGGGTCAGAGCCCTTTGCCAGGCAAAGGGCTCTGACCCCGCAAACGTGGGTGGGGGTCAGAGCCCTTCGCGTTGCGAAGGGATCCGACCCCGTGCGCGACCCCCTGCGCGATCACGGCAGCGGCGGGAGCAGTCCGGCACCCAGCCGGTTCCAAGCATTGATCACGGCGATGCCCATGCTCAGGTCGCTGATGCCCTTTTCATCGAAGTGTGGTGCCAGCGCATCGAAGGCGGCCTGCGACGGCGCGCCATCGGTCAGGCGGGTCAGGGCTTCGGCCCAGCCCAGCGCAGCACGCTCGCGTGCATCGAAGAAACGGCTTTCATGCCAGGCGGGCAGGGTGTCCAGCTTGCGCGGCTCGATGCCGCCCTTGCGCAGCGCGGTGCCATGCATGTCCATGCAGTAGCCGCAGCCGTTGAGCTGGGACACGCGCAGGAACAGCAGTTCCATCAGCGTCGGGTCGATCGAACTGTCATGCACCGCCTTGCTGGTGGCCAGCAGGCCCTTGAACGCATCGGCGGCCAGGCGGGTGTAGGGAACGCGGGGAGAGGCGTGGTCGGACATTTTCGGCTCCACGGCGGCCACGATGGCCGCCTTTCACTACCAGGACGCCGCCGCGTCTCCCACCGTGACAAGCGCCGACAGTTTCTGCGGATTCAACACGCTGTAGACCTGGGTGATGTACCCGTCCACCACTTCCACGGTGGTGACCGAATGCAGGCGCGGGCCATCGAAGCGCAGGATGGCCGGTTCGCCGTTCACGTAGCCCAGCTGCGCGGTATGGCCCAGGCCGCGTTGGGCAATGGCCCAGAACAGGCGGCCGATACGCTCGGCGCCCAGCAGCGGCCGGATCGCGGCGGTGACTACGCCGCCGCCATCGGACACCAGCCGCGCGTTGGCATGCAGCAGGGCCTGCACGGCCTGGCTGTCGCCTTGCTGGGTGGCGTGCATGAAGCGCGCCAGCAGGTCCCGGTGCTGGCTGGCATCGGCGTTGAACCGACGGCGCCCGGCCTGCAGCCGTTGCCTGGCACGATGTACCAGCTGGCGGCAGTTCGCCTGGCTGTGGCCGATCAGCGCGGCGATCTCGGCATAGTCATGATCGAACACGTCCTTCAGCAGCAGCGCCGCGCGCTCCTCCGGGCCCAGTTGTTCCAGCAGGGTCAGGAAGGCCACCGACACGTCGTCGGCCAGCGCGTGGCGCTGCGCCGGCCCGGGCGCCGGGTCGGGTTCCAGACTGATCGCCAGGGGTTCGGCCAGCCAGGGGCCCACGTAATGCGCACGCTCGCGCCGGGCCGCGCGCAGGCGGTCAAGGCCCAGCCGCGTGGTGGCGGTCACCAGCCACGCCTCGGGGTCGCGCACGCTGGCCGGGTCGGCCCCGGACCAGCGCAGCCAGGCATCCTGCACGACGTCCTCGGCATCGGCGCGGCTGCCCAGCAGGCGGTAGGCCAGCGCCATCAGGCGTGGGCGGTGGGTCTGGAAGGTCGATTCAGCGTTCATGTGGGCAAGGACGCCGTAGAGGGTGGGGACGTGACACGGACCTGGTGCGATCTTGCCGGCCAGCGGCCAGCACCACCACCCCTGCGGCCGGGGGAGGGGGTAAAATGGGCGGATTACCCCCGCCAGCCTTGAGCAAGCGAGCAAGCCGTGACATCGATCAAGCAGGAAGACCTCATCCAGTCCATCGCCGACGCGCTGCAGTACATCTCGTACTACCACCCGGTCGACTACATCAAGAACCTCGCCGCCGCCTACGAGCGTGAGGAGTCGCCGGCCGCGAAGGAAGCGATGGCCCAGATCCTGATCAATTCGCGGATGTGCGCCGAAGGCCACCGTCCGATCTGCCAGGACACCGGCATCGTCACCGTGTTCCTGGAAATCGGCATGGACGTGCGCTGGGACGACGCGACCATGGGCGTGGAAGACATGGCCAACGAAGGTGTCCGCCGCGCCTACCTGCACCCGGACAACAAGCTGCGCGCCTCGGTGCTGGCCGATCCGGCCGGCAAGCGCGTCAACACCAAGGACAACACCCCGGGCGTGGTCAACGTCAAGGTGGTGCCGGGCAACACGGTCGATGTGATCGTGGCCGCCAAGGGCGGTGGTTCGGAGGCCAAGACCAAGTTCGCCATGCTCAACCCGTCCGATTCCATCGTCGACTGGGTGCTGAAGACCGTGCCGACCATGGGTGCTGGCTGGTGTCCGCCGGGCATGCTCGGCATCGGCATTGGTGGTACCGCTGAAAAGGCGATGCTGCTGGCCAAGGAAGCGCTGATGGAGCCGATCGACATCACCGATCTGCAGGCCCGTGGTGCGTCCAACCGCATCGAAGAGCTGCGCCTGGAGCTGTACGAGAAGGTCAACGCGCTGGGCATCGGTGCACAGGGCCTGGGTGGCCTGACCACCGTGCTGGACATCAAGATCAACGATTACCCGACCCACGCGGCCAACCTGCCGGTGGCGATGATCCCGAACTGCGCTGCGACCCGCCATGCGCATTTCACCCTTGATGGCAGCGGCCCGGTGATGCTGGATCCGCCGTCGCTGGAAGACTGGCCGAAGCTGACCTACGACGCGTCCAAGGGCACCCGCGTGGACCTGGATACGATCACCCCGGAAGACGTGGCCAACTGGAAGCCGGGCCAGACCCTGCTGCTCAACGGCAAGCTGCTGACCGGCCGCGACGCCGCGCACAAGCGCATGGTTGACATGCTCAACAAGGGCGAGGAACTGCCGGTCGACCTGAAGGGTCGCTTCATCTACTACGTCGGCCCGGTCGATCCGGTGCGCGATGAAGTGGTGGGCCCGGCCGGCCCGACCACTGCCACCCGCATGGACAAGTTCACCGAGCAGGTGCTGGCGCAGACCGGCCTGCTGGGCATGGTCGGCAAGGCCGAACGTGGCCCGGCCGCGATCGAGGCCATCAAGAAGCACAAGTCGGCCTACCTGATGGCCGTCGGTGGTTCGGCCTACCTGGTGTCCAAGGCGATCAAGGCGGCCAAGGTCGTCGGCTTCGCCGATCTGGGCATGGAAGCAATCTATGAATTCACCGTGCAGGACATGCCGGTGACCGTGGCGGTCGACTCCACCGGCGAATCGGTGCACAAGACCGGCCCGCGCGAATGGCAGGCCCGCATCGGCAAGATTCCGGTGGTGGTGGAGTAACGCCACCGGAAGCAGGAAAACGGCGCCGCAGGGCGCCGTTTTTCGTTTGACGCCACGGAAAGGTCGGGATTGCTAGCCTTCGCTGGGTTGTCCGGTGTATTGAACAGGGAGTGTCCAATGTCATTGTTCCGTTGCTTCGCCATGCTGTGCGTGTTTTCTCTTGTCGCCTGCAGCAGTGGCGGTGATCTGTACGACGGTGTGCCCGGCAACAACGCCAGCGCTCAATGCGTGATGGCGTGCCAGCAGTACCGCAGCGCCTGCCTGGCGCGCTCCGATTCGGACCGTCGTTCGACCTGCGATGCGCAGGCGGCAAGCAAGTGCGACCGGATCACCGATGACGAACTGCGGCGTTCCTGCATGTCGCAGGCACAGGCCTGCATGGACCAGTCGCCGTTGATCAGCTGCAGCCAGAACGCCGACAGTTGCATGGCGTCGTGCGGCGGCGGGTGAGTCTTCGGGCGGTGCAAGGAGCAGTCGACCAACGGTCGACTCTACCGGGTGTGCCTGCGGGGTAGAGTCGACCGTTGGTCGACTATCGCGCACAGCGCGGGATTTCTGTGGCCGGTGCGAAGGGCAGTCGACCAACGGTCGACTCTACCGGGTGTGCCTGCGGGGTAGAGTCGACCGTTGGTCGACTATCGCGCACAGCGCGGGATTTCTGCGGGCGGTGCGAAGGGCAGTCGACCAACGGTCGACTCTACCGGGTGTGCCTGCGGGGTAGAGTCGACCGTTGGTCGACTATCGCGCGCAGCGCGGGAATTCTGCGGGCGGTGCGAAGGGCAGTCGACCAACGGTCGACTCTACGGGTTACAGCAGCTCCAACACGATCTCCGGCGGGCGGCACAGGCGCGTGCCCTTGGGCGTGCGCACCACCGGGCGGTTGATCAGCCGCGGGTGCCCGGCCATGGCTGCCAGCAGGGTGCCTTCATCGGCATCGGCCAGGCCCAG
The DNA here is from genome assembly GCF_003086895.1 of Stenotrophomonas sp. ESTM1D_MKCIP4_1. Taxonomy (NCBI): domain Bacteria; kingdom Pseudomonadati; phylum Pseudomonadota; class Gammaproteobacteria; order Lysobacterales; family Lysobacteraceae; genus Stenotrophomonas; species Stenotrophomonas sp. ESTM1D_MKCIP4_1. The sequence goes on along the minus strand of NZ_CP026004.1, from coordinate 2,747,374 downwards.
TTCGGCGAAGGTGGCTTCCTTGCTGCGCACCAGGTCACGGGCGGACAGGCCGGATTCGGCCAGTACCGCACGCAGCGTTGCTTCATCGGGCGGGGTGGCCAGGTAGTCCACCACCACCGGTTCGATGCCGGCTTCGCGGATCAACGCCAGCGCGCCACGCGAATTGCTGCACGCAGGGTTGTGCCAGATCGTCACCGACATCAGAACCACTCCAGCAGCGATACACCCACGCCCACGTAGGTGGCCTTGTGGTTGTAGTCGATCATGCTTTCGCCGTAGCCATCGAACACCTGGATGTGGCCGCGCAGCAGGTTGCTGATCGGGAAGCCGTAATCCAGCTGCAGCGCGCCGTGCGAACGGTCGCCGGTACGCAGCGAATGGCGCGCCATCAGGGAAATTTCGTGGCCGTTGCGGTTCCAGATCAGGGTCGCATCGCCGCGGCCCATGTAGTCCTCGATGTCCGGATTGTTGTCATCGCTGCGGGTTTCCGGAATGCGGTACCAGGGGCGCAGCACCAGCGCCCAGTTCTCGCGGTCCAGGCCGATGTTGAGCATCACCCGGTTCCAGCTGCGCGACAGCGGATCGGCACGGCCGTTGGACTGGTGGTTGAGGCTGATGCCGGTCATCCGCCCGCGCCAGCCACCGATAGAGTAGCCGTTGCGGAACACCATCATCACTTCCGGCTCGTAGTTGGTTTCGCGGAACGGGCGCGAGTTTTCGGCGTTGTAGGCCTGCCAGCGCGAGCTCTGCGTGTAGCCGGCCCAGATGTCACCGTTGTCGCCGAACAGGTTCTCGGCGATCTTGGTCTTGAAACTGATCTGGAACTTCAGCTCGGTACTGTCCAGCACCTGCGGGGTGGTCACGCTGTTGGCCGGGTTGGGCGACTGCGGCATCTGGTTCTTGTCGCTGGTCCAGAACGCGGGCAGCAGGTAGACGGGCTTGTAGGCACGCAGCTGGAACGGGCCCAGCTTGGAATCCTCGGCCAGCTCCCAGCGGCTGTCCAGCAGCGAGCCGCGGCCGGCATTGGCCAGGGCGCTGTCATCCGGTGCCGGGCGGAAGATGTCGCCCACGCGCGCGCGCAGGTTCTCCTCGCCCTGGCTGAGGCGGGTGGCGCGGCGCTGTTCGCGCAGGGCCTGTGCGGCCTGCTGCGCGGCGGCGTCCGCTTCGGCCGTGGCCTGGGCATTGCGGCCGAACAAGCGGTCATAGCAGGCCAGGCGTGCGGCATCGGTGTCGATGGCAGCGCAGCCGGCGGGCGTGGTGGTCGCGGTCGGTGCGATTTCCTGTGCGGCCAGCGGCGCACTGGCCAGGGCCAACGCCAGCGGGGCGAAGCGGGGGAGCAGCGTGGGGAGGGTCATTGCAGCAGGCCCTTCAGGGGGTGAATGCGGATAGACATACAGTGTGGCGGCTGCCCGTGACGACGGCCAGCCCCCTTGAGTTATGCCCGGCGCGGGCGTGCGTGTGGCGTGAAGGCCGGTGGTTCACAGGAACCAGGCGAAGGCGAACAGTCCCAGCATGGCGATCACGACGGCCAGCTTCAGCGCCAGCCCCAGCAGGATGCCGAGCCAGGTCGCCAGGCCTACCTTGGTCGAACGCCCAAGCTCGCGGGTGTGCCAGTACTCGCCCAGCAGGGCCCCCAGCAATGGACCGGCAAACAGGCCGACGGGCATGAAAAACAGGCCGACGATGCTGCCGATGAAGGTGCCCCACAGCGCCTTTCGGCTGGCGCCCACCCGCTGCGCACCCACTACGGTGGACAGGATGTCCACCAGCAGGGACAGCGCGGTGAGCACGCCAAGCGCCAGCAGGGTGGGCCAGCCGACATGGTTGAAGCCATCGGCCCACGCGGCCAGCAGCAGGCCGGCGAAGACCAGCGGTACGCCGGGCAGGGCGGGCAGGACGATGCCGGCGATCCCGACCAGGACAAAAATGACCGCTAGCAGATACAAGATGAATGAGAGGTCCATGCTGTTCCGTATGGTTGTCTTTTTGGGGTTGACAGTAAGCGATTTTGCCAGTTGCTTTTTCGTTTTGGTCGGGTTAAGTTGCAGTCGCTGAGCTTGGCAAGGTCACCGTGGATCGTGGCCTGATGAAGCAAGATCTCACCGATCCGCTGCATCGTTGCACCTCGCTTCCCCCTTGCTTGTCAGCCGCCCAACAGGCGTTTCCAACAACAAGAGAGAGTCACCAGGGAGTGAGTGAGATGTCTGATCGCGAGACCGGTACCGTCAAGTGGTTCAACGATGCAAAGGGCTTCGGCTTCATCAGCCGTGAAAACGGCGAAGACGTGTTCGTGCATTTCCGTGCCATCCAGACCCAGGGCTTCAAGAGCCTGAAGGAAGGCCAGAAGGTCACCTTCACCGTCGTGCAGGGCCAGAAGGGCCTGCAGGCCGATGCCGTGCAGCCGGTCTGACCGGCCACAACGCATCGCACGAAAAAGGCCCGCGCAAGCGGGCCTTTTTCATTGCCACCTTCGCCTGCCGGATCAGCGCAGGATGACGCGGCCGTTGACCACGCGCACGTAGGTGTTTTCGCGGATGCCCGCCAGATCGCGCTGGTTGACCACGATGGTGCGACCATCGTCCATGCGTACGGTGATGTCGTACGTATCGCTGGTCACGTTCTTCTGGATCTGGTTCCCGGCCAGGGCGCCGCCCACTGCGCCTGCGGCGGCGGCGACGTTCTTGTTGCCACGGCTGCCACCGGTGTGGTCGGAGATCTCATGACCGGCCACAGCGCCCACGATGCCGCCGAGGATGGCGCCGGTCGCGCTCGGCGCGGTACGGCCCGAAGCCACGGTGTTGATGCGGGTGACGATGCCGCAGTCGGCACAGCGGTTCTGGTTGTAGCCGTCGTTGCCGTAGCCGCCATTGTTGTAGCCGCCGTTGTTGTAACCACCGCCGCCGTAACCAGGCGAGGTGGCGCAGCCGGCCAGGGCGAGGGTAGCGATGGCGCTAGCGGCGATGAGCTGGATCTTCATGGGGCGTCTCCTGGCCGTGAAGGCGGCGGTAGGGTGGTACTGCGTCATGCAGCAGGGTGATCGAATCGTCCACTTTCCAGCGTGAACGAAGCGCCAATCGCGCCTGCCTTCCCCGGCTGCAGGATGAATCAGCGGAAATCCTGATGGCAGGCCCGACAATCGTCCTGCACGTTCTGCACAACTCTGGCCAGCGCCGCGCAGTCGCTGGGCGGTGCAGCGAGCGCGGCATTGAGGCTGGCCCGGTACTGGCTGGCGTGCTGCTGGAAGCGCGCATCCTCCTTCAGCCCGGGAAAGGCCAGGTCCAGGTCGTTGGAGAGCAGGCGCAGCGACTGCAGGCGCGGCACGCTGTCAGCCAGGCTGCAACGGTTCTGCTGCTGGGCCTGCTGCAGCAGCTCGGCCTGCCGCTGCATCACGTGCATCAGGCTGTGCGGGAAGGGATCGCGCCCCGCCTGCAGTGCACGGCCCACCATCACGGTGGCCACCAGGCCGATCAGCAGGCCCAGGGCGAGCACGAACAGGTAGCGCTGGGTGGCAGACGGGCGACGGGACGGGCTGGCGTTCATGCGTGCTCCTCCATGCGGAATCTCCGGCCGTGCAACGGTGGGTTTGATGGCGACCTGCTGTGGCCGCCGTTGCCTGCACGCTAAAATAGCCCGATGAACGAACAGGTCAAACAACGCTTTGCCGGCATCGAACGGCTGTATGGCGTCGGCGCGATCGAGCGCCTGCAGGGCAGCCGCGTGGCAGTGGTGGGCATGGGCGGCGTCGGCTCGTGGGTGGTGGAAGCGCTGGCCCGTTCGGCCGTGGGCCACCTGACCCTGATCGATGCCGATGACATCTGCGTGTCCAACACCAACCGGCAGCTGCCGGCAATGGAGGGCAACTACGGCCGCAACAAGTCCGAAGCGATGGCCGAGCGCTGCCGCGCGATCAATCCGCAGATCGACGTCGAGGCCGTGCAGGCCTTCCTCACCACCGGCAACATGGCCGAGCTGCTGGATCGGGGGTTCGACCTGGTGATCGACGCGTGCGACAGCTTCCGGGTGAAGGTGGAAACCATCGCCTGGTGCCGCCGCCGCAAGCTGCCGCTGCTGACGGTGGGGGCTGCCGGTGGGCGCACCGATCCGACCCTGGTGCGCATCCGCGATGTCTCGCGCACCGAGCACGACGCGATGCTGGCGCTGATCCGCAAGAAGCTGCGCAGCGAGTTCAATTTCCCCAAGAACGCCAAGCGTTACTTCGGCGTACCGGCGGTGTACTCGCTGGAGAACGTGAAGTATCCGCAGGCCGATGGCAGCGTCTGTGGCCTGCGGCCGAACCTGGGGGCCGATGCGGCGCTGAAGCTGGATTGCGGCGCCGGCCTGGGCGCGGCGACCCATATCACCGGCGCGTTCGCGTTCGCTGCGGTGGGCAAGGCGCTGGAGATGCTGCTGGAGCCGAAGAAGAGGGGTGTGCCGGCTGCTGGCCGGGATCCGGCCTGATTCGGGCGTTGCTGGGTTGCCGGCCAGCGGCCGGCACTACCGTTGGGATTTCTGGGTTGCGGGTCGGCGGCCGGCGTTACGGTTGGGTATTTCTGGGTTGCCGGCCAGCGGCCGGCATTACCGTCTGGCATTTCTGGGTTGCCGGTTGGCGGCCGCATTACCCGTCAGGGGGTTGGCAGGCCGAACAGTCGGCGGGCGTTTTCGCTGGTGGCCTGTGCAACCGCCGCCACGTCGGTGCCGCGCAGTGCAGCCACATGGCGGGCGATCACCGAGAGCCGCGCCGGTTCATTGCGCTGGCCACGGATGCCTGCGTCGGGCTGGTCCGGGGCATCGGTTTCCAGCAGCAGCTGATGCAGCGGCATCTCGCGTATCAGGCGCTGCAGGCGCTGCGCGCGCTCGTAGGTCAGCGGCCCACCGAGCCCAAGCAGGAAGCCGAGCTTGTCCAGCTGCGCCGCCTGTTCCGGGCTGCCGGAAAAACTGTGCACCACGCCGCGCAGGCCACCGACGCGGCGGATCGCAGCAATCACCGCATCCACGGCCCGGCGCGCGTGCACGATCACCGGCAGCTCGAAGTCGCGCGCCAGCTTCAGCTGGCCGATGAAGTAGTCCTGCTGGGCGTCGGCATCCAGGTCCTCAACGAAGAAATCCAGCCCGCATTCGCCGATCGCGCAGGGGCGTTCGCGCTCGATCCACGCGCGCAGCTGCTGCAGGTGCTCGGGGCGGTGCTCAGCCAGGAACATCGGGTGCAGGCCGTAGGCTGGGTAGAGTCCCGAGGCCTGCTGGCAGACCTTGCGCAGTTTCGGCCAGCTGGCGGCGGTTACGGCCGGCACCACCTGGGCCTGCACGCCCGCGGCACGGGCGCGTTCGATCACCGTGCTGCGGTCGGGGTCGAACTCGCTGGCATCCAGGTGGCAATGGGTGTCGACCAGCATGTTCAACGCTGTTCCAGCGGTGGCGGCGCCGCGCTGCGCTGCTTCCAGTTGGCCAGCAGCAGGGTGCCCAGGCCCAGCACCAGTTCGTCCACGAAGGGAATCGGATCGGGAATGAACAGGGTCAACGCGAACAGACCGGCAGTCAGCTTGAACAGGGTGGGGTAGCGCAGCCGGCGTGCCCATTGCAGGACCGGCAGCAGCATCGGGTTGGCCATGGCGGCGCTCCACGTGGGCGAGGTGCAAACGCTACCACGGGCCGTGCATTTCCCGATGCTGAATGGGTTACGGCCATGAGCAGGAAATGTGGAGATTCCGTTCAGGCAGCGCATGCTGCAATCTGCATCGAGAACGTTGCGGACGGTCCGCAAGGAGCAGGTCATGAAAAGCACAACTACAACTGTCCTGGTCGCAGCGGGCGCGCTGCTGGTGGGTGGCATTGCAACCGCCGCCTTCATGAAGAGTGGTGACAAGGCCCCGGCACTGGGTGCCGCCAACCCCGCGGAATCGCGCCTGGTCGACGGCAGCGCTGCCGACGATGGCGCGCGCGGCGATGCGGTCGATGCCACGGCGCCGCGTGGCCTGGAATATGCCGATGTGCTGAAGGTCGATCCGCTCACCGAAAAGCAGAAGGCCTATGCCACGGTCATCGGTACCGAGCCGGTGCGCGAGACCTCCACCACGCAGACGCCGCATGAGGTCTGCCAGGACGTGGTGGTGCAGGAACGCCTGCCTGAGCGCGATGGCAACGTGGGCGGCACCGTCGTCGGCGCCGTGGTCGGTGGCCTGCTGGGCAACCAGGTCGGTGGCGGCAACGGCAAGAAGGCTGCCACTGCCGCAGGCGCCGTGGCCGGTGGCTTCATCGGCAACCAGGTGGACAAGCGTCACGTGGGTGGCCGTGTGGTCAACCGCACCGAACGCCAGTGCCACACGGAAACCGCGACCTCCGAGTCGAGCCGCGTCACCGGTTACAACGTGACCTACCGCAACGAAGACGGCACCACCGGCACCATGCGCATGGCGAGCAAGCCGGGTACGCGCATCGCGATGGGCACCAACGATGTGGTCAAGGGTTACAACGTGACGTACCGTTATGACGGCGCGGAAAAGACCGTGCGGATGGACAGCAAGCCGACCAGTGACCGCCTGCCGGTGGTGGATGGCCAGCTGGTCACGCAGACCGCAGCCGCGGGTGATGCAGCGGCCAACCGCCAGTAACGCTTTACCTGCGGGACGTATTGCACAGGCCGGCGTTTGCCGGCCTGTGTCGTTTGCGGGCATGGATTCCGTGCGCCGATCGACGATGATGACCCGTCACGTATCTGGCGGGAGCCTGCATGAGCATCTTCGACCTGCGCATCGAAACCGATCGATTGATCCTGCGTCCGCCGCAGGCCCAGGACCTGGAACCCTACCTGGCCTTCTGCGCCGATGAAGAGGTGATGCGCAGCCTGGGCGGGGTGCAGCTGCCTTCGGTGGCCTGGCGGAGTTTCTGCAGCCTGGCTGGGGCCTGGCAGCTGTTCGGCTGTTCCATGTTCAGCGTCATCGAGAAAGCCAGTGGCGAATGGGTCGGCCGCATGGGCCCGTGGCAACCGTTGGGATGGCCCGGCCCCGAAGTGGGCTGGAGCATCCGCCGTGCAAGCTGGGGCCGCGGCTATGCCCCGGAAGCGGCGGTGGCTGCCATCGATTGGGCATTTGCCACGCAGGGCTGGGACGAGGTGATCCATACCATTGCCGAGGACAACGAGAAATCCAAGGCGGTGGCGCGCAAGCTGGGCAGCCGACTGTTGCGCATGGGTGAGCTGCCGCCTCCTTACGAGGGCAAGCCGCTGGAGATCTGGGGCCAGTCGCGCGCGGACTGGCAGCAGCGCGGCCGTTGATGCTGCACCCGCGCTTGGCATCGGCCGATGCGCTTGCCAGACTGCACGCAGCCGGCCGTCGGCCGGGGAGCCCTGGAGCAGCTGATGGTGGATGAACGCGTACCGTTGACGGTGCATGGCATGTCGGTCTCCGGCAACTGTTACAAGGTGCGGCTGCTGCTGGAGCAGCTCGGCAGCCGCTACCGCTGGGTGGAAGTGGACAGTGCGCATGGGCAGACCCATACCCCCGAATTCCTGGCGCTCAACCCCAACGCGAAGGTGCCGCTGATCGTGCGCGACGACGGCCGCGTGCTGACCGAATCGAACGCGATCCTGTTCTGGCTGGCCGAAGGCACGCCCTACCTGCCCAGCGATGGCTGGGAACGGGCGCAGGCGTTGAGCTGGATGTTCTTCGAGCAGTACAGCCATGAGCCCTGCGTGGCCGTGGCGCGCTTCATCCGTGGCTGGACCGGCCTGGATTCCCCGCGTCGCGCCGAACTGCCGCGCCTGCACGAGCGCGCGGCCACGGCGCTGGCGGTGATGGAGCAGCATCTGCGGCAGGCGCAATGGTTTACCGGCAGCGAGTACGGCATCGCCGATATCGCGCTGTTCGCCTATACCGACGTCGCCGCCGACGGTGGCATTTCGCTGCAGCCGTTCGCGGAAGTGCGTGCCTGGTTGCAGCGGGTACGCGAGCAGCCAAGGTTCGTGGCGATGCCGGCGGTCACGGCGGAAGTGCGCGCACGCCTGGAGGGACGGGGGTAGCGTCGAGCAGGCTCGACGCTACGGAAGCAGGGCCGCGCCCGGCGGAATGCAACAACGACACGGAGGGTGTTCGATGTTTGCTGTGGTTCCCGATCCGATTCCTGCACGCATGCGCGCGCTCAACCGCGCCGAGGTATGCGACGTCAATTTCCTCGAGGCCGTGCGCGGCTGGCGCGGTCTGCCGCGTGCGAAGCCCGCACCCGAAGCGCCGATCCTGCCGGGCAGTACGCTGAGCGCAGCGGCGTTCGCCGAGCTGTTCGATTCGCAGATGGCCAGCCGCCAGCTGGATCTGATGGCGCGCGTGCTGCGCCTGCAGAACAAGGTCTTCTACACCATCGGGTCCTCCGGCCACGAAGGCAACGCGCTGCTGGCACGGGCCTGCCGGCATACCGATCCCGCGTTCCTGCACTACCGCTCCGGAGCCTTCATGGCCGAGCGTGCGCGGCAGGTGCCGGGGCTGGATCCGTTGCGGGACGCCGCGCTGTCCTTCGCCGCCAGTGCCGATGATCCCGCCAGTGGTGGCCGCCACAAGGTGTGGGGCAGCCGTCCGTTGTGGGTGCTGCCGCAGACCTCGACCATTGCCTCGCACCTGCCCAAGGCGCTGGGCACCGCGCTGGCCATTGAAAGCGGCAAGCGCCTGGGCCAGCCGCTGCCGATCCCTGCCGACAGCATCGTGCTGTGTTCCTTCGGCGATGCGTCGGCCAACCATGCCACCGCGCAGACGGCGTTCAACACGGCGATGTGGTCGGCTTACCAGAAGCTGCCAGCGCCGATCCTGTTCGTCTGCGAAGACAACGGACTGGGCATCTCGGTGCGGACCCCGGACGGCTGGATTGCCGAACGCTTCAGCCGCCAGCCGGGCCTGGACTACTACTACGCCGACGGCCTGGACCTGGCGGCGGGCCACGCCCAGGTGCAGGCCGCCGTCGAGCATTGCCGTCGTACCCGTCGGCCGACTTTCCTGCACCTGCGCACCACCCGCCTGATGGGCCACGCCGGTACCGATTTTGAAGTGGAATGGCGTGCGCTGGCCGATCTGTGCGCGGCCGAGGCACAGGATCCGCTGCTGCGTTCGGCGCAGATCGCGCTGGAATCGGGCTGGATGGATGCCGCCGGCATCGAAGCCGCCTACGAGAGTCTGCGCGCGCGCTGCCTGTCGGCCGCCTCGGAGGCCGAAGGGCGGCCCAAGCTGCAGTCGCTGGATGAAGTGGTCGCGCCGCTGGCGCCGTATACGCCGGCGGCGGTGATGGCCGAAGCCAGGCGCGCGGTACCGGCGGAAGCGCGCGAGGCGCTGTACGGCGGCGCCGAGTCGCTGCCGGAACGGCAGCCACCACGGCACCTGGCGGTGCAGATCAACCATGCGCTGCAGGAACTGCTGTGCAAGTACCCGCAGGCGCTGCTGTTCGGCGAGGACGTGGCGCAGAAGGGCGGGGTCTACACGGTCAGCAAGGACCTGATGCGCCGCTTCGGCCCGCGCCGGGTGTTCAACACGCTGCTGGACGAGACGATGATCCTGGGCATGGCGCAGGGCCTGGCCAATGTCGGCCTGCTGCCGATTCCGGAAATCCAGTACCTGGCCTACCTGCACAACGCCATCGACCAGCTGCGCGGCGAGGCCTGTTCGCTGCAGTTCTTCTCCAACGACCAGTTCCGCAACCCGATGCTGGTGCGGGTGGCGGGCCTGGGCTACCAGAAGGGCTTTGGCGGCCATTTCCACAACGACAACTCGATCACTGCGCTGCGCGACATCCCCGGCCTGGTGGTGGGGTGCCCGTCGCGGGGCGATGACGCGGTGATGATGCTGCGCACCCTCTCGGCGCTGGCCCGGGTGGATGGCCGGGTGGCCGTGTTCCTGGAGCCCATTGCGCTGTACATGAGCAAGGACCTGCACGCGGCCGGTGATGGCCAGTGGCTGTTCGAGTACCCGCCGCCGGGGCAGGCGCTGGTGCTGGGCGAGGGCCGGGTCTACGCACCGGATGCCGACGACCTGGTGATCTTCACCTACGGCAACGGCGTACCGATGGCATTGCGCGCGCTGCCTGCCATCGAGGCCCGGACGGGCTGGCAGGTGCGGGTGGTCGACCTGCGCTGGCTGGTGCCGCTGGACGCGGCCTTCATTGCTGCCCAGGCCGCCAGCGCGCGGCGGGTGCTGGTGCTGGACGAGGGGCGGCACAGCGGCGGGGTGGGCGAGGGCGTGGTCACCGCCCTGGTCGAGGCCGGGCAGGGCCACCTGCCGCTGCGGCGGGTCTGCGGCGCCGATACCTATACGCCGTTGGCGGGGGCAGCAATGTTCGGTCTTCCAAGCGACAATGCAGTGATTGGCGCCGCCCTCGATCTGGCGCAGGAACCCTGATGCATGTGTGGATTGGCGGGAATGTTGTTGCCGGCGGCGCAGTCGCCGGCCGAGGCGCTGCAGGCGCAGGTGCTGGCCATGGGGCAGGCGCTGCACCACCGCGGGCCGGATGACGGCGGCAGCTGGGTCGACGCCGCCGCTGGCATCGCTCTGGCGCACCGCCGCCTGAGCATCCTCGACCTTTCGCCGCTGGGCCACCAGCCGATGGCCTCGGCCGACGGCCGTTACGTGATGGCCTACAACGGCGAGGTCTACAACTTCGCCGCGCTGCGTGCCGAGCTTGAACCGCTGGGGCATACGTTCCGTGGCCATTCCGATACCGAGGTGCTGCTGGCGGCGATCCTGCAGTGGGGCGTCGAGGACACCCTGCAGCGTGCCAACGGCATGTTCGCCATAGCGTTGTGGGACCGCCAGGAGCAGTGCCTGTGGCTGGCCCGCGACCGGGTGGGCAAGAAGCCGCTGTACTACGGCTGGGCCGGCGACACGCTGGTGTTCGGTTCCGAGCTGAAGGCGCTGTGGCAGCACCCGGACTTCGACAACGACATTGATCGCGATGCACTGACCCTGCTGCTGCGCCTGGATTACATCCCGGCCCCGCACAGCATCCACCAGCGCTGCTACAAGCTGATGCCGGGCCGCGTGCTGCGCCTGGATGCGGCGATGGTGGCCGCCGGTGCCGCCGCGCACCGCCCCGAGCAGGCCCAGCGCCCGTACTGGGATGCGCGCGCGCGCATGCAGGCGGCGCTGGCCGCACCGTTCCAGGGCCGCATCGAGGAGGCCGAGGAACAGCTGGACGGCCTGCTGCGCGATGCCGTGGCGCTGCGCATGGTGGCCGACGTGCCGGTGGGCGTGTTCCTGTCCGGTGGCACCGATTCGTCGCTGGTAGCCGCGCTGATGCAGGCGCAGAGCACGCAGCCGGTGCACAGTTTCAGCATCGGCTTCAGCGGCTCGCACCATGACGAGGCGCCGCTGGCGAAAGAGCTGGCCGGCCACCTGGGTTGTGACCACACCGAGCTGTACGTGAGTGGCGCCGATGCGCTGGCGGTGGTGCCGCAGCTGCCGGCGATGTTCGACGAGCCCTTCGCCGATGCCTCGCAGGTGCCGACCGCCCTGGTAGCGCGGCTGGCGCGGCAGGGCGTGACCGTGGCCCTGTCCGGTGACGGTGGTGATGAACTGTTCTTCGGCTACACCCGCTATGTGCGCGCGCTGCGCAACTGGCAGATGCTGGGCCGCGTGCCGGCGCCGCTGCGGCGCTGGATGGGCGCGCGTGCACACCAGCAGGGCGAATCCTCGCGCACGGGCGGCCTGGCCGCGCTGCTGGCCGAGACCGGCGCGCGCGGCATCGGCGATGTCTACCGCAACCGCATCTCGCGCTGGCGTGACCCGGCGTCGGCGGTGATCGGCGCGCGCGAGGCCGGCAGCTTCTACGATCTGGCCGACCCGCTGCACGGCGCCGGTACGCCGGCCGACGCGATGATGCTGGCCGATTTTGTCAGCTACCTGCCCGACGACCTGTTGTGCAAGGTGGACCGGACCTCGATGGCGGTCAGCCTGGAAGCGCGGGCACCGCTGCTGGACTGGCGTGTGGCCGAATTCGCCTGGTCGCTGCCGCTGGCCTTCAAGCGCAGCGAGGACACCAGCAAGGTGCTGCTCAAGCGCGTGCTGGGCCGCTATGTGCCGCAGTCGATGGTGCACCGGCCCAAGCGCGGCTTCGGCGCGCCGGTGAGTGAGTGGCTGAAGGGCGACCTGCGGCCGTGGGCCGATGACCTGCTGCAGCCGGCACGGCTGGAACGCGAAGGCGTGTTGTCGGCGGCGGCGGTGCAGCCGCTGTGGCAGCAGTTCCTGGGGGGGCAGCGCAAGTGGCACACCCACCTGTGGAACGTGCTGATGTTCCAGGCCTGGCAGGACCATTGGCGGCAGGTGCGGGCGGGCGTGGCGCGCGGTTGATCTTCACCGGGGCACACCGGGCTGGCCGCTAGGCTGGCCTTTTCCCGCCAGGAGTGCCCCACCATGCCTGTTCCCACCATTGCCGTGTTCGTTGGCAGCCTGCGCAAGGAATCCTGCAACCGCAGGCTGGCCCTTGCACTGGAAAAGCTGGCCGGCGATCGCGCGCGTTTCCAGTACGTGCGCATCGACGATCTGCCGCTGTACAACCAGGATTTCGATGGCAGCTATCCGGCGCAGGGCACGCGCCTGAAGGACGAGGTCCGTGCCGCCGATGCGGTGCTGTTCGTCACCCCTGAGTACAACCGTTCCGTGCCCGGCGTGCTGAAGAACGCCATCGATATCGGCTCGCGGCCGTATGGTGACAGCGCGTTCGGCGGCAAGCCGGCGGCGGTGATCGGCGCCTCCATCGGCCAGATCGGCACGGCGGTGGCCCAGCAGCACCTTCGCAACAGCCTGGCCTTCCTGGACATGCACGTACTGGGGCAGCCGGAGGCGTTCATCCATTTCAAGGATGAACTGATCGGCGCCGATGGCACGATCCATAACGAGGGCACGCAGAAATTCCTTCAGGGCTATGTGGACCGCTTCCTGAAGCTGATTGCGGTGCACGCCAAGGGCGATTGACGCTGCCTTTGGGGTCGGAGCCCTCTGCTGCGCAGAGGGATCCGACCCCATTCTGCGGCGGGCTCTGACCCCATGCGATAATGGGTCTCCATAGGCCGGACAGGTACGTCGCACAGCGGCGGATATCCCCCGTTCGGCCACAGCTTATCCACAGGCTTGTCCATGGCCGCCGGGGTCGGCGCATGCCTACACTCGTCTGGCCTACTTTCGCAGGAAACACCGCAGCATGTCCGCCCGTCCCGGCTTCCGTTCCAACCGCAAAGAGCGCGGTGATGGCTTCGACCGCGAACGCGACGAGTCGCGCATCGATCAACTGCGCGTGCCGCCGCATTCGGTGGAAGCCGAGCAGGCGGTGCTGGGTGGCCTGATGCTGGCCCCGGAAGCCTACGACCGGGTCAACGACCAGCTGACCGAGACCGATTTCTACCGCCGCGATCACCAGATGATCTACCGGGCGATCCGCGAGCTGTCCGAGCGCGAGCGTCCGTTCGACGCGGTCACCCTGGGCGAATGGTTTGAATCGCAGGGCAAGATGGAACTGGTCGGCGATGGCGCCTACCTGATCGAGCTGGCCAGCACCACGCCCTCGGCGGCCAATATCGTCGCCTACGCCGAGATCGTGCGTGACAAGGCGGTGCTGCGGCAGCTGATCCAAGTCGGTACCGACATCGTCAATGACGGTTTCCAGCCCGAAGGTCGCGACAGCAGTGAACTGCTGGCGTCGGCCGAGAAGAGCGTGTTCGCGATCGCCGAGCAGGGTGCGCGCGGCCGCACCGACTTCGTGGCCATGCCCGGCGCGCTGAAGGACGCCTTTGAAGAACTGCGCAACCGCTTCGAGAACGGCGGCAACATCACCGGCCTGCCGACCGGTTACACCGATTTCGATGCGATGACCGCCGGCCTGCAGCCGACCGACCTGATCATCCTCGCGGCGCGCCCGGCGATGGGCAAGACCACCTTCGCGCTGAACATCGCCGAGTATGCGGCGATCAAGTCGAAGAAGGGCGTGGCGGTGTTTTCGATGGAAATGTCGGCCTCGCAGCTGGCGATGCGCCTGATTTCCTCCAACGGCCGCATCAACGCCCAGCGACTGCGTACCGGCCAGCTGGAAGACGAGGACTGGAGCCGGGTCACCAGCGCGATCAAGATGCTGAAGGAAACCAAGATCTTCATCGACGATACGCCGGGCGTGTCGCCGGAGATCCTGCGTTCCAAGTGCCGCCGCCTGAAGCGCGAGCACGACCTGGGCCTGATCGTGATCGACTACCTGCAGCTGATGAGCGTGCCGGGCAACAGCGAAAACCGCGCGACCGAAATCTCGGAAATCTCGCGATCGCTGAAGGGCCTGGCCAAGGAGCTGAACGTACCGGTCATCGCGCTTTCGCAGTTGAACCGATCGCTGGAAACGCGTACCGACAAGCGCCCGGTGATGGCCGATCTTCGCGAATCGGGCGCAATCGAGCAGGACGCGGACATGATCGTGTTCATCTACCGCGACGATTACTACAACAAGGAAAACTCGCCGGACAAGGGCCTGGCCGAGATCATCATCGGCAAGCACCGTGGTGGCCCCACCGGTTCGTGCAAGCTGAAATTCTTCGGCGAATACACCCGCTTCGACAACCTGGCCCACGACTCGGTCGGTTCGTTCGAGTGATGCCGTGCAGCGCAGGCGCGGAGATGCGTTGATGCTCATGCTCGGCAATCCCGAGGTGTTCGCACTGGAGTTCAGTCTCGACAACCCAGCCAGGGGCTATGGCCGGGCATGCTTCTGGTGCGCAGGGCAGCCCCTGGGGGCACTTGACGGCGGCGTCTATTTCGACGGCTACGTGGGCAGCTTCCTGCAGGCGCTGCTGCGGTTGCCGGCGCTGCCCAGCGCGCTTCGGACGATGTCACTGAGCCAGGCCGATGCCGCGCTGCTGCATATGTTCTCCGCCTCGGAACAGGATGCGGAAGACCCCGCTGCCGAGACCCTTTACACCAGGGCGCAGCGCCATCTGCTCAGTTGTGGCGATCTGCTTGATGACTGGAAGGTGGTGGGCTGGCGGGATGATTCCGGTCGCATCTGCCTGGCGTGGCAGCCACCGCGTTCGCGTTCCCGCCAGCGGGCGGTCCTGCCGCAGGGTGCCGTGGCGGGCGTGGCCACGGCGTTGCGTGAAGTGCTTGCGCGGGCGGTCGGCTAGCGCCAGTTTGCAGCAGGCAGGTCCGTGGCGAGAGCCCTGCGACAGGCGCTCAAGTTCCCCCGTTGCGTGCCGTTACCGCACCGGTACCAGGGGGAACCACACCGACCATGAGCCATTGCCGCACGCGCGGCGATGGACCGGCGTGTGCGCCCCCTTCATTCAAGGGGAACGGATCGATGTCGGCGGTAGCAGGGAAGAGTGGGGCGGGGCGCGTCGTCGTCTGGATGTGTGTGCTGCTGTTGCAGCTGCTGGCAGGTACGGGTGTAGCGCAGGCAGCATCGCAGGTCTGCGACGCCATCAATGCGCTGGGCACCACGACGAGCGTTATCCGGACGGTCGCACCCGGCATGTTCCTGGCAGGCGAATCGCTGGAACTCAGCTTCACCGACAATGGGGCAGGCATCGGCGGATCGCCGGCCTCTGCCGAAATGGTCAATCTCCGCAGCCAGAATGTCGCTCAGGTGGCCTACGACTACCGCAGCCATACCGGTTCTGCGGGGCCACACAGCGCAACCGTTCCCAGCAGCTTCCTCGTGGCCAGCGGCCTTTACATGCGGATCGCCACGGGCACCTACATCAGTCCGGTCCAGATCCGCTGCATCACCGCCGCTGCGCAGCCCCTGCAACTGGCACCGCCCGCCGTGCAGCAGCTCACCGTCGGTAGCGAGGTGGATTTCAACCTGAGCGCCAGCGGCGGCACGTTGCCGTACACGTTCAGCGTCCGCGACGGCACGCTGCCTGCTGGGCTGCTGCTGGAAACCGACGGTCGGCTGCATGGCACGCCGCAGTCCGCTGGCGCGTTCGGCGTCACCGTGCAGGTCACCGATGCAGCGAACGCAAGCGCCCACGAGCCGCTGTCAGGCAACATCGCGGCCATCGCGCCCGATGCGCCCACCGCGGTGGTAGCCGTGGCCGGCGATGGCCAGGCCGAGGTGAGCTTCACCGCACCTGCGCAGACCGGCGGTATGCCCATCCTGCAGTACGCGGTGATGGCATCCACCGGCTTCATCGCCGTGGGTGCCCAGTCGCCGATCCTGGTGACCGGCCTGGCCAATGGCACGCCGGTGCAGTTCCAGGTCATCGCGCACAATGGCAGCCGCACCAGCCCGGCGTCGCAGGCGAGTGCGCCGGTTACGCCGATGAGCGCGCAGACGATCCAGTTCGACGCCCCTGGTGACCAGCCGCTCGGGTCGCTTCTGGCGCTGAACGCCACGGCCAGCAGCGGCCTGGTCGTCGTGTTTGAAAGCCTGACCCCGCTGACCTGTGCGCTGGAAGGGCCGAGCAGCCTGCGCCTGTCCGCGCTGGGCACCTGTACGGTGCGCGCGCTGCAGCCCGGCAATGGCGGTACGCGCGCCGCACAGCCGGTGGAGCAGAGCGTCACTGTGCTGGCAGTGCAGGCGTCGGCGCCGACACTGCGCCGCGTCGAGCGCGTGGGTGCGACCAGCGTGGACGTGTACTTCGATGTCCCCAGCAGCGATGGCGGCAGCCCGATTCTCAGCTATGAAGTGGTGACGCGGTCGACGCGTGCCGTGGTCAATGGTGCATCCAGCCCGGTGCGGGTGACCCGCCTGCAGCCCGGCCTGACCTACACCTTCGCGGTGCGCGCGCGTACGGCGACGGGCCCAGGACTGTTTTCGGCCGAGTCCGACGCGGTGACGATGCCGACGGTGCCGCGCCTGACCGGCCTGCAGGTGCCGGCCGCCGGTCGCTACCTGGCCGGTGCCACCCTTGAGTTCCACCTGCAGCTGGACCAGCCGGTGGTCGTGCAGGGCGTGCCGGAGCTGCAGTTGTCCATCGGCGGCCAGCACGTGGCGGCCCAGTACCGCTCCGGTTCGGGCAGCAACCAGCTGCTCTTCAGCTACACCGTGTTGCCAGGCCAGTCCGACGAGGACGGCATCGGCATCGACGGTCTGCAGCTGGCAGGTGGCAGCCTCCGCAACATCGATGACGTCGATGCAGTGTTGACGCTGGCGGGTGTGGGATCCACGGGCGGCATCCTGGTGGGGGCGCAGCCGGCCGGTGCGCCGTCCATCACCGATGTGGTGGCAGGCGATGGTGCAGCGACGCTGCAGTTCGCCGCGCCTGCGCAGGATGGCGGCAGCCCGGTGCTGGATTACCTGATGACCGCCCAGCCAGGTGGATTGCAGCAGCAGGCCACCACCTCGCCCGCCGTGTTCAATGGCCTGCAGAATGGCACCGCGTACCGCTTCACGGTCACCGCGCGCACGCAGGCGGGATTGGGCGCGGCGTCCACCGCGTCGGGCGAGGTGGTGCCCATGGCGCAGCAGCTGATCCAGTTCGCGCCGCTGGATGCACAGCCCTTCGGCAGCACGCCGCAGGTGCTTGTCAGCGCGAGCAGCGGCCTGCCGGTGGCCTTGGCCAGCAGCACGCCGCAGGTCTGCAGCATCAGCGCCGATGGCCGGGTGACACTGCTGGCCATCGGCACCTGCAGCATCGACGCCGACCAGCCGGGCGATGCCGCGACCCAGCCCGCACCACGTGTCAGCCGCGCGTTCGCGGTGCAGGCGGTGGTGCCCGGCGCGCCCCGCATCACGGCGGTCGCGCTTGTGGCCGGCAGCGTGGAGGTGAGCTTCCAGGCCCCGGCGTTCGATGGCGGCAGTGCCGTCGACAGCTACCTGCTGCAGGCATTGCCGGGTGGCCTGCGCGTGCGCGGCAGCGGCAGTCCGCTGCGTATCGACGGGCTGCCGGCCGGTATCGCACATCGCTTCGTGGTGACCGCCTTCAACGCGGCAGGTGCCGGCCAGGGATCGGTGCCGTCCGAAGCCCTCACCGTGCAGGACGCTCCGTCGGTGACCGGCGTGCAGGTGCCCGCCGAGGGGCGGTACCTGGCCGGGCAGGTGCTGTCGTTTGCCGTGCAGTTCGACCAGGCCCTGCAGGTGGGGGCCGCACCGCAGCTGCTGCTGCGGATCGGCAGCCTGGGCCGTGTTGCGCTGCTGGCGGCACACGAAACAAACGCGCAGGGCAGCATGCTGCGCTTCCAGTACACGCTGCAGGCCGACGATCGCGATGAGAATGGCATCGCGGTGGAGTCGCTGCAGGCCGCTGCGGGCAGCCTGCGCAATGCGCAGGGTACCGATGCGCGCACTGTGCTGGCCAACGTGGGAGCGACCACCGGCATCCGTGTCGGCGCCGATCTGCCCTCGGCGCCCGCCAACGTGCGGGGCGTGGCTGGTGATGGACAGGTGCAGGTGCATTTCGATGCGGCACAGCCCGGCAGCGGCGCCATCGTCGATTACACCGTGACCGCGCAGCCGGGCGGCATCACCGCAACGGGCACGACGTCGCCGATCACCGTGCGCGGCCTGGTCAATGGCAGTGCCTATCGCTTCGTGGTGGTCGCACGCAGTGCGTTCGGCACAGGCGTCGCATCGGCGGCTTCGGCCGCCGTGGTGCCGGTGCCGGACCTGTCGGTGACCGATTCCAGCGCCGCAGTGGCTTACGGTGCGACGGCCGTGGTGCTGCCACTGGCGGTGGACGGCGTAGCCGACCAGCTCCAGGTGACCGCAGGCCCGCAGCATGGCCGGGTGGACGTGCAGGGCACGACGCTGCGCTATACCCCGGCCGCAGGCTATGCCGGCACTGACCGCATCACCTATACCGTCAGCGATGCATTCCGCACCTCGGCACCGGCCACGATCACGATCATCGTCGGCACGCCGACCGTAACGCTGCAGTCGGCCGTGTTGCCGCAGGGCGTGGCGGGCACACCGCTGGACGCGCAGCTGTCCGCCACTGGAGGTGCAGCCCCGTACGCCTACGCGATCGTCGCCGGCCAACTGCCGACGGGTGTCAGCCTTGACCGCAGTGGGCGCCTGGCGGGTGCGCCGATGGTGGCCGGTCGATTCGAGATCGAGGTCGAGGTGAGTGACAGCAGCTCCGGCAGCGGTCCCTTCCGTGCGCGCCGGGCGTTCGTGCTGGATGTGGTGGCCCCGCAGATTGAAGAAGATGCGGCGCCGCTGCCGCCGGCCACCCAGGCCGGCCCGGTCAGCCTGCGCCTGCAGGCACGCGGCGGCACCGCGCCGTACGCGTTCCGTCTGCTGTCCGGCGCGCTGCCGCCGGGCGTGCTGCTGTCGAGCGATGGCCAGCTGCAGGGCGTTGCGACGCGGGCCGGCGTGTTCGATTTCGATGTGGAGGTCAGTGATACCTACGGATTCACCGGCGTTGCGCGCTACCAGCTGCAGGTTGCTCAAGCTGCGCAGGCGATCACCGGTTTTGCCGTGAACCCGGCAACGCCGGTCTACAGCGAGGGCGGTGCTTTCGAGGTCTCCGCACAGGGCGGCGCCTCGGGCCAGCCGTTGCGTTTTGGCAGCAGCAGCCCCGCCGTCTGCAGTGTCAACGGCAGCCGCGTGGCCATGCTGGCGGCAGGCCGCTGCGTGCTGACCGTGGACCAGGACGGTGACGCCAACCACGAAGCGGCCCCACAGCTGCAACACGTCGTCGAGATCGCGCTGGCCGTACCCACCCTCGTGTGGAGTGCGGACCTGCAGCGACTGCTGGAACAGGGTAGTTTCGAGCTGCCGCTGCCGACCAGTGCCAGCCCGGGCACCTTCAGCTTCCACAGCAGCGACACCGCAGTGGCCAGCATCGAGGGGCGCACCGTGCACGTGCATGGGGAAGGCCGTGTCGTGATCACGGCCGAGCAGGCCGCTGCGGGCGGCTATGCCGCGGCCCGTGTCGACCTGACCCTGGTGGTGACGGTGCGCCCGGACCCGACCCGCGATCCGGGCGTGACCGGACTGCTGCAGGCCCAGGTCGATGCCAGCGTGCGCTTCGCCAACGCGCAGCAGGCCAACATCCGCGATCGCCTGCGTCAGGTGCGTGCGGGCGGCAACGCTGACAGCAACACGCTGTCGGTGTCGACCGGTGCGCGGGGCCCGGATGCGGCGTCGCTTCCGCTGGGCCAGGCCGTGGCACGCGACGGCCCGCTGCTGCCGGCGGGGTGGGGCACCTGGGCTTCGGGAACGGCCACCTACGGTCGCGGCGGGCCGACGGGGGCAGGGCGGTACGATCTGCGCAGCGACGGCCTGACCGTGGGCGTGGATCGTCGCCTTGGCGAGAACGCGCTGTGGGGCGTGGCCGGCAGCGTCGGCCGCAACGACAGCGAGCAGGGTGATGCGCGCACGCGCCTGCAGGCCGATCAGCGTTCGCTGGCGGTGTACGGGCTGTGGCGTGGCAACGCGCACGTGTTCGTCGACGCGGTGCTGGCCACGGGCGATCTGCGCTTCGACCTGCAGCGCTGGAGCCGCGATGCCAACGCGATGGCGACGGCCCGGCGCGAAGGTTCGCAGTGGTTCGGTTCGCTGTCGCTGGGCTATGAGCAGGTGCTGTCCGGAATGCGCATGAGTGGCTACGCGCGCATGGATGGCAGCCGCAGCACGCTTGATGCCTATCGTGAGCAGGGCCTGGGCGAGTTGGATCTGGCCTATGGCCGCCACGTGGTCGACAGCCGCGCGCTGGCGTTCGGTCTGGAAGGCAGCGCGGTGCAGACGGATGAGGCGCGCCTGCGTCCGTTCTGGAACATCGAGTACCGGCAGGCCCTGCAGGACCGGGGCGAGGCAACGCTGAACTACGCCGAGTGGGCGCGTCCGCAGGACTACCGCTTGGCGATGCGCAGTTACAACGATGACCTGCTGTCGTTGTCGGCTGGCGTGGACGTGTTGATCGCACGCGGCTGGATCCTGTCGCTGCTGCTGGGCCATGAACAGGCCCGCGGCAGTGATCGTTCCAGCAGCGTCGGCCTGCGTCTGAGCAACGGCAGCCGCTGAGCAGGAAGCGCCGGGCAATGCCCGGCGGCTTTCCCGGGTTTCATCGCCCCCTGCCGGGTTTCGTCGCAAACCGTTTGCGGCGCGCGCGGTGGGGCGGCACGGTGGTCACAGGCGGCAGGGTGCCGCCCAAGGAGACCGTCATGAAGACCCTGTTCGCGCTGGGCGTGTGGTGCCTGCTGTTCGTGCTGTGCTGGCCGTTGGGGCTGCTGGCGCTGATCGCCTGGCCGTTCGTCTGGCTGCTGAGCCTGCCGTTCCGCCTGGTCGGGATCACGTTCTCGGCGCTGTTCGCGTTCCTGCGCGCGCTGTTCATGCTGCCGGCGCGGCTGCTGGGCGGCCGGGCGGTGGCAGCATGAAGGCGTTGCTGATGGTCGGGTTGGCCCTGCTGGCAGGCCCGGCACTGGCCGAACCGCCGCCATCGGCGCCGCCCACGCCTTCATCGGCGTGGCTGGAACGGCAGCAGGTGGCCGGCGCCGATGAGGCGGATGCGGCGGCGGCGAAGGCTGCGGAGGCCGGCGGTGCCAAGCCGCGTTGCCGAGTGGCCAAGGAGTGGAAAGTGGGTGGCACGGTGGTCAAGCACACCCTGTGCGATGACCCGCCGAAGAAGCCGGCTGGAAAGGTGTAGAGCCGGGCCCATGCTCGGCTCTGAATGAAAACGGACAACAAAAAACCCCGCCGAAGCGGGGTTTTCTGTTTGCAGTTCAGTGCCGACCAACGGTCGGCACCCACCACGAAGGCAAACGATCAGTTCGCCTTGTGGATGGCGCGCTTGCTGACGGCCATGGCGGCGTCATGCACGACTTCCGACAGCGACGGGTGGGCGTGGCAGATGCGCGCCAGATCGTCGGCCGAGCCGCTGAACTCCATGGTCAGCACACCTTCGTGCACCAGCTCGGAGACGTTGGCACCGACCAGGTGCATGCCCAGGATGCGGTCGGTTTCAGCGTGTGCCAGCACCTTCACGAAGCCTGCCGGTTCGATCATCGCCACGGCACGGCCGTTGGCGGCGAACGGGAAGCTGCCGGCCTTGTACGGGATGCCCTCGGCCTTCAGCTGCGCTTCGGTTTTGCCGACCCAGGCCAGTTCCGGCTCGGTGTAGATGACCCACGGGATGGTGTCGAAGTTGACGTGGCCCGGCAGGCCGGCGATCAGTTCGGCAACCGCGATGCCTTCCTCGAAGCCCTTGTGCGCCAGCATCGGGCCGCGCACGCAGTCACCGACCGCCCAGACGCCGTTGACGCCGGTGTGGCAGTGCGCGTCGACTTCGATCTGGCCACGCTCGTTGACCTTGACGCCGGTGCCTTCAGCCAGCAGGCCCTTGGTGGCGGCGCGACGGCCGACGGCCACCAGCAGCTTGTCCACGGTCAGGGTCTTCTCGCCTTCGCTGTCGGTGTAGGTGACAACGACTTCCTTCTTCTTGCCCTTGCCGGTGATCTCGGTCTTGGAGACCTTGGCACCCAGGCGGATGTCCAGACCCTGCTTCTTGAATTCCTTGGCAGCGGTCTTGGCCACTTCGGCGTCGGCCACGGCCAGGAACTCCGGCAGTGCTTCCAGGATGGTGACTTCAGCGCCCAGGCGCTTCCACACGCTGCCCAGTTCCAGGCCGATGACACCGGCGCCGATCACGGCCAGGCGGTTCGGCACTTCGGTGAAGTCCAGGCCGCCGACGTTGTCGACGATGGTCTCGCCGTCGAACTTGGCGAACGGCAGTTCGATCGAATCCGAACCGGCGGCGATGATGACGTTGGTGCCCTTCAGTTCAACTTCCGAACCGTCGTGCTGCTTCACCTTGACCACGTTGCCCGGCTGCAGTTCACCGAAACCGTAGTAGGTGGCGACCTTGTTGGCCTTGAACAGCATGGCGATGCCGCCGGTGAACTGCTTGACGATCTTGTCCTTGCGGCCAACCATCGCTTCGACGTCGATCTTGGCATCCTTGAAGCTGATGCCGTGGTCGCCAAAGATGTGGCCCATGTTCCAGAACTGGCGCGAGGAATCCAGCAGCGCCTTGGACGGGATGCAGCCCACGCGCAGGCAGGTGCCGCCCAGGGCCGGCTTGCCGTCCTTGCCCAGCGCTGCGTCGATGCAGGCGGTCTTCAGGCCCAGCTGTGCCGCGCGGATGGCAGCGTGGTAACCGGCCGGGCCGGCACCGATGACGACGACGTCGAATTGTTCAGCCATTGAAATAGTCCTTGTTGCTATACCAGAACCCCTCCGCGCAGGCGCGGAGGGGCGGGAGGTCTCTTACAGGCCGAACAGCATGCGGCCCGGGTTTTCCAGCTGGTTCTTGATGTCCACCAGGAACTGCACCGAGTCCTTGCCATCGATGATGCGATGGTCGTAGGACAGCGCCAGGTACATCATCGGCGCGATCACGACCTGGCCGTTCTGGGCGATCGGACGCTCCTTGATGGCGTGCATGCCCAGGATGGCGCTCTGCGGCGGGTTGATGATCGGGGTCGACAGCAGCGAACCGAAGGTGCCGCCGTTGGTCACGGTGAAGGTACCGCCCTGCAGTTCGTCCAGGCCCAGCTTGCCGTCACGCGCCTTCTTGGCGTAGTCGGCGATGGTCTTTTCGATGTCGGCGAACGACATGCGCTCGACGTTGCGCAGGACCGGGGTAACCAGGCCCTTCTCGGTGGACACGGCGATCGAGATGTCCGAGTAGCCGTGGTAGATGATGTCGTCGCCGTCGATCGAGGCGTTGACCAGCGGGAAGCGCTGCAGGGCGTTGGCAGCGGCCTTCACGAAGAAGCTCATGAAGCCCAGCTTGATGCCGTGTGCCTTGACGAACTCGTCCTGCAGTTCCTTGCGCGCGGCCGACACCTTGGACAGGTCGACTTCGTTGAAGGTGGTCAGCATGGCGGTGGAGTTCTTCGACTCCATCAGGCGCTCGGCGATGCGCTTGCGGATGCGGGTCATCGGCACGCGTTCTTCCGGACGTGCGCCACCGGCCTTGCCGGCGCCGCCGTTGCGGGCGAAGTTGACGATGTCTTCCTTGGTGACCGCGCCGCGACGGCCGGTGCCGTCGACGTCAGCCGGGTTCACGCCTTCGGTGATGGCGGTGAAGCGGGCGCCCGGGGGCAGGCTGTCGGCAGCCGACTTGGCAGCCGGGGCCGGCGCAGCAGCGGCTGCCGGAGCAGCAGCGGCCGGGGCAGCGGCTGCCGCCGGAGCGGCTTCAGCGGCCGGAGCCGGGGCAGCAGCCACGGCGCCTTCTTCGATGATCGCCACGACCTGGCTGGAGGTCACGGTGTCGCCTTCCTTGAACTTGATCTCCTTGATCACGCCGTCGACCGGCGACGGCACTTCCAGGACGACCTTGTCGGTTTCCAGGTCAAGCAGGTTTTCGTCGCGCTTGACGGCGTCGCCCACCTTCTTGTGCCAGGTGGCGATGGTGCCGTCGGCGACGGATTCGGGCAGTACCGGGGCTTTGACTTCGGTGGCCATTGCGGGAGCTTCCTGGTTTGTCTTCTAAATAGGGGGAGGGTTATTCAGCGAACGTGTCGTTGAACGGGTTGACCAGTGCATCGGCGATCAGCTGCTGCTGTTCGCGGACGTGGTCAGCCATGTGGCCGGCAGCCGGCGAAGCCGAGCGCGCGCGACCGGCGTAGTGCAGGTTCTGGCCATCTGCCAGGCAGAACTGCAGGTGGTGGCGGATCTGGTACCACGCACCCTGGTTCTGCGGTTCTTCCTGCGTCCACACCACGTCGGTGGCATTGCCGTACTTCTTCAGTTCGGCGGCCAGCAGCGCACGCGGGAACGGGTACAGCTGTTCCACGCGGATGATCGCCACGTCGTCCTGGCCACGCTTGGTCTGGTCTTCCAGCAGGTCGTAGTAGACCTTGCCCGAGCACAGCACCACGCGCTTGACCTTCTTCGCATCGGCATTGGCATCGCCGATCAGATGCTGGAACTCGCCGTTGGCCAGTTCGTCCAG
This sequence comes from Stenotrophomonas sp. ESTM1D_MKCIP4_1, assembly GCF_003086895.1. NCBI lineage: Bacteria > Pseudomonadati > Pseudomonadota > Gammaproteobacteria > Lysobacterales > Lysobacteraceae > Stenotrophomonas > Stenotrophomonas sp. ESTM1D_MKCIP4_1. The sequence goes on along the minus strand of NZ_CP026004.1, from coordinate 2,722,536 downwards.
GGTCGACACGGCCAGCTTGTGGCGCAGCAGCGACTTGGGCGACATCACCACCAGCGGCTTGCGGGTGGTCAGGTGCAGCTGGCGTCGCAGCATGTGGAAAGCCTGTGCCGGGGTGGACGGCACCACGACCAGCATGTTTTCCAGCGCGCACAGCTGCAGGAAGCGCTCAAGGCGCGCCGAGCTGTGTTCCGGGCCTTGCCCTTCATAGCCGTGCGGCAGCAGCAGGGTCAGGCCGGAAATACGGCCCCACTTGGCTTCACCGGCAGCGATGAACTGGTCGATCACCACCTGGGCGCCGTTGGCGAAGTCGCCGAACTGGCCTTCCCAGATGCACAGGGTGTTGGGATCGGTGGTCGAGAAACCGTACTCGTAGGCCATCACCGCTTCTTCGCTGAGCAGCGAATCGATGATGGTGGCCTTCTCCGGCGAATCCACCAGCTGCCGCAGCGGCAGGTAGTAGTTGTCGGTCTTCTGGTCGTGCAGGATCGCGTGGCGGTGGGTGAAGGTGCCGCGGCCGACGTCCTGGCCGACCAGGCGCAGGGCACTGCCCTCGTCCAGCAGGGTGGCGTAGGCCAGGTTCTCGGCAAAGCCCCAGTCGCCCGGGATCTCGCCGGCGGCCATCCTGCGACGGTCGTCGTAGACCTTGGAGACGCGGGAGTGCAGCTGCACTTCTTCCGGCACGGTGTTGATCAGCTTGGCCAGTTCGACCAGCTTGTCCTTGTCCACCTTGGTGGAAATCTCATCGGACAGCTTGCCTTCCAGCAGCTTCGGCCAATCGACGAACAGCGGGCTGGTCGGCGGGGTCTTCTCGACCTTGGCCAGTTCGGTGGTCACTTCGCCACCGTCCAGCTTGTCACGGTAGGCATCGACCATCGCCTTGCCGGCGCCGGCGGCGATCACGCCTGCCTTTTCCAGCTGCTCGGCGTACAGCTCGCGGGTGGTCGGGTGCTTGCGGATCACCTGGTACATCAGCGGCTGGGTGATCGCCGGTTCGTCGGCCTCGTTGTGGCCCCAGCGGCGGTAGCACATCAGATCGATGACCACGTCCTTGGCGAACTTCTGGCGGAACTCGAAGGCCAGCTGTGCAGCGAACACGACGGCTTCCGGGTCATCGCCGTTCACGTGCAGCACCGGGGCGGCGATCATCTTCGCAACGTCGGTGGCATAACGCGTGGAGCGCGTATCCAGCGGGTTGGAGGTGGTGAAGCCGACCTGGTTGTTGACCACGATGTGCACGGTGCCGCCGACGGCGAAGCCGCGGGCCTGTGACATCTGGAACAGCTCCATGACCACGCCCTGGCCGGAGAAGGCCGCGTCGCCGTGGATGAGGATCGGCATGACCTGCTTGCGGGCGGTGTCCTTGCGGCGCTCCTGGCGCGAACGCACGGAACCGGCCACGACCGGGTCGGCGATTTCCAGGTGCGACGGGTTGAACGCCAGTGCCAGATGCACCGGGCCACCTTCGGTGGCCACGTCGGCGGAGAAGCCCATGTGGTACTTCACGTCGCCGGCCGAGGCGTGCTCGTCGTGCTCGAACTTGCCTTCAAATTCGTCGAACAGCTTGCGCGGGTTCTTGCCGAGGGTGTTGACCAGCACGTTCAGGCGGCCACGGTGGGCCATGCCGACGACCACGTCCTTGACGCCGTCCTTGCCGGCGCTGCGGATGATGGTGTCCATCATCGGGATCAGCGAGTCGCCGCCTTCCAGCGAGAAGCGCTTCTGGCCGACGTACTTGGTGTGCAGGTAACGCTCGAGGCCTTCGGCGGCGGTCAGGCGTTCCAGCGTGCGGCGCTGGGTGTCAGCGTCCAGCTGGTAGTTGCCACCGGCCAGTTCCAGCTTCTTGTAGATCCACTGGCGCTGCTCGACTTCGGCGATGTGCATGAACTCTGCACCGATCGAACCGGTGTAGGTCGCCTTCAGGCGCGCCAGCAGGTCACGCAGCTTCATGCGCGGCTGGCCGCCGACGCCGCCGGTGCTGAACTCGCTGTTGAGATCGCCGTCGGACAGGCTGTGGAACGGCAGGCCCAGGTCCGGGGTGTTGACCGGCGTGGTCAGGCCCAGCGGGTCCAGGCGGGCATCGAGGTGGCCGCGCGAACGGTAGGCGGTGATCAGACGACCGACATTGCGCTCACGCTCGTCGCCCGCACCAGTGCCGGTGCCAGCTTTCAGCGCATCCTTGGCCGCGTCCGCAATGTGGGAGATGACGGCCGAGTGCGGAATGTCGCCTGCTTCACGGCCCTTGAAGCCGTCGAAGTAGGTCTTCCATTTGGGATCGACACTATCCGGGGAGACCAGGTACTGCTCGTACAGGTCCTCGACATAGGAGGCGTTGCCGCCGGCGAGTTGCGAAGATTGCGCAAACTGCTTCAGTTGATTGTCCACGATGGAGGGTGTTGATTCGCTTTGTGGGGTATGGCTTCAGAAGGACCCTGCAGGAAGATGAATAGCCCTGCACGGGCGCGTTCAAACGGCCAAATTGTACCCCCATCCGGACACGAAGGGGCACCGCCAGCGGTATTGCGCGTCCCCCGATGTCGCTCCCAGACAGGTTTGTCCGGGGCGGCAGCATCAGATGCCGAGCGCGCGCAGTTCGCTGCAATCGCGCGAACGGTCCCAGACGCGCTGCAATTGCTGCGCGAACGGCTGCGAACGTGCCGGAAGGCCGATGCCTGCCTCGCCATCCAGTCGATGGCCGATAAGACGAAAGTAGAAGTCACCCGCGTCGTTGACCAGGCAGGCCGAAGCGAACGCACGGTCGATCGGATCGCTCACTTCGCGGAACTGGATCACGGTGGGCAGGCGCTGGGCCAGCGCCAGCAGGGGTGACCCGGCCGCAGCGATCGCCGCCGCGTCGTGCACGATCACCCGCAGCTGCTTTTCGTGGCGGGCCGTGGCGAAGCGGCGCAGGGCCGCCTGCACGGGGGGCGCATCGAGCAGGCCCGGGTCCAGCTGGCGGCTGTGCAGCCACAGCTGGCGCCGGGCGCGGTGGATGATGGCGGTGGTGATGGCCACGGCTTCGGCGCGGCTGTCGATGGCGCTGGCCACGCCCAGCCGGCGGCGCATCTGCTGGTGGCCGATGCCGGCCTCCTCGAACACCTCGCCTTCGGGCAGGAAGCCCTGGCGGGCGTAGAAATCACGGGCCGGCAGCTGCGCGTGCAGGTGCACCTCGGCCAGGCCGAGGGCCTGCCCGGCAGCGACCAGCGTGTCCAGCAGCGCCTCGCCGACGCCCTGGCTGCGGTGGCTGGCCAGCACCGCCATGCGGCCGATGCGGCCATCGGGGGTCAGGCGACCGGTGCCGACCGGCTGGCCGTCGGCGTCCAGCGCCAGCACGTGGGCGCAGACCGGGTCGAGCGCATCACGCTCCAGCTCGGCGGCGATGCCCTGTTCCTGCACGAACACCCGCTGCCGCACATCGTGGATGGCGACGTGGGCATCGGCGTGGTTGACCTGCTGGACCCGGACCGTGGCCATGGCTCAGGCGCGGCCGTCGCTGCTGTCGTCTTCGTCGTGGTCCTCGAAGTTGACGATGACCTCGATGCCGTCGTCATGCACGGTCACGGCATGCACGTCGTCGGACACCACCTCGTCGTCGAGTTCGGCCACCTGGGCATGGCCTTCGACCACCTCGCCGAGCACGCCGTCCTGGTCTTCAGCGTCGTCTTCGCCGTCATACACCTCGTTGGGATCGATGAGCTGGAAGACGCCGCCGACCAGCAGCTGCTGCAGCACGGCGCGGCCCTTGTCGGACAGGCCGCGGTAGGCGGCCGCGTCGAGCTGCTCGGCACCGGCCAGGCGCTGGGCATCCTTGACCGGCAGGGCGAAATCCTGCCCGCTGACATACAGGCTGGCGCCACGCTTGGCCCGGCGCCAGGCCAGGCGCGCCCACGGGTGGCGCTGCAGCAGCAGGCCCGAGGCCAGCGCCTGCACCACTTCTTCCGGCGCGGGTGCGGCCTGGTGGGCCATCACCTCGCCCGCTGCGCGGTAGGTGGTGATGAAGCGGCCGAACCAGTCACCCAGCTTGTCCGGGTCGTTCATGCGGATCGCGTTGAGCGCGGTGATCACCCGCGCCATCGCCACCGTGTCGATCTCGTTCGGGTCGGCCGGCACCTTCAGGTCGGGATCCTGGTAGCGGATGTTCTCGTCGGCATCGGCGATGAGCGTATCCAGGTAATCGCTGATCAGCTCGGCCGACGCCGGTGCGCGCATGCCGAAGGAGAAGGTGAGGCAGGGATCCTCGGCCACGCCGTGATGCGGCACGTTCGGCGGCAGGTACAGCATGTCGCCCGGCGCCAGCACCCAGTCATGGGTGGGCTTGAACACCTGCAGCAGCTTCAGTTCCACGTCGGGGCGGAAGCCCAGCGGCGGGCGCTTGCCCTTGATCGATTCGCTGGCGTCGATCTGCCAGCGGCGGTGGCCATGGGCCTGGAGCAGGAACACGTCGTACTGGTCGACGTGGGCGCCGACCGAGCCGCCGGTGGCGGCGAAGCTGATCATCACGTCATCCATGCGCCAGCGCGGCAGGAAGCTGAAGTGCTCGATGAGGGCTCGCACATCCGGGTCCCACTTGTCGACGTCCTGCACCAGCAGGGTCCAGTCGTGGTCGGGCAGGGCGGGGAACACGTCTTCCTGGAACGGGCCGCTGCGCACGCGCCAGCCATCCTGCGCCTTGTCGTGCTGGATCAGGCGTGCCAGCACGCCTTCTTCGCAGGCCAGCCCGGCCAGGTCTTCCGGCTGGACGGGGGTCTGGAAATCGGGGAACGCATTGCGGATGAGCAGTGGGCGCTTCTGCCAGAAGTCGCGCAGGAAGGTGGCCGGGGCCATGCCCAGCGGCTTGCCGGGTCGGGCGGTGACTTCGATGAGCGGAGCGGAGGACTTGCGGGCGGCCATGGGGGATTCCTTGCAGCGGAAAGCGGGAGGGGCGGCGTGGCGGGCCGCCGAGGTGCCCATTGTCCGCCGTTCGTCCGGATTGCGCACGTGCGATGGTTTGTCGCGGGGGTATCGGCCAACGGCGGAGCCCCTCGTGGCGACCTTTTGGTAGGGTCGACTGTTAGTCGACCGGCTTCATGGGCTGGGCCGGGCGGGTGGGCTGCGCGGGGGACGCTGCAAGTACGTCCATGTAAGCTCGGTCGCCGCATCCATGCGGCTCACGCCCCCGCGCAGCCCACCCACCCGGCCCCTGGCAGTTTTCTGCGCGGCCCGCCACGCCAGTAGATCCACGCCATGCGTGGATGGAGCTTTCTCCCCGCAACGTCATCCACGCATGGCGTGGATCTACCATTGTCGGGAATGTGCGGGCGCCCCAAAACAAAGAGGGACGCGGCGAAGCCGCGTCCCTCTTTCAAATTCCGTCCCGACAACGTCATCCGCGCATGGCGTGGATCTACCGTCACCAGGAAACTGTCAGGGGTGGGGCGGGTTGGGTTCGCGGGACCGCAGGCGCCATGGATGGCGCCTACGAGCCCCCATGGACGGGTTCACGGCGTGTCCCGCGAACCCAACCCGCCCCGCCAAGCTAGCAGCAACCCAGAGCCAGAATCGCCGTTGCTGTTGCTGTTGCCTGCCGCAGGCAGCGCCCGCGGCCGCCGCCGCAAAGGAACCCCTCAGATCTTGCGAGCCAGCGCCTCAGCCAGACCCGTGTAACTACCCGGGGACATCTCACGCAGCGACTGCTTGGCATCCTCCGGCAGCGCCAGCGTCTCCACGAACGCACGCATCGACTCCGCCGTGATGCCCTGGCCACGGGTCAGCGCCTTCAGCTGCTCGTACGGGTTCGGCAGGCCATGGCGACGCATCACCGTCTGCACCGCCTCAGCCAGCACCTCCCAGGCCGCATCCAGGTCCGCGTCCAGGCGCTGCGGGTTCACTTCCAGCTTGCCCAGGCCCTTGGCCAGCGAATCCAGCGCCACCTGGCCGTGACCGAACGCGGTGCCCAGTGCGCGCAGCACGGTGGAATCGGTCAGGTCGCGCTGCCAGCGGCTGATCGGCAGCTTCGCGCTGAAATGCTCGAACAGTGCATTGGCGATGCCGAAGTTGCCCTCGGCATTCTCGAAATCGATCGGATTGACCTTGTGCGGCATCGTCGACGAGCCGACTTCGCCTTCCTTCAGGCGCTGCTTGAAGTAACCCAGCGAGATGTAGCCCCAGATGTCGCGGGCCAGGTCGATCAGGATGATGTTGGCGCGGCGCGCGGCATCGCCGATCTCGGCGATGTTGTCGTGCGGCTCGATCTGCGTGGTGTACGGGTTGAACACCAGGCCCAGGCTGGTCACGAAGCGCTCGGCGAAGGCCGGCCAGTCCACCGCCGGGTAGCTGGCAACGTGGGCGTTGTAGTTGCCCACCGCACCGTTGATCTTGCCGGTCAGCTCTACCGCGGCGATCTGCCGGCGCTGGCGCTCCAGGCGGGCGACCACGTTGGCCAGCTCCTTGCCCAGGGTGGTCGGCGAGGCGGTCTGGCCGTGGGTGCGCGACAGCATCGGCTGTGCGGCCTGGGCGTGGGCCAGGGTGCGCAGGGTGGCGGCGATGCCGTCCAGGCTCGGCAGCAGCACTTCGCGGCGGGCCTGTTCCAGCATCAGGCCGTAGCTGAGGTTGTTGATGTCCTCGCTGGTGCAGGCGAAATGCACGAATTCCAGCGCCGGGGCCAGCTCGGCGTCGTCCTTCAGCTGTTCCTTGATGAAGTACTCCACCGCCTTGACGTCATGGTTGGTGGTGCGCTCGATCTCTTTCACGCGCGCGGCCTGGGCCGGGGTGAGGTTGGCGGCCAGGGCACGCAGGCGGGCGGTGGCGGCCTCGGAGAACGCGGCCAGTTCGACGATGCCCGGCTCGGCGCCCAGGGCCAGCAGCCACTCGACTTCGACCGTGATGCGGGCCTTGATCAGGCCGTACTCGGAGAAGATCGGGCGCAGGGCGTCGACCTTGCCGGCATAGCGGCCATCGAGCGGGGACAGGGCGAGCAGGGCGTAATCGGACATGTCGGCAGGGCTGGGGCGAGCGGCGGGGGCCATATTCTACGACGCTGCGGGCTGCCGCGCTTCGCGCTCGCCGGCCATCGGACGGTGCGACCCATCGGACGATGCGGTCCATTGGCGTTGTCCCCTGCTGCGGACAAGGGAGTATCGTTGGCACAGCCGCCAGCCCCGGGAAGCGACCCGCTGCCAGCCGCCGCTTCCCTTTCCCCAACAGAAGTAGTGCGGAGTCGATGCAATGAGCAAAGCTGCAAGCAAGGGTGGAACCGCGAAGTTCCGTATCGAACACGACAGCATGGGCGAGCTGCAGGTGCCCGCTGACGCCCTGTGGGGCGCGCAGACCCAGCGCGCCGTCGAGAATTTCCCGGTCTCCGGCCAGCGCATGCCGCGCGGTTTCATCCGCGCACTGGGCCTGGTGAAGGGGGCCGCCGCTGGTGTCAACGCCGAGCTGGGCCACCTGCCCAAGGTCGTGGCCAAGGCCATCCAGGTGGCCGCCGCCGAAGTGTCGGCCGGCGACTGGGACGCGCATTTCCCGATCGACGTCTACCAGACCGGCTCGGGAACGTCCTCGAACATGAATGCCAACGAGGTCATCGCCACCCTGGCCAACCGTGCGGGCAAGGCGGGCAAGACCACGGTGCATCCCAATGACCACGTCAACCAGGGCCAGAGCTCGAACGATGTGATCCCGACGGCGCTGCGCGTGTCGGCGGTGTTGGCCGTGCATGAGCATCTGCTGCCGGCGCTGGTGCACCTGCGCAAGACCCTGGACAAGAAGGGCCGCAGCCTGCGCAAGGTGGTCAAGACCGGCCGCACCCACCTGATGGATGCAATGCCGCTCACCTTCGAGCAGGAATTCGGCGCGTGGTCGGCGCAGCTGGCGTCGGCGCAGGAGCGCATCGAGGACAGCCTCAAGCGCGTGCGTCGCCTGCCGCTGGGCGGCACCGCCATCGGCACCGGCATCAATGCCGATCCGCGCTTTGGCGCGCAGGTGGCCAAGTCCCTCAAGCAGCTGACCGGTTTCAAGTTCGACAGCGCCGCAAACAAGTTCGAGGGGCTGGCCGCGCAGGACGATGCGGTGGAACTGTCCGGCCAGCTCAATGCGCTGGCGGTGGCCCTGATCAAGATCGCCAACGATCTGCGCTGGATGAATGCCGGTCCGCTGGCCGGGCTGGGCGAGATCGAACTGCCGGCGCTGCAGCCGGGCAGCTCGATCATGCCGGGCAAGGTCAACCCGGTCATTCCCGAGGCGACGGTGATGGCCTGCGCGCAGGTGATCGGCCACCACACCGCCATCACGGTGGCGGGCCAGACCGGTAATTTCCAGCTCAACGTGACGCTGCCGCTGATTGCGGTGAACCTGCTCGATGGCATCGGCCTGCTGGCCAACGTGTCCACCCTGCTGGCCGACAGTGCCATCGCCGGGCTGAAGGTGCGCGAAGACCGCGTAGCCGAGGCGCTGGCGCGCAATCCGATCCTGGTGACCGCACTGAACCCGATCATCGGCTATGAAAAAGCCGCCGCGATCGCCAAGCGTGCCTACAAGGAGCAGCGCCCGGTGCTGGACGTGGCGCTGGAAGACAGTGGCCTGGGTGAAGCCGAGCTGCGCCGCCTGCTGGATCCGACCGCGCTGACCGCCGGTGGCATCCAGGCCGGTGGTGGTGGCGCCGGCGGCTGATTGCGTGATGGGTAGCGCCGGGCCATGCCCGGCGGATTGCCGGATCAAACAAAAACGCCGCCCTGCGGCGGCGTTTTTCGTGTCAGCGACGGTCGGCGACGATGTTGCCGAAGGTCTCGGTGTAATCCTTGAACTCCGGAATGGTCTGCACCAGGTCCGGCGGGATCACCTCCATGCCCTCCGGCGGCTGGATCTTCACCGGCTGCATGTCCGGGTCGGCCGGGGCGGCCACCAGGGTGTTCTGGCGCAGCACCTGCAGCTTGCCGAACATCGTCTGCAGCATCTGCCGCTGGCCATCGTTGAGCGGAATCTGGATCTCGTCGATCTTCATCGTGCCGTCGGGCAGGATGATGATGTTCGGTGCGGGCTGGCGGCGCACGGTCACCATGCTTTCGCTGACGGAGATCTTGGGCTTGCCGCGCTCGGCGCGGTGGTTGCGGTAGTCCTGGTCGCAGCCGGCCAGGCCCAGGCAGAACAGGGCGACCAGCAGCAGCAACAGCTTCTTCATGGCGGTTCAATCAGGTGCATCGGGGGCGGCCATTGTAAGCCCGGGCGGCCCCGCGCGGCCGGCAGCGGGTCAGGCTGCCGGCCGGGTGCGGCGAAGTGTCACAGGGTCAGCGGTTGACCACGACGTTCTTGTCGCAGTCGTAGATGTCGCTCTGGTCCATGGTTGCGTAGGGCTGGAATGCCGGCAGGTCACGGGCCAGCGCCTGCTGGCTGGCCAGCATCGCCGGCAGGCGGTTGCACAGCTGTTTGGCCTGGGCCTCGATCTTCTCGGCTTCGGCGTTGATGCGCTTTTCGATGCCGTCGGTGTCGCCACTGAACACGCCCTTGATCGCTTCGCTGGCGGCGCTGGCGCCGAGCTTGGCGCCGGCCACGCCGATCGCCATGCCGTCTTCGGCGATGCCGGCGATATGGCCACGGTAATCCAGCAGCTGGCGGCGCTGGGCGGGCGTGGTTTCCACTTCCTTGCCGGCAATCAGCAGGCGGCCATCCGGGGTGATCTCCGCGCGCGGTTGCTTGTCAGCGGAGATCTTGATGTTGCCCTTGGCGATTTCCTCGCGGGCCTTGTCGGTGGCCTCCTTGACGGTCTGGCCGATGCCGCCGGTGGCTTCGGCCACCGCCTTGCCGGGCGAGTTGTCGGTGGAGGAGGGGCCGCCACAGGCAATCAGCGGCAGGCACAGCAGGACGGCAGGCATCAGGCGCAGCAGGTTCATGGCGTTTCCCTTCAAGGCAATGGATGGATGGGGGGCTTACTTGCCGCGGGGCAGGGTGACCTTGCCGCCGACGTTGCGGTGGCGGACTTCACCGCTGCCGCTGTGATCGACGGTGAGGCTGCCGCCGGCCGTGTCGACGGAGATGTCGCCGGAACCGTGGCTGCGCACGTGCACGTTGCCACCGGTCTGGTCGATGTCCACGTCACCCGAACCCACCACGCCGATCTCGACGTTGCCCTTCACCTGGCGGAACCCGATGTCGCCCGAGCCGACCGTCTCCAGCCGTGCGTTGCCGCGCACATCGCTGATCTTCAGGTCGCCCGACCCGACGGTGCCGACCACGGCGTCGCCGCCGATGTTGCGGGCCTTGACGTCACCCGAGCCCAGCGAGAGCAGGTTCAGCGAAGCGGCGCCGGCAATATCGAGGTCGCCCGAGCCGACCGCCGCATGCACGCTGCCGCGCGTGCCGCGGGCGATGCCATCACCGGAGCCGACGTCCATGCTCAGCGATTGCGCGTTGTCCACGCTGGCGTCGCCCGAGCCGATGCGGAACTGCAGCGGCAGGTTGTCCGGAACGCTGCCACGGATGTCCAGCCACGCATAGCTGTTGCCCATGGTCAGGCCGCTCCGGCCGTCGCGCCGCAGGCTGACCACCAGCTTGTCGCCTTCGCGGCGCTGGTCCAGCACCAGCTGGTCCAGCCAGCCCTGGTCCGAGGCGCAGGCGCGGCCGTCCAGCTGGCCGCCGCCGGCATTGGCGATCACTTTCAGGTCGTGCTGGTTGACCTCGAACACGACGGCCTTGGCGCCCGCAGCATCGAGCTTCAGCGAACGCGGCGCGGAGAACTTGCAGTTCGGCGCGTCGGCGGCCTGCACCGACAGCGGCAACAGCAGCAACAGGGCACTACAGGCGAGCAGGGTACGCATGGTGGTCTCTCCGGAAAGGGATCAGATTTCGCCAGCGCGCTTGCGCAGGCGGATGGCCAGGATGATGAAGACAACGCCGAATGCTGCGCCGATCCAGGCGTCGGGCATGGCCAGCGTCCGCAGGTGCTGCGCCGGGCTCAGCAGCGCGGCGATCGAATCCAGATCGTTGCTGCCACGCAGGCCTTCGCGGTACAGCAGGTCCATGCCCGGCACGGTGCCCAGCAGCAGGCGGCCGACCACATGCTTCCAGAACCAGCCGGAGGTCATGTCGAACAGGCTCATCGCCTTGGTCGTGCTGACGATGATGCCGGCGAACAGCGGCAGCATCACGGCCCACAGGAACGGCTTGCTCTTGGCCCAGGCCGAGCACAGCAGCAGCCAGCCGGCGGTCGGCAGGGCCCACATCACGAACACCGGAATCCACGCCAGCAGACCCACCGCCAGGGTGAGCGGGCTGGCCGGCCCCCAGATCAGCGTGGTCGGGCTGCCGCCGTGGGTGAGGGCGACGATGCTGATGATGACCAGGAAACCGAACATGGTGACGATGGCTGCCAGGGTGGCCACCAGCGGCGCCACGATCAGGGCGCTGAGCACCTTGGACAGCACGGTCTGGGTGTCCGACAGCGGCAGCGACTTCCAGAACAGGATGCTGCGGTCGCGGCGATCGTCATACAGCGCGCCCAGGCAGTAGAAGAACACCACGAAGGCCAGTACCAGGAAGGGCCAGGTCGAGCTCAGTACCAGGGTCAGGTCCAGGCCGTTGCCGAGGTCGGCCATGTCCTTGGCACTGATGTCGCGGGTCAGCAGGGCCAGGTCCAGGCCGTTGATGTTCACGTTCTCCCCGTCGATATGCAGGCCGCCGTCGCGGGCGGCGCGGTGCAGGGCGAACAGGCCGAAGCCGATGCCGATGGCACTCATCAGCAGCGAGACGAGGCCGGCGATGACCGGGGCGTAGAGGAAGCCGCCACGGTTTTCCCAGTATTCGCGCTTGAGCAGCCAGCGCAGGGTGCCTGCGGGACTGACCGGATGGTTGACGGCATTCATGCGTAGGTCCCCTTCATGACAGCAACGAACAGATCGGCCAGGCCCGCATTGCGGATCTCGCCCAGGGTGGACAGCTGGCTGCGCGGCACGCCGTCATACAGCAGCACGGTCTTGCCGAAGGCCTGCGCGCGCTCGTCGATCGGCTTCAAAGCGCGGGCGGTGTCCAGCTGGTCGGCACCCACCAGCAGCTCGGTGTAGCGCTCGCCGACTTCGTCCATCTCCGCGCTGAGCACCACGCGGCCATCGCGGATGAACATCACATCGCTGAGGATGTGCTCGATCTCCTCCACCTGGTGGGTGGTGACGATGATCGTCTTCTGCTCGTCGAAGTAGTCCTCCAGCAGGCGCTGGTAGAACTCCTTGCGGTACAGGATGTCCAGGCCGAGGGTCGGCTCGTCCAGCACCAGGATGCGGGCGTCGATGGCCATCACCAGGGCCAGGTGCAGCTGCACGATCATGCCCTTGGACAGTTCACGCACGCGCTGCTTCGGCTGCAGCTTGGTGTTGGCCAGGAAGCGCTCGCAGCGGGCGCGGTCGAAGCGCGGGTGCACGCCCGCCACGAAATCGATGGCCTCGCGTACCTTCAGCCAGCGCGGCAGCACGGCCACGTCGGCGATGAAGCAGATGTCCTTCATCAGTTCATCGCGGTGCACGCGCGGGTCGCGGCCCAGCACGGACAGTTCGCCTTCCACCGAGGTCAGGCCGAGGATGGCCTTCAATGCGGTGGTCTTGCCAGCACCATTGGGCCCGATCAGGCCGACGATGCGGCCTGCGGGAATGGCAAAGCTGGCGTTGTCGAGGGCAACGGTGTTCTTGTAGGCCTTGCGCAGGCCTGTGGCGGTGATGACGGCGTCGCTCGCTACGGTACTCATCAGATCTTCCCCTGGGGCAGCAATTCATCGAGGCTCAGGCCCAGGCGCTGGATGCGCTCCAGGACGGCCGGCCATTCTTCGTTGAGGAAGCGGTCACGCTCGCTGCTGCGCAGCTGCGTGGCGGCCTGCTCGGTCATGAACATGCCCAGACCGCGGCGCTTTTCCACCAGGCCTTCATCGGCCAGTTCCTGGTAAGCGCGCGAAACGGTAATGGGGTTGAGCTGGTAATCGGCGGCCACCTGGCGCACCGAAGGCAGGGCATCGCCCGGCTTGAGGATTCCGTCGAGCATCATGGCGATCACGCGCTCCTTCAGCTGGCGGTAGATGGGAGCGCCGTCGCTCCACTGGATGTCGCTCATATTCAGCTCCGTGGGGTCAGCGGCTGTGCGAACGAGAAGTACGGCATGAACAGGGAGCTGTGCAGCCGACGCGGGGGAGGGGGAGAAGATTCGGCGTTCCCGGCCGTGAAGGGTGCTGCGTCCTGCGGGGTGTCGGAAGGGGACGGCGCCGGTGGCGCCGGCAGGGCCAGCCAGAGCAGGGCCAACAGCGTTGATACGGTCGCCACCGCAGAGGCGGTATGGCGGTGTCGCATCCGGATGTTCATGGTTTCCCCCTGTCTCAGGTGACTGGTGTTGTATGCAACTATAACACCGGCACGCCGTCGTGCAAGTCCTGATTCCACCCAACTGATGGCAGGGGTGGTCACAATTCAGGGTGTGGCATTCAAGTCATTGATCCTGAAGAAGATAATGCCTTGCGAAGGGCTGGCGTCCTGCCGGCATCCATTCAGGAACAGGGATGCCGCAGTGTTCCCGTGCGCACAACGGGGCTGTCCAGGGCCCAACCGCCACGCCGTGCACCGTGAGGCGCCCGCTGCCATGGCAGGCGCTTCGGGGCCCGGTGCTATAGTTCGGCCGATTCCCGGCCGGAGCGGGCCGGCCCCTTGAAACAGCTACCGCGGAACGACCCTCATGCCTCTGCTCACTGCCTTCCCGCGCCGCCTCCGCGGCCTGTCCCTGTTGACCGTGCTGGCCTTTGGCCTGGCCGGTTCGGCCAGCGCCCTGGCCGCCGACCTGCTTGATGTGAGCTACCGCCCGCTGGCAGGCAAGCAGCAGGTCAATCTGGAAAAGCGCTACCACGGGCAGGTGCTGCTGGTGGTCAACACCGCCAGCAAGTGCGGCTACACCCCGCAGTACGAAGGCCTGGAAGCGCTGCACAAGCAGTACGCCGGCAAGGGCTTTGCCGTGCTCGGCTTCCCGTCCAACGATTTCAAGGGCCAGGAGCCCGGCGACGAGAAGCAGATTCAGGACTTCTGCACGCTGACCTATGGCGTCAAGTTCCCGATGTTCGAGAAGGTGCATGTCATCGGTGCGGAAGCCACCCCGCTGTACCAGCGTCTCACCGCCGCCACCGGCGTCGCCCCCGGCTGGAACTTCCACAAGTATCTGGTGGGCCGCGATGGCAAGGTCATCGCCCAGTTCCCCAGCAAGGTGACCCCGGATGATCCGCAGCTGAAAGCGGCCATCGACAAGGCGCTGGCTGCACCGGCTACCCATTGAATGACGGCACGCATGCCTCGACATCTCCGGCGTGCGTGCGACAATGTTTGCTTTCGCGCCGACGTCGGCGCCCAGACACTTCCAGGAATGCAGCGAATGAAGATGGGAATGCGCGGCGCAGCGGCGTCGGTTCTGATTCTGGCGATGGGCACCTCCGGTGTCGCCCTGTCGCAACAACCGGCCGCACCGGCGGCCGCCAAGGAGACCGCAACCTTGAATTCCCCCAAGCAGAAGCTCGGCTACGCCATCGGTCTGGATGTGGCCAAGTCGTTCGCCCCCATCGCCGATGAAATCGATGTGGCCGCCCTGCGCACCGCTGTCGAGCGTTCGTTCGAGGGCCTGCAGCCGCAGATCACCCAGGAACAGGCCAAGGCAACCGACGCGGCCCTGCGCCAGGTCGTGATGGCCCGCAACGGCCAGCAGGTTCCGGGCATGGCCCCGGGCTCGCAGCCGGCCAAGGTCGACCGCGTCAAGGTCGCGCAGATGATCGGTTCCTACTCGGTCGGCCCGTCGCTGGCCCAGCTGAAGGACGACATCGATACCGCTTCGCTGTTTGAAGCGATCAGCACCGGGCTGGCCAAGGGCCAGCCGAAGATGACCGAAGCGGACGCACAGGCCACCATCCAGGCGTTCATGGGCACCAAGCAGGCCGAAATGCAGGCCAAGGCCGCCCAGGCCGCGCAGACCAACCGTCAGGAAGGCAACGCGTTCCTGGCCAAGAACAAGACCCAGCCGGGCGTGGTGACCACTGCTTCGGGCCTGCAGTACCAGGTGATCCGCCCGGGCAGCGGCGAGCGCCCGCTGCCGAGCAGCAAGGTGCGCGTGAACTACGAAGGCAAGCTGCTGGACGGCACCGTGTTCGATAGTTCCGCCAGCCGCGGCCCGGCCGAATTCGGCCTGGACCAGGTCATCAAGGGCTGGACCGAAGGCGTCGCCCTGATGCCGGTGGGTTCCAAGTACCGCTTCTGGATCCCGGGCGAACTGGCCTATGGTGAAAACGGCACCCCGGGTGGTCCGATCGGCCCGAACGCAACGCTGACCTTCGACGTCGAGCTGCTGGGCGTTCTGCCGTAAGCCCCAGGAGTCTGCACGGACATGCGCGTTGCGATTTTCGGTACCGGCTACGTCGGTCTGGTGACAGGGACCTGCCTGGCGGATGCCGGGCACCAGGTGGTCTGCGTGGACATCGACCAGGCCAAGGTGGATGGCCTCAACCAGGGCATCATCCCGATCTACGAGCCGGGGCTGGAACCGATGGTGAAGGCCAACCACGCCGCGTCGCGGCTGGCGTTCACCACCGATGCCGCAGCCGCCATCGGCCATGGCCAGGTGGTCTTCATCGCGGTGGGTACGCCGCCGGATGAGGATGGCAGTGCCGACCTGCAGTACGTGCTGGCCGTGGCCCGCACCATCGGCCAGCACATGCAGGTGCCGACCGTGGTGGTCAACAAGTCGACGGTGCCGGTGGGCACCGCCGACAAGGTCCGTGCGGCCATTGCCGCCGAACTGTCCGCGCGCGGTGCCGACATCGCCTTCGACGTGGTGTCCAACCCCGAGTTCCTGAAGGAAGGCGACGCGGTGGCTGACTGCATGCGCCCGGACCGCATCATCATCGGCGCCACCAGCGCCGAATCGGTGGCGGTCATGCGCCGCCTGTATGCACCGTTCAACCGCAACCACGATCGCGTGGTGGAAATGGATGTGCGTTCGGCCGAGCTGACCAAGTACGCCGCCAACGCGATGCTGGCGACCAAGATTTCGTTCATGAACGAAATCGCCAACATCGCCGAGCGCGTCGGCGCCGATATCGAGCAGGTCCGCCAAGGCATCGGTTCGGACCCGCGCATCGGCTGGCATTTCATTTACCCGGGCGCCGGTTACGGCGGCTCGTGCTTCCCCAAGGATGTGCAGGCGCTGGCCCGCACCGCGCAGCAGTACGGCCTGGAGCCGAAGCTGCTCAACGCGGTTGAAGCCGTGAACGATGCACAGAAGGGCCATCTGTTCGAGCTCATCCAGCGCCATTACGGCGCGGATGCGGGCGCCAGCCTGCGCGGCCGGACGTTTGCGGTCTGGGGCCTGGCCTTCAAGCCCAATACCGATGACATGCGCGAGGCGTCCAGCCGACGCCTGCTGGCCCAGCTCTGGGAGGCCGGCGCCACGGTGCGCGCCTACGACCCGGAAGCCACCCACGAAGCGCAGCGCATTTTCGGCCAGCGCGACGATCTGGTGTTCTGCGGCAGTGCCGAAGAAGCCCTGCAGGGCGCCGACGCGGTGGTCGTGGTGACCGAGTGGAAGCAGTTCCGCAGCCCCGATTTCCAGGCGCTGCGCACGCAGCTGAAGGACGCGGTGGTGTTCGATGGCCGCAACCTGTACGACCCTTCCGAGGTCGAGGCGGCGGGTCTGGCTTACTACGGCATTGGCCGGGGGCGTTCGTTGCATGTCTGAGTTGCCGAGTGAACGCGAACAGGCGCTGGAAGCGCGCCTGGTCGAACTGGAGATGCGTGTGTCCTTCCAGGAACATGCGCTGGCCGAACTGAGTGATGCATTGGCCGATGCGCGCATGCAGGGCACCCGCAATGCCGATGTGCTGCGCGTGCTGCTGGAAGACCTGGGCAAGGTCCGCAATGCATTGAATTCTTCCGATCCGGCGAGCGAACCGCCGCCGCCGCACTACTGATCCGATTCTTATGAGCGATACTCTCCGCGACCAGCTGATGGGCCTGGGCTTCAAGCCAGCGCCCAAGCCCGAGCGCAAGAACGATGGCCCCCGCCGCGATGGCCGCCCGCAGGGCAAGGGTGGCAATGGCAACGCAAAGCCGCAGGGCGCTGGCAGGGGCGAACACAAGCCCGGCGAGCGTCGTGGCCATGGCCAAGGTGCGGCGGGCAAGCCCGGCCAGTCCCGTGGCCCGGGCCAGCAGGGCCCGCGCAAGCCGCGCACCGCCGAAGAGATGGATCTGGCCAAGGCCTATGCCATCCGTGCGCAGAAGGAAAAGGAAGAGCGCATCGAGAACGAGCGCCTGAAGCAGGAAGAGGCGCGCCAGCGCCGCGAGGCCAAGGCCAAGCTGGAAGAACTGCTGAAGGACAAGGGGCTTAATGACGAGGCGGCTGATATCGCCCGCCACTTCCCCTACGGCGGCAAGATCAAGCGCATCTACGTGACCGCCGCACAGCTGACCGCCCTCAATGCGGGTGAGCTGGGCGTGGTCCAGCTCAATGGCCGCTACCTGCTGGTGACGGCCGAACTGCTGGCCCAGTCCGAAGCCGTGTTCGCCGCCTCGGTGGCGCTGAAGGTCGATCCGAACGCACCGGTCGAGGAAGATCCGTACGCCGATCCGCAGTACCAGGTGCCGGACGATCTGGTCTGGTAAGTCGACCTGCAGGATGACGAGGACGCCGGGCACTGCCCGGCGTTTTCGTTACGGCGCGCGGTGGGCGCTGCGTCGCGCGCGGATCAGCGGCAGGCTCAGCGCGAAGAAGCACAGCAGGGCGCCGACCAAGGCAAAGCCGCTGCCCGCCAGGAACGCCGTGCGGCCCTGGTCGATGGTCCACAGCTGGCCGGCGATGAGCGCGCCGAGCACACCGCCGACGCCGGACGAGAAACCGTACAGCAGGCCCTGGCCGTGGCCGTTGAGCCGGCCCGGGAAGTAGGTGGCCAGCATCTGCATGGCGGCAGCGAAGAAGGCGGCAAACCCCAGCGCGTGCGCCGTCTGTGCCAGCAGCATCACCGGCAGGTTCTGCGGGAACAATGCAGTCACCGCCCAGCGCAGGCACGAGCTGACCAGGGCGATCAGCAGCATCCAGCTGGCGTCGTAGCGGCGGAAAAAGCGGCCGATGGTGAAGAACACGCCCACCTCGAACACCACGCCGATGGTCCACAGCAGGCCGAGCGTGGACGTGCGGTAGCCGTGGTGATCCATGTAGACCGAAAAGAACGTGTAGTACGGCCCGAATGACAACTGTTCCATGAAGGCGGCCAGGAAGAACGCCAGCACCGGCGGCCGGCGCACGATCTGCCAGAAGCCGCTGGCATCACCCTCGGCCTTGCCGATGCCACGCGCGTACTGGTTGCTGAAGGCCGAAGCAACCAGCAGCGCGAACAGGGGCAGCATCATCCACGGCAACAGCCCGGCGCGGCTCTGCGTGCCATCGCCTTCGATCAACCAGCCAAACAGGGTGACGATGGCGATGAAGCCCAGCGAGCCCCAGACCCGGATCAAGCCGTAGCGATGGCTGTCGCTGCCCAGGTGGGTCAGGGTGATCGACTCGAACTGCGGCATCACGGCGTTGTAGAAGAAGCAGAACACCACCATCGCCGGGTACATCCACGGCTGTGGCATCGGCAGCAGGAACACCGCGAAACTCAGCAATGTCAGCACGCAGCCCACCCGCAGCAGGCGGATCGGGCGGGGCGAGGCCGCCGCCAACGACGTCCAGGTACTGGGCGCCACCACACGGGTGGCGTACCACAGCCCCATCATCACGCTGATGGCGGTGACGCTCATGCCGCGCGCGGTGAGGAACAGGCTCCAGTACGGCGTGAAGGCGCCCAGCGCCGCGTAATAGAACAGGTAGAAGCTGGACAGGCGGGCAGCGGGAACGGTCATCGCGGAATGATGAAGCAAAAAGGGCACGGAGGGGATCAAGTCGTTGGTGGCACAAACGACTTGATCCCCTCCGTCCCCTTCTTGCGTCATTCGGGGTCGTAGTCGAGGTTGGACGCCAGCCAGCGTTCGGCCTGGGCGCGGTCCACACCCTTGCGGCGGGCGTAGTCGCTCACCTGCTCGCGGCTGAGGCGGCCAACCACGAAATACTGGCTCTGCGGGTGGCTGAAGTAGTAGCCCGATACCGCTGCCGTCGGCAGCATGGCGAAGCTTTCGGTCAGCGACATGCTGGCGTTGGCCTCGGCCTGCAGCAGGTCGAACAGGCGGCGCTTCTCGCTGTGCTCGGGGCAGGCGGGGTAGCCCGGCGCGGGGCGGATGCCGCGGTACTGCTCGTCGATCAGCGCCTCGTTGTCCAGCGTCTCGGCGTGGTCGTAGCCCCAGAATTCCGTACGCACGCGCTGGTGCAGGCGCTCGGCCAGGGCTTCGGCAAAGCGGTCGGCAAGGGCCTTCAACAGGATCGCGTTGTAGTCGTCATGCTCGGCCTCGAAGCGCGCCACGTGGGCGTCGATGCCGATGCCGGCAGTGACCGCGAACGCGCCGATCCAGTCCTGCCGGCCGCTGTCGGCCGGGGCGATGAAGTCGGCCAGGCAGAAGTCCGGGCGCTCGGCGGGCTTGTCCACCTGCTGGCGCAGGAAATGCAGGGTGGCTTCGCCCTGCGGGTGCTGCACACGCACGTCATCGCCGACGCTGTTGGCCGGCCACAGGCCGAACACGGCCTTGGCCTGCAGCCACTTCTCATCGACGATCCGTGTGAGCATCGCACGCGCATCGCGGTACAGCTCGCTGGCCTGGCTGCCGACAATCTCGTCGGTGAGGATGGCCGGGTACTTGCCGGCCAGCTCCCAGGCCTGGAAAAACGGTGTCCAGTCGATGTAGTCGACCAGTTCGGCCAGCGGGTAATCATCGAACACGTGCAGGCCGGGCTGCTTCGGCGCTGGCGGTACGTAGCTGGCCCAGTCGCTCTGGAACTTCTGCCCGCGTGCGTGTTCCAGCGACACCAGGCGCTTGGCATCGCCGCGGTTGCGGTGGCGCGCGCGGATCTCGGCGTAGTCGGCCTCGTTGGAGGCGACGAAGGCGTCGCGCAGATCGCGCGAGATCAGCGACTGGGCCACGCCCACGGCACGCGAGGCGTCCTTCACCCACACCGTCGGCGCCTTGTAATGCGGGTCGATCTTCAGCGCGGTATGCGCGCGTGAGGTGGTTGCGCCACCGATCAGCAGCGGCAGATCGAAGCCCTGGCGCTCCATTTCGCGCGCGACATGGCTCATTTCTTCCAGCGAGGGCGTGATCAGCCCGGACAGGCCGATCAGGTCGGCGTTGTGCTCGCGCGCGGCGTCGAGAATCTTCTGCGCCGGCACCATCACACCCAGATCCACCACCTCGAAGTTGTTGCAGGCCAGCACCACGCCGACGATGTTCTTGCCGATGTCATGCACATCGCCCTTCACCGTGGCCATGATGATCTTGCCGTTGCTGCGCGCGGTGTCGCCGCTGCGCGCCTTCTCGGCCTCGATGTACGGCAGCAGGTAGGCGACGGCCTTTTTCATCACGCGCGCTGATTTCACCACCTGCGGCAGGAACATCTTGCCCGCACCGAACAGGTCGCCGACCACGTTCATGCCGTCCATCAACGGGCCTTCGATCACGTCCAGCGGTCGGCTGGAGGCCTGCCGGGCCAGTTCGGTGTCTTCTTCAACGAACGCATCCAGGCCGTGCACCAGCGCATGCGCCAGGCGCTGCGCCACCGGCTTTTCGCGCCAGGCCAGGTCTTCGGTTTTCGCCGCGCCCTTCCTGCCCTTGTAGCGCTCGGCGATCTCCAGCAGGCGTTCGGTGGCGTCACTGCGGCGGTTGAGGATCACGTCCTCCACGCGCTCGCGCAGTTCCGGGTGCAGTTCGTCGTAGATCGGCATCGCGCCGGCGTTGACGATGCCCATGTCCATGCCGGCGGCGATGGCGTGGTACAGGAACACCGAGTGGATGGCCTGGCGGACGGTTTCGTTGCCGCGGAACGAGAACGAGACGTTGGAAACGCCGCCGGACACATGGCAGTGCGGCAGGGTCTGCTTGATGATGCGGGTGGCTTCGATGAAGTCGACCGCGTAGTTGTCGTGCTCTTCGATGCCGGTGGCAACGGCGAAGATGTTCGGATCGAAGATGATGTCCTGTGGCGGGAAGCCGATTTCATCGACCAGGATGCGGTAGGCCCGCGTGCAGATCTCGACCTTGCGCGCGCAGGTGTCGGCCTGGCCGGCTTCGTCGAAGGCCATCACCACCGCGGCCGCGCCATAGCGCAGTACCTTGCGCGCGTGCTCGCGGAACAGCGCCTCGCCTTCCTTCAGCGAGATCGAATTGACCACGCTCTTGCCCTGCAGGCATTTCAGGCCGGCCTCGATCACGCTCCACTTGGAGGAGTCGACCATCACCGGAATGCGCGCGATGTCCGGCTCGGACATGATCAGGTTGAGGTAGCGGGTCATCGCCGCTTCCGAATCGATCAGGCCCTCGTCCATGTTGACGTCGAGGATCTGTGCACCGCTGGCCACCTGCTGCCGGGCCACATCCACGGCTTCCTCGTAACGGCCTTCCTTGATGAGCTTGCGGAACTGCGCGCTGCCGGTGACGTTGGTGCGTTCGCCGACATTGACGAACAACAGGTCGGGCGTGATGACCAGCGGCTCCAGCCCGGACAGGCGGGTGTAGGGCACGGTGCTCATGCGGCGTGCTGCTCCACGGAGGCGGGCAGGGCCCGTGGCGGCAGGCCGGCCACAGCCTCGGCAATGGCGCGGATATGGTCCGGGGTGGAACCGCAGCAGCCGCCGACCAGGTTCAGCAGCCCATCCTCGGCAAAGCCGCGCAGCGTGGCGGCCATTTCCTCGGGGGTCTCGTCGTACTCGCCAAAGGCATTGGGCAGGCCCGCATTGGGATGGGCGCTGACGTGGCAGTCGGCCACCTGCGAGAGGGTTTCCACGTGCGGGCGCATGGCATCGGCGCCCAGCGCGCAGTTCAGGCCGATCGACAGCGGGCGCGAATGTGCCAGCGAGGCATGGAACGCATCGGCGGTCTGCCCCGAGAGGGTGCGGCCGGAGGCATCGGTGATGGTGCCGGAGATCATCACCGGCAGGCGCGCGCCGCGTGCATCGAAGGCCTCTTCCAGCGCATACAGCGCGGCCTTGGCGTTGAGGGTGTCGAAAATCGTCTCGACCATCAGGGTGTCCGCACCGCCGTCGATCAGCCCTTCGATGGCTTCGCGGTACGTATCGCGCAGTTCATCGAAGCTGGTGTTGCGGAAGCCAGGATCGTTCACGTCGGGGCTGATGGACGCGGTGCGGCTGGTCGGCCCGATCACGCCGATGACGAAGCGCGGCTTGTCCGGCGTGGTCGCTTCGACCGCGTCACAGCAGGCGCGGGCGACGGCGGCGCCTGCCTTGTTCAGCTCATACACCAGGTGTTCCAGATGGTAATCGGCCTGGCTGACCGAAGTGGCGTTGAAGGTGTTGGTTTCCACCAGGTCCGCGCCCGCCTCGAGATAGGCGGTGTGGATCCCGGCGATGATCTCCGGCCGGGTCAGCAGCAGGAGATCGTTGTTGCCCTTCAGGTCGTGGCCCTCCGGCGTGCCGTGGTCGCAGCCGGGGCCATGGCTGTGGTCGTAGCCGCCGGCAAAACGTTCGCCGCGGTAATCCGCTTCCTGCAGGCCATGGCGCTGGATCATCGTGCCCATCGCGCCGTCGATGATCAGGATGCGCTCGCGCAGTGCGGCGAGCAGGGCATGGGCACGTTCGGGATGCAGCCAGGGCAGGGCGGACACGGCGACCTCAGGGCTTGTTGGCGATCAGCGAGATGACTTCAAAATGCGGCGGGCGCTTTTCACGGGTGACGGTTTCCAGGCTGGAGACCTGCAGGCCGGCCTTGTCGACGAACCTGCGCAGTTCCTTGTCGCTGAAACCCAGGTTGACGTGGCCATAGGCTTCCACCGCAGCCTTGTGCTCGTGGCGGGCCAGGCTGCACAGCAGCAAGCGGCCGCCCGGGCGCAGCACGCGTGCGGACTCGGCCACCGCCTGCGCCGGCTTGCTGGCGTAGGTGAGGGCGTGCATCAGCACGACCAGGTCGAAGCTGCTGTCCTTGAAGGGCAGGGCGTGCATGTCGCCCTCGCGCACTTCCACGTTGGGCAGGCGGCGCAGGCGCTCGCTGGCAGCGGCCACCACGCGCGCGCTGGTGTCGATGCAGACGTAGCGGCTTGCGTGCGGGGCCACCAGTTCGGCCAGCACGCCATCGCCGGAAGCGATGTCCAGCACGTCACCGGTCTCCAGCAGCGGCAGCGCGGTGCGGGCCAGGGCTTCCCAGGTGCGGCCCGGCGAGTAATGGCGTTCCATGTCTCCGGCCACGCTGTCGGCCCAGTTCTGGTCGGCGGCGCGGTTGGCCATCACCGTGGCAACACGCTCGGCATCCTGGCGCAGCAGCGGATCGTCGCTTCCGTTGCTCAGGGCATGCCACAATGCGCGCTGCGCCGGGTCCAGCTGGGCATCGTCGAAGCGGTAATAGGCCGACACGCCGGCACGCCGGTCGCGGACCAGGCCGGCCTCTTTCAGGCGCGCAAGGTGGGTCGATACCCGTGGCTGGGCCAGCCGGGTGATCGCCGACAGTTCGGCCACGGTCAGCTCTTCCTGTTCCAGCAGCGCCAGCAGGCGCACGCGGGTGGCGTCGGCGAACACCTTCAGGCGGGTCGACCAGTCTTCCAGATCCATAAATATCTACCTATCGCGATATAGAGATATATTCGCCGACCGCACCCGTTCCGGTCAAGCCGCCGCCCTCCCCAAGTCAGCCTCCGTTGCGCGGCCCCGGTACAATCGGCGCACCTGGGCGCGCTGTGCGTGGCCCATATCATCATGTCCCTGGGAGGGTGTTGTGGATTTCAGCTTTACTGAAGAGCAGTTGATGCTGCAGGACGTGGCGCGGCGCATCGCGCAGGAGAAGATCGCCCCGAGCGCGGAGCACCATGACCGCACCGGCGAGTTCCCCCTGGAGAACATCCGCCTGCTGGGCGAGAACGGCCTGATGGGCATCGAAGTGCCGACCGAATACGGTGGCGCAGGCATGGACCCGATTGCGTACGTGCTGGCGATGGTGGAGGTCGCCGCCGGTGATGCTGCGCACTCGACCATCATGTCGGTCAACAATTCGCTGTTCTGCAACGGCATCCTGACCCATGGCAGCGAGGCGCAGAAGCAGATCTACGTGCGCGCCATTGCCGAAGGCACGGCCATCGGCGCGTTCGCCCTGACCGAGCCGCAGTCCGGTTCGGATGCCACCGCCATGCGCTGCCGCGCGGTCAAGCAGGCCGACGGCACCTACGTCATCAATGGCAAGAAGAGCTGGATCACCTCCGGCCCGGTGGCCAAGTACATCGTGCTGTTCGCGATGAGCGAGCCGGACAAGGGCGCGCGCGGCATCACCGCGTTCCTGATCGATACCGACAAGGCCGGTTTCGGCCGTGGCAAGACCGAGCCGAAGCTGGGCATCCGGGCCTCGGCCACCTGCGAGATCGAGTTCAACGATTACGTGGCGCAGCCGGAAGACGTGCTGGGCCAGGAAGGCGAAGGCTTCAAGATCGCCATGGGCGTGCTCGACGCCGGCCGCATCGGCATCGCTTCGCAGGCCATCGGTATCGCCCGTGCCGCGTATGAGGCGACCCTGGAGTACGTGAAGGACCGCAAGGCCTTCGGTGCCGCCATCGGTACCTTCCAGATGACCCAGGCCAAGATCGCCGACATGAAGTGCAAGCTGGACGCGGCCCTGCTGCTGACCCTGCGCGCGGCGTGGGTGAAGGGCGAGGGCAAGCGTTTCAGCAACGAGGCGGCCATCGCCAAGCTGACCGCCTCTGAAGCGGCGATGTGGATCACCCACCAGGCCGTGCAGATCCACGGCGGCATGGGGTATTCCAAGGAAATGCCGCTGGAGCGTTACTTCCGCGATGCCAAGATCACCGAGATCTACGAGGGCACCTCGGAAATCCAGCGCCTGGTGATTGCCCGCAACGAGACGGGCCTGCGCTGACGGCCTTGAAGAGCGCCAACCAAGGTTGGCCTCTACAGACGTTGCTGCGCTGAGGGGCGGTGCATGCTGCGCTGGCAGGTGCCAGCCTTGGCCGTCATGCATTGAAGCGCGCCAACCAAGGTTGGCCTCTCTACAGAAACCTGCAAAAAAGGCCCCGGATCGCTCCGGGGCCTTTTCATTTCACTTCACTGCCGGATCAACGATCCGGGCGGTGTGCCGATTCGGCGTCGCGCTGGCGCTCCATGAACTCCTTGGAGGGCTCGTCCAGCTTGTCGCCCAGCATGCGGCGCACCACCACGAAGAACACCGGGATCATCAGCAGGCCCAGCAGGGTGGCGAACAGCATGCCGCCGATCACGCCGGTACCGATGGCGTGGCGGGAGTTGGCGCCCGCGCCGGTGGAGATGGCCATCGGGATCACACCCATGATGAACGCGAACGAGGTCATCAGGATCGGGCGGAAGCGCAGGCGGGCCGCTTCGATGGTGGCATCGCGCAGGGTCTTGCCCGCTGCACGCTGCTCCACCGCGAACTCCACGATCAGGATCGCGTTCTTCGCGGCCAGGCCGATCACCGTGATCATGCCGATCTTGAAGAAGATGTCGTTGGGCAGGCCGCGCAGCATCGACAGGCCGATGGCACCCAGCACGCCCAGCGGCACCACCAGCAGCACCGCCACCGGGATCGACCAGCTTTCATACAGTGCGGCAAGGCAGAGGAACACCACCACCACCGACAGCACCAGCAGCAGCGTCGCGGCGTTGCCGGCCAGGATTTCCTGGTAGGACATGCCCGACCAGTCGTAGCCGTAACCGGCCGGCAGGTCGTTGGTGACGATGTCTTCCATCGCCGTCATCGCTTCACCCGAGCTCTTGCCCGGCGCCTGCGAGCCGACGATGTTGATGGCCGAGTAGCCGTTGTAGCGGCTCAGTGACGGCGGCGCCGACACCCATTCCGACTTGACCACCGTGCTCAGCGGGATCATGGCGTTGGTGCCGTCGGCATTGGTGGTCAGGCTGGACGGGCTGTAGAAGCTCTTCAGCGATTCCTGGCCGGTACGGAACGGCGCGTCGGCCTGCATGGTCACGCGCTTGATGCGGCCCTGGTAGAAGAAGTCGTTGACGTACACCGGGGCCAGCATCAGCTGGATGGTGCTGTAGACGTCCGACACCGACATGCCCATCGACTGCGCCTGCACGCGGTCGACGTGCAGCGCCAGCTGCGGGGCGTTTTCCAGGCCGTTCGGGCGCACGCCGGCCAGCTTGTCGCTTTCCTGCGCCGCCTTGCCCAGCAGGATGTTGCGTGCCTGCGTCAGCTGTTCATAGCCCTGGCCACCACGGTCCTGCAGCCACATGTCGAAGCCGCCGAACTGGCCCAGGCCCTGCACGGTCGGCAGGTTGACCACGAAGATCTGCGCTTCCTTGATGCCGTAGAACGCGCCGTTCATGTTCTGGATGAACTCCGGCACGGTCACCTTGCGCTCGTCCCACGGCTTGAGGCGGATGAAGCCCATGCCCACGTTCTCGCCGGAGCCGACGAAGCTGAAGCCGGCAATCTGCATCAGGCCTTCGTAGCCTTCCTGGTCCTTCAGGATGCCGCGCATCTGGGCGAAGACTTCGTTGGTCTGGCCCTTGGTCGAACCCGGCGGCAGCTGCACGATGGCCAGTGCGTAGCCCTGGTCTTCTTCCGGCAGGAAGCTGCCCGGCATGCGGGTGAACAGGAAGCCGCACAGGGCGGTCAACACCACCGCCAGGATCATCCAGCGCGGCGCATGCTTCACCGCCGAGGTGATGTGGCCGACGTAGGTGCCGCTGATCTTGTCGTAGTACTTGTTGAAGGTACGGTAGACGATGTTCGGGTGGTCGTTGTGGGTCGGCTTGAGGAAGGTCGCGCACAGGGCCGGGGTGAAGCCCAGCGCCAGGAACGCGGAGAACGCCATCGAGATGGCGATGGTCAGCGCGAACTGCTTGTAGATCTCACCGGCCGCACCGCCCTGCAGGGCTGACGGAATGAACACCGCGGCCAGCACCACGGTGATGGCCACCACCGCACCGGTGATCTGGGTCATCGCCTTCTGCGTGGCCGGCTTCGGCGCCAGGCCTTCCTCGGTCATGATGCGTTCGACGTTCTCGATCACCACGATCGCGTCATCGACCACGATGCCGATTGCCAGCACCATCGCGAACAGGGTCAGCTGGTTGATGGTGAAGCCGATCAGCCACATGCCCAGGAAGGTACCCAGCAGGGCCACCGGGATGACCAGGGTGGGGATGATCGTCGCGCGGAAGTTCTGCAGGAAGATCAGCATCACCAGGAAGACCAGCAGGACCGCCTCGAACAGGGTCTTGACCACTTCCTCGATGGAGATCTTGACGAAGGTGGTGCTGTCGTACGGAGAGAACCAGCTGACACCGGCCGGGAAGCTCGGCTGCAGCTCGTCCATCTTGGCGCGCACGGCATCGGCCACGTTCAGGGCGTTGGCGCCCGGCAGCAGCTGGATGGCGAACGCGCCGGCCGCCTGGCCGTTGTACTGGGTGTCGAAGCCGTAGTTGTTGGCACCGAACGCCACGCGGGCGACGTCCTTGAGCAGCACGCGCGAGCCGTTGGCATTGGCACGCAGGATGATGTTCTCGAACTCTTCGGGCGAGCTGAAGCGGCCTTCGGCCGAGACCGTGGCGGTGAAGTGGCCGTCAGGCGAGGGGTCCGAACCCAGCGAACCGGCAGCGAACTGCACGTTCTGCGCGCGGACCGCAGCCAGCACTGCGCTGGCCGACAGGCCGTAGCCCTGCATCTTTTCCGGGTTGAGCCAGATGTTCATGGCGTACTCGGAACCGAACTGCTGGGTGCTGCCGACGCCGGGGATACGCGAGACCTGGTCGAGCACGCGCGAACCGACGATGTCGTTCAGTGCGTCGCGGCTTATGGTGCCGGTGTCCGAGCGCAGGCCGACCACCATCAGGAAGCCGGCGTTGGCCTTGGCCACCACCACACCCTGCTGGGTCACCTCCGAAGGCAGGCGTGGCGTGGCCAGCGACACCTTGTTCTGCACCTGCACCTGGGCGATGTCCGGATCGGTACCGGTCTCGAAGGTCAGGGTGATCTGCGCACGGCCGTTGGAGGACGATGACGAGCTGAAGTACAGCAGGTGATCGATACCGGTCAGCTGCTGCTCGATCACCTGGGTGACCGACTTTTCGGTGGTGTCCGCGCTGGCGCCGGGGTAGGTGGCCTGGACGGTCACCTGCGGCGGGGCGATGTTGGGGTAGGACTCGACGCCCAGGTTGAGGATCGCGATCACGCCGCTGAGCGAGATCAGGATCGCCACCACCCAGGCGAAGACTGGATGTTCGATGAAAAATTTAGGCATGACGGAAGGTTCCCGTTACTGCTTGTTCGATTCGGTGGCGGCCGGTTCGGCCTTGTCGGCCGCGTCGGGCGTGGCCGGTGCCTTGTCGGCGCCGGCTGCAGCAGCGGCTGCCGGGGCAGCGCCACCAGCGGCAGGCTGGCCGTTGGCATCCTGGCCCGGCGTCCAGGGCTTGGCCGTGGCCGGCGCCCCTTCCTTCACCTTCTGCACGCCCGCCACCACGATCTTGTCACCGGCGGCCAGGCCGTCGCTGACCATCCAGTTGCCGCCCTGTGCGCCTTCGGTCTTGACGTTCTTGCGCACGACCTTGCCATCAGCGCCGACCACCATCACGAAGCCGCCCGCGCTGTCACGCAGCAGCGCCTGCTGCGGCACCAGGTAGGCGTTGTTGCGCTCGCCCAGGTTGGCCTGGAAGCTGACGAAGGCACCCGGCAGCAGGATCTTCTGCGGGTTCGGCAGCACCGCGCGCAGCGAGACCGCGCCGGTGGTCGGGTCGACCGTGGTGGAGGAGAAATCCAGCGTGCCGGCTTCGCTGTAGGCGGTGCCATCGGCCAGCTTGACGTTGACGGTGGCCTTGCCATCGCCGGACAGCGCCAGGGCACCGCGGGCCTGCTGCGCACGCAGCTGGCTCAGTTCGTCCACGCTCAGCGAGAAGTTGACGTACAGCGGGTCCAGCTGGTCCACGGTGGTCAGCAGGGTCACATCCCCCTGGCCGACCAGCGCACCTTCGGTGACCTGCTGCTTGTTGGCCACGCCGCTGATGGGCGCGGTCACTTCGGCATAGCCCAGGCTGATGCGCGAGGAGGTGACCGAGGCTTCGGCCTGCTTCACCGCCGCCAGGGCGGTGCGCTCAGCGGCTTCGGCGCTGTCCAGGTCGGACTTGGACACGAACTGCTGCGGTGCCAGCGAACGGGCGCGGTCGGCGGCAACCTTGGCATTGGCATAGGTCGCGCGGGCCGAGGCCAGCTGTGCTTCGGAGGCGTTGAGGGTGGCCCGCAGCGGCGCCGGGTCGATCAGGAACAGGGTCTGGCCCTGCTTGACCTCGCTGCCTTCCTGGTAGACGCGCTTGAGCAGCACGCCCGGTACGCGCGCACGCACATCGGCGCTGCGGAACGGCGACAGGCGGCCGACCAGTTCACGCTGCAGCGGCAGGGTCTGCGGCTTGGCGTCGATGACGCCCACCTCCGGCGGCGGGGGCGTCTGCTGTTCCGGCTTCTTGCAGGCGGCCAGCGCGACGGCAACGGCGCACGTCAAGGCAAGGGTGCGGAGTGGGGCGGTCATCAGGAGAAACTCCGGGGTTGGTTTGTAGTGGGGGCCGGCGACCGCAGTGGCGCAAAGGCGCGCAGGAAGCTGTCGACGGAGAATTCTGCCCAGCGCCGACGCAACTGCGCGTCATCACGGTGGGGGGTATGGAAGCGCTGTTTGTCGAAATCCTGACCGGCGATCATGCTCAGCAGCAGTTCGGCCATGAAGTGCGGGTCGTCATGCCGGAGCTGGCCACGCATGCAAACGGTTTCAATCCATTCAGCAAGATGAAGCGTCAGCGCGCCTGCACCCTCGCGGTACAGCGTACGCGCCTCTTCGGGAAACTGGGACGCATCGGCAGCAATCAATCGGCAGGCCTGGCCCACGTGGGGCTGGTTGAAGTGCTCCAGGAAGTCGGTGGCGAACTGCAACAGGCTGGCACGCAGGTCGTCACTGCGGAGTGCACGCAGCAGGATGCCGCTGGCATCGCCGACGTGCCGCTGCACGACCCGGCGCAGCAGGTCCTGCTTGCTGCCGTAGCGCGAATACAGTGTCTGCTTGGAGCACCCGGCCTGCTGGGCCACCGCGTCCATGCTCACCTGCATGCCCTGCCGGCCCAGCAGTTCGCGCACGGCATCGAACACGCGCTGATCGCGCGCATCCAGGGCAGCGGGGAGGTAGGCCGGGTTCACGCGGTGGACTATACCGTCCAGTTCAGGATTGTGGAATCGTGCCGTTAGTCCTGCATCCGCTTCTGCGTGCCTGTTCCGGTAACACGGTTTGCCGATCCTGTCGGCAGCGTTGCGAAGGTTGCCGATGCCATACCCATGCGAACTGAATAGGCGTCTAAACCGGAGCAAACCCGGCATTTCATTATTCCGTCCTGCAGCAAGGCCTTTTCCTGCAACAGGGCTACAATTTCATTTTCCCAACTGAGCAAGCGCCCCGCTCTGCCATGAAACCGCAAAAAACCGCAGCCAAGACCGTGAAAAACAAGACCAAACCAGCTGAGTCGGAGGTCGCAGTGACCGCTGGTTTCTCCCTGGAGCCGGTGTACACGGCCTTGCGCAAGCGTTACCCCGCGGCCGCGCAGGCCGAGGCAGTGGCATTCGCCGCCGATTTCTACAAGCGCATGGAGTCGGACGAGTTCCCGCACCACACCGCTGAAGAGTGGGCGGCGCTGGCGGCAGACACCCTGGAGTTCGCACGTGCACGCAAGGCCGGCAGGGCCAATGTGCGCGTGTTCAACCCCACCGCCAAGGCCAACGGTTGGGAATCGCCGCACACCGTGCTGCAGATCATCAACGACGACATGCCGTTCCTGGTCGACACCGTGACCATGTCGTTGGCCGAACTGGGCGTGGGCGTGCATGTGCTCGGCCACCCGGTCCTGCGTTTCACCCGCGACAAGGCCGGCAAGCTGGCCAAGGTGGGCGAGGGCGATGCCGAATCGGTGATGCTGCTGGAAATCGACCGCCAGCCGGCCGAAGCCATGGCCGCCATCGAGCAGGCCATCAACAAGGCGCTGGATGAAGTGCGCGCCATCGTGCGCGACTGGCAGCCGATGAAGGACAAGGCGCTGGCGCTGGCCGACGATCTGGGCAGCCGCGCGCTGCCGGTCGACGATGCCTCGCGTGCCGAAGCGCAGCAGTTCCTGCGCTGGGCGGCCGACAACCACTTCACCTTCTTCGGCTACCGCGAATACCGCGTGGAGAAGCAGGGCAAGGAAGAGGTGCTGGCGCCGCTGAACGACACCGGCCTGGGCCTGATGCGTGGCAAGGACAAGTCTGCCGCCCGTCCGGTCAAGACTCTGGCCGCGCAGGGCCTGAACACCACGTCCGGGCTGAAGGACGCGCTGATCCTGACCAAGACCAATGCCCGTTCGCGCGTGCACCGCGCCGGCTACATGGACTACATCGGCGTGCTGGAATTCGACGCCAAGGGCAAGATCATCGGCGAGCAGCGCTTCCTGGGCCTGTTCACCTCCAGCGCCTACAACCGCCGCCCGTGGGAGATCCCGCTGGTGCGCCAGCGCCACGAATACGTGATGAAGCAGTCCGGCCTGGCCCCGGCCAGCCACAGCGGCAAGGCCCTGCGCCACATCCTGGAAACCCTGCCGCGCGAAGAACTGTTCCAGTCCAGCGAGGACGAACTGTTCCGTACCGCCATGGGCGTGCTGGGCCTGCAGGAGCGCGTGCGCAGCCGCCTGTTCCTGCGCCGCGACAAGTACAGCCGTTTCATTTCCGCGCTGGTCTACCTGCCGCGCGAGCGCTTCAACACCGATGTGCGCCTGCGCATCGAAGCCATGCTGAAGGACGCGCTGCACGGTGAGTACGTGGACAGCTCGGTGGTGCTGGGCGAATCGCCGCTGGCCCAGGTGCACCTGATCGTGCGCCCGAAGCCGGGTGAAATGCTGGACGTTGATACCGCCGAACTGGAACAGAAGCTGGCCCAGGTGCTGCGCAACTGGCAGGACGACCTGCGCGAAGCGCTGGTGTCCCGCCATGGCGAGACCGAAGGCCTGCGCATCGCGGCCCGCATCGGCAAGGCGCTGCCGGCCGGCTACATCGAAGACAACAGCACCGCCGTTGCCGCCAACGATGTCAGCCAGCTCGACGCCCTGACCGGCCCGGACGATCTGCGCCTGAGCCTGCAGGCCGTGCCGCGCGAAAGCGGCGATGGCCTGCGCCTGAAGCTGTACCGCCAGCTGGATGACATCCCGCTGTCCGATGCGCTGCCGATGATGGAAAACATGGGCCTGCGCGTGATCGCCGAGCGTCCGTACCGCCTGTCGGTCGACAACGCCCCGGTGTACGTGCAGGACTTCGAGGTGGAATCCACGGCCGGTGCCATCGATGCCGCCCGCGTCGATGAAGCCTTTGGCGAGACCTTTGCCCGCGTCTGGCACGGCGATGCCGAGAACGATGGCTTCAACCGCCTGGTGCTGGCCGCCGGCCTGCACTGGCGGCAGGTCGCCATGCTGCGTGGCTACTGCAAGTACCTGCTGCAGACCGGCGTGCCGTTCTCGCAGGCCTATGTGGAAGGCACCTTCTCGCGCTACCCGCTGCTGGCGCGCCTGCTGGTGGAACTGTTCGAGGCCCGCTTCGACCCGGCCACCGGGCACGAGAGCAAGGACGACATCGCCGCTGGCCAGGCCCACCTGAAGGCGCACTTCGATGTGCTGGCCGCCGGTGATGACGCCACCCTGAAGGTGCTCAAGACCGTCGTCGATGCGCGCAAGGGCAACCGCGATGCGCAGATGCAGGCCGCGCGCGAAGCGCTGCTGAAGCTGATGGACCGCGTGTCCAGCCTGGACGAGGACCGCATCCTGCGCTCGTTCATGGGCGTGATCGACGCGACCCTGCGCACCAGCTACTACCAGACCGATGCCAACGGCCAGCATGGCCACGTCATCAGCTTCAAGTTCGATTCGGCGCTGGTGCCGGACCTGCCGAAGCCGCGCCCGTACCGCGAAATCTTCGTCTACGGCCCGCGCGTGGAAGGTACCCACCTGCGCTTCGGCGCGGTGGCCCGTGGCGGCCTGCGCTGGTCGGACCGCCGCGAAGACTTCCGCACCGAGGTGCTGGGCCTGGTCAAGGCGCAGATGGTGAAGAACACCGTCATCGTGCCGGTCGGCGCGAAGGGCGGCTTCTTCGCCAAGATGCCGCCGGTCAACGGGGATCGCGATGCGATCTTCGCCAACGGCGTGGCCTGCTACAAGCTGTTCATCCAGGGCCTGCTGGACATCACCGACAACATCGTCAACAACAAGATCGTGCCGCCGGTGGATGTCGTGCGCCACGACATGGACGATCCGTACCTGGTGGTGGCCGCCGACAAGGGCACCGCGACCTTCTCCGACATCGCCAACGGCCTGGCCATCGCGCACGGCTTCTGGATGGGCGATGCGTTCGCCTCCGGCGGTTCGGTGGGTTACGACCACAAGGGCATGGGCATCACCGCCCGCGGTGCGTGGGAATCGGTCAAGCGCCACTTCCGTGCGCTGGGCCGTGACAGCCAGACCCAGGACTTCACCACCGTGGGTGTGGGCGACATGTCCGGCGACGTGTTCGGCAACGGCATGCTGCTGTCGCGCCACATCCGCCTGCTGGCCGCGTTCGACCACCGCCACATCTTCCTCGACCCGAACCCTGATGCGGCTACTTCGTTCGTCGAGCGCGAGCGCATGTTCACCGTGCCGCGTTCGAGCTGGGCCGACTACGATGCCAAGCTGATCAGCAAGGGCGGCGGCATCTACCCGCGCAGCCTGAAGTCGATCGAGATCACCCCGCAGGTGCGTGAAGCGCTGGGCCTGGACGAGAACGTCAAGGCACTGTCGCCGAACGATCTGATGAGCGCGATCCTGAAGGCGCCGGTCGACCTGCTGTGGAACGGCGGCATCGGTACCTACGTCAAGGCCGCCAGCGAGCAGCACAGCGATGTCGGCGACCGCGCCAACAACGCCCTGCGCGTGAACGGTGGCGAGCTGCGCTGCAAGGTGGTGGGCGAGGGTGGCAACCTGGGCATGACCCAGCTGGGCCGCATCGAGGCCGCCCAGGCCGGCGTGCTGCTCAACACCGACTTCATCGACAACTCGGCCGGTGTGGACACCTCCGACCATGAAGTCAACATCAAGATCCTGCTCAACGATGTGGTGCGCGCCAAGAAGCTGACCGTCGAGCAGCGCAACAAGCTGCTGGCGTCGATGACCGATGAGGTCGCCGACCTGGTGCTCAACGACAACTACCGCCAGAACCAGGCCCTGAGCCTGATGGAGCGGATGGCGGTCAAGCGCCTGGGGTCCAAGCAGCACTTCATCCGTACCCTGGAACAGCAGGGCCTGCTGGATCGCCAGATCGAGTTCCTGCCGTCCGATGCGGAGCTGTCGCAGCGCAAGGCACGTGGCCAGGGCCTGACCCGTCCGGAACTGTCGGTGCTGCTGTCCTATTCCAAGCTGGTCGCGTTCGCGCAGCTGCTGGATTCGGACATCCCGGAAGATCCGTACCTGTCCAAGGAACTGCAGCGCTACTTCCCGACCCCGCTGCAGAAGAAGTACGCCGACGCGATGGAGCGTCACCGCCTGAAGCGCGAAATCATCGCCACGGCCGTGACCAACCAGACCATCAACCGCATGGGCGCCACCTTCCTGATGCGCATGCAGGAAGACACCGGCCGCACCATCGCCGAGGTCGCCAAGGCCTACACCATCAGCCGTGAAACGCTGGATGCCCGCGCGCTGTGGGCGCAGATCGACGCCCTCGACGGCACCCTGCCGGAGTCGGTGCAGATCGACGCACTGGAAGTGATCTGGAAGCTGCAGCGTTCGTTCGTGCGCTGGCTGCTGTCGCGCCCGGGCCCGATGCCGGGCATCACCGAGGCGGTCAACCGCTACCAGGGGCCGTTCAACGACATCCGCGTCGCCTCGGGCGTGCTGCCGGATGCGCAGCGTCCGACCTACGAAGCCCTGGTGGCCGAGTGGAAGGAAAAGGGCCTGCCGTCGGCGCTGGCCCAGCAGCTGGCCGAACTGCACTTCCTGGAACCGGCGTTCGACATCATCGAACTGGCCCGTACCCGCAAGCTGAAGCCGGTGGACGTTTCCAAGGTCCACTTCCGCCTGGGCGATGCCCTGCAGCTGCCGTGGCTGTTCGAGCAGATCGACGCGCTGGAGGTCAACGGCCGCTGGCATGCCGTGGCCCGTGGCGTGCTGCGTGACGAACTGGCCGCACACCACCGCAACCTGGCGGGCCAGGTGCTGGGCACCAAGGGCAGCAGCGCTGAAGCGAAGGTCGCCAGCTGGATCGGCCGTGACGACAGCAGCCTGCGCTTCACCCTGTCGATGCTGGCCGAACTGGCCGAGCAGAAGACCCTGGACTACCCGACCGTTTCGGTCGCGGTGCAGCGCCTGGGCCAGCTGGCCGCACATGGTGCGTAAGCGCATTCGCGCTGACGCCCCACGGTTTGCTCTGCAAACCGTGGGCCCCATGCCAACCATGCTCCCAGACCCCCGCGCCGTTGGCGCGCCCCCCTGACTCGGGGGGGCTCCTGATCTGCAGCAGTTGGAGGAACGGCCCCGCGAAAGCGGGGCCGTTCTGCGTTGCCTGGTAGTGCCGGCCGCTGGCCGGCAACCGCATGAGCCGCAACCGGGTGCGGCTGCCGGCCAGCGGCCGGCGCTACCGGGTATGCTCTTGCTGGCACACCCCACCCGGATCCACCGATGAGCGACACCCCCCGCATCGCTTTCCTGGCCAGCACCACCGAACCGGCGCAGATGGCCCGCGCGGCGATGGTTTCCCGCTATGGCGACCACGCACCCGACCAGGCCGATGTGCTGTGCCCGTTGGGCGGCGACGGTTTCATGCTGCAGACCCTGCACCGGCATGGCCACCTGGGCAAGCCAGTGTTCGGCATGAAACTGGGCACCGTCGGCTTCCTGATGAACCAGTACCGCGCCGAGGATGACGTGATCGCCCGTATCGCCCGTGCCGAACCGGCCAATCTGCGGCCGTTGCAAATGGTGGCGCTCACCGAATCGGGTGCCAGCACCGGTTCGCTGGCCTACAACGATGTCTCGCTGCTGCGCCAGACCCGCCAGGCTGCACATATCGGCATCGATCTCAACGGCCAGGAGCGGGTGGCCGAGCTGATCGGCGATGGCGTGCTGGTAGCCACGCCGGCCGGCAGCACGGCCTACAACTATTCGGCGCACGGTCCGGTGCTGCCGCTGGGCTCCCACACCATCGCCTTGACGCCGCTGGCGCCGTACCGGCCGCGGCGCTGGCGGGGCGCCATCCTGAAGGCAGACACGGAAGTGCGTTTCCGCGTGCTTGACCCGTACAAGCGTCCGGTCAGCGTCACCGCCGATTCGCACGAAACCCGCGACGTGGTGGAAGTCACCATCCGTGAATCGAAGGAGCACCGGGTGACCCTGCTGTTCGACCCGGAACACAACCTGGAAGACCGGATTCTGAGCGAACAGTTCGTTTTTTGACGACAATACGCTGCCGGCCCCGCCGATCGCTTGAAGGACCCCCACCGATGGGAGACAACACCCCCCGTCTGCTGACCGTCGCGGTGACCTCGCGCGCGCTGTTCGATCTGGAAGAAAGCCACGCGCTGTTCGAGAGCGACGGCGTGGCGGCCTATGCCGAGTACCAGCGCCAGCACGAGGACGACATCCTCGGCCCCGGCGTGGCCTTTCCGGTGGTGCGCAAGCTGCTGGCGCTGAACCAGGGCGCCAGCCCGGAAAACCCCCGGGTGGAAGTGATCCTGCTGTCGCGCAACTCGGCCGACACCGGCCTGCGCATCTTCAATTCCATCCAGCACTACGGCCTGGGCATCATCCGCGCGACGTTCACCGCAGGCGAACCGACCTGGCCATACGTGAAGCCGTTCGGCACCGACCTGTTCCTGTCGGCCAACCCGGAATCGGTGCGCAGCGCGTTGCGCCATGGCATCGCCGCGGCAACCATCCTGCCCAAGCCGCCGGGTGAAACTGCCGCAGCGGCGGAAGACCAGGTGGTGCACAGCGAGCGCAATGCCGGCCAGCTGCGCATCGCCTTCGATGGTGATGCGGTGATCTTCGGTGATGAGAGCGAGCGCATTTCACGCGAGCAGGGCGTGGAAGCGTTTGGCCGCCACGAGCGCGAGCGTGCGCGCGAACCGCTCAGCGGTGGCCCGTTCCGTGGCTTCCTGTCGGCCCTGCATACGCTGCAGGAAGTGTTCCCCGCCGGCGAAAGCGCACCGATCCGCACCGCGCTGGTGACCGCACGCTCGGCGCCGGCGCACGAGCGGGTGATCCGCACGCTGCGCGAATGGGGCGTGCGCCTGGATGAGGCGCTGTTCCTGGGGGGCCGGCACAAGGGCCCGTTCCTGCAGGCGTTCGGCGCGGACATCTTCTTTGACGATTCGCAGCACAACATCGACAGCGCCCGCGAGCACGTAGCGGCCGGCCACGTCCCGCACGGCGTCGCCAACGAAGGCTAGGCCCGGTAGCTGCCAACCTTGGTTGGCATCGCGGCGCAGCCGCGCCCACCAAGGCGCACGAGGCCCCGGTAGCTGCCAACCTTGGTTGGCATCGCGGCGCAGCCGCGCCCACCAAGGCAGACGAGGCCCGGGTAGCTGCCAACCTTGGTTGGCATCGCGGCGCAGCCGTGCCCACCAAGGCAGACGAGGCCCGGGTAGCTGCCAACCTTGGTTGGCATCGCGGCGCAGCCGTGCCCACCAAGGTGGGCATCTACCAGAGCGGGGTACGGCGAATGCGAGCATCGCGGCGCAGCCGCGCCCACCAAGGTGGGCGTCTACCAGAGCGCGGTACGGCGGATGCGCACGAGCCAGGTGGGCATCTCCCAGAGCGGACCTACGGGCTGCCCGACATCCCCAACTGCAGATCCACCACCTTCCAGCGCAGGCCCTGCGGTTCCAGCACCACCTTCAACGGCGGTTCGCCGGGGCCGCGCTGGACCTCGACGACAAATCGGTCCAGCGACTCGAAACGGTGCTCGGCGTCTTTCAACGGCCGGGCCGGTTCGGTCGGGCCGAACGCATCGCCACCCTGCAGTTCATTGCGGCCGCGCTTCCAGAGGACGTGGCCCTGCAACATCGCGCCGATGCCGGTCGGCGTGACCATGGTGTCCACCGCCGCGCCACCCAGCTGGTCGCCCAGCCCGTACAGCAACGCCCCGAACGGGCTGGCTGCCACGTCCGGTCCGGCCTGCCGAACCAGGTAATCGTTGAGCTGAGCACGTAGGCTGCTGCGCACGCGTGGGAAGTCCACGTAGCGTTCCAGTTTCGCCGTATCGCGCTGCTCGATGGCCTTGGACAGGCCGTGCACGGTCAGGTACGGGCCACTGAACCACCAGGCGACCACGGCCAGGGCGAGGGCAACCAGGATGCCGATGAGTTTCTTCATGGTACCCAGACTGCCGCAAGTGCGGCCGCCGCAGGTTAAGCGTCAGTGACTGGGTGAGCCGCTGCCATCGCCGAACGCGGCCACCAGCCGCTGCCGTTCGGCGCCGTCCAGCCGATCGACGCGGGTCTGCAGCACCTGCTGCAGGCTGGCGACGCGGGTCGTGCCGAGGATGCCGCAGGCCACGCCGGGGTGCTGCAGCACATAGGCAAAGGCGGTCTGGGCCGGGCGCTGGCTGTGCACAGACGCCACCGCGCGGCGCATCGCGTGGGCGCTGCGCATCAAGGCGCGGCTGCTGGGCTTGAGCCACGTGCGCGCGAGATACCAGGCATCAGCCAGGCGGGGCAGGCGCGGCCGCGCCGGCAGCAGATGGCCCTGGGCCAGCACGGTGCCGGCCAGCACACCGATGCCGGCGGCGTGCAGCGCGTCGATCAGCGGCTCGCGGTCCTGCTGCAGCGCGTTGTAATCCAGCAGCACCACGTCGAAGGCCTCGGGGTGGGCGATCATCCAGCGCAGGGTCACCGCCGAATGGGTATTGATGCCGGTGTAACGGATCAGGCCGCGCTCACGCAGACGCTGCAGCGCGGCCAGCAGGTCATCGGTGATGTCGTGCTCGCTGGCGCCGTGCAGCTGGTAGATGTCCAGGTAATCCAGGCCCAGGTTGCGCAGCGACGCTTCGCAGCTGGCGGTGATCGCCGCGGCGGAAAAGTCGCGCTGCTCGGCGCCACTGATGCCGGCCTGGCCGGTAAGCGTGCCGCCCTTGCTGGAGATCACCAGGGAATCACGCGGGAAGCGTGCCAGCAGCGGGCGCAGGATGCGGCCCAGGCGAGGTTCGGCATGGAAGCCGGAATAGTTGTGGCCGGTGTCCAGCAGGTTCACCCCCTGCGCCAGCGCGTGTTCGACCACGGCGGCCGCCGCGCTTTCGGCGAAGCGGCGGTGGCCCCAGAAGCCGGAACAGCCCAGGCCGATGGGCGAGACCTGCAGGCCGGTGCGGCCGAGCACGCGCCGCTGCTGCGCCAACGGCAGTTCCGCCATCATCAGAATTCCAGGTCCAGTGCAGCGCAGAGATAGTCGACGAACGGGCCCAACGCCGCCAGATCCTTGCCCAGCGTGGAGAGCAGGCGTGGACCGGTCATGGTGTCGTCGTCCAGCGAGCGCCACATGACCCAGTTGCGATGCTTGAGATCGTCGATGAACTCGAAGTCGGCCGGGAAGCCGCGTGGCGGTCGCACCAGCTTTTCAGTCTGCTCGAAATCAAAGCGCTTGCGCAGGGCCGGTGCGTGGGCGGCCGCCTTCCAGCTGCCCGGGTTGTCGAGGATGAAATGGCGGATGCGCCGCTGCGTGTCTGGCTCGGGGTGCCACACGCCGGCGCCGACGAAGCTCTCGCCCGGCTGCAGGTGGATGTAGAACGAGGGCGCTGCCACTTCGCGGCGGCGCTCATGGAACAGGCGGGCGCCCTGCCAGGTCTTGTAGGGTGATTTGTCGTTGGAAAAACGCGCGTCGCGATGGATGCGGAACAGGGAGCCACCGACGCCGCGCGTGTCGGCGCGGAAGTGGTCGCTCACCTCGGTCAACGCCGGCTGCAGGTCGCCCAGCAGGCGAAGGAAGGGCTGCCGTACGTGGTCCTCGTACTGCTGCCGATGGTCGTTGAACCAGGCTTTCTCGTTGTGCCGCGCCAGGCTGCGCAGAAACTTGAAACTGGCGTCGGAGAAATACGTGCTCACAGGTTCTCCTGCAGGTGGTGGCCCCAGTCGCGCAGCGACTGCAGCAGATGGGTCCGGCGCGCGTCGTCTGGCGCTTCGGCGGCCAGTGCCTCGATCTGCTGCTGGTACTGCGGCAGGTTCAGTTCGCCCAGGCCGCCATCGCCCAGCAGGCGCTGGCGGCGGTAATCCTGCCAGCGCTCGCGTTCAGCCGGTGCGAGGCTGTCGGGATGGTTGCGTGCGCGGTAGCGGAACAACAGTTCGGGCAGGCGCGGGTCACGGAAGCGGCCTTCCAGCGCGGCCAGCTGCTGCGGCGCGCTGGTGCGCGCCAGGGCCAGCAGGGGCTTGTCGCCGGCACCGAGGAAGCCGTCGTACAGCGATGCGTCGACGTCGGATACGGTGGCCGGCCGCGGCTGGTTGAAGACCTGTCGGGCCTTCTCGGCCAGCTGCGGGGCGACCGCACGCAGTTGCTCGGCTTTGGCTTCGATCGCCGCCACGTCCAGCCCGAGGCGGGCGTGATCGTCAGCGCGCAGGTGGTTCCAGGCCACCAGGGCGGGCACCTTGTTCAGATGCACTTCCTTCAGCGGCACGCGTGCCACGCCCTCGGGCAGTTCGCTGGCACGCAGGTACAGGCGTTGGGCGATGACCTCGGCCGGCAGTTCCAGCAGGTCGTCGATCCCGCCGTCCAGGTCGAACACGATCACC
Source organism: Stenotrophomonas sp. ESTM1D_MKCIP4_1 (assembly GCF_003086895.1). NCBI lineage: Bacteria > Pseudomonadati > Pseudomonadota > Gammaproteobacteria > Lysobacterales > Lysobacteraceae > Stenotrophomonas > Stenotrophomonas sp. ESTM1D_MKCIP4_1. The sequence continues at coordinate 2,681,646 of NZ_CP026004.1, read as the reverse complement.
CGGTTGTTGATGGTCGGGTGCATGGCCAGCGGCAGCACCGGCGCGGCACACAGGCGGCTGGCCGGGTAGCGCATGGAAATGTGCAGCACCGGCTTCATCGCGCCCACGTCCAGCAGGCTGCCGACGAAACGCTTGTCGCGCAGCTTCAGCGCGTACTCCCACAGCCGTGTCTGCGACTGCTTGAACAGGCGCGCCATGCCGATGGTGGCGCGCACGTCCGACAGCGCTTCGTGCGCGTCGCCCTCGCGTACGCCATTGGCCTCGGCAAGATGCTCCAGCTTGAACGACGTGGCGCCATCCTCGCGCAGCGGCCACTGGATGCCCTCCGGGCGCAGGGCGCGCATCATCCGCAGCATGTCCAGCAGATCCCAGCGTGAGTTGCCGTTGCGCCACTCGCGCTCGTAGGGATCGTGGAAGTTGCGGAACAGGCCGTAGCGGATGAACTCGTCATCGAAGCGCAGGGTGTTGTAGCCCAGCGCGCAGGTACCCGGCCGCGACAACTGCTCGTTGATGCGGTCGAAGGCCTCGGCTTCGCTGATGCCTTCGGCCATGGCCTGCTGCGGGGTGATGCCGGTGACCAGCGTTGCCATCGGTGAAGGCACCAGATCGTCGGCCGGGCGCACGAAGAAGCTGACCGGTGTGTCGATCACGTTGAGGTCGGCATCGGTGCGCATTGCTGCGAACTGCGCGATGCGGGTGCGGCGCGGGTCCTGGCCGAAGGTTTCCAGGTCGTAGAACAGGAAGCTGTCGGCCATCAATGTGCGCCCTCCAGGACCGGCAGCTGCGCATGGATCTGCGCTTCCAGCGTGGCCCAGTCGATGTTGTCCAGGGTGGTGTGGCCGGCCGTGGCCGCCACCAGCAGGTCGCGCTGGATCTCCGTGCGGCGCAGCGCTTCGGCATACGGCGTGTGCAGGAAGGTCACCATGGTGTAGTGCGGTACGAAACGGGTCGGCCAGCGGCGCTGCAGTTCCTGTTCCAGCTCGCGCTGCAGGAGGAACGCCGGATCGGCCACGCGATCCCGCATTTCCAGGTAGTTGTCCAGGGCCATCTGCTGGATCGCACGCGCGTTGGGTTTGCGCTCGGCTTCAAAACCAGCGAAGGCGCTTTCCAGGTCGTCGGCGTCCTGCAGGTGGCGGGCCAGCGCCACGCAGTCCTCGAAGGCACAGTTCATTCCCTGGCCGTGGAAGGGCACCATCGCGTGCGCGGCGTCGCCGATCAGCACGGCGCGCCCGGCCTGGTGCCAGCGGTCCAGGGTCAGGGTGCCCAGCAGGCCCGGTGGGTGCTGTTCCCAGTCCGCGCGCAGGTCCGGTATCAACGGCAGCGTGTCGGCGAACTCACGCGCGAACAGCGCCTCGGCCTGCGCACCGGTGGTGACCGTGGCGAAACTCGGCTCGCCCTTGTTCGGCAGGAACAGGGTGACGGTGAAGGTCCCTTCGTGGTTGGGCAGGGCAATGCACATGTAATGCCCGCGTGGCCAGATATGCAGCGCGTTGCGCTCGATGCGGAAGCTGCCGTCGGCTGCCGGGGGAATTTCCAGTTCCTTGTACGAGTGGTCGAGGAACGCGATGTCCTCGCCCAGCGGCGCACGCCGGTTCATCGCTGCGCGCAGTGCCGAACCGGCACCATCGGCACCGATCAGCGTGTCGAAAAGGATGTCGTGCGGGCTGTCGTCGCGGTCGTCGATGAAGCGCGCGTAGCCGGCATCGAAATCCACGGTGTGCAGGCGGCGGTGGAAATGCACGGTGGCACCGGCCTGCTCGGCCAGTTCCAGCAGGGTGGTGTTCAGATCGCTGCGGTGGATCGACCAGATCACTTCGCTGTCGTCGCGCCCATAGCGCTGCAGCTGCGGTTCGCCCTCGCGCGGGTGCACCATGCGTCCGCGCATCATCACCGCGCGCGCCATCACCTCATCCTCCACGCCGGCCTGGCGCAGCGCGTTGCGGCCGCGCTCGGCCAGCGCCAGGTTGATGGACCGGCCACTCTCGTAGTCGGCCACGCGCGGGTCGCCGCGGCGCTCGTACAGGGTGATGCGCCAGCCCTGCCGGGACAGCAGGATGGCCAGCAGGGAACCGGCGAGGCCGGCACCGATGATGCTCAACGAGCGGGAAGCGTGTGCGATCAACGAACTGTCCAGCAGTAGGGGAGGGGCGGCTTACAGGCCGGCCCAGGCTTCCACTTCCTCGACGAAGTGGTGCACGTCCAGGTAGCGGTTGTAGAGAGGAGTGGGCGAAATGCGGATCACGTCCGGTTCGCGCCAGTCACCCAGCACGCCGATGGCGCGCAGGTGGTCGAACAGGGCTCGGCCACGCTCGCGGCCGGCGATCACCCGCAGCGAGAGCTGGCAGCCGCGGCGCTCGGGTTCGGACGGGGTGACGATGTCCAGCACCTGCGGCAGCCGTGCCCGCACCAGCGCATCGAGCAGGCCGGTCAGGGCAAGCGACTTGCGGCGCAGTGCCTCCATGCCCGCGCGCTCGAACAGGTCCAGCGATGCTCGCAGCGGCGCCAGGCCGAGGATCGGTGGGTTGCTCAGCTGCCAGCCTTCGGCACCGATGGCGGGGGTGAACTGCGGCGCCATCTGGAAGCGCGTTGCTTCATCGTGGCCCCACCACCCGGCGAAGCGGGGCAGGGTGGCATCACGATGGTGGCGTTCGTGCACGAAGGCACCCGCGACCGCGCCCGGGCCGCTGTTGAGGTACTTGTAATGGCACCACACGGCGAAATCCGGTGCGACCTCGTGCAGATGCAGCGGCATGTTGCCGACCGAATGGGCCAGATCGAAGCCGATGCGTGCGCCCTGCAGGCGGGCGATGCGGGTGATCGCATCAAGGTCGAAGGCCTGGCCCGTGCGGTACTGCACGCCTGGCCACAGCACCAGCGCCAGGCGCGGCCCATGTTCCCCGATGGCGCGCTCGATGGCGTCCATCGAGATCGTGCCGTTGGCTTCGTCCGGCTGCACTTCCACCAGGCAGTCGGCGGGGTCGAAACCATGGAAGCGGATCTGCGCTTCCACCGCGTGGCGGTCGGTCGGGAACGCGCCGGCCTCCATCAGGATGACCGGGCGCTCGGCAGTGGGCCGGTAGAAGCTGACCATCATCAGGTGCAGGTTCACGCTCAGCGTGTTCATCGCCACCACTTCGCTGGGCAGCGCACCGACCACGCGGGCCAGCTGGGCGCTGACCAGGCGGTGGTAGGACAGCCACTGGGTGGGGCCGGTGAAGTGGCCTTCCACGGCCAGTTCGCCCCACTGCTTCATCACTTCCTGCACGGCGGCCTGCGCACCACGCGGCTGCAGGCCCAGCGAGTTGCCGACGAAGTAGGTCTGTTCGCCGCCGCCATGGCGCGGAATCAGGAATTCGTTACGCAGCGGGCGCAGCGGATCGGCGGCGTCCAGCGCGATGGCGTGGGTGCGGTTGAGCAGGTCGGACATGGGCGGGCAACAGGCTGCAACGGGGCTGCCAGTGTAGCGCTTGGGGCTTGACCCGGTAGTCGCCAACCTTGGTTGGCGCACGTGCAGGCAGGCGCCCACCAAGGTGGGCATCTACCAGAGCGGGGGCGGGCAGGCGCCCACTACGGTGGGTATTTACGACCCTTCAGCCCGCCGCCGGCGCAGGCAGCGGGTCCACGTGCCCGCACTGGCTGCAGGTGCGCAGTTCCAGGCTGGCCTGGTACCGCGCGAATACCTTGGGCAGGTCGGTTTCGATGTTCTGCAGCGGGAAATACTCTTCGTGCAGTTTGTGGTTGCAGCGCTCGCAGTGCCAGATCACGCCGTCCTTTTCGTGCGGCAGGCGCTTGCGCTCCACCACCAGGCCGATGCCACCGGGCGGGCGCCGCGGCGAATGAGGTACCTTCGCAGGCAGCAGGAAGATCTCGCCGGCGCGGATGGGAATGTCGCGCACCGCGCCCTCCTCCTGCACCTTCAGCACCATCTCGCCTTCCAGCTGGTAGAACCACTCCGGGCCTTCGTCATAGTGGTAGTCGGTGCGCGAATTCGGCCCGCCCACCACCATCACGATGAAGTCGCCGTTGTCGATCATCTTGTTGCCAACCGGCGGCTTCAGCAGGTGGCGGTTTTCTTCGATCCAGGCATGCAGGTTGATCGGCGCGGCGAGCATGGTTCGTTTCCTCGGGGGGTCAGTCGCGCTTGCCCTTGCGCGGCACGTAGGACAGGGCCTTTTCGTAGGCCGGCTGCAGTTCTTCCGGTGAACCGACGTCGATGCCCATCTCGCGCACGCGGCCGTCCTTCAGGCTGTAGACCCAGCCATGCACCATCAGCTTCTGGCCGCGGGCCCAGGCGTCCTGCACGATGGTCGAGCGGCACAGGTTGGCGACCTGCTCGATCACGTTCAGCTCGCACAGGCGGGCATGCTTGAGTTCATCGGTGTCGATCGCATCGATGATCGCGGTGTGCTTCTGCATCACATCGCCGACGTGGCGCAGCCAGTTGTCAGCCAGGCCGACGCGGGTGTTGTGCAGGCACGCATGCACGCCACCGCAGCCGTAGTGGCCGACGATCAGGATGTGCTTCACCTTCAGCTGGTCCACCGCGTACTGCACCACGCTCAGGCAGTTCAGGTCGGTGTGGGCGACCACGTTGGCCACATTGCGGTGCACGAAGACTTCGCCCGGGGCCATGCCGATGATCTGGTTGGCCGGCACGCGCGAATCGGAACAGCCGATCCACAGGTACTCCGGGTGCTGCTGCTTGGCCAGCTGGTGGAAGAACTCGGGGTCTTCCTTCTCGATGCGGTCGGCCCAGTCGCGGTTGTTCTGCAGCAGCTTGTGGATGTCTTTCATGTTCGGGTCCCTGGCGTCGGGTGGGCGAAGCGCGTGGCCGTCCGGTCACGTCATCGCGGGAAACAATGCGCTCAGCCGCTGGCGGCGGTCTGTTCGCGGTGCCAGCGCATCCACTGCGCCAGCTCGGTGAAATGCGGGGTGTCGAGCTTTTCCAGTTCGGCGATGACTGCCTGCTGGTTGGCCTCGGGGTGGTTCTGGCTCAGTTTCAGCTTCAGCTGTACCTGTTCGACCTGGAAGCGGAAACCGATGATGCCGCGCAGCTGGCGACGGTGGTCGTCGCGCTGTGGCTCGAACTGCCAGGCCTGGCCGACACTGGCTTCAAAGCGGTCGCCGATGTCGGAGACCAGCTGGGCCAGTACGTCGGTATCGTCGAAGCGCTGCAGCTGGCCGCGCAGTTCGGCGGCGGCATAGTTCCAGGTCGGTACGCGCGATGCCGCTTCCTTGTCCGGGTACCAGCTGGCGGACACGTAGCCGTGCGGGCCGTCGACCAGTACCTTGGCCGCGCCGTCGTGGCGCGCCTGCGGGTTGGCCCGGGCCCAGTGGCCGCGCAGTTCGATCCGGTCGCCGTCGCGGCGGTACAGCACTGGCACGCGGGTCAGTTCGGGCAGGCCGTCCTCCCCGGTGGTCAGCACGGTGACGAACGGATCACGCGCCAGCAGGCGATCCAGCCAGAGCAGGTCGGTCGCGGCGAAGTCGCGCGGGGTGAACATCGGTCGCGCCTTACGCGCGCGCGCCCAGCGACTGCACCATGCGACCGCGCAGTCCTTCATCGCTGCCGGCCTGCGGCGGCTGCACTTCGTGCAGGCTGAAGCCACGCACCAGGGCGTCTTCTTCGTCCAGGCCGTCGTACTCGACGAACTCGGCGTCGAACAGCTGCGAGCGCGCGGTGTCTTCGCTGTCATAGCTCAGCGTGTTGCCATCGCTGTCGAGCACTTCGGCGGTGCCCGCCGGGCGTACCCGCAGGCGGGCCCAGATCAGGGTGTTGCCGAGGCTGGCCAGCCACCAGCTGTCGCGGGCGTCGGTGTTGTCGTTCATCGGTGTGTTACCAGAGCGAGGCCAGCCAGAGCAGGGCGGCCATGCCCAGTCCAGCCAGCAGGGTCAGCAGCGATACCCAGGCCGGTGTCGCCAGCCCGGACAGCGAACGGTCCGGCTGCTGGCGGTAATCGCGGCGCAGCAGCCAGGCCAGGGCGTCGGGCTTGAGGAAGGCGCCAGTGCCGAAGCGCGCGGCGAGCGCCGGATGGCGGTCACGCACGTGCACCAGGGTCAATGGCCAGAAGATCACGAAGGCACTGAACCCGGCCACTGCGACGCCAACGAAACAGAGGGCGAAGAACAGGGTCATGGGGGCAGTACCTCCGTGGTCGTGGGGTGTGGCTTAGAAGTCCGCGCTGCCCGGGGCGCGCGGGTAGGGGATCGCATCGCGGATGTTGGACAGGCCGCAGACGTAGACCACCAGGCGCTCGAAGCCCAGGCCGAAGCCGGCGTGCGGCACCGAACCGTAGCGGCGGAAATCGCGGTACCAGCTGTAGTGCTCGCGATCCAGGCCGAACTGGGCCATGCGCGCATCGAGCACGTCCAGGCGCTCTTCGCGCTGGCTGCCGCCGATGATCTCGCCGATGCCCGGGGCCAGCACGTCCATCGCGGCGACGGTCTTGCCGTCGTCGTTCAGGCGCATGTAGAAGGCCTTGATGTGCTCCGGATAGTTGGTCACCACCACCGGGCGGCCGACGTGTTCTTCGGTCAGCCAGCGCTCGTGTTCGGTCTGCAGGTCCAGGCCCCATTCCACCGGGAAGTCGAACTTCTTGCCGGACTTCTGCAGCAGGCTGACCGCATCGGTGTAGTCGATGCGCTCGAACGGGGCATTGATGAAGTCTTCCAGCTTGGTGATCGCGTTCTTGTCCACGCGCTCGGCGATGAAGGCCAGATCGTCACCACGTTCGTTCAGTACGGCGCGGAACAGGTACTTCAGGAACTCTTCGGCCAGACGCGCGTCTTCGGCCAGGTCGGCGAAGGCGATTTCCGGCTCGATCATCCAGAATTCCGCCAGGTGGCGGGTGGTGTGGCTGTTCTCGGCACGGAAGGTCGGGCCGAACGTGTAGACCTTGCTCAGCGCCAGGCAGTAGGCCTCGACGTTCAGCTGGCCGGACACGGTCAGGAAGGTTTCCTTGCCGAAGAAATCGCGGCTGAAATCGATCGCGCCCTTCTCGTCGCGCGGCAGGTTCACCATGTCCAGGGTGGACACGCGGAACATCTGGCCGGCGCCTTCAGCGTCGGAGGTGGTGATGATCGGGGTGCTGATCCAGTTGAAGCCGTTCTCGTGGAAGAAGCGGTGCACGGCCTGGGCCAGGCAGTTGCGGATGCGGGTGACCGCGCCGAACAGGTTGGTGCGCGGGCGCAGGTGCGCCACTTCGCGCAGGAATTCCGGCGACATCGGCTTGGGCTGGATCGGGTAGGTGAGCGGGTCTTCCACCCAGCCGACCACTTCCAGCGCGCTGGCCTGGATCTCGAACGACTGGCCCTTGCCCTGCGACTTCACCAGGGTGCCGGTGGCGATGACCGAGCAGCCGCTGGTCAGGCGCTTGATCTCGTCGAAATTGGCCAGCGTGTCGTTGGCCACGACCTGGATCGGCGCGAAGCAGGAACCGTCGCTCACATTGACGAAGGCCAGATTCGCTGAACCGCGCACCGTGCGCACCCATCCGCGTACCGTGACTTCTCCGCCTTCCGGGATCTTCCCGGCAAGCGCATGTTCAACGCTGACCACCGTCATGACTTGAATCCTCTGCTGATCGACTCGATCTGTGAACACGGGAGTTTACCGGTTGCAGCGTTCTGCTTGCGAGGCATTTTTCGCGGCCGCCGGCTCCTTATAATGTCCCCGTACCCCTGGAGTAAGCCTCATGGCCGTCAGCCTGACCCCCATCGCCTTCGAGCGCGTGCAGCGCTTCGTCGCCCAGACCCCCGGCGCCCTGGGCCTGCGCTTCGGCGTGACCAAGACCGGCTGCTCCGGCTGGGGGCACGTGACCGACCTGGCCCGTGACGAACGCGAGGGAGACACCGTGTTCGACCAGGATGGCGTGAAGATCTATGTCGACGCCAAGAGCCTGGCCCTGGTGGATGGCACCGTCATCGACTTCGGCAAGCACGGCCTGAGCGAGACCTTCACGTTCAGCAACCCGAACGCCACCGCCGAGTGTGGCTGCGGCGAGAGTTTCACCACCGACGCCGACAAGGCCTGAGGGCCGGCCGCCGGGCGTGGCACTGCGGCGCTGGGAACTGCCCTGGACTGGAATTCGTCGATGGAACGGCCGGTTTTCACCTATCACCCCAATGCCTACGTGACTGCCTTTGAAGCGGTCGATGGGGTCTGTGACGGCTGCGGCCAGCCCCGCACGCTCCGCTACCGCGGGCCGTTCTACTCCCACGCGAACCCCGATTATCTGTGCCCCTGGTGCATCGCCGACGGCAGCGCATCAGCACGCTATGACGGCGAATTCACCGGCTGGAGCGATATCGAGGGGGTATCGCCGGATCCGGCTGATCCGCCTCCGACCATCCCCCGCGAGCTCCTGCTGGAGATCTGCGAGCGCACGCCGGGCTACCCCTCGTGGCAGCAGTCTGTGTGGCTCAGCCATTGTGAACGGCCCTGCGCGTTCCTCGGATTTGCCGGCAGCCAGGACCTGCTGCCGATCCTGGATCAGGTCCGGCCGGACGTGCTGGCGGTCAACCCGCGCGACGCCGATTGGGTACTCGAACACCTGACCCGTGATGGGGAGATGGTCGGCTGCCTGTTCCAATGCCTGCAGTGCGGCCAGCACCGCCTTCACGTCGATCTGGGCTGACGATCCGGGCTGAATGGGCTGCCGGGTTCAGCTTGCCGGCGCGCCGCCTGGTTGCCCGCCACCCCCAACTGCGCCATAATGCGCGGCTTCCTGCCTTCCTGGCGGGAACCCTTGCCCCACCGCGGTATCCACGGCGGGGGGCTGTCCGGCCGCAAGGCCACATCCGAAAGGTAGAAAAAACATGAGTCGTCATTACGAAATCGTGTTCATGGTCCACCCGGACCAGAGCGAGCAGGTCCCGGCCATGATCGAGCGCTACAAGTCGCTGGTCGAGAACGGCAACGGCACCATCCACCGTCTGGAAGACTGGGGCCGCCGCCAGCTGGCGTACCCGATCCAGAACCTGGTGAAGGCGCACTACGTGCTGCTGAACATCGAAGCCGACCAGGCCGTTCTGAACGAACTGACCGAAAGCTTCCGCTTCAACGACGCCGTGCTGCGCAACCTGGTCATCAAGCGTGACGAGGCTGACACCGAGCAGTCGCTGATCATGAAGAGCAAGGACGAGAAGGGTGACAAGCCGGAGCGCGGTGAGCGCCGTCGTCGTGACGACGAAGAAGGCGAGTCCACCACCACCGCTGACAACGAAGCCGGCGACGACGCCGCTTCCGCCGCCTAAGGAGCCTTCCCATGTCCAAGTTCTTCCGTCGCCGCAAGTTCTGCAAGTTCACGGCTGAAGGTGTGAAGGAGATCGACTACAAGGATCTCAACACCCTGCGCCAGTACCTGACCGAGAACGGCAAGATCGTGCCGAGCCGCGTCACCGGTACCAAGTCGAAGTACCAGCGCCAGCTGGCGACCGCCGTCAAGCGCGCTCGCTTCCTGGCCCTGATTCCGTACACCGACAACCACGACGTCTGATGCCCGGCGGGGCGGCCCGGTGCCGCCCCCGCTGTGCCAGCTATTCGGACAGCCTTTGTTGCGGGGCATGACCTCGCTAACGAATAACTTACCTGGAGCAATACCATGCAGCTGATCCTCCTGCAGAAAGTCACCAACCTCGGCAACCTGGGCGACCTGGTCGACGTGAAGCCGGGCTACGGCCGTAACTTCCTCGTGCCGCAGGGCAAGGCCGTTCCGGCCACCGAGAGCAACAAGGCCGAGTTTGAAGCCAAGCGCGCCGAGTACGAAGCCAAGGCCCAGGCCATCCACGCCGACGCTGACGCCCGCAAGGCCAAGCTGGAAGGCGCGAGCGTGACCATCGCCGCCAACGCTTCGACCGAAGGCAAGCTGTACGGCTCGGTCGGCGCCCGCGAAATCGCCGATGCCTTTACCGCTGCCGGCCTGCCGCTGAGCAAGAGCGAAGTCATCCTGGGCGAAGGCGCCTTCCGCAACATCGGTGAGTACGACGTCCTGGTGCACCTGCACGCCGACGTTGAAACCACCGTCAAGGTTGTGGTTGAAGCCGAAAAGGCCTGATCCCACGCCGCAAGGCCTGGTGTCACCAGAACGGGCGCCCGCAAGGGTGCCCGTTTTGTTTTGGGGAAGGCCCGGCGCCCGCAGCCTTGGCCGGATCACGTTCCACGCCCCTCGTAGAACACAGCCACATCGGTATACTCAGGGCGTCACGCCCGTTCCACGGCCAGCGATCCCAGCAGGATCAAGGACTTGGAGGGTAAGCAGGCCGCTCGCCGGCCCCAGTCCGGAACCTCTATGCGTCTTTCCACGATCAAGCTGTCCGGCTTCAAGTCGTTCGTCGATCCGACCACCCTGCACCTGCCGACCAACATGACCGGCGTGGTGGGGCCCAATGGCTGCGGCAAGTCGAACATCATCGACGCCGTGCGCTGGGTCATGGGCGAAAGTTCGGCCAGCCGGCTGCGCGGCGACTCGCTGACCGACGTGATCTTCTCCGGTTCCAACGCCCGCAAGCCGGTTTCGCAGGCCACCGTCGAGCTGATCTTCGATAATTCGGACCACACGATTTCCGGCGAGTACGCCTCGTTCAACGAAATATCGGTCAAGCGCACGGTCAGCCGCGACGGCAGCAGCAACTATTATCTCAATGGCACCAAGTGCCGCCGCCGCGACATCACCGATCTGTTCCTGGGCACCGGCCTGGGGCCGCGCAGCTACTCGATCATCGAGCAGGGCATGATCAGCCAGATCATCGAGGCGCGCCCGGAAGACCTGCGCGTGTACCTGGAAGAAGCGGCCGGCATCTCCAAGTACAAGGAGCGCCGCAAGGAAACCGAAACCCGCATCCGCCACACCCGCGAGAACCTGGACCGCCTGGGCGATCTGCGCGATGAGATCAGCAAGCAGCTCGAACACCTCAAGCGCCAGGCCCGGCAGGCCGAGCAGTACCAGGCGCTGCAGGAAGAGCGCCGGGTCAAGGATGCCGAGTGGAAGGCGCTGGAGTTCCGTGGCCTCGACGGCCGCCTGTCCAAGCTGCGCGAAGGGCTGTCGCAGGAAGAAACCAAGCTGCAGCAGCTGATTGCCGACCAGCGTGAGGCCGAAGCCCGCATCGAGACCTCGCGCGTGCGCCGCGAAGAGGCCGCCGATGCACTCAATACCGCACAGGCCGCCGTCTACCAGGTCGGCAGCACGCTGGCCCGTGTCGAGCAGCAGATCCAGCACCAGCGTGAACTGTCGCAGCGCCTGCACAAGGCGCGCGACGAAACCCGGCAGGCATTGTCCGAGCTTGGCCAGCACATCAGTGGCGACGAAGCCAAGCTGAGGGTGCTGCGCGAGGCCGTCGACGATGCCACCCCGCAGCTGGAAGCGCTGCAGGAAGAGAACGAGATCAAGCAGGAAAGCCTGCGCGAGGCCGAAGACCGCCTGGCCAGCTGGCAGCACCGCTGGGAACAGCACACCTCGCAGAGCTCGGAAGCCTCGCGTGCCGGCGATGTCGAGCGGACCCGCGTGGACTACCTGGACAAGCAGATCCTTGATGCCGACCGGCGCCGCGAAGCGCTGGCCGGCGAGCGCGCCGGGCTGGACGTGGATGCGCTGGAAGAAGCCTTCGAGCAGCTGTACCTGCAGCATGAAACGCAGAAGACGGCGCTGGACGAACTCGGCGAGGACGTCGAACGCCGCAAGCAGGGCGTGACTGCCGTGCAGGAACAGCAGCGCACCGGCCAGAATGAACTGGCCGAGCTGCGCAAGCAGTCCAATGGCCTGCGTGGCCGCCTGGCGTCACTGGAAACCCTGCAGCAGGCCGCGCTCGGCCAGGAGCAGGGCGCCGCCGTGGCGTGGCTGAAGGCTCACGGGCTGGATTCGGCTGCACGCGTGGGCGAGCGTTTGGATGTCGATGCCGGCTGGGAAAATGCCGTGGAAAGCGCGCTCGGCCAGCTGATCGAGGGCGTGCTGGTGGAGGAGCCGGCGCGTCTGGTCGATGCGCTGGGCGAACTCGGCGATGGTCACATCGCGCTGGTGGCCGACGCATCCGGCGAACTGAACGTGGCGCCGACCTCGCTGGCCGCACGCGTGCGGGGCCCGGTGGCCATCCGCCGCCTGCTGGCCCACCTGCACGGTGCCCGTGACCTGGCCGAAGCGAAGACGCTGCAGGCCGGCCTGCCCGAGGGCGATTCGATCATCACCCAGGGCGGCGAGCGCCTGGGCCAGGGCTGGCTGCGGGTGTCGCGTTCCGGTGCCGCCCAGCAGGGTGCACTGCTGCGCGAACGCGAGATCAACGAACTGCGCGAGCAGATCGAACAGCTGCAGGACCGCGAGGCCGCAGTGGAAGAGCAGCTCGCGGCATTCCGTGACCAGTTGCTGGCGGCGGAGCAGCAGCGCGAGGACGCGCAGCGGGCGCTGTACCAGGCGCATCGTGCGGTGTCCGAACTGGCCGGCCAGTTGCAGGGCCAGCAGGGCAAGGTGGAAGCAGCGCGCACGCGCATCGATCGCATCGAAGGTGAGCTGGGCCAGCTGCTGGAAACCCTGGACGTCAACCGCGAACAGGCGCGCGAGGCGCGTTCGCGGCTGGAGAGTGCGGTCAGCAGCATGGGCGATCTGGAATCGACCCGGCAGGGCCTGGAAGGCGAGCGTCGTCAGTTGACCGATGCGCGCGATGTGGCCCGCGAAGCCGCGCGCGCGGTGCGCGAGCGTTCGCATGCACTGGCCCTGACTCTGGAGTCGCAGCGTGCGCAGGTGGCATCGCTGAGCCAGGCATTGGAGCGCATGAGTACCCAGCGCGGGCAGCTGGATTCGCGCCTGGGCGAACTGCATTCGCAGCTCGACGAAGGCGATTCGCCGGTCGAATCGCTGCAGGCCGAACACCAGAACGCGCTGGAAGAACGCGTGCGTGCCGATCGCGTGCTGACCGAAGCACGCACGCTGCTGGACGGCATCGACGCCGAACTGCGCAATTACGAACAGACCCGCCACCAGCGCGACGAACAGGCGCTGGCCCAGCGTGAGCGAATTTCGCAGCGCAAGCTTGACCAGCAGGCGCTGGTGCTCAGTGCCGAGACCCTGCAGGGTGCGGTGGAAAAGGCGGGTTTTGTGCTGCGGGACGTGCTCAACGCGCTGCCGGACGATGCCCGCCTGGGCGACTGGGAACAGGCCGTTCACCAGATCGACGGACGCATGCGCCGGCTGGAGCCGGTCAACCTGGCCGCCATCCATGAGTACGGAGAAGCATCGCAGCGTTCGGACTATCTGGACGCGCAGCACACCGACCTGACCACCGCGCTGGAAACCCTGGAAGACGCCATCCGCAAGATCGACCGCGAAACCCGTGGCCGCTTCAAGGACACCTTCGACCGCGTCAATGCGGGCGTGCAGGCACTGTACCCGCGCCTGTTCGGTGGCGGCCATGCCTATCTGGAACTGACCGGCGAGGACCTGCTGGATACCGGCGTGACCATCATGGCGCGCCCGCCGGGCAAGCGCGTGTCCAGCATCTCGCTGCTGTCCGGCGGTGAGAAGGCGATGACCGCGGTCGCCCTGGTGTTTGCGATCTTCCAGCTCAATCCCGCGCCCTTCTGCCTGCTGGACGAGGTGGACGCGCCGCTGGACGAGGCCAACGTCGGTCGCCTGGCCAACATGGTCAAGGAGATGAGCGAGAAGGTGCAGTTCCTGTTCGTCAGCCATAACAAGGCGACGATGGAGGCGGCCCACCAGCTGTCGGGCGTCACCATGCGCGAGCCGGGCGTCAGCCGCCTGGTCAGCGTGGACCTGGAAGAAGCCGCGCGATTGGCGGGCGCGGCCTGACGTGCCATTCTAGTTACCTGAATGAACTAGCCGGAGAACCTACCGAATGACCGACACGGCATTGTTGCGCATCGGCATCCTGGCCGCCGGCCTGCTGCTGGTTGCCGCGATCTTCCTGTTTGGCCGTCCGAAAAAGAAGCCGCAGGGGCGCCGCGTGGAAAGCACGGAACCGAGCAGCGGTGAGCGCCGCGAGCCGGTGCTGGGCGAAGACGGCGTGGCCTTGGGCGAGAGCCGAAGCGAGCCGGGGCTGGGCGACGAAGGCCAGCAGGCGGAACTGGGCCTGGCCGATACCGACCCGGGCAGCAGCGATCTGGGCAAGCGTGCGACCCAGGACTTCGACAAGATCGTGTCGTTGTTCGTGGCCGCCCGCGCCGGTGAACAGCTGCGTGGCGAGGACATCGTGGTGGCGGCCGAAAAGACCGGCCTGGTGTTTGGCCATATGAACGTGTTCCACCGCCTGGTGGAAGGCCATCCCGAGCGCGGCCCGATCTTTTCGATGGCCAGCATCATGAAGCCGGGCAGCTTCGACATGGGCAACATCCGCGCCATGGAAACCCCGGCCATCGCCTTCTTCCTGACCCTGCCGGCACCGCTGACCGCGCTGGATGCCTGGGAAAAGATGCTGCCGACCGTGCAGCGCATGGCCGAGCTGCTTGATGGCGTGGTGCTGGATGACAGCCGCAACGCCTTGGGCCGCCAGCGCATCGCCCACATCCGCGACGAGCTGCGTGCCTACGATCGCCAGCACCAGGCACCGCCGCTGACCAAGCCGCCGCGCTGGTAAATGCTGATGTGCCGACCCACGGTCGGCACCTACCGGGATTGATGTGTCGGCCAACGGTCGGCACCTACCGGGACGGATGTGCCGACCAACGGTCGGCACCTACCGGGACGGATGTGCCGACCCACGGTCGGCACCTACCGGGGATGATGTGCCGATCAACGGTCGGCACCCACCGCGGAGGGTGTTACGCCGGCACGCCGGCGACCTTGGCGAATGCGCTGCGGAACGCCGCCATTTCCTCTTCGGTGCCTACGGTCACCCGCACGCGCTGCGGCCAGATCGGCCAACTGCGGCCGATCACCACACCGTTGTCGGCCATTGCCTTGGCAAAGGCGTTGCCGTCGCGCTGCACATCCACCACGAAGCAGTTGGCTTCCGACGGCACGCAGCTGAAACCGCGCTTGCCCAGCCAGGCGATGGTGGTCTGGCGGACCTTCGCGTTCTGCAGGCGGCGCTGCGCGATCAGCTGCGGATCACGCAGGCTGGCCAGCCCTGCAGCCAGCGCGGGTACCGGCAGCGGGTTCTCGCCCAGGCTGGCCAGGTCGCGCAGGCGGTCGGGATGGGCGGCCGCCACGCCCAGGCGCAGGCCGGCCATGCCATACAGCTTGGAGAACGTACGCAGCACGATCAGGTCATCGCGCTGGGCCACCTGCGCGATCAGGCTGGGCTGCTCGCTGTACTGCAGGTAGGCCTCGTCCACCAGCACGCGGGTGGCGGCAGGTTTGTTGGCCAGCAACCAGGCCAGCTCGGTCGGCGGGCTGATCGAGCCGGTGGGATTGTTCGGATTGCAGACGTAGATCAGGCCGGTCGGCTGGGCGTGCGCTGCTGCCGCCATCGCGCGCAGATCGTGCGCGCCATCGGTACGCAGCGGAACCTTCTGGACAGGGGCGCCACGTGCACCGGCCATGTCACCCAGGCTCTCGAAGGTCGGGTCGGCCACCACCAGCGCCGCCTGAGGGCTGGTCCACAGGGTGGCGGCACGGTTCAGGGGTTCGCTGGAACCCGGGTACAGGCGTACGTGGTCAGCCGGGAGGCCGGCCTCGGCGGCGAAGGCGTCGCGCACCTGCCCGGCCAGGGCGAACTGGTAACGACCACTGCCGGCAATACTGTCGCGCGCGGCCTGCTGGGCGGCGGGCGAGGGGCCGTACGGGCATTCGTTGAAGCTGAGCAGGACCGGGCCACGGGGGACCGATTGGGCCTGGGCCAGGTGGGGCAGGCCGCTGCCAGCGGCGACGAGGCCGGCACCGGCCAGCTGCAGGAAGTGGCGGCGGGAGGCGGGCAGGGTCACGTGCAGGATTCCGAAGGGTGGCCGATGCACGCTAGCGCTGCCGGCGGCGGGCGGCAACCCGCACTGTTAGCTTCAAGCTCGCTCGACTGCCGCTCTTGTAGAGTCGAGCTCGCTCGACTCTACCCAGCCGCAGTCGAGCAAGCTCGACGCTACATGCCACCCCGGCGGGGCATTACGGGGGGCTGACACCCGGGCGCGGTAGAATTCCCGGCCATCCCAGAAGCACCGGATTCCGATGAGCCCCAGCCCCGCCGAACGCGCCGAAGACCTTCGCCGGCAGATCGCCCAGGCCAACCGCGCCTACCACGAGCTGGATGCGCCGGAGATCCCCGACGTCGACTACGACCGCCTGGTGCGCGAACTGGAAGTGCTGGAACGCGAACACCCGGAACTGGCCCGCGCCGACAGCCCCACCCAGCAGGTGGGCGCGCGCCCGTCCGGCCGCTTCGCCGAGGTGCGCCATGCGGTGCCGATGCTGTCGCTGTCCAATGCCTTCAGTGATGAGGAAGTGGCCGACTTCGTGCGCCGCATCGACGAGCGCCTGGGCCGCCGCAGCCTGCAGTTCTCGGCCGAACCGAAGATGGATGGCTTGGCGATCAGCCTGCGCTACGAAGACGGGCAGTTCGTGCTGGGCGCCACCCGTGGCGATGGCAGCACCGGCGAGGACGTGACCGCCAACCTGCGCGAGATCGCCGATATTCCCAAGCGCCTGCACGGGCAGGATTGGCCGGACGTGCTGGAAGTGCGCGGCGAGGTCTACATGGCCCGTGCGGATTTCGAGGCCTACAACGATCGGGCACGGCTGCACGGTGGCAAGGTGCTGGCCAACCCACGCAACGCCGCCGCCGGTTCGCTGCGCCAGCTGGATGCGAAGATCAGCGCGCAGCGCAGGCTGAGTTTCTTCGCCTATGGCACCGGCGACGTGCAGGGCGGTGCGCTGCCCGATACCCATTCGGGCACGCTGGCACAGCTGGGTGCATGGGGTTTCCCGGTAAGCGCGTTGTGCAAGGTGGTGGAAGGTACGGACGGCCTGCTGGGCTACTACCGTGATATCGGCGAACGCCGTGACGGCCTGCCGTTCGATATCGACGGCGTGGTCTACAAGCTGGATGACCGCGCGGGCCAGCAGGCCATGGGCTTCGTCTCGCGCGCACCGCGCTGGGCCATCGCGCACAAGTTCCCGGCACAGGAACAGAGCACCACGGTGGAGGCGATCGAGATCCAGATCGGCCGCACGGGTGCTGCAACGCCGGTCGCGCGCCTCGCACCGGTCGCGGTGGCCGGGGTGATCGTGTCCAACGCTACCCTGCACAACGCCGACCAGATCGCGCGCCTGGACGTGCGGGTGGGCGACAGCGTGATCGTGCGCCGTGCCGGTGATGTCATCCCCGAAGTGGTCAGCGTCATTCTCGACCGCCGCCCGCAAGGCACCACGCCGTGGCAGATGCCGGACCGCTGCCCGGTATGCGGTTCGGAAATCGTGCGCGAGGAGGGCGCCGCCGCATGGCGCTGTTCGGGCGAACTGTCCTGCCCGGCGCAGCGCAAGGAGGCCATCGCCCACTTCGCGTCGCGCCGCGCGATGGATATCGACGGTCTGGGTGACAAGTACATCGAAACCCTGGTCGACGCGGGCATCGTCACGCGCGTGGCCGATCTCTACCGGCTCACCCGCGACCAGTTGCTGCATCTGAAACTGGTGCTCGATGCAGAAGATCCCTCGGCGCTGGCCAACGGCCTCAAGCCGCACCTGCCTGCCGAGGGCAGTGGCGATGTCCTGAAGGCCGTGCTCGCGCTCGACGCACACGACCCCGCCTGGCGTGCGCAGGCGCTGGTGCAGCCGGCCACGTTCGAGTGGAACACGAAGAAGATCGCGACCAAGTGGGCCGACAACCTGATCGCCGCCATCGACGCCAGCCGCGAGGCCAGCCTGGAACGGCTGCTGTTTGCGCTGGGCATCGAGCACGTGGGCGAAAGCACAGCCAAGGCGCTGGCGCTGTGGTTCGGTGATCTGACGCTGATCCGTCGCCTGCCGTGGCCGCTGTTCAAGCGCGTGCCGGACATCGGCGGCGAGGTGGCGCGTTCGCTGGGTCATTTCTTCGAGCAGCAAGGCAACCAGGAAGCCATTGATGCGCTGCTGGAGGTTGGCCAGGTACGCATCCGCGATGCGCATCCGCCCAGCGCGAAGCTGCGCGAGGGCCTGGATCTGGCCCAGCTGCTGGTCGAGGCCGAGATTCCCGGCATCACCCGCCTGCGCGCCGAGAAGCTGGTGGCAGCGCTGCCCAGCGCACAGGCCGTGCTCGATGCCGAGCATGGCCAATTCGTCAACGCCGGCCTGCCGGATGACACCGCACGTGGCGTAGCCGAATGGCTCGACAGTGGTGACCACGGCAAGCTGCTGCTGGCGGCGGAAGCCGAGATGCGGCACATCCTGGACACGGCGCCGGCACTGGCCGAGGTGGTGGCCGGCCCGCTGGATGGCCAGACCGTCGTGCTCACCGGCACCCTGGCCCAGCTCACCCGTGATGCCGCCAAGGAACGTCTGGAAGCGCTGGGGGCCAAGGTCTCCGGCAGTGTGTCCAAGAAGACCAGCTTCGTGGTGGCAGGCACCGAAGCGGGTTCCAAGCTGGACAAGGCGCAATCGCTGGGCGTGCCGGTGTGGGATGAAGACCGCCTGCTGGCCTACCTGGCGGAGCACGAGTAACGACACCGCCGGGCGCCGTCCGCGCCCGGCCTGATACACGAGAGGACACCCGATGCAGACCGCCCCGCTGGATTTCCGCCTGGCCACGCGCGCCGATGAGGAACTGCTGATCGCATTGATGCGCGAGTTCTACGCCGAAGACAGGATCGACTTCGATGATGCGCGCGTGCGCCGTGGCGTCGATGCGCTGCTGGCCGACCCGCGCAACGGCGAAGTGCTGCTGTGGCTGGACGAGGCCGCAGAAGTCTGTGGCTACGCGGTCATCGCCATGGGTTTCAGCCTGGAGCAGGGCGGCCATTTCATGCTGCTGGACGAGCTGTACCTGGCGCACCGCGCGCGCGGTCGTGGCCGTGGCAAGCAGGCGCTGGCCATCTGTGAGCAGCGTGCGCGCGGGCGCGGTGTCAGCCGCCTGCGCCTGGAAGTGAACCATCACAATGAACTGGCCCGTCGCCTGTACCTGGCCAGTGGCTACATCGATGACACCCGCGATCTGCTGACCCTGCCGCTGGATCACCCGCGCCCGGAGGGCATCCTGTGAGCGAAGCCCTGTTGCACGCACTGCGGCAGCGTGCGGCGCTGAACGCGCTGGTGCGCCGCTTTTTCGCCGAACGCGATGTGCTGGAAGTGGAGACGCCAATCCTGTCAGTCGCCGGCAACACCGAGCCGAACATCGACAGCTTCCATACCGATTTCAGCGGCCACGTCGATGCCGGTGGTCGCCGCCGCTGGCTGCGCACCTCGCCGGAATTCCCGCTCAAGCGCCTGCTGGCGGCTGGCGTGGGCGATTGCTATGAGCTTGGGCGGGTGTTCCGCAATGGCGAGGCCGGTGGCCGTCACAATCCCGAATTCACCATGCTGGAGTGGTACCGCGTGGGCTGGGATCACCATCGCCTGGTGCAGGAAACCGCCGCATTGGTGGGCCAGGCGCTGGCCCTGGTCGGGCGCACGGCGACGCTGCTCGTGCTCAGCTACCGCGAACTGTTCCTGCAGCATGCCGGCGTGGATCCGTTCGATGCGGATGAGCGCGCGCTGCGCGCCGCGTTGGGCGAGGTGCACATCGACCCGGTGGGCCTCACCCGCGACGACTGGCTGGATCTGCTGATGACCCATCGCATCCAACCGCACTTCGATGACGCGGTGATGACGGTCGTCCACGATTGGCCAGCCAGCCAGGCGGCGTTGGCACGCATCCGCCCCGGCACGCCGGCGCTGGCCGAACGCTTCGAGCTGTACCTGGGTGCGGTCGAGCTGGCCAACGGGTATCACGAGCTGAATGATGCAGGCGAGCAACGTACGCGCTTCGAGCGCGACCAACAGCGGCGGCACGAACGGGGCCAGGTGCAACCGGCACTGGACGAAGCCTTGTTGTCGGCGTTGCCTGCCATGCCGGCCTGCGCAGGCGTGGCTGTAGGCGTGGATCGCCTGCTGATGGCGATGAACCGTACGCCTCGCATTGCCGACGTGCTGGCGTTTGATTTCGCACATGCCTGAACGACATGGCGCTCACTGCGCCTGAACAAAAACGACGGATTTCGCGCTTGATTCAGCAAGCACGATGATGGTCTTATCACGCCTGATGCGGGACACTGGCATCGTGGGTCATCCGCTCCGTTGGGGAATGCTTTGGTCAAGTGGTTTGCGGTCGTCGCGGCACCGGTGTACTCCATGGCGATATGGGGCGGCCTGCTGCCTTCGTTGGCGTCAGCGCAGCCGGCTGGCTACGAAGGCGAAGTGGTGACCTGCGAATCGCGCGACATGGGCTGGGTGCACTGCGACATCGACGTCAGCAACGGCGTGGATCTGGTGCGCCAGTTGTCGAGCAACACCTGCATCCGTGGCAGCGAGTGGGGTACCGACCGCAGTGGCGTGTGGGTGACCCTGGGCTGCCGTGCAGAGTTCCGTGCACGTGCGGCGGCGGGTACCGCTTCTGCTGCCGCCAGCGACGGCAAGGGCAAGCGCCTGGTGCGCCGCGTGGTGCGCTGCGAATCGAGCGGCCGCCCACAGAGCTGCCCCGTGCGGCTGGATGGCGCGCCGGTGCGCCTGCTGCGCCAGCTCTCGGTGCTGCCGTGCCGCGAAGGGCAGGGCTGGGGCTACAAGCGCAACGAGGTCTGGACCAGCCGCGGCTGCCAGGGGGATTTCGAGGTGGCTGATGATGATGGCCGTTTCGTCGACGTCGCGCGCAAGGTGACCTGCGAATCCAAATCCAAGCGGCGGCGCTTCTGCGGTGCCTCCATTTCCACCCAAGCCACGGTGATCAAGCAGCTGTCCGGCACGGCCTGCGAGGAAGGCCGTACCTGGGGCTGGAGCCGCAACGGCATCTGGGTGGACGGTGGCTGCCGCGCCGAATTCTCGGTGAATTGAGGCCGGGCAGGCTCGAACCGTATGGGGCGTGGCCCTACAATGGGCTCATGAACACTGCCACCGACCTCGACTACGCCCGCTACGACCACATCCGCCCGATCCTGTGGACCGGCGATGCCCTGCAACTGCTCGACCAGCGCAAGCTGCCGTTCGTGGTTGAACACGTGGTCTGCCATGACAGCGACGACGTCGCCATCGCCATTCATGCGCTGACCGTGCGCGGTGCGCCGGCCATCGGCATCGCGGCCGCCTGGGGCGTGGTGCTGGCCGCACGTGATGTGCAGGCCGCCGATGGTGCGCACGCCCTGCAGCAGCTGGAACCGGCCCTGCAGCGGCTGAATGCCTCGCGCCCGACCGCGGTGAACCTGGCCTGGGCACTGGCGCGCATGCGCCGTTGCCTGACCGCTGCCGGTGCCGACTGGAAGGTGCAGCTGGAAGCCGAGGCGCAGGCCATCGCCGAGGAAGACCTGGCCGCCAACCGTCACATGGGGGCGCTGGGTGCGGGTCTGATCGACGCCGGCAGCGGCGTGCTGACCCATTGCAACACCGGTTCGCTGGCCACCGCAGGCTTCGGCACTGCACTGGGTGTCATCCGTGCCGGCATGGCTCAGCATCGCATCGCCCGCGTGTTTGCCGGCGAGACCCGTCCGTGGCTGCAGGGTGCACGCCTGACCGTGTGGGAACTGCAGCAGGACGGCATCGACGCCACCCTGATCGCCGATTCGGCCGCCTCGCACCTGATGAAGACCGGTGCGGTGCAGTGGGTGATCGTCGGTGCCGACCGCATCTGCGCCAACGGCGATACCGCCAACAAGATCGGCACCTACCAGCTGGCCATCGCCGCCCGCCACCACGGGGTGAAGTTCATGGTGGTGGCGCCGTCCTCCACGGTGGACATGGACACCGTGGATGGCAGCCAGATCGAGATCGAGCAGCGCGACCCCGGCGAACTGTACGGCGTGGGCGGTACCCGCACCGTGGCCGAAGGCATCGCCGCCTGGAACCCGGTGTTCGACGTCACCCCGGGTGAGCTGATCGACGCCATCGTGACCGAGCGCGGGGTCATCCTGAACCCGACCCCGGAAAACATGCGGGCCGCCTTCGGCGGTTGACGGACACGCGGGGTCAGAGCTCTTTCCTGCGGAAACGGATCTGACCCCGGCCCCGAATCCGCCGCAGCCGAGCATGGGCTCGGCTCTACAGGGCCGGCAACCCCCTAAGTTCCTGATTTGTGCCGGTAAAATCCCCGTAAAGGGAGGCGGAAAACGGCCTGTTGTGGTAGTATCCACCGGTTGAATCGAGGTTCCGGCACGACCCCCTCCCGCAGAGGGCTGCGCCGGACTGGACCGCTACCAGACAACGGAACCCGAATGGCAGAAACCGCCAAGGAAATCATCCAGGTCAACCTGGAAGACGAGATGCGCAAGAGCTACCTCGATTACGCCATGAGCGTGATCGTGGGCCGCGCGCTCCCGGATGCGCGCGACGGCCTCAAGCCGGTGCATCGCCGCGTGCTGTTCGCGATGAACGAGTTGAACGCGCACAGCAACAAGCCCTACTTCAAGTCGGCGCGTATCGTCGGTGACGTCATCGGTAAGTACCACCCGCATGGCGATCAGTCGGTGTACGACACGCTGGTGCGTCTGGCACAGCCGTTCTCGCTGCGTTACATGCTGGTCGATGGCCAGGGTAACTTCGGCTCGATCGACGGCGACTCCGCTGCAGCCATGAGATACACCGAAGCGCGCATGTCGCGCCTCGCGCATGAGCTGATGGCCGACATCGACAAGGAAACCGTCGATTTCCAGCCCAACTACGACGAAAAGGAACTGGAGCCGACGGTCATGCCGACCCGGTTCCCGAACCTGCTGGTCAACGGTTCGGCCGGTATCGCGGTGGGCATGGCCACCAACATCCCGCCGCACAACCTGAGTGAATCGATCAACGCCTGCATCGCGCTGATCGACAACCCGGAAATCGATGTCGACGGCCTGATGGAGTACATCCCGGGCCCGGATTTCCCGACGGCCGGCATCATCAACGGCACCGCCGGCATCGTCGCCGGCTACCGCACCGGCCGTGGCCGCGTGCGCATCCGTGCCAAGGCCGATATCGAGGTGGCCGACAACGGCCGCGAATCGATCATCGTCACTGAAATTCCTTACCAGGTGAACAAGGCGCGTCTGATCGAAAAGATCGCCGAGCTGGTCAAGGAAAAGAAGATCGAAGGCATCAGCGAGCTGCGCGATGAGTCCGACAAGGACGGCATGCGCATCTACATCGAGATCAAGCGCGGTGAATCTGCCGAGGTTGTGCTGAACAACCTGTACCAGCAGACGCAGATGGAATCGGTGTTCGGCATCAACATGGTGGCGCTGGTCGATGGCCGCCCGCAGTTGATGAACCTCAAGCAGATGCTGGAGGCGTTCGTCCGCCACCGCCGCGAAGTGGTCACCCGCCGCACCGTGTTCGAGCTGCGCAAGGCGCGCGCCCGAGCCCACGTGCTGGAAGGCCTGACCGTCGCGCTGGCCAACATCGACGAGATGATCGAACTGATCAAGACCTCGCCGAACCCCAATGAAGCGCGCGAACGCATGCTCGCCCGCCTGTGGGAGCCGGGCCTGGTGGGTTCCATGCTGGGCGCTGCCGGTGCCGAAGCCTCGCGTCCGGAAGACCTGCCCAAGGGCGTGGGCCTGATCGAGGGCGGCTACCAGCTGACCGAGATCCAGGCCACCCAGATCCTGGAAATGCGCCTGCACCGCCTGACCGGGCTGGAGCAGGACCGCCTGACCGACGAGTACAAGCAGCTGCTGGAAGTGATCGCCGGGCTGATCCACATCCTGGAAGATCCCGACCGCCTGCGCCAGGTCATCCGCGAGGAACTGGTCAACGTCAAGGCAGAATTCGGCGACGAGCGTCGTACCGAAATCCGCCACAGCGAAGAAGACCTGGACATCCTCGACCTGATCGCGCCGGAAGACGTGGTGGTCACCGTGTCGCACGCCGGCTACGTCAAGCGCCAGCCGGTGAGCGTGTACCGCGCACAGCGTCGCGGTGGCCGTGGCCGCAGTGCGGCGGCGACCAAGGAAGAAGATTTCATCGAACAGCTCTGGCTGGTCAACACGCACGACACGCTGCTGACCTTCACCAGTTCGGGCAAGGTGTTCTGGCTGCCGGTGTACCAGCTGCCGGAAGCCGGTTCCAACGCGCGTGGCCGTCCGATCATCAACTGGATTCCGCTGGAACCGGGCGAACGCGTGCAGGCCGTGCTGCCGGTGCGCGAGTACGCCGATGGCCAGTTCGTGTTCTTCGCCACGAAGAACGGCACGGTCAAGAAGACTCCGCTGAGCGAGTTCGCCTTCCGTCTGGCCCGCGGCAAGATCGCGATCAACCTGGACGAGGGCGATGCCCTGGTCGGCGTTGGCCTGACCGACGGCGAGCGTGACATCCTGCTGTTCGCCTCCAACGGCAAGACCGTGCGCTTCGGCGAGGACAAGGTGCGCTCGATGGGCCGTACCGCCACCGGCGTGCGCGGCATCAAGATGCCGGCCGGCGAGGAAGTGGTCAGCCTGATCGTGGCCGAGAGTGCCGGCGGCAGCGAGGACGAGAACGAGGACGACAATGGTGTCGAGGAAACCGCAGCCACGGGCGAAGCGGTGATCGACGGCGCCGATGACGCCAGCGTGCAGTACATCCTCACCGCCACCGAGAACGGCTACGGCAAGCGCACCCCGCTGCCGGACTACCCGCGCAAGGGGCGTGGCACCCAGGGCGTGATCGGCATCCAGACCACCGAGCGCAACGGCAAGCTGGTCGCCGCGGTCCTGATGGGTTCCGGTGACGAGGTGCTGCTGATCTCCGATGGCGGCACCCTGGTGCGTACCCGCGGTTCGGAAATCAGCCGTGTCGGCCGCAACACCCAGGGCGTCACCCTGATCCGCCTGTCCAAGGACGAGAAGCTGCAGGCGGTGGAACGCATGGATGCCTCGATCGACGACGACGAGGACGAGGTGGCCGCTGCCGCCCCGGCCGCGACGGACGGCGCACCGGCGGCTGCCGGCAGCGAGGACGCCGCACAGGAGTGATCCTGCCGCGATGAGAGGTACCCGACGACGCCGGCCCTGTGCCGGCGTCGTTGTATCTGCGGGAAACGTCTGCAGGCAAAGAACGCATTCACTTCACAGGCATGAGCGCATAACGGATGGCGAACCAGCGGACGATGCCGTCCGCAGGGGCACCCCCGATCACCGCCTCCCCCCGGTCGCGTCCTGGAGCCTGACATGTCTGCCGCCCCCTCCGCCGTCCCCACCGATGGCGACGCCGTCCCGCCGCGCCGCCGGCACCCGGTGGCCACGCTGCTTTCGCTGCTGCTGATCCTGCTTGGCGCGGTCATCGGCGGGCTGGGCATCTGGCTGCTCACGCTGGGCGGCTCCTGGTACTACGCCATCGCCGGCATCGCCATGCTGGCAAGCGGCGTGCTGCTGTGGGGCAACCGGCGCAGCGCTGCGGTGCTGTTTGCCGCCATATTCATCGGTACGCTGCTGTGGACGTGGTGGGAATCGGGCAGTACCTACTGGCGATGGGTGCCACGGCTGGGGCTGGTCACCGCACTGGCGATCGTGATGGCCCTGCTGGCACCGACGCTGCGGAAGCCTTTCCCGCGGGCGGCATCGCGCATCGTGGCCGGAGTGCTGATGCTGGTGTTCGTGGCGGCGTTCGCACTGGCGTTCGTGCCGCACGGTGAAGTGCAAGGCGATCAGGCATTCCCGGACGCTGCCACTTCGACCGGTATCGATCCCACCGAGGACACCACAGGCCTGCAGGCGGCCGACCGCCCGGCCGACGGCGACTGGGCCACGTGGGGGCGCAACAACGCGGCCACCCGTTTCTCGCCGCTGCAGCAGATCACCGCGGACAACGTCGGTACGCTGCAACTGGCCTGGGAATACCGCACTGGCGACCTGCCGGACAAGCGCTGGGGTGCGGAAACCACACCCTTGAAGATCGGCAACCGCGTGTACCTGTGCACGGCGCGCAACCAGCTGATCGCTCTGGATGCCAGCACCGGCAAGGAACTCTGGCGCTTCAATCCGAAGGTCAAGGACGCCTCCATTCCCTATACCGCCGCCTGCCGCGGCGTGTCCTACTACGAACAGCCGAGTGGGGCCGCTGTGGCGGATGCCGCGCTGGCCGATGCGGCCGCCGACCTCGCACTGCCAGCGCCACCACCGACGCCGGGTGCCGCCAGCGTGCCCGGCAATCGACCGGCCTGCGCCTCGCGCATCATCGAAGGCACCCTGGATGGGCGCATCATCGCCGTCGATGCGGACAGCGGAAAGCCCTGCGCGAACTTCGGCAACAACGGGCAGGTGGACATCACCCTGGGCATGGGCAGCGCACCGCCGGGCTATGTGTCCATCACCTCGCCGCCGGCCATCGTGCGCGGCGTCATCGTCACCGGCCACCAGGTGCTGGACGGCCAGCGCCGCGATGCACCGTCGGGCGTCATCCAGGCCTACGACGCGGTAACCGGCAAGCTGCGCTGGGCGTGGGACATGGACCAGCCAGAGCTGACCGGCCTGCCGCCGCAGGGCAAGGAATACACCCGTGGCACGCCCAACATGTGGACCACCGCGACCGGCGATGAAAAGCTGGGGCTGGTCTACCTGCCGATGGGCAATTCCGCAGGCGATTACTGGAGCGGTTCGCGCACCGAAAACCAGAACCGGTATGCCACGTCGCTGGTTGCCATCGACGTGACCACCGGCAAGCCGGCATGGCACTTCCAGGCAGTGCGCAAGGATGTGTGGGATTACGACCTCGGCTCGCAGGCCAGCCTGATCGACTACCCGACCGCGCAGGGCAAGGTGCCGGCCATCCTGCTGCCGACCAAGCAGGGCGACATGTACATCCTCGACCGCCGCACCGGACAGCTGCTGACCCCGGCCGAAGAGCGCAAGGTGCCGACCGGCGGCGTAGAACCGGAGCAGCGCTCGCCCACCCAGCTGTTCTCGCTGTACCACACGCTGCGCCGCGAACATGACCTGACCGAGCAGGACATGTGGGGCATCACCCCCATCGATCAGCTGGTGTGCCGCATCCAGTTCCGCAAGGCGCATTACGAAGGCTTCTACACGCCGCCCAGCACCGACCATCACTCGATTGAATACCCCGGCTACAACGGCGGGTCGGACTGGGGCAGCGTGGCCATCGATACACGCCGCGGGGTGATCGTGGCCAACTACAACGATATGCCCAACTACAACCGCCTGGTGCCGCGCGCCGAGGCCGACCGCAAGGGCTGGCTGCCGCGCGAACAGGTCCGTGCCGACAAGGGCGGCGCTGAAGGCGCGGGCGACCCGCAGGTGGGCACGCCGTACGCCATCGACGTCAATGCCGGCTGGCGCCTGCCGTTCACCGGCCTGCTGTGCAAGCAGCCGCCCTACGGCGGCATCCGCGCGGTCGACCTGCGCACCGGCAAACTGCTGTGGGATCGTCCATTCGGCAGCGCCCGCGGCAATGGCCCGTTCGGCATCCGTTCCGGCCTGCCGATCGAGATCGGCACGCCCAACAATGGTGGTGCGGTGGTGACCGCCAGCGGACTGATCTTCATCGCCGCCGCCACTGATGATCTGCTGCGCGCCATCGACCTGAAGACCGGCAAGGAGTTGTGGCACGCCACGCTGCCGGCCGGTGGCCAGGCGAACCCGATGGTGTACGAGCAGGGCGGGCGGCAGTACGTAGTGATCGTCGCGGCCGGTCACCACTTCATGGAAACGCCGAAGGGCGATTACGTGATGGCCTACGCGTTGCCAAAGTAGCGGGGGGTAGAGTCGACCGTTGGTCGACCGTCTTTCGCGGCCAGCCCGAAATCCCGTGCTGCGCGCGACTGTCGACCAACGGTCGACTCTACCCAGCCGGCGCCGGGTGATTTCCTGATGGGCTGACTGGCCTCACACCGATGCCGGAACACAACCACGACGGGCATGTTCAACCACATGCCCAGTCCACAACTCCTCGTTGGCCGCCGCTCCGTCATCGGCAACGTGTACGCCATTACGATGATCTGCAAGGATCGCTGCCGCGTTTTCGATGATCCCCGCAATGCCCACATCGTTATGCAGGTGCTGGAAGCATTGGACCATCAAGGCCTGACCGCCTCGCTCGCGTGGGTGGTCATGCCCGACCACCTACACTGGCTCGTCCAGCTTCGCGAGAAATCGCTCGGCTATTGCATGCAGCGCTGTAAGTCGCGCAGCGGTCTTCTCATCAACCAACATCGAGGAAGCACCGGGGCCGTCCGGCACGCGGGCTACTACGACCACGCGGTCCGCAGTGAGGAATCACTGCGGAAACATGCGCGCTACATTCTGGGAAATCCCATCCGGGCAGGGTTGGCAGCCACCCTCGGCGAGTATCCATATGCATGGTGCCGCTGGCCGCTGGATGACAGCGAGGCGGGGTAGCGTCGACCGTTGGTCGACTGCGCTTCCGGTAGTCGACCAACGGTCGACTCTACCCAGTCGTCAGCCGGATCCTGGGAAATCCCATCCGGGCAGGGTTGGCAACCACCTTGGGCGAGTATCCACACGGATGGTGCCGCTGGCCGCTGGATGACAGCGAGGCGGGGTAGCGTCGACCGTTGGTCGACTGCGCTT
The DNA here is from genome assembly GCF_003086895.1 of Stenotrophomonas sp. ESTM1D_MKCIP4_1. NCBI lineage: Bacteria > Pseudomonadati > Pseudomonadota > Gammaproteobacteria > Lysobacterales > Lysobacteraceae > Stenotrophomonas > Stenotrophomonas sp. ESTM1D_MKCIP4_1. Next base: position 2,653,061 of record NZ_CP026004.1, on the reverse strand, counting down.
CCGGTAGTCGACCAACGGTCGACTCTACCCAGTCGTCAGCCGGATCCTGGGAAATCCCATCCGGGCAGGGTTGGCAACCACCTTGGGCGAGTATCCACACGGATGGTGCCGCTGGCCGCTGGATGACAGCGAGGCGGGGTAGCGTCGACCGTTGGTCGACTGCGCTTCCGGTAGTCGACCAACGGTCGACTCTACCCAGTCGTCAGCCGGATCCTGGGAAATCCCATCCGGGCAGGATAGGCAGCCACCCTGGGCGAGTATCCACACGGATGGTGCCGCTGGCCGCTGGATGACAGCGAGGCGGGGTAGAGTCGACCGTTGGTCGACTGCGCTTCCGGTAGTCGACCAACGGTCGACTCTACCCTGTCGTCAGAGCCCGGCAGTCCGATTGAAACCGGCCGGGCATCTGCGGTAGGTTGCGTATTCAGAAAATTCGTACCCACGTTCGGGAAAGCGGCCTGCATCAGGCAGCTGGCGATTGTTCCCACGCAGAAAAGGATGATCATGCGTTCGACTCCGTTCCGTACCGCGTTCTTTGCACTGCTGCTGACCAGCGCAACCCCCAGCGTGCTGGCCGCTGCGCCTTCCGCGCCGTTGCAGCTCAGCCAGGCCGAGCTGCTGAAATACTGGATGCCAGCGGAAGGCACGTTCCGTCCGCCCCTTGCGGCGGACTCGCGCAAGGTGAAATTCGCAGAGAAGGTCACCCTGGAATTCACCGTCGACAAGCGCGGCCGCACGCGGGACATCAGCGTGATCGGTGCCAAGCCCGCCGGCGCCTACGCTGGCTGGGCGACGGAAGTGGTCAAGGCCATGCGCTACACGCCGACGGAAGGCAACACCGCACGCACGCCTGTACGCAGCGAGATCGATGTGAACTGGACGCCGTGAGGGCGAGGCAATGAATCGATCACTGACGGTTGCGCTTTACCTGGCCAGCTTGATGTTGCTGCATCGCGCGGTCAGTGGGCTGATTGCTGGTGGCCTCGCACCCATGGGTGAGGGCACTTCCGTTGCTTATACCCAGGGTTACCAGGTTGGCCACCTGGCCGCCACCGCGACGCTGTTCCTGGCCGCTGCGGCGTGCGCGGTGCTGGGCTGGCGTGCATGGACATCTGCCGCCCAGCGCAACTGATGGCAATGCCCGCCCACGGGCGGGCCACGAGCCGGCCTCCGTTTGCGCCCGCACCATCTTCGTCATCTCAGTCCTTAGAGCATGGCACGGCCGGCGGCGGTTACAGCACCGCGGACATGCTGAAATTCTGTGAGGCGCTGCGCAACGGCACGCTGGTGTCGCCGGCACTGCTGCAGCAGGCCACCACCGCGCAGAACCACAAAGGCTGGTATGGCTATGGCTTCGTCGTGCAGGGGCAGGGCAGCCAACACCAGTATGGACATGAGGGTGGGGCGCCGGGCTCGAACAGCGCCATCGTGGTGCTGCCCGAACAGGGCTACGTGGTTATCGGACTGGCCAACGTCGATCCGGATGCAGTCGGCAACGTGGTCAACTACATCGCGCGGCGCCTGCCGCTGCCCGGCCGGGGGTAGAGTCGACCGTTGGTCGACTGAAGCGCGCAGCGCGGGGCCCCGATGGGTCGCCCAAGGCAGTCGACCAACGGTCGACTCTACCAGTCGGCCAAGCCCAATCGGCCAAGCCCAATCGGCCAAGCCCAATCGGCCAAGCCCAATCGGCCAAACCCAATCGGCCAAATCCAATCGGCCAAACCCAGCCGGCCAAACCCAGTCGACCAAACCCAGCACACCAAACCCAACCGGCCATACCCCGTCAGCGCGGTACCCGCACCATCCTGTTCATCAGGTGCTCCACCACGCCCGCCGGATCGGCCGTGCGGCCCACGTGCGTGCTGGACATCTGCACGATCGAGCTGCGCTTGGCGGTGAGGAAATGGAAGCGCGCGCGCGCCGGCAGCTGCGCGATAGGGCCGGCGTTGGCATCGCCGCGGCAGATCGCCACGATGGCATCCAGCCACGGCTGCAGAGCGTCCTGGTCAAGTGCCGGTGCAAACGCCTGCAGGCGCGCCGCGTCGATCTCGATGGCCGCTTCCAGATGGCGGGCGCCGGGGCAGGAGACGATCACCCCGACGTTGATGAACTCTTCGCGTTCCACCCGCGGTACCACGCGGATGACGGCATAGTCATACGTGTGCAGCGTGGGCACGGATGGCCTCCTGCACGAACACCGCACGCACCTTCAGGCGGTGCTTGAGGTAATTGATGTAGCCCTGGCGGTAGGCCTGCGGGCTGTCGAAGGCAGGCTCGTCCACCAGCCAGCTGTCCGGCACCAGACCGACGATGCGCTCGATCTCCGCATCGGGCAGGCGCGCGGCCAGCTCGGCATCCACCTCGGCAATGCGGCTGGCAAACGGCAGCAGCACATGGTCACGGATCAGCACGAAGGGCTTTTCGCACGCATCGGCGGCGTTGGCCCAGTCGTGGTGGAAGTACATCGCCGCGCCGTGGTCGATCAGGTACAGCTTGCGGTGCCAGACCATCAGGTTCGGATTGCGCGTGGTGCGGTCGACGTTGCTGGTAAAGGCATCGAACCAGACGAGGCGCGAGGCCAGATCGGCGTCCACCGGCATCGCCGCCGGGTCGTAGTTGATCGCGCCCGGCAGGTAGTCCAGGCCCAGGTTCAGGCCCTCGCTGGCGCGGATCAGATCCTGGATTTCCGGATCCGGTTCGGTGCGGGCGAATTCACTGTCCAGCTCGACGAACAGGATTTCCGGGATCGGCAGGCCGACGGCGCGGGCCATTTCGCCGGCGATCAGCTCGGCGATCAGTGCTTTCGGGCCCTGGCCGGCGCCGCGGAACTTGAGGACGGCCATGCCGTCGTCGTCGGTCTCGACCACGGCAGGCAGAGAACCGCCTTCGCGGAGCGGGGTGATGTAACGGAGGGCGTGAACGGTTCGCATGAATGAATTCTACTGCAGTCTTCACTTCACCCTGCCGCCCGCAGTGGCAGCATCCTGCCTCGGGGAGCATGAACCGGCCAGGATGGCCGTGGTGTACGAGAACTGCCATCCTTCAAGCGTTTCCACGATGTTCTTGCAGGCTTTGGAGGTGCACCCATGAACGACGATTCCAATTCCCTGCTGCCGACCCTGGACAATGCCAAGGCCGAGCAGATGATCGGCAAGGTGGTCCTGGTGGGTATCACCCGCTACGGCGGCGATGGCCAGATGCGCGACCAGCAGCAGTATTCGGGTACCGTGCTGCGCATCAGCGCCGAGGAAGGGGTGGTGCTGGCCGACGAGGCCGATGGCCACGAACGTTACTTGCCACCGATGCTTGACCAGTACCTGCCGGCGGAACCGGGCGAGTACCGGCTGCGCTCGGGTGGCGAGATCGTGGTTGACCCGGATTATCTGACCACTTGGGACCTGCACGCCCAGCAGTGAACCCTGTCCTTCGTGCGCCGGGCCATGCCTGGCGTGCATTGCTTCCGGCCCATTCACAACCGATCCCCGGATGCTAGATTCGGTCGACGCCCGCTTTCTGGCGGGTACCCGATCACACCCCTGGGGATTACGGATGCTCGTTCATCGCACCTCTCTGGCTGCGGCCATTGCCGTTGCCACCTTCGGCCTGCTGGCTGCTGGCCCGGCGCTCGCCGATTATGCAAAGCCGCCGGAACACCTGCTCAAGGTGCTGAAGGCACCGCCACCGCCGGCACCGAACGTCGATCCGAGTGGCCAGCGCCTGCTGCTGACCACCGCGCAGACCTATCCGTCCATCGCTCGCGTGGCCCAACCCTACCTGAAGCTGGCGGGCGTGCGCCTGGAGCCGAAGAACCGCAGCCGTCATGACACGCCGGGTGGCTATGGCATTCCGGCCTGCGTGGCCGACTTCAGCGTGGTGGAAATCGCCAGCGGCAAGACCACCAAGGTGACGCTGCCGCAAGGCTGCGCGGGTGGCGCGCAGTGGTCGGCCGATGGCAGCCACTTTGCGTTCCAGAACGCGGTGGAGAACAGCGTGCAGCTGTGGGTGGGCGATGCAGCCACCGGCCAGGTCAAGCAGGTGCCGGGCGTGCAGCTCAATCCGATCTTCGGCAGCACCGTGCAGTGGCTGGGTGGCAGCCAGAACCTGCTGGTGAAGCTGGTGCCGGCCAACCAGGGCGCGGCCCCGTCCGACGGCGGCGTGCCCACCGGCCCGGATGCGCAGGAATCGCTGGGCAGCAGCGGCGAAAGCAGCACGTATGAGGCGCGCGACACGCTGACCAGCGTGCATGATGAAAAGCTGTTCGCCTACTACGGTGCCTCGCAGCTGGCCGTGGTCGACACCGCCAGCGGCAGCGTCCGCCCGGTCGGCAGTGCCGCCATCTTCAACGACGTCAGCGCCGCACCCGATGGCGTGCACGTGCTGACCGAATCGATCAAGCCGCCGTTCTCGCATGCGGTAACCTACCAGCGTTTCGCCAACGATGTGGCGGTGCTGGACATCACCACCGGCAAGAGCGCCGCCATCGCCAGCCTGCCGTTGGCCGACCGTGTGCCGGTGCATGGCGTGCCGGAAGGCCCGCGTGGCTTCGACTGGCGTTCCACTGATCCGGCCACCTTGGTCTACGCCGAGGCGCTGGACAAGGGCGACTGGAAGGTGACCGTTCCGCACCGCGATCGCGTGCTGATGCTGAAGGCCCCGTTCAACGGCAAGCCGGTGGAAATCGCCCGCACCGCGCAGCGCTTTGAAGGCCTGGCCTGGTCGGCGGACCCGGCGGTGTCGTTCCTGTTCGAGAACGACGAGAACCGCCACTGGGTGCAGACCCGCATCGTCGACGTCGACCAGCCGAAGAAGGAAGGCCGCCTGCTGTGGGACATGTCCAGCGATGAGCTGTACGGCGACCCCGGCAATCTGGTGTTCAAGCGCCTGCCCAACGGCGCGGCGGTCGTGCGCCAGGAGGGCAATTTCGTGTTCCTGCGCGGGCAGGGCGCTTCGCCGCAGGGCGATCGTCCGTTCCTGGACCGACTGGACCTGGGCACGCTGAAGAGCGAGCGGCTGTTCCGCAGCAGCGCCGATGCCTACGAACAGTTCCTCGGCTTCAGCAACACCCCGGGCCGCTACCTCACCTGGCACCAGTCGGTGATCGACCCGCCGAACGCGTTCGTGCGCCAGCAGGGCGACGCTGTGGCCGCTGCGAAGGACGGTGAGGCGCAGTTCGCATCCACCGCCACCGCGCTGACCACGCTGGTCGACCCGACCCCGGAGGTGCGCCAGATCAAGAAGCAGCTGGTCACCTACAAGCGCGCTGACGGCGTGGATCTGTCCTTCACTCTGTACACCCCGCCGGGCTACAAGGAAGGCCAGCGCGTGCCGGCGATCCTGTACGCGTACCCGGCCGACTTCGCCAACGCCGCGCAGGCGGGGCAGGTGTCCGGTTCGCAGCAGACCTTCACCCGTCTGCAGCCCTACCGCCTGATGCTGCTGGCCGGTTACGCGATCATCGACAACGCCTCGTTCCCGATTGTCGGCGACCCGAAGAACGCCTATGACACCTATCTGGAGCAGCTGGAAGCCGACGCCAAGGCGGCGGTGGACAAGGCCGTGGACATGGGCGTGGTCGACCGCAACCGCATCGGCGTCACCGGCCACAGCCATGGCGGCCTGATGACGGCCAACCTGATTGCCCACACCAATCTGTTCAAGGCCGGCGTGGCGACCAGCGGTTCGTACAACAAGACCTTCACCCCGTTCGGCTTCCAGAACGAGCGTCGCTCGGTGTGGCAGGCGCAGGACGTGTACCTGAAGGCTTCGCCGTTCTTCTACGCCGACAAGATCAAGCTGCCGCTGCTGCTGGTCCATGGCGAAGACGATGCCAACCCGGGCACCGAGCCGTTCCAGTCGCGCAAGCTGTACCAGGCCATCCGTGGCAACGGCGGTACCACCCGCCTGGTGATGCTGCCGAACGAACCGCACTGGTATACCGCGCTGGAATCGAACGAACAGCTGGTGTCGGAAATGCTGAACTGGTTCGACACCTACGTGAAGAACGCACGGTAAAGTCGAGCTTGCTCGACTGCCGTAACCAGGGCCGCCTCAGGGCGGCCCTTCTTTTTGCAACGTGCGAACACCAGTCGAGCAAGCTCGACTCTACGCTGGCAATGCCAGTACGCTGCAGGTCTGGTGCCCGCCACGGATGTGTTCCATGAAAGCCATCGCTCTTGTTATGTCCCTGTCATTGGCCATCGCACCGGCCTTCGCCTCGGCGCAGGCGTTGTCCGGCGAACTGTCCACGCTGGGCATCACCGTCGGCATGCCCTATGCCAAGGTCAAGCGCCTGCTTGATGCAGCGGGCTGGCACGCCACGCCGCCGGAATCACGACAGGCGGCGCTGCCGGATTTCCCCGAAATCGAATGCGGCCAGGGGCGCGATGCGGTGTGCTCGGCGGGCTTCCATAAGGACGGTCAGTCGGTCGCGATGATCATCGGCACGACCCAGGCGGGGCAGCCGTTCGTGCAGGGCACTTACTGAGCGGCCACGGATACGGCCATGAGATCCGCCATGCACCGAGGTGCCGGAATCGCAGGGCTTTTGATCGGCCTGGTGTGCAGCGGCGTAGCCGCAGTGGGGTGCACGGCACTGGGCCGGTTTGCGATACCGCAGTTCGTTGCGAGCTTTGCCGAAGCGGGCCAACCGTTGCCCATCATCACCCAGGTCTTTGCAGGCAGCTACGGGCTGGCCTGGCTTGCGCCGCCGCTTGTGGTTGCTGCGTGGCTGGCGGGTCGGCCGCGCCTGTCAGCGCTGATCGGCAGCATCGCGCTGATGCTCGCGGGGCCTGTGGCTCTGTTCGCCACGTACCTGCCGCTGTTCAAGCTGGGCACGCTGTTCTGATCCGTGCGACCGCAACTGCGGTTCGTGACCCGGTACCGGCAACCATGACCTCCGGCCCGTCGCCGGGGGGTCGACCCCGTACTACTCTCAGCGGTTCAAGGCATGTGGGTGCCTCCTTCCACTGGAGTTGTCGATGTCCCGTTCGCTGCTGGTCGTCGTTTCCGCGGTGCTGACGCTGTCCCCGTTGCCCCTGCTGGCCGCCAGGGCGCCCGCCCAGGACCTGGCCGCCGAGGTCAACCCCTTCATCGGCACCACCAATGCCGGCAACGTCTATCCGGGGCCGACGGTACCCTTCGGCATGGTGGCTTTCAGCCCGGAAATGACCGCGCTGCCGGGCAAGCGCTTTCCGATTGCCGCACCCGGTGGCTATGAGTGGCGCAGCAATGGCGTGCGCGGCTTCAGCCTGACCCATGTCAACGGCACCGGCTGCACTGGCGCCAGCGGCGATATCCCGCTGATGCCGGTCACCCTGCCGGTGGAGCTGTCACCGTCGTCGGCGGATGCAGGCATGCGCTACACCAGCCTGCTGGACCACGCGAAGGAAGCCGCCAGCCCTGGTGCCTACACGCTCACCCTGGACAACGGCGTGGCCGTCAGCCTGGCAGCCACGGCGCGCACGGCCGTGGGCCAGTTCCAGTTCCCGGCGGACAAGCCCGCCAACCTGCTGTTCCGCACCTCCGACAGCGAAGTGGGCAGCAGCGATTCAACGATCATCATCGACCCGGCCACGCGCACCGTGCGCGGTTCGGTCACCAGCGGCAACTTCTGTGGCTACCTGGCCGAGGATCGCCGCGAGAGCTATTACACCCTGCATTTCGTCGCCGAGTTCGACCAGCCGTTCGAGGTGGGGGGCACCTGGCGCGATGACACCGTGCAGGCCGGCGCGCGCGAGGGCGGCGGTGGCACCACCTATGGCAGCAAGGGCCATCCACCGGCAGGCAAGGGCGCAGGTGGCTGGATCAGTTTCGACGCCAAGCGCACGCCGCGGGTGACCGCACGCATCGGTATCTCGTACGTGGATGAAGCCGGCGCGCGGGCCAACCTGCGCCGAGAGAGTCCGCAGGGCACGACCCTGGCTGCAACCCAGGCCGCCACGCGTGCGAAGTGGAACGAACTGCTGGGCCAGGTGCGGGTGCAGGGCGGCACGGCCGATGAGCGCACCGTGTTCTACACTGCGCTGTACCACGCCATGCTGGCGCCCAACCTGCACAGCGACGTCGATGGCCGTTACCGCGGCATGGACGGCCAGGTGCATGGCCTGGCCAAGCGGCAGCAGGCGCAGTACGCCAACTACTCGGGTTGGGATGTGTACCGTTCGCAGCTGCAGCTGCTGACGTTGCTGCAGCCGCAGGTGGGCTCGGACGTGGCGCAGTCGCTGCTCAACCAGGCCGACCAGAACGGCGGCGTCTGGGATCGCTGGACCCACATCACCGGGACTACCGGGGTGATGAACGGCGATCCGTCACCGCCGTCGGTAGCGGCCATCCATGCCTTCGGTGGGCGCAGCTTCGATCTGCAGCGCGCCTACGCATCGCTGAAGAAGGCGGCCACCGTACCCACCGCGCGCGACCTCGACACGCGCGGTTGCCCGGTGCTGTGCGTGGGCCAGCGCCCGGGCCTGGACCAGTGGCTGGCACTGAAGTACATGCCGGAAGGGGCGCCGGGCTGGGGCAGTGCGGCCGATACGCTGGAAATGGTCAGCGCTGATTTCGGCCTGTCCGAACTCGCCCTCGCCGCCGGCGATGCGCAGGGCGCACGGCAGTTCCGCGAGCGCTCCGGCTGGTGGCGCAATCTCTACAACCCCAAGGCTACCGCGCAGCAGGGCTACATCCAGCCGCGTAACGCGGATGGCAGTTGGCCGGCGTTCGACCCGGCCGCCGACGATGGCTTCGTCGAAGGCAGCGGCGCGCAGTACCTGTGGATGGTGCCGTTCGATCCGGCCGGGCTGTTCCAGGCGCTGGGTGGCCGCGAGGCCAGCATCGCGCGTCTGGATGCGTTCTTCCGCAAACCCGATGGTGCGTGGGCCGTGACCAAGTCGGGCCCGCTGCACGCCGAGCTGGACAACGAGCCGTCCATGGCCGCGCCCTGGCTGTACAACTTCCTCGGCCAGCCATGGAAAACCCAGGAGACCGTGCGCCAGGCGATGCGCCAGATCTGGACCAACACGCCGGAAGGCATGCCGGGCAATGATGACCTCGGCCAGATGTCCTCGTGGTACGTGTGGTCGGCGCTGGGCCTGTACCCGGTGTACCCGGGCCGCGCGGACCTGGTGATCGGCAGCCCGCTGTTCACCGAAGCGGTGATCACCCGGCCGGGCGCGAAGATCGTCGTGCGTGCACGCGGCGCAGCGATGGATGCACCGTACGTGCAGTCGCTGAAGGTGGATGGCAAGGCCAGCAATGCCAGCTGGCTGCCGGCCAGCTTCGTGCAGCGCGGCGGTACCCTCGACTTCGAGCTGGGCGCCACGAAGAACGAACAGTGGGGCGCGCAGGAGGTGCCGCCCTCGCACGGCCCGTAGATCCACGCCATGCGTGGATGAACCATCACCCGGCCGGGCACCCCGGCCGGTGGATCCACACCGTGCGTGGATGAACGCCCCCCCGCCCGTGCTAGCCTGACCGTGCAACACACAAGCGGCAGGAGGTTCCCATGGAAATTCCACAGGACGTGTACGAGCACGTACTGGGCGTGGCGGTGGAAATGGCCAACGCCAGCACCCACGGCGATACTCGCAGCCAGTGGCGGCTGCACGACGAACTGCGGCAGTACTGCAATGCGATGGCGGTGGAAGGCCGCGACCATCCTTTCCTGTGGGAGACCCTGGGTGACTTCACCAGCGACAGTGGCGTGGCGATCGGCTACTACGAGCGCGCGCTGAAGCAGGCACGCCAGTTGGGCGTGATTGAAGGCGAGGCGTCGATCTGCCTGGAACTGGCACGGCGCCACATCGACCAGGGCGAGACCGAGCGCGGCTACGAGTTCGCGCTGCGCGCCGACGAAGCCGCGCGACAGACCGATGACCTCGACCTGCGGCGCGAGATCAGCCAGTTCCTGCTGGAAAACTCATGAGCCACCTTCTGCGTGCCCGCTGCTGCGCCACCGCCGTGGCGCTTGCCATGACCATCACCTGCGTTCAGGCGCAGCCGCCGCGTGCGGTGAATCCATTGCTGGTGAAGCCGGTGGACCAGGTCACCCCGGAGGAGGTGCGCTTCATGCAGCAGCGCCTGTCCGACTGGCCCGATCTGGCCCGCTACCGCGACGCCAACGCGCGCGTGCCGGCCAAGCAGGCCGGTGTGCCACGCGTGCTGTTCTACGGCGATTCCATCACCCAGTTGTGGGGCGAAAAGGATCCGTCCACGTTCTTTCCCGGCAAGGGCTACCTCAACCGTGGCATCAGCGGGCAGACCACGCCGCAGCTGCTGCTGCGCTTCCAGCAGGATGTCATCGCGCTGCAGCCGGATGTGGTGGTCATCCTCGCCGGTACCAACGATATCGCCGGCAATACCGGCCCCAGCACCCAGGCCATGATTGAAGACAACCTGCATGCGATGGTGGATCTCGCAGGCGCGCACGGCATCCGCGTGGTGCTGGCCTCGGTGCTGCCGGTGAGCGAGTACCGATGGATGCCTGGCATTGAACCGGCGCCAAAGGTGCAGGCCTTGAATGCCGCGCTGAAGCAGTACGCTGATGCAAAGGGTGTGGTGTACCTCGACTACCACTCGGCCATGACCAATGCGGAGGGTGGACTGGACCCCGCGCTGGCTGCGGACGGCGTGCATCCCACGGCGAAAGGCTATGCGCTGATGGCGCCGCTGGCGGAGCAGGCGATCAAGCGGGCGCTGGACACCACGCCGCCTGCCGCGCGCTGATTGCATTTACTGAGGATGGCAGCGGTTTCCATCACCCTGGTCGAGACCGTGGCACGCGCCGTGTTCAAGCGCAGCCCGGTGCTGGTCACCGAGCTCTACTCGAGCCCCGGTTCGCAGCCGCGCCGCTACGATTCCGCCGAGGCGCTCTGTGAGCACGGCAGGGCGCTGCAGTGGGTGTCCGGCGGCGTGCTGCTGGTGGGCGTGCAGTACGCGGACATGGGCGGTGCGGTGCGCGTGCGCCCGTTCGATGCCGGGCGCGGTGAAGCGGCGCGCTTGACGGTGTCCGGCTGGGGGCTGATCTCGATCCGGCTGCCCATGGCCGTGGATGCCAACTTTGCCGCGAGTGTCCATGCCCTCACCGAGCGTGCCGCACTGGCCCGCGAGCGGGGCGCGCTCGAGGTTCCGCCCGTGTGCGACTGGAACTGGAACGCGGTGGAATCGCACAAGCGTCGCCTGAAGGATGTCCTCAGGAAGGCGCTCTGATCGCCTTGCTCAGTTGTCGTCGCGCTTCAATGCCGCATCGGCGGCCAGCAGCGCTTCGGCGGCAGCACTGAGCGGCGGTGAGGGCGGCGTATCGCAGCCGATGGCGGCCATCATCTGTTCCATTCCGACGAAGCGGCGTGCACGGCGGTCGTAGATGCCGGTCACCAGCAGCGCACGTGTCGCGACTTTGTTTTCGGGCCCGACCAGCACGCGCTGTTCCATGATGACCCGCGTACCGACCCAGCCGGCCAGCCGCGTTTCCAGGGTGAACTGCTGGAATGGCTTGAGCTCGCGGCGGAACTGGATGGTGCCGGCGCCGACGATGGGCGCCCACTTCTCGCGCAGCGCCACCTTGCCCAGGCCCATGCGCAGGATCAGGTCCAGCCGCCCGAGGTCGAAGATGTTCCAGTAGCGGCCGTTGGTCATGTGCAGGTTGCTGTCCAGATCGTTGGGCAGCACCCGGAACGGCAGCCGCGAAACCCCGAACGGAGCCTCCAGCTTCGGCCGGAACAGGCTGCGCAGCAGCAGGTGGAGCAGGCGGAACCAGAGATTCATGGTTATGACGAGTGTTATAGGATGGGCGGTACGCTAATCTATGACGACTGTCCTAGCAAGGAGAGCGGCATGAGCCCGCGAGCGTCCGATGCCCCCCAGCGTGTGATCGATGCCGCCGCCCTGATGCTGGCGCGGGTCGGGCTCAATGCCACCAGCATCCGCGAGGTGACCAAGCTGGCCGAGGCGCCGCTGGGCTCGACCTACCACCACTTCCCGGGTGGCAAGCAGGAACTGCTGGCCAGGGCGACCCACATGGCCGGCGACAAGGTGGAAGCACTGCTGGTGGGCCTGCTGCGTGGTGGTGCGATGGTCGGCCTGCAGCAGTTCCTGGCGATGTGGCGCGAGCGCCTGCTGCGTTCGCAGTTCCGCGCGGGCTGCCCGGTACTGGCTGCCGCGGTTGAAGAGCCGGTCGACGCCGTTGCGAGCCAACCCCGCGTGGCGGCCGCCGAGGTGTTCGCGCGCTGGCAGGCACATCTTGCCCAGGCCTTCGTTGCCGACGGCCACGCGCCGGAACAGGCGGCCGGGCTTGCCAGCCTGGTCATCGCCAGTGTGGAAGGTGCGGTGGCCATGAGCCGCGCGCTGCAGGACATCGCCCCGTTCGACCAGGTGGCTGCGCAGCTGCTGAAGGCGGCCGTGCCGCCTGCAGGCTAGAATCGACCCGAACACAACTACGCTTGCCCGGCAAGGATGTCCGCATGCTGCACCATCTGTCCCTCGGCGTCCGTGATCTGGATGCGGCAGGCCGCTTCTACGATGCGGCGCTTGCCGCACTCGGCTACCGTCGCGTGTTCGAGGACGAGACCGCCATTGGTTACGGCCTGGTGGATGATGAAGACGCGCTGTGCCTGAAGCTGCGTGACGATGCCTCGCCGCCAGGTCCCGGCTTCCACCTTGCGTTCGCCGCTGGATCTGCCGCGGCCGTGGATGCCTTCCACGCTGCGGCCATGGTCACGGGCGGAACGGACAACGGCGCACCGGGCCTGCGCCCTGATTACGGCGATACCTATTACGCCGCGTTCGTGGTCGACCCCGATGGCCACCGTCTGGAAGCGGTGACCAAGACGTTGCCGGCATGAAGCGGACCACGCGTTTCGGTTCCAGCACCCTGAAGCTGGCGATGACCCGCAGCAGCGAAGTCGCGCGCGCGCGCCGGCAGCTGCAGCACCATGGCTGGCCGCGCCTGCAGATGGCGCTCATCGTGGTGTTGACCGGTGGCGCCGGATTCCTCGCCTCCCATCTGCTGCGGCTGGCCGGCGTGGACAGCATGCTGCTGCGTTATCCGCTGTCGGTCGTGCTGGCCTATGCCGTGTTCCTGCTGCTGATGTGGATCTGGATCCGTTGGCGCTGGGACGCCGTGGCGGACGGGGCAGGCGAAGTCGCCAGCAATGCTGGCGGTGGCGGAAGTACGCCGCGCAGCGGCCCTTCCTGGGGCGGCAGCGGTGGTCACTCCGGGGGTGGAGGCGCGTCGGCGTCCTGGGGCGAAGCGTCCGCCGCGTCGGTCATGGAAGGCGATGGCGCCTCCCTGCTGGACGCCGCCGACGGCGAGGCCGGCCTGCCGCTGCTGGCGGTGCTGGGCATCGTGGCCGTGGTGGCCGGCGTGCTGCTGGCCAGTGCCTGGGTGGTGTGGTCGGCCCCGGTACTGATGGCCGAACTGCTGGTGGACGCGGCCATTGTCGGTGGCCTGTACCGGCGCATGCAGGGCATGGGTGCGCAGGGCTGGTGGCGGTTGTGCCTGACGCACACGTTCTGGCCGCTGCTGGGCCTGCTGGTGTTCTTTGCCGGGCTGGGCTGGCTGGCGCAATCGATGGCGCCTGACGCGGTCACGCTGATGCAGGTGGTGCAGGCGCTGTAGCGTGGGTCAGTGCGCGCGCAGGCGCGGTCGTTCTTCAACCCGGATGTGGTCATGGCCAGGAATCTTGCATGGAAGCGAACAGGGGCCATTGCCGCAGCGATCGCGGCGGCGGCGCTGTTGATCCTGGCCTTCACCTTGAAGCCTTGGCGGAGCACGGCGCTTGGACCGCCGCCTGTGAATACTGGAACCGCGCAGATGCAGGCCGAGATCATGGCGCTTGCGATCAGGAGCCCCGTCCTGCCGCCACCGCCGGCGTCGCTGCCGCAGCCCATGGCGATGGATGGCCGCGGGACGAGGACGGCGCCGCAGAACGGAAGCGGGATGCAGGTCGCCGCAGCGGCGGTGAATCGCTGGCGGCCTGAAGAACAGCCGTTGCTGTCCGACCCCGTGGACAGCCGGACCCTGGTGATCGACCACACACTGCCGTACTGCTGGCCGGGTGGCCACCTGCGGTTCTGCCAGGACGATGACGACCTGGTGGAGTGGGTGGACGATCGCCCGATGTACGACCTGCGCCGACAACTGCAGGCGCAACTCCCCTTGGTCAACCGGCGCAGCGCGCGGGTGCCGGACGCTGCGCTGCAGGGCGCGGCGCATCTGAGCTTCGTGCAGCTGCGGACCCTGCAGACGCAGGGTGACCCGCACTGCATGACGGACGACAGCCTGGACGGGAAGACGATCATCCTGCTGTCGAAACCGGTGTTCAGTGCGGACAATCAATGGGCCATGATCGCCGTCGCCGGGGACTATTGCTCAAGCATCGGCGGCCAGCGGTCGCGCATGCTGTTCCACAGGGAGCAGGGACGGTGGGTGCTGGAACGACCCGAGCGCGCGCTGTCGGGCATCCGTCGGGGACAGGCGCTGTGGCCCCGCCGGCATTGAATCTTCAGTCCGGCAGCGCGGCACGCAGATCGTTGCACGTTGTCACTGCAGGCGACTGCGGTGCGGGCGCTCACTCAAAGCGCCAGCGCACCCCCGCATACACGCCGCGGCCTTCGCCCGGCGTCGAGCGCGCCACGTCCTTGCCGGCATCGTCGTAGCCGGGTGTCACCGTCGCCGCGTAATGGCGGTCGCCGATGTTGCGCACCTCCGCCCATGCCTGCCAGCGGCCGCCGGGCGCGTCGTAGCCGATGCGGCTGCCGAAGATCACATGGCTGTCGGCCCAGAAGCTGTTGGCGTAGTCCACGGCGATGCGCGAGGCGTACTCAGTGTTCAACGCGGCGTACAGGCCCGAAGCATGGTCGAAGCGCAGTTCAGCCTGGTAGCTGTGCTGCGGCAGGCCGGGCAGGCGGTTGCTGCCGAAGCGCGCATCATCGCGGTAGCGGAAATCACTGAAGGTGTAGGCCTGGCGCAGCGACAGGCGTCCCGGCGTGGCCTGCCACAGGGTGCTGTCCAGCCCGGCCTCGATGCCACGATGTACCGTGGGGCTGGCGTTGTTCTCGGCCACGAACAGGTTCGGCACCGGTCGCAGTTCGACGCTCAGCAGTTCGTGGTTGACGTGTGCGTAGTAGCCGGTCAGTTCCCAGCGGCCCAGCGCTGCCTCGCCACGCGCGCCCAGTTCCAGCGTGGTGGCGGTCTGGTTCTGCATCGCCACCGGTGCGCTCTGGCGGCCGGTGGACGGTCCGTTGCCCGCACCGAAAAACTGGTTCGAGCCCCAGATCATCGACCACGGGTGCGGTGCTTCCACCGACCGGCTGAGGTTGCCGAACCACTGCGTCTGCGCGCTGTGCTGCCAGGTAACGCCCAGGCGCGGCGCGTAATCCCAGTCGTGGTCGCGCAGGCGGCCGCCGCTGCTGGGCCAGGTCACCTGCACATCGCTGCGGGTATTGATCAGCGCCAGGCCGGTCTGCACGCGCAGGCGATCATTCAGCGCAAGGTTGTTGCCGATATGCAGCGTGCTCTGGGTGCCCAGGTGCTGGAAGTCGCGCGTGCGCGTGCCTGCCGCATAACCGTTGCCGGCAAAGCGCAGCGACTCGCGCACGTTGGCGTCCAGATCGTGCGTCACGCGCAGGCCGACGGTGGTTTCGCTGTCCAGACCCAGCAGCGTGTGGCGATGGCGGTAGTCCAGCGTCGCGTTGAGGTCGGCGTAGTCCAGCTGCTGGCGGTACAGGCTCTCGCCGAGGTCCATGGGGTATTTGTGGTAGACCAGCCCGGCCTGCAGCGAGGAATCCTCGTCGATCTGCAGGGTGGTCATGTTGCCGATCCAGGTGCTGCCTGGCTGCGGGCGGCGCGCATCGATGGCGAGGTTGGCCGGGTTGGCCGCGCGTGGATCGTTGCGGATCTGGTCGCGGGTCAGGCGCCCGGGCGTTTCGTGATTGGTCTCGCGGTAGCGCACGAAGAAGCGCGTCTGCAGGTCGGGGCTGATCTGCCAGCCGATGTTGGCCATCGCGCCCTTGCCGTCGCCGCGCGCATGCTGCTGGTAGCCGTCGAACTCGCTGTCGGTGTAGGCCAGGAAGTAATCGACATCACCACTGACGCCGCCCCAGCTGATTCCGCGCTTCTGGTAGCCACGGCTGCCGGCTTCGTAGTGCAGCTGCACGCCGGCCGAATCGCGGCCGCTGCGGCTGACATAGTCGATGGCACCGCCCAGCGCCAACGCGCCGCGCTCGAAACCATTGGCGCCGCGCAGCACTTCCACCCGCGACAGCCACAGCGGTTCCAGCAGTTCGTAGGGCGTACCGCCGGGTCCGGTCAGCGGCAGGCCATCGAGGGACACGGCGATACCCGACGCATGCGCACCCGGCCCGCGGTTGATGCCCGAACCACGGATCGACACCTTGGTGCCCTCGTTGCCCGGCGACTGCGCGCTGATGCCGGGCTGGTAGGCCAGCACGTCGGCGCTGCTGGACAGGCGGCTGTCGGCCTTGGCGACGTCGATGACGTTGCTGGCGCCGGGCACGCGCTTGAGCGCCTCGCGGGCTTGGGCGCTGGCATCGGCGGCAGTGACCTGCACCGCGTCCAGCGTGGTGGCCTGCGGGGCGGCGTGGGCGGTGGCGGCAAGGCCGAGGGAGACGGCCAGGAACAGCAGCGACGGGGTGGGGCGGTAAGACGAGAGCGACATGCGGACAGGCTGTAAACCACGAAAGTGGTGCGCAAGTTAACAGGTCGCGGGCGGTACGTCACCCAGCAGCGGCATAGCGACGATAGCTCTCTCGAATCGAACATCGAATTCTCCCTAACCCTGACCTTTCGCGACATCATTGGATGTGCATTGTTGCCGCTCGACCACCAGTCAGCATCGCCGCGATAAAAGTATTCACGAGAGGCGTGTATCTCATATTTCTGCGATTAGTGGGTCGTCGTCACATCTTTCTGGAGAAGTGAGTCTGTTAAAAAGCCAATCAAGTGTGACGTCCTCTAGCAGTCCGGATATAAATATGGATGACCAGCTATTCTTGCTTTGTTGACGGTCGTCTGATTTGTATAGCTCTTCGGATAGAATTTCTATTAATTCAAATTTAGATGCAGGGGCGGTACCAAGACTGGAATGTATTAAGCTTGGCTTTCTAACAAGCGTTCCCCAGTCTTTGCGTAATGACCCGGATATTGCGCTTTTCCTAACTACACTCTTTATGTGAAACTCGACCGATGCAAAATTCGCATCTGCTGCTGAAAGGTTGTTTAAAATTTCGATCGATGGTGCTCTGTCATGGTCCCGGAACCTGCAAGTTACCAGCCTTTCCCGCATGAATTCATCGAAGTAGGGGTGGAGGACTCGTTCTCCCGCTCCGCCCCGATAGACGTCCTTTCGCTTGTTATTGCACAAGCATGCGGGGACTAGGTTTGCAGAAAATAAGCTGAATTCTGGATATATGGCCTTGGGTAAGATGTGGTCGAGTGTTCCACAGTTTGGCGATCCGCACATGGTGCAGGTCATTGCGGCATTATCATCCCTTAATTTTTTAATGAATTTATGGGAGGTTGGGGGATGTTTGTAGTGAGCGTGAAGGTATTTGGAAGTCGTTCCGTCGACGCCTTTTGGTTCGATAGAGCTGGCGTCCCCCTTCGAGGACAAATAAGCTATGTAGGCTAATGATATTGTTGCGGCCTTCGACCTTAAGTGGGGATGGCTCGATAGGTTTTTATTTCGCGCTAGTGATCTTAGGAACATGTGATCATTTATTTTCCAGGCGTTCAGGTGTCGCATCTCAGATCGACTCCTTGTTCAAAATCAATTCATGTATTTCGCCTAGGGTCTCGAGCGAGAGTTCATCCTTATATTCGTCATATATATTATCCCATGACTTGTTGGAATTAACTATCCTTCTCTTGACTCTTTTTGATATGCTTGAAGTGGAATTTTCGCCAAATACAAATCTTGAAATTGCTCCTACATCGGCGCCAAACGTTCTGAGTCGAGGCTTGAGTACTTGGATTCTTCCATCTTGATCTCTTTCAATAACGGATACCTGTTCCTTGAAGACTTCCCGAACGAAGTAGGATGAATGAGTTGCAATGATGGCAGAAGAGCCTGTTAGCTCGAGAATTCGATCCAGTAGTGCTGCAAACTCGCTGATGAAATTTGGGTGAAGGTGGGTTTCTGGTTCGTCAAGAAGAATTAGTGAGCCGTTCTCGATGGACTCGCAAGCAAGGGCTGAAAAATTTATAAAGGAGAGTTCGCCGCTGCTGAGTTTGGTTGCTTTTCCATCCACCATGCGAACGGGATCTTTGTTTGGATCGATCGAGGCTTGTTGCTCTAAGTTTCGAATGCTGGTTCCGTTTCTTATTTCTGAAATTCCAATTGGTCTCCCGCCATCGGCTCGTACCAATGCCAGCTGCTCATGGTCACGGATCGCGGAAAGTGAATCATTGAAAATTGAGAGTCTGCTGCGCCTTGCAATTGATTGGTCAGACTGAGCTACCCTGATTATCGTTTCCGGAAGCTTTGATCCTGTTTTTTGCTTGGATACAGAGCCAATATGATGTCGCTTGTACCACGTTCGCTGAGTTCGTCTCTCGATGGGGAAGGTTGATATTGATTCCATAGTCGATGCAAAAGCAATTAAGCGACTGACTTGGGGGCGATCGCCCGATTCCGACTCTCGCAGATAGGTCTCTCTGCCGAGAAGGCTTCTTGATATTGCGTTGAGGGATTGTGATTTCCCTACGCCGTTTTTTCCGATTATTACGGCGATGCGTCGCGGGAGTTCCGCTTCATGGTTGAAGTTTAGGTCGATCTCATAGCGCGAAAGGTCATTGCCAAGATCGAAGTTGAGTTGCCATTTTGTGGCGGGCCTCACTGTTCTCTCTTTGGAAAGTCCCTGTATTATTGATCCTGCGTTGTGCAATGCAAAGTGAACTTCTGAGTCTCGGAGAAATCCAAGGTTAAAGGCGCGCTCTTTGCTTGCTTTGGATATTATTTTTGAGGTCGGTTTAAAGTGCTTTATAGTGGCAAGCTCATTTGCATTAATGAGCATTTTTTTGAGGGCTTTCGGTTTAATTGATGACGCCAAATCTCGATAGCTCTGCATCGACGGGAGCATGATGAAGAACTTATGGAGATTTGCCGAAACTCCTTCTTTCAATGATCCAACTATTTGGATGAGTCGGGTTCGTCCGTTCTCCTCCTTTGCATCTTCTTCGTAAAATCCGATTAGTATATCAGCCACTATTGTGGTTGTTTCATCGGTTTTTAAGGCAATTTTTGCTCTGAGCTTGTATCCATAGTCATCCCGGTCATTGTCTGATGGGAATATTATGGATGTACCGATTGGCATTCTCTTTGCTGGTGTTGAGTCTTTGAAGAAGATACAGGTCGGCGGATGGTTCATGACGATTTGCAATGAATGAGTTCCCTGTTGGTTGTGTTGGTAGTGCCAATTATTTAATTTGGACGATTGCCGTACTTTAATATCTATCTTTAAGGCCTGGGAAAGCTGTCCGGCTGTGGGTTTGTCGATGGGTCGATAAGAAGTGCAGCCTTTGCATACAGCGCCTTTGCAGTCTCCGCATCGCCCAGAGCCGCATGGCACTCGGCCAGGCTGTCCCAGGCATTGGCCGAATCCGAGTACAGCTCGGTGTTGAGCGTGAATACCCTCAGTGCCTTGCCCGCACCCAGGCTCTCGCGGATCGCGTAGCTGCTGGCGTTGATGGCGCGCTCGCGTTCGCTGCCGGTGATGCGGATGTTGTCCTGCAACCAGTCGCGCATCGCCTGTGCCGCGCCAGCCGTCTCATCCGACGCATAGGCGATCAGGCGCTCGGACAGCACCGCACTCGGAAACTCCTGCGGTGCAGCCACCGCCATCGTGCTTTCCACCAGGGTGCTCGACCACACATTGCGCGCGCTGCCATTGGTCAAGTACACGAACACCCAGTAGCCGCTGGCCAGGCTGCCCTTGTAGGCCAGCCGTGCCCGCACGCGGGTGCCGCCGTCATGGCCGACCTGGGTGTAGCCATCGCTGCGCGTGGTGTCCCAGCCGGTGGAGAAGAAATTGCTGCCGCCGTTGGCGAGCTTCTGCGGCTGCCAGAGCTTTTCCAGTGTCGCTGTACGTACCAGTTTCCCGGTGGCCAGCGCCTGCAGGAAGCGGTTCATGTCGCCCACGGTGGTCTGCAGGTCGGCATGGCCCCAGCCGTAGCGCGGCCACGGATCTTCATCAGCCGCCTGCAACGCGCCGTCCTTGCCGGTGTACGGCACTGCCGCGCGTGCTGCCGGCACGCTGTCCAGCCCCCACGAAGTACTGCGCATCTTCAGTGGCTGCAGGATGCGTTCGCGGGCGATGGTCGGGTAGGGCTTGTGGTAGTGCGCTTCCAGCAACGCGGTCAGCACCAGGTAGTTGGCCTGGGTGTATTGCACGCGGCTGCCGGTGGCGAACTGCATCGGCGCCGCGCCGGCCACCTTCAGTGCAGCGGCAAGATCCGGCGCAACGCCGGGGTAGCCCCTGCTCACCCAGCGGTTGTCCACGCGGTCGTAGTACTCGGCGATGCCGGAGCTGTGGTTGAGGAAATCGCGCACGGAAATCGCCCGCCAGGCAGTGGGCAGATCGGGTAAATAGCGGCTGGCGGGTGCGTCCAGATCCAGCGTGCCCTGATCGACCAGCTGCATCACCAGCGTGCTGGTCAGCAGCTTGGCCATCGACTGCGCGGCGAAGATGCTGTCGACGGTGGCCACTGCATGCGTGGCCGGGTCGCGTTCACCGCTGGCGCCCTGGTAGAGCACGTGGTCGTTGTGGGCGACCAGCATGGCCTGGCCGGCGATGCCGTAGCGCTCGCGGTTGGCGTGCAGTTGGGTGTCCAGGCGGGCTGAAAGATCATCATCGGGAACATCACGCGCCGAAGCGGGCAGGGTGACTGCCAGGGCGCAGAAGAGTGCAGCGGCAAGCGCGCGATACATCGCGGTGTTCCGTCAGCGGCGATGGCGCATCTTGGTCAGGGCGGGAGATCGGGTCAAGAGCACCGATTCCCGCACCAGGCAGAGCACGTTCAAGGTAGCGCCGGGCCGTGCCCGGCGACGCTCGATCAGCCCAGAATCCCCGGCAGATCCAGCCCCTTCTCCTTCGCGCATTCCACCGCGATCTCATACCCGGCATCGGCATGGCGCATCACACCGGTGGCCGGGTCGTTCCACAGCACGCGCGCAATGCGCTTCGCGGCCGCCTCGGTACCGTCGCAGACAATCACCATGCCGGCGTGCTGCGAGAAGCCCATGCCCACGCCGCCGCCGTGGTGCAGCGACACCCAGGTCGCGCCGCTGGCGGTGTTGAGCAGGGCGTTCAGCAGCGGCCAGTCGGACACCGCATCGGAACCATCGGCCATCGCCTCGGTCTCGCGGTTTGGCGAGGCCACGCTGCCGCTGTCCAGATGGTCACGGCCGATCACCACCGGCGCCTTCAGTTCGCCGTTCGCCACCATCTCGTTGAAGGCGAGGCCCAGTCGATCACGATCGCCCAGGCCCACCCAACAGATGCGCGCCGGCAGGCCCTGGAACTTGATCTTCTCGGCAGCCATGTCCAGCCAGCGGTGCAGGTGCGGGTTGTCCGGAATCAGTTCCTTCACCTTGGCATCGGTCCTGGCGATGTCTTCCGGGTCGCCGCTCAGCGCGGCCCAGCGGAACGGGCCGATGCCGCGGCAGAACAGCGGGCGGATGTAGGCCGGCACGAAGCCGGGGAAATCAAAGGCATTGGCCACGCCTTCTTCCAACGCCATCTGCCGCAGGTTGTTGCCGTAATCCACGGTCGGCACGCCCAGTGCGTGGAAGCCGAGCATGGCGCGGATGTGGTTGGCCATCGAGGCGCGCGCGGCCTTCTCCACGTCCTTGGGTGCGGACACCCGCTTTTCGTCCCACTGTTCGACCGTCCAGCCCTGCGGCAGGTAGCCGTTCACCGGATCGTGCGCCGAGGTCTGGTCAGTCAGCAGGTCGGGCTTGATGCCGCGTTCCAGCAGTTCGGCCAGCACATCGGCGACGTTGCCCAGCAGGCCCACCGACTTCGGCGTACCGGCCTTGCAGGCTTCGTCGATCAACCGCAGCGCTTCATCCAGGTTGTCGGTCCAGGTGTCCAGGTAACCGGTGCGCAGGCGCATGTCGATGCTGCTCCTGCGGCACTCCACGGCCAGGCACGAGGCACCGGCCATCACTGCGGCCAGCGGTTGTGCACCGCCCATGCCGCCCAGGCCACCGGTGAACAGCCACTTGCCGGTGAGGTCGCCACCGAAGTGCTGGCGGCCCATTTCCACGAAGGTTTCGTAGGTGCCCTGCACGATGCCCTGCGCACCGATGTAGATCCAGCTGCCGGCGGTCATCTGGCCGTACATGGCCAGGCCCTTCTTATCCAGTTCGTTGAAGTGGTCCCAGTTGGCCCAGCGCGGCACCAGGTTGGAATTGGCGATCAGCACGCGCGGCGCATCGGCATGGGTGCGGAACACGCCCACGGGCTTGCCCGACTGCACCAGCAACGTCTGGTCATCGTCCAGCCGCTTCAGCGTCTCCACGATGGCATCGAAGCTTTCCCAGTCGCGCGCGGCGCGGCCGATGCCGCCGTACACCACCAGTTCCTGCGGGCGCTCGGCCACATCCGGGTGCAGGTTGTTCATCAGCATGCGCAGCGGCGCTTCAGTCAGCCAGCTCTTGGCGTTCAGCGTGGTGCCGGTCGGCGCGGTGATGGTGCGGGACGGATCATTGCGGGTCATGCGGCACTCCGGTTCGTAGCGAATTCAAGGCACGCCGTCAGCACCTGCGCCAGCGTGCGGCGCAGCGGAGCGGCATGGTCGGGGTCCAGCGGGGTCGGCCAGCTGTGCTCGTCCACCTGGTCGGGCAGGGGTTCGTGCATGTAGCCACGGCAGGCCAGCTCCATCTGCAGGGTGTGCACGCCGCCGGGAACATCGCTGTAGTGGCGGGTGATCCAGCCGCCCTTGAAGCGGCCGTTGCGCACCTGGCTCATGCCGCTGATCTTCAGCAGGTTTTCCACGACATCACTCAGCGCGTTGTCGCAGGACGTGTCCGGTGTTCCGGATGGACCGGCCGTGCCCAGGTTGAACTGCGGCAGCTCGCCGTCGAACAGATGCGGGATATGCGAGCGGATCGAATGCGCGTCATACACCACCACGGTGCCGTGGTGCGCGCGCAGGCGTGCGATCTGCGCGGCCAGCGCATCGTGGTAGGGCGCGAAATACGTATCGCGCCGCCGTGCGATTTCCGCCTCGTCCGGTTCGCGGCCGGCGTGGTACAGCGGCTGGTTGTCGAAGGTGGTCAGCGGGCACAGGCCGGTGGTGTTCTGGCCGGGGTAAAGCGAAACACCGCTGGGGTCGCGGTTGAGGTCGATCACCGAACGCGAGATGGCCGAACGCACCGTGGTGGCGCCCATGCCGCGCACGAAATCGTACAGATCGTGCACCCACCAGTCGGCATCGCGACGTGCCAGCCACGGCGAGTGGTAGTCGCCCATCAGCTCGTGCGGCAGTTCGCTGCCGGTGTGCGGGAAGCTGACGATCAACGGGGCATCGCCCTCGTGCACCGTCAGCCACTCGGGGTGGGCCGTCATGCCTGCGGCTCCACAGTCGGCAGCAGTTCGCCCAGGCCGTGGGCCAGCACGCCGCTGCGAACCAGCTTCGTGGCGGCCACCATGTCCGGGTGGAAGTAGCGGTCTTCTTCCAACGTCGGCACCTTCGCGCGCAGGGTCGCGCGCACGGTTTCCAGTGCGGCGCTGGAGCGCAGCGGCGCGTGGAAATCGCAGCCCTGCGCGGCGGCCAGCAGCTCGATGCCGATCACGTTGGCGGCATTCTCGGCCATCTGCATCAAGCGGCGTGCGCCGTGCGCGGCCATCGACACGTGGTCTTCCTGGTTGGCCGAGGTCGGGATCGAATCAACGCTGGCGGGGTAGGCGCGCTGCTTGTTTTCAGAAACCAGCGCAGCGGCGGTCACCTGCGGAATCATGAAGCCGGAATTCAGGCCCGGGCGCGGGGTCAGGAAGGCCGGCAGGCCGGACAGCGCCGGGTCCACCAGCATCGCCAGGCGGCGCTCGCTGATCGAACCGATCTCGCACACCGCCATCGCCAGCATGTCGGCAGCGAAGGCCACCGGCTCGGCGTGGAAGTTGCCACCGGACAGCGCTTCGCCGGTATCGGTGAACACCAGCGGATTGTCGGACACGCCGTTGGCTTCGATTTCCAGCGTGGTGGCGGCCTGGCGCAGAATGTCCAGCGCCGCGCCCATCACCTGCGGCTGGCAGCGCAGGCAGTAGGGATCCTGCACACGCACGTCGTTGTCGCGGTGCGATTCGCGGATGTCCGAGCCCTGCATCAGCGAGCGCAGCGTGGCGGCGGTGGCGATCTGCCCGCGCTGGCCGCGGATGGCATGGATGCGCGGATCGAACGGCGTGTCCGAACCCTTGGCTGCTTCCACCGACAGGGCGCCGGTCACCAGTGCGGCCTGGAACACGGTCTCGATCTCGAACAGCCCGGCCAGCGCGTAAGCGGTGGAAAACTGGGTGCCGTTGAGCAATGCCAGGCCTTCCTTCGCATCCAGCTCAACCGGCTGCAGCCCGGCGCGTGCCAGCGCCTCGCTCGCCGGCAGGCGCGCGTCGCCGATGAAGGCTTCGCCCACGCCCAGCATCACGCTTGCCAGGTGCGAGAGCGGCGCCAGGTCGCCCGATGCGCCGACCGAGCCCTGCGCCGGCACCACCGGCAACACGCCCTTCACCAGCATTGCTTCCAGCAGCAGCAGCGTTTCCTCGCGCACGCCCGAAGCACCCTGGGCCAGGCTGACCAGCTTCAGCGCCATCATCAGCCGCACCACGTCAGCCGGCATCGGCTCGCCCACGCCGGCCGCATGGGACAGCACGATGTTCCGCTGCAGGGTCGCCAGGTCTTCGCGCTCGATGCGCACGCTGGCCAGCTTGCCGAAGCCGGTATTGATGCCGTACACCGGCGCACCCTTGGCGACGATGGCGGCCACGGCGGCGGCACTGGCACGCACCACCGGCAGCGCGTCCGGGTCCAGTGCGAGCGGCGCACCGCGGTAGACCTGCCGCCACTGGGCAAGGGTGACATGGCCGGGGCGAAGAACCAGGGTATTGCTCATGTGTTGCTCCAGGAAGCAGGCAGGTCGGGCTGCCCGCGCACCACGCGCGCGTGCAGCGGGTTGAATCCCATGCGGTAGACCAGGTCGGCCGGCGCGTCGATGTCCCAGATCGCCAGGTCGCAGTCCATGCCCACCGCCAGGCGGCCGATGCGTTCGCCATGGCCAAGGGCACGTGCCGCTTCACGGGTGAAGCCGGCGATGCACTCGTCCACGGTCAGGCGGAACAGGGTGGCGCCCATGTTCATCGCCAGCAGCGGGCTGGTCAGCGGTGAGGTACCGGGGTTGCTGTCGGTGGCCAGGGCCAGCGGCACCCCGGCCGCACGCAGCGCGGCAATCGGGGGCAGGGTGGTATCGCGGGTGAAATAGAACGCGCCGGGCAGCAGCACGGCTACGGTACCGGCGGCGGCCATCGCGGCGATGCCCGCATCGTCCAGGTGTTCGATATGGTCGGCCGAGAGCGCGCCGAAGCCGGCCGCCAGTTCGGCGCCGTGCTGGTTGCTCATCTGCTCGGCATGGATCTTCACTGCCAGCCCGTTCGCACGCGCCGCCTCAAAAACCTGCCGCGCCTGCGCCGGCGAGAACGCGATGGTCTCGCAGAACACGTCCACGGCCTCGGCCAGGCCCTCAGCGGCGATGGCCGGGATCATCACGTTGCACACCTCGTCGGTGTACTCCTGTGCCTCGCGCCCCGGCGGCACGGCATGCGCGCCGAGGAAGGTCGGCACCACGTTCACCCGGCATTCCTCGCCAAGTGCGCGGGCCACCTGCAGCTGCTTGCGCTCGTCGTCCAGGGTCAGGCCGTAGCCGGATTTGATCTCGACCGTGGTGATGCCTTCGGCGCGCATCGCCAGCAGGCGCGGGCGGCTTTCCGCGGCCAGCTGCTGCGGCGAAGCGGCGCGGGTGGCGCGCACGGTGGAGACGATGCCGCCGCCGGCGCGGGCGATGTCGGCATAGCTGACGCCCTGCAGGCGCTGCTCGAATTCGTTGGCGCGGTTGCCGGCGTAGACCAGGTGGGTATGGCAGTCGACCAGGCCTGGCGAGATCCAGCGGCCTTCGCCATCGATGCGGGTGGTCGGCTGCAGGTGCGCATCGCTGCCGGCCGGGCCGACGTGGACGATGCGGCCCGCGGCGCAGGCCAGCACGCCATCGGTGATGACACCCAGGCCCTCGCCATCGAGGGTCATCAGGTGGACGTTGGACCAGAGGGTATCGACGTGCATGGCATCCACAACGCGGCTGTGCTTATATGTCTATACAATATAGGCGTCCATTTCGGGTTGTCCAGCCATGTCCGATTCGCGTTACCCGCTGTGTTTCCATGCCGCCCATGCGCTGTTGCCGCAGGGCTGGGCGCGCGACGTGCGCCTGCAGGTACAGGGCGGCCGCATCGCCGCCCTTGACGCGGGGCAGGGCGCAAAGGACGGCGACGCACGCGTGGGCATCCTGTTGCCGGGCCTGCCCAACCTGCACAGCCACGCCTTCCAGCGCGGCATGGCCGGGCTGACCGAGATCGGTGGCGGTGACGGTGACAGCTTCTGGAGCTGGCGCGAACTGATGTACCGCTTTCTGGCCCATCTGCGCCCCGAAGCGGTGCAGGCCATTGCCGCCCAGGCCTACATGGAAATGCTGGAAAGCGGCTTCACCCGCGTCGGCGAATTCCACTACCTGCACCACCAGGCCGATGGCCAGCCCTACACCGACCGGGCCGAAATGAGCTCGCGCATCGCGGCCGCTGCCGCGCAGACCGGCATCGGCCTGACCCTGCTGCCGGTGTTCTACGCCCACGCCGATTTTGGTGGCGCCGCGCCCAATCCCGCGCAGCGCCGGCTGATCCACGATGTGGACGGATTCGCACGGCTGCTGGAAGGCGCGAAGACCGCCCTGTCCACGCTGCCCGATGCGGTGCTGGGCATCGCGCCGCACAGCCTGCGCGCGGTCACTGGCGCGGAACTGGATGCGCTGCTGCCGCTGACGACCGGGCCGGTGCACATCCACATTGCCGAGCAGGTGCGCGAGGTCGAGGCCTGCCTGGCCTGGAGCGGCCAACGACCGGTGCAGTGGCTGTACGAGCACGCCCCGGTGGATGAGCGCTGGTGCCTCGTGCACGCCACCCACATCACCGATGCCGAGCGCGCGCAGATGGTGGCCAGCCGGGCGGTGGCCGGGCTGTGCCCGATCACGGAAGCCAATCTGGGCGATGGCCTGTTCCCGATGCAGGCGTTCGCACGCGAAGGCGGGCGCTTCGGCGTCGGCTCCGATTCCAACGTACTGATCGACGCTGCCGAGGAACTGCGCCTGCTGGAATACGGCCAGCGCCTGGCGCTGCGCGGGCGCAACGTACTGGCCCCGGATGCGACCCGCAGCAGCGGCCGCTTCCTGTTCGAGGGCGCACTGCACGGCGGCGGCCAGGCCTTGGGTGTGGCTGCGGGGTTGCAGGTCGGGGCCAGTGCCGATCTGGTCGAACTGGACCCCGCGCATCCGGCGCTGCAGGCCCGCCAGGGCGACGCGTGGCTTGACAGCTGGGTGTTCGCTGCACGTAATGGCGCGCTGCGTTCGGTCTGGCGCCATGGCCGCCAGGTCGTGGCCGACGGCCGCCACCTGCAGCGCGAGGCCATCACCACCGCCTTTGCCGCCGCCCTGCGTGGCGTGCTGGGCTGACTGCCGCCCCGCTTATCTAGACCCTCATCGAGACCCCCGCACCCGTGAAGGCCAGCAAGTCCGCCACGCTCAACCAGCGCATCCGCAGCGATCTGGAAAGCCGCATCCTCAGCGGAGAATGGGCGCCGGGTTTCCGCATTCCCTACGAGCACGAACTGATGGAGCAGTACGGCTGCTCGCGGATGACGGTGAACAAGGTGCTGACCGCCCTGGCAGAGAGCGGCATGATCGAGCGGCGGCGCCGTGCCGGTTCCTTCGTGGCCCGGCAGCCCCCGCACCTGGAACAGGTGGCGCTGGAAATTCCCGATATCGCCATGGAAGTCGGCTCGCGCGGCCATCAGTACGCCTACCGGCTGCTGCAGCGCGAACTGCGCCTGGCCGAGCCCGGCAATGCCGGTGAAGTCGAACTGGCTGGCAGCGAGCCGCTGCTGGCGATGCGTTGCCTGCACCTGGCCGATGGACGGCCCCTGGCGCTGGAACATCGCCTGATCAGCCCGGTGGGCGTGCCGGAAGTGCTGGAGATCGATTTCAGCACCACCGCGCCGGGCAGCTGGCTGCTGCAGAACGTGTCCTGGACCCGCGCCCAGCACCGCATCAGTGCCTGGGGTGCGGATGCGGCCACGGCCAAGCTGCTGGACGTGAAACCGGGCACGGCCTGCCTGGTCATCGAGCGCCTGACCTGGCGCGGCGATCAGCCCATCACCCGCGTACGGCAGATGTTCCTCGGCGATGCCTGGGATCTGGTGGCGCGGTTCGCGCCCGGGGCGCGGTAGCGGGACGACCGGACGCTCGACTGTCGCCTTGAACTCTGTCGGCGCGTGTGTACGATGTGTATGGTTCTCGCATGAAAAGCGGGGACCTCATCCGGGAACTACGCGCGGCGGGCTGGACGTGCAGCCGTATTGGTGGCTCCCACCATGTGTTCACACATCCGCGTAGCCCGCACATCATTACCGTGCCGCATCCCAGGAAAGATCCGGGAATTGGCCTGGTCCGGGCAATCCGGAAGCTTGCTGGGCTGACGTAGAGGGTCCCATGCGATATCCAGTCTTGATCGAAGCCGGTGACGAACGCACAGCCTGGGGTGTGGTGGTGCCCGATCTGCCGGGATGCTTCTCGGCCGCCGATACCCTCGATGATGCGCTCAGTTCTGCCGAGGAGGCCGCGCTTGGGTGGATTGACGCCGCGCTGGATGCGGGTCGCCCCATCCCGACGCCGTCCGCGCCGCAGGAGCTCGTCTGCGAAGCGGATACTGAAACGCGGTGGATTCTTGCTTACATCCACGTTGACCCGGCCCTGCTGGATGACACCGTTGAGCGGGTCAACATCAGCCTGCCACGGCGGATCCTGGCGAGGCTGGATGCGCAGGCCAAGGCGGCCGGTGAATCGCGTTCGAGCTACATCGCTCATCTGGCTGCGTTGCGCTGACGCCGAGGGCGATCGCCCATCCACGCATGGCGTGGATCTACCGGTGCGGGGTTGATGCCTCGGGCTCGCCCATCCACGCATGGCGTGGATCTACCGGTGCGGGTTGTTGCCTCGGGCTCGCGTATCCACGCATGACGTGGATCTACCGGTGCGGGGTTGATGCCTCGGACTCGCCCATCCACGCATGGCGTGGATCTACCGGTGCGGGGTTGATGCCTTGGACTCGCGTATCCACGCATGACGTGGATCTACCTGCGTTGCGTTGATGCCGGGTTGCGCGTATCCACACGTGGCGAGGAACCCGGGTAGATCCACGCCATGCGCGGATGTTTTCCCATCAATACGTAGCGCACTGCCGCCAGCGCACCGGCTCGTCCACGCCGGGGCGTGCATTGAGCTGCACGCGCACGTTGCGCAGGGCCGGGTAGCGCAGCACTTCCTGGCAGACCCGCGGCCACACGGCTTCAAGTTCGCCCGTGCGGTTGATGGCCAGGGTCTGCCGGGTCAGCCAGACGCCGCTGGCGATGCCGGGCTGGCGCGACAGCGCGCGTGCCAGGTCCGCCTGGTAACGGTCCAGCGTGGCCGTATCGGGATTGGGATCGTTGCGGTCGTCGTCGGCGGCGGCTGCAGCGGGCGCGGCCGTTGCCGGCACCGCGGGCGCAGGTTCGGCCGGTGCGGGGACTTCCTCGGCGCTCGACACCGCCGCAGCAGCGGGCGGGGCGGCGGCCACCGCAGGTGCCGGTGGCGGGGTGCTGGTGGCCGCAAATGCGCTGGGCTCCACATGCAGGCCCTGCAGGCCCAGCCCGACCAGCAGGCCCAGGGTCACCGCGCCCAAGGCGGCAATGGCAATGCGGCGCAGTGCCTCGTGGCGGGCCGTCGCGCGCACGCGCGTTTCAATTTCAACCGGCAGGTACGGCTGCAGCAGCGGCCACAGGCGCGGACCGTCCAGCACCTCCACCGCTTGCTTGTCCGCTGCGGCCAGGCCGTCGCGCTCGACGCGACCCTCGGTGATCAGCAGGCCACCCTTGGCGCCGCCCAGGCGTGCAACGGCGCCCAGCTCATTCACCGCGGCCGTACCAATGCGGTACGCCAGCCCGTGCTTGCAGGAGACCAGCCAGGTATGGGGCCCATCGCTGAGCAGGAAATCACTGCTCGGCTCGCGGGCTTCCTCGGTCGGGTCGGCCACTTCGCGCAGGCCGCGCTGCTCGCGCAGCATGCGCTTGATCAGCGTCGAGAACTCGCGCCAATGCATGCCCGCCAGGGCCTGCAGCCCCAGTTGCATTTCCGTTCGCCGCCGCTTGATCCACCACAGATAGACGATTGCCAGGGTGCAGGTAAGCAGGGCCGACAGCAGGGCCAGAATCCAAGGGAGCATGCAGGAAGGGAGCGGAAGGGGCGAAAACGGAGACCGACAGTGTAAAGGTCGCGCTGTCCTGTTGGGTCAGGACGTTCCCCACACGGATCGTGATGCAGTGCGCATTTCTGTAGGGCGCAGGCACGAAAAAACCCGCCAATCCTGGAGCCGTGAGGGGAGGGAACAAACGGCAGGCAAAGCGATTGGCGGGTTCTTCGCGATTGTCAGCGAAATTTTATTGCATTGCAACAATCGGCAGTCAGGGCACGCCACCGGGCGATTGATGGCTGCCCGGCGCCGGCGCATCGCTGCCCGAGGCGTCCCGGTTTTCCAGCTTGGCCAGCCGCGCATGCAGGGCGTCAAGGCGCGCTTCGAGCGCGGCCAGTTCATCGGCGGTGGGCACGTGCAGGCGCTTGAGTACGCCCTGCACCTGGTCATCGAAGGCCTTTTCCACCTTGTTCCAGGTGCCGGAGGCCTTTTCGCGGGCCTCGTCCAGCGAGGTTTCCACGTTGTCGCGCCAGCCCGGCCCCTGCTCACCGCTGCGCTCGCGGCGGCGTGCTTCCCAGGCTTCGCCTTCCTTCACCAGGCCATCGAAGAAGCGGCCGCCTTCGGCCTGCGCGCGGCCCAGGGCACCCAGGCCGGCCAGCCAGACCTGCTGTGCCGAATCACTGAACCTGCGCGAAAAGCGCTCGGCCTGTTCGCCGAACGAAGCGTCGTCGTCGCGGCGGTCGTCATTCTCGTAGTGGTTCATTGCGCTTCCCCGGGGGAGTTGGGCCTGTCCCGAGGGTAGCGCGCACGGACGTTGCAGGGCCGTGATGGCCGCCGCCCGGGTTCAGCCCAGCTTTTCCTTCAGCACACGCTGGATCTCGCTTTCCACCATGCCCTTCATGGCCGACAGCAGGAAACCCAGCTTGGCGGTCACGCGCACCGCGCCCGGCTGCAGTTCGATGGCGCCATCCACGCCGCTGCCGCTGAAGTTCAGCACGTCGGCGCTCCAGGCGGATTTCAGGCCGAAGCGTTCCCCCAGCTTGGCAGCAACCTGTTCGATGGCTTCGCGGGCCTGTGCATCAGGCAGGGCGTGGGCGTGGCGGACATCAATGGTGGACATGCGGGCTCCTGGCGGTGCGCGGGGATGGCAGAGAGGGCGGCCATTGTGCGCATCGGCGGGCGCCACGCCAAGCGCTCATCGGCGGTTCTTCTGCGTTGGCGAGCAACCTGCTAGTCTGCGCCGCGTGCAGAACCTGCTTGTTCACTTCAGTCAGCAACAACAGCCCGACCAGCCCCTGCGGCCCGGGGTGCAGCGCATCGTGCGCCAGGCAAACGGCAGTGTGCGGCTGGGCGACCCCGGCCATGGCGCGCTGCTGCTGGCGCAGTTCTGCATGGACGACCGCGGTCTCTGGCTGCAGGTGGGCAACGGCATCCGCAGCATCCACGTGAACGGCCGCCCGGTGCGGCGCATGGCCCTGCTGCGCGCAGGCGATGCGGTGTACGTGGATGGCGTGGAAATGGTCCTGCAGGGTGAAGTGGAAAGCCTGCTGCAGGCACCGTCGCCGCTGCCGGGCAGCGAGGGCAATGCCGATGAGCAGCGCCTGCTGCGTGGCGTGGGCGGCCTGCATCATGGCCGCAGTTACACCCTCTCGCGCCCGCGCCTGATCGGCCGTGGCGGCGATGTCGATATCGAGATCGACGATCCCGCATTTGCCGAACAGCACGCGCGCGTGGAAGTGCATGGCGACCGCGTGCTGCTGCGCGACCTGGGCAGTGCCGACGGCACCCGGGTCAACGGTGTGGCGGTGCGCCACTGCTGGCTGCAGCCGGGCGACCAGGTGGTGTTTGATGGCCAGCACCGGTTCGTGCTGGAAGTGCCGCATGATCCACGTCGGCGCCCCTTGCCGGCCGAAGACGACGCAGGCCAGGACGCCGAACAGGTCGCGCATGCCCCCGTGGCGCCGCGCCGGGTCCGGCGTTGGCCCTGGCTGCTGGCCAGTGCGCTGCTGCTGGCTGGCGTGATCAGCCTGCTGCTCTGGTTCGGCGCCCGCTGACGATCGCGCAATCACGGTAGTGCCGGCCGCTGGCCGGCAGACTGTTGCTCTGGTAGATGCCAACCTTGGTTGCCATGCGCAGTATTGCCGGCCAGCGGGCGGCACTACCCGGCGGGGCGCAAATGGATTCCGATGAAACCAAATTTCCCTTGCCGCACTAGGCCGCAAGGCTGGTGCACTGCGGCATACTAGGCGTCTTGCCCCACAGGTGTGACATGACGCGCGCGTTCAACTTCAGTGCCGGCCCTGCAACCTTGCCGGAATCGGTCCTGCGCCAGGCGCAGGCGGAAATGCTGGACTGGCACGGTGCCGGCGCCTCGATCGTGGAAATGAGCCATCGCGGCCCGGAATTCATGTCCGTGGCGGCCGAGGCCGAGGCCGACCTGCGCCGCCTGCTTGATATCCCCGATGACTACGCCGTGCTGTTCCTGCCCGGCGGCGCCACCACCCAGCAGGCGCTCATCCCGCTCAACTTCGCCCAGGCCGGCCAGCGTGCCGATTACGTGGTCAGTGGCCACTGGGGCAAAACGGCCGTCAAGCAGGCCGGACCCTATGTGGACGTCAACATCACCGCCAGCAGCGAAGCCAATGGCTATCGCGAACTGCCCGCGCGCGCCGGCTGGCAGCTCTCGGCCGATGCTGCGTACGTGCACATCACCGCCAACGAGACCATCCACGGCGTTGAATTCCGTGATGTGCCCGATACCGGCGATGTCCCGCTGGTGGCCGATTTCAGTTCGTCCATCGCCAGCGAACCGCTGGATGTGCGCCGTTATGGCGTCATCTATGCCGGCGCGCAGAAGAACCTGGGCCCGGTCGGCATCGCGGTGATGATCATCCGCCGCGACCTGCTCGAGCGCAGCGGCCAGGCCCGCGCGGACATCTTCGATTACCGCTCGCACGTCGCCCGCGATTCGATGCTAAACACCCCGCCCACCTGGAACTGGTATCTGGCCGGCCTGGTGTTCAAGTGGATGCTGGCCGAAGGCGGCGTGGTGGAGTTCGCCAAGCGCAATGCCGCCAAGGCCGCGCTGGTGTACGGCGCCATCGATGCGTCCGGCGGCTTCTACCGCAACGAAGTCGCGCATTCGGCGCGCTCGCGGATGAACATCCCGTTCTTCCTGCCCAACGCCGATCTCGATGCCCGTTTCGTGGCCGAAGCCAAGGCCGCCGGCCTGCTGGCGCTGAAGGGCCACAAGGTGGTCGGTGGCATCCGTGCCTCGCTGTACAACGCCATGCCGCTGGCCGGGGCCGAGGCGCTGGTCGCCTTCATGGCCGATTTCCAGCAGCGCAACGGCTGAGCAATGAACGGCGCGCACCGTCGGGTGCGTGCCCCGCAACAAGGAATTCCCATGGCAAGCAAACCCAGCAAGAAGGCCGCGAAGAAGGCCGAACCGGCCAAGACCGCTGCCGCGCCCAAGGCCAAGGCCTCGTCCAAGGCCACCCCGGTGCCGACCCAGGCGCCGCTGGCACTGGCCGATGTGCGCTCCAAGATCGACCAGATCGACCGCGACATCCAGGGGCTCATCGCCGAGCGCGCGCAGTTCGCCCACCAGGTCGGCAAGGCCAAGGGCAAGCTCGCCGCCGCCGTCGATTACTACCGCCCCGAGCGCGAAGCGCAGGTGCTGCGCATGGTGGTGGACCGCAACGAAGGCCCGCTCAGCGATGAGCTGCTGGTGCATGTGTTCCGCGAAATCATGTCGGCCTGCCTGGCCCAGCAGGAACCGCTGAAGATCGGCTACCTCGGCCCGGAAGGCACCTTCAGCCAGCAGGCCGTGCTCAAGCATTTCGGCCGCTCGGCGATGGGCCTGCCGATGGCCAGCATCGAAGAAGTGTTCCAGGAAGTGGAAGCGGGCAACGCCGATTTCGGCGTGGTGCCGGTGGAAAATTCGGGGCAGGGCACCATCCAGATCACCCTGGACATGTTCCTCACCTCCAACCTGAAGATCTGCGGCGAAGTGGAACTGCGCGTGCAGCAGTACCTGATGTCGCGCAGTGGCCGCCTGGAAGATATCGAGCGCGTCTACGGCCATCCGCAGTCCTTCATGCAGACCTCGGCGTGGATGCGCGCCAACCTGCCGAAGGCCGAGAAGATTCCCGTGGCCAGCAACGCCGAAGGCGCGCGCCGTGCGCGCAATGCCGATGACGCCGCGGCCATCGGTGGCGAGAGTGCCGGCCACGTGTACGGCCTGAAGAAGGTGGTGACCAAGCCCATCCAGAACGATGCCGACAACACCACCCGTTTCCTGGTGGTGGGCCGCAACATCTTCCCGACCTCCGGCCACGACCGCACGTCGGTGCTGGTGTTCATCCATGACAAGCCCGGCGCGCTGTTCGATGTGCTCAGCCCGTTCGCCCGCCACGGCATCAGCATGAACCGCATCGAGTCGCGCCCGTCGCACCACGGCAAGTGGGAATACGGCTTCTTCATCGATCTGGCCGGCCACATCGACGATGCGCCGATGCAGGCCGCGCTGGCCGAGCTGGAAGCCCATTCGGCGCAGATCAAGGTGCTGGGTTCCTACCCGGTGGCCGTGCCCTGATTGCCGTTGCGGCCGCGTGCCGCGCCCTTTGATGCACCGCCGGTCCGCCGGCGCCCATGGAATGATCGAACGATGAGCAACACGCACCACTGGATTGCCCGCAAGGGCCAGCCGCTGCAGGGCAGCCTGACCATTCCCGGCGACAAGTCGGTCTCGCACCGGTCGGTGATGTTCGCCGCGCTGGCCGATGGCACCTCGCATATCGAAGGCTTCCTGGAAGGCGAAGACACCCGCGCCACGGCGCGCATCTTCAGCCAGCTCGGCGTGCGCATCGAAACCCCCAGTGCGTCGCTGCGCGTCGTCCACGGCGTCGGCATCGACGGCCTGCAGGCGCCCAGCGCGCCGCTGGACTGCGGCAACGCCGGCACCGGCATGCGCCTGCTGGCCGGCCTGCTGGCTGGCCAGACGTTCGACTGCACCCTGGTGGGCGATGAATCGCTGTCCGGCCGGCCGATGCGCCGCGTCACCGGCCCGCTGGCGCAGATGGGCGCGAAGATCGACACCGAAAGCGATGGCACGCCGCCGCTGCACGTGTACGGCGGCCAGTCGCTGCACGGTATCGCGTTCGCTTCGCCGGTCGCCAGCGCACAGGTGAAGTCGGCCGTGCTGCTGGCCGGTCTGTACGCACAGGGCGAAACCAGCGTGGTCGAACCGCACCCGACCCGCGATTACACCGAGCGCATGCTGTCGGCCTTCGGCGTGGATATCGCGTTCTCGCCCGGCAAGGCCCGCCTGCGTGGCGGCCAGCGCCTGCGCGCCACCGACATTGTCGTTCCGGCCGACTTCTCCTCGGCCGCGTTCTTCCTGGTGGCCGCCAGCATCATCCCCGGTTCCGAACTGCGGTTGAAGCAGGTGGGCCTGAACCCGCGCCGCACCGGCCTGCTGCACGCACTGCGCCTGATGGGTGCGGACATCACCGAAGAAAACCCGGCAGAGCAGGGTGGCGAACCGGTGGCCGACCTGGTGGTGCGCTACGCCCCGCTGAAGGGCGCGCGCATTCCGGAGGCACTGGTGCCGGACATGATCGACGAATTCCCGGCGCTGTTCGTGGCGGCTGCCGCGGCGGAAGGCCAGACCGTGGTGACCGGCGCCGCCGAACTGCGGGTGAAGGAATCGGACCGTTTGGCCGCCATGGCCACCGGCCTGCGCACGCTGGGCATGCAGGTGGATGAAACCGAGGACGGCGCCACGCTGCACGGTGGCATCACCCTGGGCAGCGGCACCATTGAAAGCCACGGTGACCACCGCATTGCCATGGCCTTTGCCATCGCCGGCCAGATCAGCGGCGGCGAAGTGCGCATCAACGACATCGCCAACGTCGCCACGTCCTTCCCGGATTTCGACGGCCTGGCCCGCAGCGCCGGTTTCAACCTCGCCTGACCCGACGGTAGCGCCGGCCGCTGGCCGGCATCAGACCTCCATCACGGGTAGTGCCGGCCGCTGGCCGGCATACAGGCCTTCATCACGGTAGCGCCGGCCGCTGACCGGCCCTCACAGGCTTGCCGGCCGGCGGCCGGCACTACCGGGTCGTATCGCGCAAAAAAAGACGGAGGCCGAAGCCTCCGTCTCCCGATCGATCACGAACCCCTCGCTCGCGATCAACGCTGCTCGGTACGGAAATCCACCGGCACGCGCACCACACTGGCTACCGCACGGCCGTCCTGCATGGCCGGCTGGAACTTCCAGCTCTGCACAGTGCGCAGCACCGAACGGTCCAGATCACGGCTGCGCTCACCACTGCGCGACACAATGCTCGCATCGGTCACGTTACCGCGCGTATCCACATTGAGGCTGGCAATCACGCTGCCCTGCACACCATTACGCAGCGCAGTGGCCGGGTACGTCGGCTTTTCATTGCTGGCCAGCGGGCTCGCCTCGCGGTTGCGTACGGCCGGGGCCGCCTTGCGCTGGCTGTTGGCCGGCGCCGCATTACGTGCCGCAGGGGCCGCCGCCACCGGAGTCTCGCTGGCGGGCAGCATGCGCTCACCCACCGGGGCCGGCGCCACATCTTCCTGGTTCGAGAACCGCAGCCACATCAGTGCGGCAGCAAACATCGCCACAATCAACGCCAGCCACAGCCAGGGGGAGGTGCGCTGCGGGCGCTCACTCACATCCTGCTGCAGGTGCGGGGAATGAAGGTGTTCGTGGGTAGTAGCACTCATTGCAGACTCCTCGCGTCAGTAACGACGCCCAGAGTCTTGCCCGAGCCGGGGTAGCGATGTGTCAGCGTTGCGTCAACGCAACCGGCAGGGTTCAGGTTGCCTGCCGGGATGCGTTCAGTTACTGCGGCTTGAAGTCAAACGGCACTTCAATGGAGCCCGGAACCGGCTGGCCGTTGCTCAGTGCAGGGGTGAAGCGCCAGCGGCGCACCGCGTCGGTGGCCGCACGGTCGAGCTCGCGCGAGCCGCTGCGCTGGATCACCGTGATGTTGTTGGCATAGCCGGTGGCATCCACGTCCACCCGCACCACCACGCTGCCCGATTCGCCACGGCGCAGGGCGGCAGCGGGGTAGGCCGGCGGCGGCGACTGGCCGGCCACGGGCATCGGCTGGCTGTTGCCGGTCGCCGGGGTGGCGCTGCCCGGTGCGGCCGGGGCCGGTTCGGTGGTGGCCGGCGGCGGCGGGGCGGTTTCCACCAGCTTCGGCGCCTCTTCCTGCACCGGCGCCGGCTTGGCATCGGGCATGTCGCTGGAACCCGCCGCCGCAGGCAGGGGCTCGGGCAGCGGCTCGACCTGCGCGGTTTCCTGCGGGGTCTGCGTGGCCGGATCATCGGCGCGGAAGAATTCCTTGTCGCGGCCGGTCAACCAGACCACCACGAACAGCAGCACGCCCACGCCGAAGGCGATGCCGGCGATCTTCAGGGCGTTGCGCGGGATATGCACGGTGAACGACTTGGCAGGCGATGAGCGGGGTGCAGACATGGACCGGACCAGCAGGGAATGCCCCGATTCTGCCACGGCGGGAATGAACCGGGCGGCAGAAATCCGTATAACAGGCGATAATCCCGTTCCTGATACCCACCACGACACCTGCCATGCTTGATCCAGCCCTGCTCCGCCACCAGCCCGCCGACCTCGCCGAACGCCTGCGCACCAGCCGCGGCTTCGAGCTCGACGTGTCTGCCCTGGAGTCCCTGGAGGCTGATCGCAAGCGCATCCAGGTGCGGACCCAGGAGCTGCAGAGCCTGCGCAACAGCCGTTCCAAGGCCATCGGCCAGGCCAAGGCCAAGGGCGAGGACGTCTCGGCCATCATGGCCGAAGTCGCCGCGTTCGCCGACGAGCTGAAGGCATCGGAAGTGGCACTGGACGAACTGCGCGAGAAGATCGACACCATCGCCGCCGGCATCCCGAACCTGCCGGCCGATGACGTGCCGGCCGGCGCCGACGAGAACGACAACGTCGAGCAGGGGCGCTGGGGCACCCCGCGCACCTTCGATTTCCCAGTGCTCGATCACGTCGAGCTGGGCGCCCGCAACGCCGGCCTGGACGCCGAAACCGCCGCCAAGCTGTCCGGCTCGCGCTTCACCGTGCTGCGCGGCCAGGTGGCCCGCCTGCACCGCGCGCTGGCCCAGTTCATGCTGGACCTGCACGCCGGCGAACACGGTTACGAAGAAACCAACGTGCCGCTGCTGGTCAACGCCGATTCGCTGCGCGGCACCGGCCAGCTGCCGAAGTTCGAGGACGACCTGTTCAAGACCGCCGTGGGCGATTCCACGCGCTACCTCATCCCGACCTCGGAAGTGCCGCTGACCAACCTGGTGCGTGATGAGATCGTCGACGCCGAGCGCCTGCCGCTGCGCGTGACCTCCCATTCGATGTGCTTCCGCGCCGAAGCCGGCAGCGGTGGCCGTGACGTGCGCGGCATGATCCGCCAGCACCAGTTCGAGAAGGTCGAACTGGTGTCGATCTGCCGCCCGGAAGACAGCGACGCCGAGCACACCCGCATGACCCGCTGCGCCGAAGTCGTGCTGGAAAAGCTGGGCCTGCCGTACCGTAAGGTGCTGCTGTGCACGGGCGACATGGGCTTCTCGGCCATCAAGACCTACGACCTGGAAGTCTGGCTGCCTTCGCAGAACACCTACCGCGAGATCAGCTCGTGCTCCAACACGGGCGATTTCCAGGCCCGCCGCATGCAGGCCCGCTGGCGCAACCCGGCCACCGGCAAGCCGGAACTGGTGCACACCCTGAACGGTTCGGGCGTGGCGGTGGGCCGCGCCATGATCGCCGTGATGGAGAACTACCAGAACGCCGACGGCACCATCACCGTGCCGGACGTGCTGCGCCCGTACATGGGCGGCGTCGAAATCATCGGCTGATGCGTCGTGGGTGTGGGGTCGGATCCCTTTCCGCAGGAAAGGGCTCTGACCCCATCCATTGATCACCCCGCAACCCGCACCTTCTCCAACGGCACCCAGCCGGGC
The DNA here is from genome assembly GCF_003086895.1 of Stenotrophomonas sp. ESTM1D_MKCIP4_1. Taxonomy (NCBI): domain Bacteria; kingdom Pseudomonadati; phylum Pseudomonadota; class Gammaproteobacteria; order Lysobacterales; family Lysobacteraceae; genus Stenotrophomonas; species Stenotrophomonas sp. ESTM1D_MKCIP4_1. The sequence continues at coordinate 2,613,503 of NZ_CP026004.1, read as the reverse complement.
TCGCCCGTCTCCGGCGCGCACCACGCCCATCCATTGAAGGTGCGCACCCCGCGCAGCCGCTGCCCCGCGTCCACATCCAGCTCCCGCGCGCAGTAATTCTCCGTCGCAAACGCGACACCCTGCGCATCGCGGCCGATCACCGGCGCGGGCACAAATCCCGGTTCCTGCCCCTCGGCCTGGCACAGAAACCAGTCCTCCCAGCCCTCCGGGCCCTCATAACGCTCGCCCACCACCAGCGCCTGTCCACGGCGCAGGGTGATCGGGTGCGGGAATTCGCTGCGGTGGGCAGCCGTCACGATGTAGTCCATGCCCCCAGCCTACCGGCACGCCGCAACAAAAAACGGCCCCGCAGTGCGGGGCCGTCAGGGGTGGGCCAGGATGGGGGAGGGGCTCCCGGCCCGCAATCAGCGCCCCCGACGAGGAGGGGGAGGGCGCCGATCGCTGGAACGCAGTACTTACGCAGCCACTTCTTCAGCAGCGTGCGACGGCAGCGCCGACAGCGCGCCGGCAATGGCGTCTTCGCGGTGCTTCGGCGAGTAGGCAATGCCCTCGGCACGCACGAATTCCACGTTGTCGATACCCAGGAACGCGAACACCTGGCGCAGGAAGGGCTCCTGGAAGTCAGCCGGCGAATCGGTGTAGATGCCGCCGCGGGCGCTCACCACGATCACGCGCTTGCCACCGGCCAGGCCCACCGGGCCGTTCTCGGTGTACTTGAAGGTGCGGCCGGCCACGGCAACGCGGTCGATCCAGGCCTTCAGCGTGGACGGAATGCTGAAGTTGTACATCGGCGCGCCGATCACCAGGATGTCAGCGGCCAGGAACTGCTGCATCACCTGTTCAGCATCGGTCGCCTCGGCGGCGTCCAGGCCGGCCAGCGAGCTGCTGCGCAGATGAGGTACCGGATTGGCGTCAAGATCGCGATAATCGACCTGCAGGCCGTCAATCTGGTCCTTGAACTGGGCGACCACCGCGGCGGTCAGCTGGCGGGAGACGGAGTTGTCGCCAAGCACGCTGGCGTCGAGATGCAGAAGCTTCATGGCAGTCACCTATGGTCTGGAAGGAGGGGCGGGTTCGCCGCCGACGGAGAGAACGATAGGTTGTTGCATGGGCGGGATAAAGGTGATTCAATGCCACGAATTGTTCTAGATATGGAACTCGGGTATGCATGACCTGAATGACCTGTACTACTTCGCCATGGTCGTGGACCACGGCGGTTTCGCTGCCGCCGAACGTGCCCTGGGCATCCCCAAGTCACGCCTGAGCCGCCGTATCAGCCAGCTTGAGACCGATCTCGGCGTTCGCCTGCTGCAGCGCTCCACGCGCCGTTTCGCCGTCACCGACGTCGGCACCAGCGTGCACCGCCATGCGCAGACCATGCTGGCCGAGGCCCAGGCCGCGCGCGAGGTGGTCGACCGCCTCAGCGCTGAGCCGCGCGGCGTCGTGCGTGCCAGCGTGCCCGTTTCGCTGGCGCAGATGCAGTTGCCCAAGCTGCTGCCCAAGTTCCTCGAGCAGTATCCGAAAGTGCGTTTGCAGCTGAACATCAGCAACCGCCGCGTGGACATCATCAACGAAGGCTACGACGTCGCCCTGCGCGTGCGCTCGCGGCTGGATGACGACGGCAGCCTGGTGATGCGCAGCTTCGGCCAGGTGCAGGAACTGCTGGTGGCCAGCCCGAAGTATCTGGACCGCGCCGGCCGCCCCAAGGACCCGGAAGAGCTGACCCAGCACGTCACTCTCAGCATCAGCGAAGACGAAGCGCGCCAGCGCTGGGAACTGCATGGCCCGGAAGGCGAAGTGCGCCGGGTGGACCTGCAGCCGCGCGTGGCCGGTTTCGACTTCCCCCTGCTGCAGAGCATGGTGAAGGACGGTTTCGGCATCACCATGCTGCCGGAAACCGTCTGCGCCGAAGCCGTGCGCAATGGCGAACTGGAAGTGGTGCTGCCGGACTGGTCGCTGCCGCAGGGCGTGTGCCACGCCGTGTTCGCCTCGCGCCGCGGCCTGCTGCCGGCCGTGCGCGTGTTCATCGATTTCCTGGCCGAACACCTGCCGCCGCAGCTTGAGGCCTCGCGCCTGGACTGCGGTGGCGCGTGCGAGAAGGCCAAGGAGAAGATCAAGGCCAGTGCGCTGGGTGCGCTGGCGGTGGACGCGGGCTGAGGCCTGCGGGTAGCGCCCGGGTGCACCCGGCGTTACGCCGGTCTTGGGCAAATCGCCCAGCCGTGCGAGAATGCGTGCCCGGCCAGCAGGCTGGGCCGATACGGAGAGATGGCCGAGCGGTTTAAGGCACCGGTCTTGAAAACCGGCGAAGGGTTAAACCTTCCGTGGGTTCGAATCCCACTCTCTCCGCCACGCCGCGGGCCGTGAACACGATTCCGCCCCGGATTACAGAATCCATTGGTGACCGATGGCCTGCCCGACCCCCGGCTGGCGCGCGTGGCCAACTGTCGCATTTGGACAGGCTCTGGAGATGCGCAGGCGAGCAGAATCAAATCTGCCGCGGGTGTTACCGCCTCTTCTCAACCATAGCCTGAGAAGCTGATGCAGCACAGAACATAGTCCAGAACCGGCGATCCTTGGCGTCGTTTGTGCCGTGGAATCAATCGGTTGCATCGGTCCCATCAAGCCTTTTCTTAATGGACGATCCATATCGATAGCGCTAGGACCAGACTGTGGTTGCGCATCGGTAGAGGTTGCCCCTGATAGCTGCCTCGCTCTGGTGATCAAACCACATCAAGCACTGTGGTACGAAGACGGCTCTTGCTGTGAAGCTCACTCAAGGGGACTGAGACGATGGAAAAGCTTGCCGAACACTACGTGTCTCTCCGCCGCACCAAGCGTGCAACGCGCGTTCTTGAGCCGGGTTTCATGAGGCTGCTGCTTTGTTGCGCGCCGATTATCAGTTTGGCGCAGGTCCCAGAAGCAAGTGCCGAGACCGTCACCTACATTCATACGGATGCACTTGGTTCAGTGGTTGCCGAGACCGACGCCACTGGCAGTGTGGTCAAACGCTATGACTACGAACCCTATGGAGGCATTGTTGGCGGCCCCGTTGCGGACGGGCCTGGGTACACGGGTCATGTAAGCGACGCTGCTACCGGACTGAGCTACATGCAGCAGCGCTACTACGATCCTCAGCTTGGACTGTTCCTTTCAGTAGATCCAGTTTCTACGCACTCAAACCCGAAACACTTCAATCGGTACAGTTACGCGTACGGAAATCCTTATTCTTTCACTGACCCAGACGGAAGAATCCCGGTAATGCCCTTCATCTACGGAGCGGTTGTAGGTGGCCTTGCAGATATTGCCGTGCAGAAGGCCCTGAATCCGGGAAAGCCTATCGATAAAGTAGAGGTTCTTGTCGCTGCCGCCGTTGGCTCTGTTTCCGGAGGCGCTGGTGGACTAGCGGTTGGTGCGGTCAGTTCCGGGTCACTCTCCGTTGGCCGTGCAGTTGCCATACAGACCGCAGTCAATGCAGTGGCTGGCGGAGCCGGTTCTGCCGCAGAGAGTGCAATCAAGGGCCAGCCCATCACTGCAGAGGGAGTCGCTTCAAATGCGCTGGGGAGCGCTGCCGCTGGTTTGGCCGCTTCCGGGGTTGGCGCTGCCATGGGCGATTTCGCAGGCCCCGCTGCACGTGGCACCCTGCAAAAGCTGAGCCAGTCTTCCGCTCCAGGCGCGCCAAGCATCGCCAGCACCACGGCATCCACCGGAGTGGCTGTCCCGAGGCAATCGGCGCTTCAAGGCGCTGCGTCTCAGGCCGGACAGAATCTAGCGGGAGCGGGCGCAACCATCGTGCAGAAAGATCTGGAGAAGAAGAAATGAGTTCCATGGTGAAAACTCTCTTGGGCACCCAGTTTCTCGCCGCTCTGTTTGGCCTTTCATACTTTGCAGTTCTCAGCTATCGAAGCCACCCGGATGCCTTGTCCGTAGGACTGCGCATCTGGGGCTATTTCGCGCTGATCTTTCTATGCATTCAATTGTTTTTGGCGCTGAAGCAGTGGTGGCAATGGCCGAATCGAAGGCGGTGAGCCGCAGGGGCGGCGATTGAGGCGCTTGCGGCCGCACCATGGCGCGGCGGTGGCTACCGAAAGCCGTGGTTCAGCGACTGGGAATCTGCATCGAACTGTGTTCGCCCTTTCCACGTTTCACCCGCGACGCCCACCCTTTGGTTTGTTGTGGCACAACGGGTAACTGGAACACGACCGGAACGCCCCATGCGGTCCATTGCGCTCGACGAACACGCCCACCTTGCACACCGGGCATCGCTCTTCATTGATCGCCACACCAGACAGGCTCGTCACCTCCACAACCCCGTCTTCCACCAGCTCATCCAGGAAAGGCGAGTGCTTGCCCTGCAGGGTGAACATTGCCACCGACCGCCGCGCACGCGTCAGCGCCACATAGAACAGTCGCCGCTCTTCGCTCAGCGGATAGGTATCCCCATCCGGCATCGCCAGCGACAGCACCGGGTCATCCGCGCGCAGGCTGGGGAATACACGATTCACCATGCCCGGCAGGATCACGTAGTCCGCCTCGCGCCCCTTGGAGCGATGCGCAGTGAGGAACTCGACCTCCATGGTGCTGCCAAAGGACGTCTTCCAATCCACGGGCATGGCACTGCGATCCGCGCGATAGCGTCCCAGAATGAAGACGGTCACGCGCCCGTTGCGCCCTTGCGGCAACGCCCCGGACAAGAGCTGCTGATGCAGCTTGGCCAGGTACTGGCGAACCCCATCCTGCACCTCCTCACGCCGCGTCATCTGGAAGGCCTGCAGCATCGGGCCGATTGCCGGCGTGACAGAGCGCACCGCCTTGGCAACCTGCGAGGGATTGCGGCTGATGAAGCGACTTGAGATATCGCACAGTTCCTGCGGGCAGCGGAAGGTCTGCTCCAGCTTCAGTACCTGCGCATGGCCCATCCACTCGCGGAAACCGGTCATCACCGAAACATCCGCACCGGCAAAGCGATTGATGGACTGCCAGTCATCGCCCACCGCAAACAGGTGGCGGCCCGGTTGGCTGACCAGTGCACGGCAGAGACGGGCGCGGGCGCGCGAGGCGTCCTGGAATTCATCAGCCATCACCAGGTCGTAGGGCGATTCGTAATGCCCCTGTTCCAGGATTCCGGCGGCCATGTTGAGCATGTCCTCGAAGTCGATGTCGCGCTCGTCCGCCAGTGCGTTGTCCCACGCCTGGAAAACCGGCGCAGCGATTTCCAGGAATCGCCGATGGCGTTCCTTGAACTGGTCTTCCGGCATCTGCCTCAGGCGTGCGGCCAGATCGTCCAGCGTCAGGCAGTTGCTCTTGGCGTGGGCGATGAAGGTCCGCATCAGGCCGATCAGATCCGCATCCGGCATCGGCTTGGCGCCCTCGGTGGGCAGCTCGCGGTCGGGGTTGGGGTCGAGCTGGACATCGGAATCGCCAAGTTTCCCGGCAAGGTGTTCCAGGGCGTGGCCGCTACGCAGGCCGAACGAGGTGGTCTCGACCAGCGTGGTGCCTCGCGCCAGATGTTGCTGGCGCTTCCACTGCATGCCTTCGGCGTAGTTGGCAAAGTGCTTCGGCGGCTGGCCATCGGCATCCAGCGCAAAGTGCTCGTGATACAGCCCGGCGTCCGGGTAATAGAAGTCCGGCCGATACTGGCGATGGGTGTCGGTGGCAGTATCAAATTCGTAACGACGTTCGTAGTCGTACGCCACGCCGTTGTAGAACAGCCAATCGGCAATGACGCACTCTTCCAGGCTCTTTACCCGCTCGCCCTGCAGTGTGCGGATGTACGGGGTGCCGTCGCGGTCGTAGCCATCGGCCATCATCTCGGCGCCGAATGGCGGGAGATCGCGCCCGAACACCAGCCGGAACATGTCCCACTGGGTACGGAAGTGGATCGAGCGATCCTTCAGATCGTCCACCAGTTCGGCCAGCTTGTTGAAGCCCTGCGTGGCGTCGATGGCCCATTCGGGAATGTCGGGCTTGCGGCCGGTGGCCTTGCCGATGATGGCCAGGCCCAACGCGTGGAAGGTGCGCGCTTCGACCACGGTGTCGCCCATGCCAAGCCGCTCGAAGGATCGCTGTGCTCGCTCTTCCAGTTCCCTGGCGGCATCCTTGTTGAAAGCGAGCATGACAATACGCTCAGGCTCAACGAAGCCACGATCGATGGCATACGCCGCCTTGGCGACCATCGTGGAGGTCTTGCCGGAGCCGGCCGAGGCGACGACCTGTACGCGATTGTCAAAGCAGATGACCGCGCGGGCCTGCTCCTCCGTCAGTGGCTTGCTTTCCACCCGGTCGAGGAAGTCCTTGGCGAGAACCAGCTCGCGTGTTGCCATGGTGGCGTTGGCATCCGCCCAGAATGCAGGCCAATCCAGCTTCCAGTCCTGCAGGGCTTCCAGTGCCGCGCGATGGCTCTGGGAATGCAGATCGTCGTGGACGTCCTTATCCAGGAAAAGGCGTTCCAGCTCGGCCGGTGAGAGGGGCAGGGTGGGGCGCTCGGCCAGCAACGCCTGTTGCTGCTCGTGGGTAATCCAGCGACGTCCCGCGCTGCCCCGGTCGGTGAGAGCGTCGGCGTCAGCCAGCCATGACTGGATCTGCTGCAGGACATCCTCAAAGAGCGCCTTGCGCCCCCGCGTGGTGCGCACGAAGAGCGCGTGCTGCACGGCGGCTGACAGGCGGGACGCCTCGCGATTGGGCAGGCCATCCACGGACAGCGGGTCACCGTCGTCGGTAAGCAGCGCGACCGTGGCCCAGAACACGCCCGGAATGATCTGCAGGCGCCGGTCGTCATCCAGATGCTGGCGGTAGTGTCTGCCTTCAAGCAGAAGCTCGACATACTCGCCATCCAACCGCAGCCGCCAGTCCGGCGAGCGGGTCACACGCATGCCCCAGGCCGAGGGGCGCCATTCCATAGACATCCAGATACTGCCTTGCGTACGTCACTGGGCGTAAAGCGCCTTTACAAGCCCATGATAAGGGGGCTTGGTCCCGTGCGTGGCAGTTGTGGCCTGGCAACCTGAGCGATCCGCGTCATTGGCGTCACCGGGTCGGTCAATGGCGGCGCGGGCGGTTCACCAGGTAGTGCGCTGAGGCGCGGGAGCCTGCAGAAGATCAGCGTGGCGTGGCGTCAGGTGTCGCGTTTGGCTTGGCAGCATGCGTGGTCAATGGTCTGCCAGAGGCAAGCGTTCCCAGCCATACAGGGCATTTAATGCGTAGCTCGTCATCACATGACGCAAGTGCCGCGACCGCATCCGGACGCGGCATTTCCCTACTTTTCATCCACGAACGAGTGCGCCAATCATCGCCACGCCAAGGCACCCGCCTTGGCCGGGATTGGCGTCCCGAACTTACATGATGCGCGGTGTCGCGGTTGCAGCCTGAGTTGCAGCCGCGACAATGCACTGCCCGCCGGTTCATGGCGGACGGTGCGTGGGGATCATTCGATCCGCCGGCTTCTTGCATCATGTATCCGGCACGCCAACCCGCACCGTCCGCCACCTTGCATCTGCAGGTGGCCACACCGTGAGGTTGCCGCCATGTCTGACCGTCGTCCCGACTATCCACGCCTGCACGCGCTGCTTGGTTCCGCGCTGAAGGATCTTCCCCTCGCCCTCGCAGAAAAGCTGGAAGATGCGCTCCGCGAATCGCCCGAGGACACTGTGCCTTCTGCTTTCCTGGCCCATCTGAAAGGCTATGGCAAAAATCTGCGTGCCGATGGCGAGCGCTGGAGTGAAGTCCGCCTCAGCCCAGGGCGTGCCTTCGATATGGCCCTGGCGACCCGTGGTGCCGCGGGTGTTACTGCGTTGACCGCTGTGCTGCACGCGGCCCACGTGGCGCGGGAGAGCGAGGACCCGGACCACTGTCCGTCGGCGGCGGTGATCGAAGGCCTGTTCAATGCCTGTCACGTGCTGTCGCTGCAGGTTGAGCGCTATCTCGTGCCGTAATGCGGGGCGTTGGCTCAGCGCTTATGCGTGACGCCGCTCCTGCCCGAACCGGTTGTCGTCGCCCGTTCCCGGCAGCAGCATCACCGGGAACAGCACGAACACGCCCAGCGGTATGAAGGCGATCACCGCGTACCAGCCTGACTCGTCGATATCGTGCAGCCGGCGCACGATCGCGGCCAGGGTCGGGATGAACAGGAACACAGTTGCCGTCATTCCCAGCAGGTTGCCGATGACCCGCAGAGTGTAAGCGTGCTCCCCCTGCGGCAGTTCGATGAGGGCATGGCATGCGGCAAACACGGCGAACACGAACAGGAGGTACGACCAGAACTCCGTGCGGTCACAGCGGCCGGAGAAATCAAAGTAGCGCCTGAGCGGCTCGAACGGAGGAGGCATCGGTAGTGGGCTCAATTCATTGAGTGCTGTGTTATCAGGCGGCCGTTGAGCGCATCCTGAACCAAAGCGCGCGTTTGCATGGCCTCACGCGGTCTTTGCAACTTCGCGTCGAGCGATTGCTAAGTTCGCGTGGTACCCACTTCAGGAACTCTGCAATGACCCGGACGTCCCCGTTTGTTCTGTTCGCCCTGTGTGCCATCCCGTCGCTGGCCTTGGCCCAGTCCGACCGTCAGGTGGCCGAAGACATGATCACCCGCGCCGCCAATGTCTGCCCCGGCCACAGCACCGAGCGCACTGCACCCACGGTAAAGAAAGTGCCGGTGGGCGCGCTGCGCGTCATGTTGGACCGTGGCTTGGTGATGTGCCCGGATCGCAGGCTTGATGCCGCTGCGCCTGCGGTGTTTTACGGCCGTGTGGGCGTGTTCGGCTGGAACCCGGACGTGCCGGCGGCGGCGACGGTGGTGGTGGCGAAGATCGACCAGATGACCCGCAAGGATGAGTACCCGGTGGAAACGCTGGTGTGGGATGGGAAAGGCACGGCGTTGACGCAGCAGACGGTGCCGGCGTTTGAACCGCGGCCGGGGGCGGCGGTGTTGTACAAAGTGCGTTGAGCGTGAAGCGTGCCCACCCAGCTGGGCACTTACCGCCCGCTCTGGCCGGCTTCGCTGATGACCTGGGCCAGTTGTCTCAATGAATAGGGTTTACGCAGCAGGGTGAACCCATGGCCGGGATCGCGCGCCAGCAGCTCGCTGTAGCCGCTGGTGAGGATGACGGGCAGCGAGGCATGGCGCTGGCGAATGGTGCGGGCCAGGTCCAGGCCGTTCACGCCGGGCATCACCACGTCGGTGAACACCACCTGGAAGCGGCTGGCATCACGTTCCAGCTCGGCCAGCGCCTCGGTTGCATTGCGTGCCAGCACCACGTGGTACTCGAGTTCGCGCAGCGCTGCCACGGCGAACTCGGCCACGTCGATGTTGTCCTCGACCACCAGCACGCACAGGCCGTTGCCGTGCGCCAGGCCTTCGTGCGGCACGGTGCGCGGCGCGCTCTCGCCACTCTGGCTGAGCGGAAGGTACAGGGTGAACCGTGTGCCTGCGCCGGGCTGGCTGTGTACGTCCACTTCGCCTTCGGACTGCTTGACGAAGCCGAACACCTGGCTGAGGCCCAGCCCAGTGCCCGCGCCGACATCCTTGGTGGTGAAGAAGGGCTCGAAGATGTGATCCAACACCGCCGGGTCGATGCCGGTGCCGTTGTCACTGACGCTGATCGCGGCGAAGTCGCCCTTCATCGGCGCGGCGAAACGCACGGAAGGAACGGCGGTGACACGCTGCACATCGATGCTGACGTTGCCATGGCCGACGATGGCATCGCGCGCATTGACCACGATGTTGATGAGCGCGGTATCCAGCTGGCTGCGGTCCAGCAGCACCTGCAGCGGTGTTTCCGGCAGGGTGATGGCCACCGAGACGCGTGCGCCGGCTACCGTGGTGATGATGTCTGAGAGTGCCTGCACGCTCTCGCGCAGGTCGAACACTTCCGGCGACAGGCTTTGCCGGCGTGAGAAGGCCAGCAGCTGCGCGGTCAGCCGGGTTGCGCGTTCCGCGGCGGCCACGATGGACTGCACGTACCTGCGGCGGGGATCCTCGGGCTGGGCGGTATGCAGCAGCATGTCGGCCGAGCCGGTGATGACCTGCAGCAGATTGTTGAAGTCGTGCGCCACACCACCGGTCAGCTGGCCGATGGCTTCCAGCTTCTGGGCCTGCCGCAGTTGTTCGCGTGCGCGCACCAGTTCCAGGTGGGCTTCGCGCGCTTCCTGGGTGATGGCCGCCACCTGGCGGCTGTGCAGATTGCGTTCGATCACCCGTTCGGTCTGCTCGCTCACCACGCACAGCAGGCCGGCAACTTCGCCATTGGTCATGCGCAGCGGGGAATAGGAGAACGTCCAGAACGTTTCCTTCAGCGTGCCGTCGCGGTTCATCATCAGCGGCAGATTGTGGAAGCTGCGGCTGCTGCCGGCAAAGGCATCGGCGATGGCGTGCCGCACGTCGTCCCATACATCGGCCCAGACCTGCTGCAGGCCGCTGCCCATCGCGCCGTGCAGCTTGCCTCCCAGCATCGGCAGGTAGGCGTCGTTGAAGAAGAAGGTCATCTCTTCGGCGCCCCACGCGATCCAGAGCGGCTCCGGCGAGTCGAGGATCATGGACAGCACGGTGCGCAGTTCGACCGGCGCGGCGGCGGCAGCCGGTGATCGCGCCCAGTCGCTGTCCTGCAGCAGGCGGTAGGCAAGCTGCCCTGGATCGGACGCCGGGAGAGAAAAGGGGAACATGGCCGCTCTGGGCAGGGAGGTGGCACAGCGTAGCGGGTCGGGTGTGTACCCGCTCTGCACGCGATGCGGCGGGTTCAGAGGCGCAGGGTCAGCACGGTGCCTGCTTCGTTGGAACTGGTGACCGCCAGCGTGCCGCCGTGGGCCTTGGCGATCTGCGCGGCGATGTACAGGCCCAGCCCGAGGCCGGAATCCAGCCGGCGTTCCTGCGGCCGTGCGAAGGGCTCGAAGAGGTGCCCCATCTGCGCGGCGGGAATGACGCCCTGGTTGGCCACACTGATCTCGATGCCAGTCTCCGTGCTCCGCCCCTGCACGCGGATCGGCTGGTCGGGGGTGCCGTGGATGGCCGCGTTGATGACCAGGTTGGCCAGCAGCTGGCACAGGCGCGCCGCGTCGCAGACGAACGTCAGGGGCAGCTGCAGGTCCACTTCGCAGCGCCGGCCTGGGTAGGGGCGCATCGCCTCGCGGCAGGCCATCGCCAGCACGCCGGACAGGTCCGACCATGGCTCCAGCTTCAGTGCAATGCCCGTACCCAGCCGGCCACGGGCGAAGTCCAGGGTGACATCGATCAGCTCGGCGATACGGTCGGCGCTGTCATTGATGTGGCCCAGCACCTTCTGCTGCGAATCGCTCAGCTCGCCCAGAGAGAGCAGGTCTGCACCGGCGCGGATGGCCTGCACCGGGTTGCGCAGGTCGTGCGCCAGTACACCGATGAATTCCTCGCGCTGCTTGGCCACCCGCTGCAGTTCGGCATTGGACTGCTCGAACTCGGCCAACTGTCGGCCAACGGTATCGCCCTGTTCCTTCAGTGTGTCGATGGTGCGGGTGTCGGCATCATGGCTGCGTAGGGCGTCGATCTGTGCGGCCACCAGCGCGGCGAGGGCATTCATCGACTGCACCTGTTCCTCGTCCACCGGCTTGGGTTCCGGGTCCAACGTGCAGAGGGTGCCGAAGATGGAGCCGTCGGCCAGCAGCAGCGGCACCGACACATAGCTGCGGAAGCCGTACATGCCGGGCACCGGGCTGTCTTTGAACAGCGGGTGGGTGAGCGCATCGCCGAACCAGACCGGCGCGCGTGACGAACGCACGTCCTTGCAGAAGGTGCGGTTGATATCGAGGATCATGCCGCTGGAGATGCCCAGGCCTGCGCTGTCGATGCTCTGGATCGAGCGCCAGGAGGTGTCGGTGACTTCGCCGACAAGCGCCACGCGCATGCCGGTGATCCTGCATGCCAGGTCCAGCGAGGGCCGGAAATCGATTCGTGAAGGCATGAAGGTTCCGGGCAAGCTACGGTGTAGTGCCAGTATAGCGATGGCCGTATTGCGCGTCCCACAGCCGTAGCGTCCAGCTTGCTCGACTGCACCCATTCCGTAGAGTCGAGCGTGCTCGACTGCTCCCGCCAACAGCAGTCGAGCAAGTTCGACTCTACAAAAGATCGCGCGCCACGCCGAATCGTTCGCTTAACGCTTCAGCCGTCATCGGTCGGGCCAGGGCGAAGCCCTGTATTTCATCGCAGCCCATCGCCTGCAGCCGCGCGACCTGCTCGGCGGTTTCCGCACCCTCGGCCACGGCGGTGTAGCCCAGGCGCTGCGCCAGGCCGATGATGGCTTCGGCTTTCAGGGCGGCACGCGGGTCCTGGACCAGCCGGTCGATCACGGTCTTGTCCAGCTTCAACGTGCTGATGGGCAGTTCGGACAGGTAGCCGAAGTTGCTGTAGCCGCTGCCGAAGTCGTCCACGGCAATGCGCAGGCCGGCCGCGGCCATCTGCCGCAGCTGCTGGCCGGCCGGTGAGTCCACGCGCAGCCACTGGCTTTCGGTGATTTCCACCTCGACATCAGCACAGGACAGTCCCTTCTGTTCGATCGCGCGGATCAGGCGCAGCGCGGCATCGTCCTCGGCCATGTCGCGGGCCGAGTAGTTGATCGACAGCAGCAGGGCGATGCCAGCCTGGCGCCAGGCCAGCAACTGGTTCAGCGCGTTGTCGGTCACCCAGCGGGTGATGCCCTGCATGACCGCCGTGCGCTCGAATACCGGGATGAACTCGGCGGGGCTGACCGCGCCCAGGTGCGGGTGATCCCAGCGGATCAGCACTTCGGCGGCAACCGGCACCAGATCCGATGCGCGGAAGCGGGGCTGGTAGACCAGATGAAACTGCTGTTCCTGCAGCGCAATGCGGGCATCGGTGGCCAGGCGGTAGCCACGGCGCGTGCGTGCATCGCGGGTTTCGGAATACCAGCGGAACGGCGAGCGGCCGCTGATGGCGGCGTTGAGCCCGACCAGCATCCGGCGGATGATTTCATCGGCGCTGTGCTGGCCCAGGGTGATGCCGCAGATGCCGGCATGGAACGACGGCGACATCGGTACCTGCGCGGCCATCATCGGCCGGGTCAACCGCACCTGCAGCTCACCGACGAGGTCTTCCATGGCGCTGGATGAGGCATCCTCCAGCACGAACGCAAAGCGCGCGACGCCCACGTGGTAGACCTCGGCCATGCCGTCGAGCGCTACACGCAGGCGTACCCCGATGCGCCGGATCAGGGTCTCCAGCGGTGCCATGCCCAGCACCTGCCCGGCCTCGGTGGAGGTGGTGGCGTCGAAGACATCGATCAGCACCGCATGCAGGAACGAATCCGGTTCGCGCACGGCCTGCGCCGCCAGGTCGAGGGCGAACTGATGCCGGTCGGGAAGCCCGCTGACCGGGTCGCGTCGCCCGGTGAGGGCGCGAAGCTCCAGCTCGTTCATCGCCGCGCTGGCCAGCGTCTGCAGCTGCCGACGCTCGGCCTCAGAGAACTGCCGGGGCGTGTCGTCCATGATGCAGAACGCACCGATGGCCACACCGTTGCGGGCCACCAGTGGCGTGCCTGCATAGAAACGAAGCTGGGTTTCGCCGGTCACCAGCGGGTTGCTGGCGTGGCGGGGGTGCGCGCGCAGGTCATCGATGACCAGGGTTTCGGGGGCGTCGATGGCCGAAGCGCAGATGGAATCGCGGATATGCGTCTGTGTCATCTGCAGGCCGCGGCGCGAAACCAGCCGCTGGCGATCCACCTCCAGCAGTGAAACAAAGGCCACCGGCACCTTGAAGGCGTGCGTGGCCAGTTCCGTGAGGCTGTCCAGAGCGGCGCCGGAAACCTCGCCCAGGGCATTGAGGCCGGCCAGGGTGGATAGGCGTTCTTGTTCGGGGGAGGGCATCAGGACCACATTGAAACGTACGGGGGGACTGCACGCGCGGAACGGCCGCGGCAGCGCCACCACAATGTCGCGCCGCCGATGCTGGAGGAAGGGGCGCAGGCCGTTGCGTACTGAATGCTTCAGGCCTGCAGCCACATCGTAGGCCGTCGTGCATGCGGGCAGTGTGAGTGCCCGCATGCACATCCGCTGTTGTCAGGCGGCGCGTTTGAGTGCGGTGGTTGCCTGTGCGGTGACCCGGAACACGGCCGCGGCCTGGTCCAGATCGGCGGCCTGGCCCGCCATCGCGCGGGCAGCGGCACTGGCTTCCTCCACCAGTGCGGCGTTCTGCTGGGTGGCCTCGTCCATCTGCGCGATGGTCTGGTTCACCTGCTCGATGCCCGCAGCCTGTTCGACACTGGCCTGCGCGATCTGCTGCACCAGGTGCCCGGTCTGGCCCGCAGCGTCGGTCAGCTGCCCGATGGCGGCTTCGGTCTGGCGGGCGATGGTGATGCCCGCTTCCACCCGGCCGGTGGACTCGTCGATGAGTGCCTTGATGTCCTTGGCCGATGCCGCTGCACGCTGGGCCAGGGTGCGCACCTCGCTGGCCACCACGGCGAAGCCGCGGCCCTGCTCACCTGCGCGGGCCGCTTCCACCGCGGCATTGAGGGCCAGGATGTTGGTCTGGAACGCGATGCCGTCGATCAGGCTGACCATCTCGCCGATCCGCAGCGAGGAGGCATTGATCTGGCCCATCACCTGCACCACGTCCTGCACGGCCTGCGCCGTCTGCTGCAGGGCTTCGCCCGCGCTGCGGGAGGCTGCATCGGCCTGCTGCGCGTGCTCGGCGTTCTGCCGCACGGTTGAGGTGAGTTCTTCCATCGAGGCAGCGGTTTCTTCCAGGTTGGCCGCCTGGCTCTCGGTACGCCGTGACAGGTCGGCATTGCCGGCGGCAATCTCATCGGACGCGCTGGCGATGGATCCGGACGCCTCCTGGATGCGGCGGATGATGCCGGCCAGGTTCTGCGCTGTGCGGTTGGTATCGCGCTGCATGGTTGCGAACACGCCCTGGAAATCGCCGTCGATGCGGCGGGTGAGGTCGCCCTCTGCCATGGCGCCCAGCACCTTGGACAGGGCGCTGAGGCTGCCGTCGGCAGTGGCCATCAGGCGGTTGAGGTCTTCGATCATGCGGCGGAAGTCGTGCTGGTAGGCCGTGGCATCGCCGCGCACGCTGAAGTCGCCGGCCGCCGCCGCCGATGCAAGGCGCTGGATGTCCTGGTTGATGGCATGCAGGCTGGCCTTGGCGGCGTCCATGGATTCGTGCAGCAGCGCACGGCTGCCGGGCAGGCGCCGCGCATCGCGGCTCAGATCGCCTCGGGCGTACTGGTTCAGCACCTCGATGGCATCGACGATCGCGTCCAGGTGCTCGAACACCATGGTGTTCATGCCCTGTGCCAGTTCGCCGTACACGCCGGGGAAATCCACCGGCATGCGGTGGCTGATGTCCTCGGCGGCGTGCTTGTAGATCATCAGCTGGGTCTGCTGCGAGAAGCGCTGCAGCAGGCCCACCATGCCATCGGTGGCGCGCAGCATCTGGCCCACTTCGTCGGGGCTGTCATCCTGGTGGCGGATGCTGAGGTCACCACGGGTGACCGCGTTGATCGAGGCCTGCACCTGCGCCAGCGGGCGGGTGAGGCTGCGCGAGATCAGCCATGCGGCGATGATGCCCAGGCCCAGGCTGATGATGCCGAACAAGGTCAGCAGCGCAGTGGTGCGGGCGGCCAGGGATTGCATCTCGCGGGCGGCTTCGTTGACCAGTGTCTGCTGCAGCTCGGCGAATTCGGTCAGTGCGGCATTCCAGTCAGCGGCAGCGGGGCCGGCGCGGGTCAGCAGCTGGGTGTTGGCCGCATCGAAATCGCCGGCCAGCATGGCGGCATCCAGGTTGCGGTTGAGTGCAAGGGTCGCCTGCTGCTTCTGCGCGACTTTCCTGCGCATGGACTCGGCCAAGGGGCTGGTGGCCGGGCGCTCGGTGAAATGGGTCCAGATCCCGTCGTATCGGTTCGACATCCCCTGCAGCTTGGCGAGATCCTGCTGCAGTCCGTCACCGCGCTTGATCAGCATGTCGCGGCGCAGGAGCAGCAGTTCCTTGTTGAGAATGAGCATGTCGTACAGCTCGCCCATGCGGGTCACGCGGACGTTCACCGCGTTGTCGAACTGCTGCCGCTGCTGGTAGTTGCTGTGGAGGGCGATCGCAAGAATGGTGGCGATCAGAAGAAGCAGGATGGAAAAGCCCGCAGTGAGGCGGGTGCCAACCTTGAAGCGGCGCAACGTGTTCATTTTGTGAAATCCGGTAGTCGTTGTAGGCCCGACTGCCGGGCGTGTCTGCGCAGGAGAGAATCCCGGCAAGCAGTAGACCGGTAGCGGCCGCGAAGGCCGAAGCTTTAGCGCCGCGAATGATTTTTTTCTGGAAGCGCCTGGAATTCAGGCGATGCAGAGCACGAACACGGCCGACAGTGCGAGCATCAGCACGAACACGCGGCGGCTGAGGGCCAGGCAGGCCAGGCCGGCGGCCAGTGCCCACGCACCGAGCAGGATGCAGGCCAGCAGCCAGATTCCCATGCCCATCAGCGAGCCGTTGACAAGGCCGGACAGGGCAAGCGCCTTGAACAGAGCGACGCCCAGCAGGCTGCCCAGCATCCCGGCCTGCAGGGCGACGGCATCATGGCGGGCAGGGGCAGGGCGGTCGTGCATGCAGTGCACTGTGCCGCACGCCACATCCACGCCGTGTGTTTTTTGCGGTTCAGCAACGGGGTCAGATCCCTTTCCGCAGGAAAAAGGCTCTGACCCCGTTGCGCGAAGGAAACACCCCTGGCTCACGCGTCGTCGTCCAGCGCATCCCCGTCCCAGTCCGGCAGCGCGCCGTCAGCACGCAGCGCGTCCGGGTCCACGGGCTCAAGCAACGTGTAGTCATCGTGCCTGGCATCGCGGACGGCGAGGCCTACGTAGTACGCCTCCAGTGCGGGGGTGCGTGCACGCCGACGCAGCTGGGCCGGCGTGTTCAACGTGCCCCGCAGCCAGTCCGCAGCAGCGGCCGGGTCGAGGAACACGGGGCCGTCAGGAGACAGTGGCTCCGGTATGGCGGAGTTTTCGTCGGTCAGGATTGAAAACGTGTCGCGCTGCTCGCCCGCCTCATCCTGCCAGTGTTCCCATAGTCCCGCTGCCAGCAGGGCTACGCCATCCTGGCGTTGCACGAACATGGGCCACGGCGGTCGCCGCTGGCGGTCCCATTTGAAGTACCCGGTCATGGGCACGATGCAGCGCCGTTTGTTCCAGGCATCGGCAAACAGCCGGCTGCGGGGTGCGCGTTCCAGCCTGGCAGTCACGGTGGTGTAGGGCGTGGAGGGTTCCTTGGACCAGCGGGGCACCAGGCCCCACTGCATTTCCGCAACGACCGTACCGGCGGCATCGTTGGTGGCGCCAGCAGCCCACAGCCACGCCGCGCCTTGTTTGCCGATGTTGTAGCGTGCGTCGGCGGTGGCAAGGGCATTTGCCACCGGGCCGGGCAGTGCTGCAGGAAAGCTGTCTGCGTCGACGAAGGCCTGCACGAAACGCCGCATGCCGGTCCTGTGGCCTCAGCGCGATGCCTGCGTCCGCAGCACTTCGTGGCCGCGCGGGGTCAGGTCGATATCGCCGTCTTCGGCCTGCACGGCTAATCCGGCGGTCACCGCCCAGGTGGCGTCATTGCTGTCCACTTCGTCGGCTTCGGCGATGGTCTGCAGAATGCGAATCTGCCTGTCGTTGAGACTCGGATGCATGTTCATACGCCCAGTCTCATACGCCCAGTACGCGCGGCAGCGGCCAATCGGCCACGCGCGCATTGCTCACCGCCTGGTGGCAGCCACAGTCATCGCAGCGGAACAGGGTGCCGCCGGGCAGATGCAGCAGGTTCCCTTCGGTGGACGACGTGGTGGCGTCGCAGTGCTTGCAGGTGACCGTCAACGCGGTGATGCGTTCGATGCCGCCGGCCATGTTGAAGACGGCCTCGAAGGCGCGGATGGCGAAATGACCGGTGTCCGACATGGGCAGGGAGGGCAGAGAGAAGGTGCATGCATCGTCACACTTTCCCCTGTGACGACACCGTCAGCCCGATGCGGCGGCGGGGTCAAATCCGCCGTGGGCGGCGCAGCCCCTGCCAGCGGCAAGGACTGCGACCGCGGAGGTTCAGGCGGTCCTGCGGCGGCGGTCCACCAGCACGGACACGCCCCACAGCACCAGGCCGCCGATGGCCGTGGCCGCGCCGACATAGCCGGTGCTGGCCGGGCTGAAGCCGGCGCTGATGGCCATGCCACCCAGCCACGGGCCCAGCGCGTTGGCGGTATTGAAGGCCGCGTGATTGGACGCGGCAGCCAGCGTCTGCGCCTCGCCGGCCACGTCCATCAGGCGCGTCTGCAGCACGGCGGCCAGCGCGCCCATCATGCCCACGGTGATGATCATCGGCCCAATGGTCCACACGGACTGCGCGGCCAGCGGATACAGCAGCAGCATCACGATGGACCACACCAGCACCACGGCAGCTGCCTTGAAGTGGAACTTGTCCACCAGCCAGCCACCGGCGATGTTGCCGATGATGGCGCCGATGCCGAACACGCCCACGGCGAGCGGCATCCACGATTCGGCCACGCCGGTCACCTGCACCAGGGTCGGCGCGAGATAGGTGAACACGCAGAACATGCCGGCAAAGCCGACCGCGCCGATGGCCAGCGCCAGCCACACCTGGGTGGTGTTGAACGCGCGCAGTTCACGCATGGGCGAGGTGCGCACTTCGTCCGGATCGGGCAGCAGGAAGCGGGCGATCATCACCACCGTGGCGATGGCCAGCACGCTGACCAGGGCAAACGCGGTGCGCCAGCTCAGCTGTTGGCCCAGCCAGGTGGTCAGCGGGTTGCCGATGAGGATCGCGATGGACAGGCCCAGCAGCACCCGCGACATCGCCTGGCCACGCTGGCCGGCCGGGCTGATGGCTGCGGCCACCAGCATGGCCACGCCGAAGTAGGCCCCATGCGGGAGGCCGGCCACGAAGCGCGCGATCAGCATCGTGCCGTAATTGGGGGCCAAGGCGCTGGCCAGGTTGCCCACTGCATAGAAGCCCATCAGGGCCAGCAGCAGCTTGCGGCGCGGGAACGAGGCGCCGATGAAGGCCAGGATGGGGGCACCGACCACCACGCCGATGGCATAGGCGCTGATCAGGTGGCCGACCTGGGTTTCACTGATCGACAGGCCACGGCTGATTTCCAGCATGAGGCCCATACTGGCGAATTCGCTGGTGCCGATGGCAAAGCCGCCCAGCGACAGGGCAAGGATGATCCAGGTGCGCTGACGCGGTGTCAGCCGCGCGGCCAGGGAGGAGTTGGGGCTCATGCGGGGGCGGGCAGGGGCGGGGAAGCCCTCCATTGTACTGCTGCACTGCAGCAGCGGCACCCGCACCCAGGTAAAACAGTGTTCGATGGGTGGAGGGTTACGCCGTCCCACCCGACTTAGCGTGTGGCGCCAGGGGCTGCCAGCGCGGCAGCGGGCCACAGGTGTTCATGAAGCGCTGCAGGATCTGCTCGGCGCTCTCGCCGTAGGGCGGCGTCCAGTCCGGCGTCCCCTTGTCTGTCCAGGTGTCGTAGGCGTCAGTCTCCATCTGCGCTTCGAGTTCCTGGGAAACGATGCTGCGGATCTGTGCCAGTGACTGCAGCACCTTCTGGCTGTGTACGAAGAGCAGCAATGCGGCAGCTTGTTCAGGTTCTTCGCTGAAACCGGAATGGATGCGATCCAGGCCGCACACCAGGGTGTCCAGTTCCTCCCCGGCTTCCATCAGCAGCGCAAGGCGCTGGCGTGGCGTGGCTTCATCGCGCCCGGCGTTGTGGCTGTAGCGCGGCGGGTGCAGCGGGGTACGGCGGGCACCCAGGGCAGCCAGCGCATGCCGGTACTTGCCACGCAAGCGCGCTGCGGTAGCCGCATCCAGCGCGACCAGGCGGGTTTCGTCGGCGTTGTCGGCGATGTCGGCCAGCTTTACCTTCAGCGCCACCGGGTCGGCCGCGATGCGCGCGTAGTAGGTGTCGGCGTCGGGCGCGCTGTTGCGGCTCATCAGCTGGACCGCATGCTGGATCGGGGCAGGGAAGTCCGCCACGCGGCCCGCGTGCCCGGCGCAGTCTTCCACCACATCGTGCAACCAGGCGACGGCCTGGGCGGTTTCGTCATCCTTGATGGCGGCCGCGACGCGCGCTACATGTTCGATGTAGGGGCGCCCCGCTTTATCCTGCTGCCCCGCGTGGGCTTCGTTTGCCAGTGCACGTGCCTGTTCGACCCAATCCATCATCGCCTCCTGCAGGTAGAGCATGAAGTATCGCCCAACGGCGGTGGTGTCGAGGTTCATCCGTGGCCGGTCTGGTCGCGGTGTGCCGGCTGCTGGACAATGAGGTCCACTGCACTGAACGGATTGCCACGTGAATTACCTCATCCGTCCTGAAACACCGGCCGACACCACCGGCATCCATGCGCTGACGGCCGCCGCTTTCGCCAATGCCGAGCACAGCAGCCATACCGAGCAGTACATCGTGGACGCACTGCGTGCACGTGGCGAACTGGCGGTTTCGCTGCTGGCGGTGGACGACGGGCTGCTGCTGGGCCATGTGGCCGTGTCGCCCGTGGCGATATCCGATGGCAGCGATGGCTGGTTCGGCCTCGGCCCCATCTCGGTAGCGCCGGCATGGCAGGGGCGGGGCATCGGTGCGGCACTGATGGGCGCAGCGATCGAAGCGCTTCGCCAGCAGGGTGCGCGGGGCTGCGTGCTGTTGGGCGAACCGGCGTACTACGGCCGCTTCGGCTTCCGCGCCGAACCGGGGCTGGTGCTGCCTGGCGTTCCTGCCGAGTACTTCCAGGCGCTTTGCCTGCAGCCGCCGTTGCCACAGGGGGAGGTGCGCTATTCCCCCGCGTTCGAGGCCACGTCCTGAGCGTTGGGCGCAGCAGGCGATGCCGTGTGCCCGCCTGGGCTCAGGGCGTTTCGTCGTCTGCCATTGGCACCCACGGCACCGGCTCGGGTTCCGGCGGCGGAATGCGCCGGCCACCGATGTGGGTCAACAGTGCATTGGTGCGCTGCTGTTCGGCCAGCAGCCGGGCCAGCAGCGAGCGGCACGAAAAGAGCGCGAAGGGCACGAACAGCCACACCGCGCCCATCACCACCATCAGCAGGCCCCACATCACTTCGCCTGGGCGCATCGTTCGTCATCCATGTCGAGGGAGTGCAACGCTAACACCCCGCGAATGGCGTGTGGACGTGCTCAGCCACCGTAGCGCAGATGGATCAGCGGATACGGCCGGCCCTGGCCATCGAGCGGCGAGCGGCCGGTTTCCACGAAGCCCCGGTGCAGATAGAAACCGACGGCCTGGGTGTTCTGTGCGTTCACATCGGTGCTGAGGTGCGGGTGCTCGGCCAGCGCCTGCTGCAGCAGCAGGCTGCCCACGCCGGTACCGCGCGCGGCCGGGTCGATGAACAGCGCTTCCATGTGGCTTCCATCGAGCAGCATGAAGCCCTGTGGCTGATCCTCGGCATCGACGGCCAGCAGCAGCGGCGCCTGCGGCAGGAAGGCGGCCACCTCGGCATCGATGGCCTGGCGGTCTTCGGCGCTGAGGAAAGAGTGGGTGGCATCGACCGAACGGCGCCACAGATCGACCAAAGCGGCGCCTTCGTCAGGGCGGCAGGGGCGGAGTGTGGGCATGTGACTGTCCAAGGTGCTTGTGAAGGCCGTGCAGTATGCCGCTGTGCGAAGCGACCTTGCAGCCAACCGGCAATGGCGTGCAGCGCATCTGAAGTAAACTGCCCTTGGCGCTGCTGGCCGCCGTTGAACAGCCCCGACGCGGGAGGAAACCCATGACCGATACCCCGCTGGCTGTGCCTGTACACGACACAGACGAACGCTGGATGCGACACGCGCTGGCCCTGGCCGAGCGCGCGCAGCACGAATTCGATGAGATTCCGGTGGGCGCGGTGCTGGTGGGCGCCGATGGCAAGCTGCTGGGTGAGGGCTGGAACCTCAACATCGCCTCGCACGATCCCAGTGCGCATGCCGAGATCGTCGCGATGCGCGAAGGTGGGCGGGCACTGGCCAACCATCGGCTGATCGGCAGCACGCTGTATGTAACGCTGGAGCCGTGCGCGATGTGCGCAATGGCCATCGTGCATGCGCGCGTGGCGCGGCTGGTCTATGGGGCCAGCGATCCCAAGACCGGCGCCTGCGGCAGTGTGTTCAACCTGCTGGGCGATGGACGCCACAACCACCGCGTGGAGATTCACGGGGGCGTGCTGGCCAAGGAGGCCAGCCTGCGCCTGACCAATTACTTCCGGGCCAAGCGTGGCAAGCCGCCGCTGCTGCTGGAAGACCATGCCGGCGAGGGCTGAGCAGCGAAAGGGTATGATGGGCGCCTCTTTCCTTTACCGGCCGGCCGTGCGCCTGCCCAGCAACGAGGCGACACGATGGTGGAGAACGGCGCGGCCAACGAACGACTGATCTGGATCGACCTGGAAATGACCGGGTTGGACACCGACAACGATTCGATCATCGAGATCGCCACGGTGGTCACCGATGCGCAGCTGAACGTCCTGGCCGAAGGCCCGGAGTTCGCCATCCACCACTCGCTGGAAACGCTGGAAGCGATGGACGAGTGGAACCGCAACCAGCATCGTCGTTCTGGCCTGTGGCAGCGCGT
The DNA here is from genome assembly GCF_003086895.1 of Stenotrophomonas sp. ESTM1D_MKCIP4_1. Lineage (NCBI taxonomy): Bacteria > Pseudomonadati > Pseudomonadota > Gammaproteobacteria > Lysobacterales > Lysobacteraceae > Stenotrophomonas > Stenotrophomonas sp. ESTM1D_MKCIP4_1. The sequence continues at coordinate 2,590,946 of NZ_CP026004.1, read as the reverse complement.
GCTGGACAGCACCACCACGCTGGGCCAGGCCGAGGCGCAGACCGTGAACTTCCTCGCGCAGTGGATTCCCTCGGGCGCTTCGCCGATGAGCGGCAATTCGATCTGCCAGGACCGCCGCTTCCTGCACCGTCAGATGCCGCGGCTGGAAAAGTACTTCCATTACCGTAATCTGGACGTGTCCACGGTGAAGGAACTGGCCAAGCGCTGGGCACCGGCTGTGGCCGCCGGGCTGACCAAGAACAGCAACCACACCGCCCTGAGCGACGTGCACGACTCGATCGCCGAGCTGCGCCATTACCGCCAGTTCATGGGCGCGCTGTCGGGCCTGCCGACCGCCTGAACAACGACGCCGGGCATGGCCCGGTGCTACCGGGTGACACACGAACGGGTTGTGCCGGCCGCTGGCCGGCAATTCGGCGGCGTTCGCAATGTGTATCGGGTTGCCCAGCGGCCGGCTCCACCTTTCGTTCAACCGCAGGGCGCTACTATCGGCCCCATGAACGAGCCGATCCTGCTGCCGCGCGATATCGCCCACGATGCCCGGGACTGGGCCGACCTGCAGCGGGCCGTCGCCCTGCTGGAGGCGCCGACGATCACCGCGCGCATGGCCAACCTGGTGGGCACGCCGCTGGAGTTCGCGGTGAAGGCGCTGCCCCGATCCATTTCCGGCCGCATTCACGGCGCTGTGGAAGCGGCACTGTCGAAATCCGCGCAGGCCGCGCTGTGGAGCATGGGCAACACGCCGGGCAAATCGGCATCCACCCGCTGGCACAAAGTCGCGGCGGCGACGTCCGGTGCTGTTGGCGGTGCGTTCGGCTTCGCCGCACTGTTCATTGAGCTGCCGGTGTCGACCACCATCATGATGCGTGCGGTGGCCGACGTGGCCCGCAGCGAAGGCTTTGACCTGTCGCAGTTCAGCACCCGCCAGGCCTGCCTGGAGGTGTTCGCGCTGGGCGGCAATTCGCCGCGCGACGATGCCAGCGAGACGGGTTACTACCTGGCGCGCGGGTTTACCACCGATGTGATGCGCCATCTCTCGGCGGAGCTGGCCGGGCGCGTGGTGACGGGGCGCGATCTGACCCTGGGCGTGGCACCGAAGGAGGCCGGCAAGCTGCTGGCCAAGCTGGTGGAGAAGGTGGCCGCCCGCTTCGGCGTGGTGGTGACCGAGAAGTTCGCCGCCCAGGCGGTGCCGATCGTGGGCGCTGCGGCTGGCGCGACCCTCAATACGATGTTCACCGATTACTACCAGGACATGGCGCGGGGGCATTTCATCGTGCGCCGCCTGGAATTGAAGTACGGCGAGGACGTGGTGCGCACCTGCTATGACCGGGTGGCGCAGGGTGCTGCCCGGATCGAGCCGACCCTGTAGCCGCGTAGCGTCGACCGTTGGTCGACTGCTTCGGAAAGCCCGCGCTGCGCGCGACAGTCGACCAACGGTCGACTCTACCCCTTGCCTTCACGGCGCAACGGTTTTGCCCAGGCGGTGCCGATCGTGGGTGCTGCCCGGATCGAGCCGACGTTGTAACCGCGCACCGCTGGTGCGGCCTGCATCCTTGCCTTCACGGCACAACTGTTTTGCCCATGCGCGCCTGTTGCGCGCGGCGGTGCATCCCCATTCTTGCGGTCAGTCCCCCGCAAGAGAATTGCGCCATGTTGTTCACTCCCCATGCCCTGGGCGCGCTCGCCCTGCCGAACCGTATCGTGATGCCGCCGATGACCCGCTCACGCGCGGCGACCGGCAATGTCGCCACCGCGCAGATGGCGCAGTACTACGCCCAACGGGCCGGCGCTGGCCTCATCGTCAGCGAGGGCACCCAGATCAGCCCGCAGGGGCAGGGTTACGCCTGGACCCCAGGCATCCACAGCGAGGCGCAGGTGCAGGGCTGGCGCACGGTGACCGAAGCGGTGCATGCCGCCGGTGGCCGCATCTTCGCGCAGTTGTGGCACGTCGGCCGCGTGTCCCATGTGGCGCTGCAGCCGGGCGGCGCGGCACCGGTGTCGTCGTCGGCGCTGCTGGCCGACGGCGTGAAGGTGTTCGTCGATCCGACCGGTGCGGGCCCGGAAGCGGGCGTGGGTGAGATGATCCAGCACTCGATGCCGCGCGCGCTGGCCGTAGCGGAGATTCCGGGCATCGTGGCCGACTACGCGCAGGCTGCCCGCAACGCACTGGCGGCCGGCTTCGATGGCGTGGAACTGCACGGCGCCAATGGCTACCTGATCAATCAGTTCATTGATTCGCAGGCGAACCAGCGCACCGATGGCTATGGTGGCTCGCTGCAGAACCGCCTGCGCTTCCTGCGCGAGGTGGTGCAGGCGGTGGTGGACGTTGCAGGTGGGCAGCGGGTGGGCGTACGTCTGGCGCCGCTGACCACCCTGCAGGGCGCGGTGGATGACACGCCGCAGGCGACCTACCTGGCCGCCGCGCACCTGCTGGGCGAGCTGGGCGTGGGCTATCTGCATATCGCCGAGGCTGACTGGGAAGATGCCCCGGTGATGCCGGTGGCATTCAAGCAGGCACTGCGCATGGTCTATCCCGGCACTCTGATCTACGCCGGCAAGTACACCGCCGAGCGTGCCGAGCAGGCGCTGGCTGAAGGTTGGGCCGACCTGATCGGTTTCGGTCGGCCGTTCATCGCCAACCCGGATCTGCCCGAGCGGCTGCGCGTCGGGGCGGAATTGAACCCGCCGGATCGCGCCACCTACTTCGGTGGCGGTGAAGCGGGGTTCACCGATTACCCGGCGCTGGAAGAAGCCGTCGAGGCCTGATGTCGGTCGGTGGTTGCCGGCCAGCATCGGATGAGGTAGGTGCCGACCGTTGGTCGGCACGCCCGGTTGGAAGTCAGGGCCTGTCGCGCACCAACGCGTCGGCCTCGACCACGCCGCCATCCTTGCCATGCAGGTACAGGTGCATGTCCTGCTGCGGGTACGGAATGTTGATGCCGGCCTTGTCGTAGCCCAGCTTGAGCTGTTCCAGCAGGGTGACCTTGGTACCGAAGTGATCGGCGGATTTGACGTAGCAGCGGATGCCGAGGTTGATCGCATGCGCACCCAGCTCGTACACCACGACGTCCGGTGCCGGGGTGGCGAGCACGCGCGGTTCGGCCTTCATCAGCGCCAGTGCCGTATCGCGTGCGAGCTGGATGTCATCGTCATAGCCAATGCCGATCACCAGTTCGACGCGGCGGGTCGGCTCGGCGGTGAGGTTGATGATGGGCGCGGCGGTGATGAGCGTATTGGGAATGGTGGTGTGCTGGTTGTCCGCGCCGGTGATGACAGTCTGGAAGATGCGGACTTCACGCACGGTGCCGGTCTGCCCGGCCACGGTGACCACATCACCGACGCGGAACGGACGCAGGGTCACCAGCATCACGCCGGAGGCGATGTTGGACAGCGAATCCTTCAGCGCCAGGCCCACGGCCAGACCCGCGGTGCCGAGTACGGCCAGTAGCGGTGAGATCGGGACGCCCAGGGTGGCGATGGCCAGCACGACGACGATGACCAGCGCGGCGGCATACACCACGTTGCGCATGAAGCTGCCGAGCATGGGGTCCACCCCCATGCGCGAGGTCGCGCGGGGCATGGCATTGGACACGCGACGCGCGATCCACACGCCGATGAGCAGCACCACGATGGCCGACAGCAGCGGCACGCCGTAGGTTTCCAGCAGGCGTTCCCAGTTGAGCGAGTGGAACCAGGACGTGGCGGCGGGGACGGACGGGGCAGCGGCGGCGATCATGGGGTCTCCTATGCAGCTGGGGGCGTGGCGTTTACAGACGGCAGAAACACGAACGCCCCGCAGAGGCGGGGCGTGCATGCTGTTGCAGTATGGGCGGGCGCCAATGAACGTGACGTCAGCCCATCATGGCGTCAGGCATTGGCCTTGTGCTTGGCCAGACGCAGCCAGGTGTCGACCACGGTATCCGGGTTCAACGACAGCGACTCGATGCCTTCCTGCATCAGCCACTCGGCCAGATCCGGGTGATCGGACGGGCCCTGGCCGCAGATGCCGACGTACTTGCCCTTGGCGCGCGCGGCCTTGATGGCCATCGACAGCAGCTTCTTCACCGCCGGATTCCGCTCGTCGAACAGGTGCGCGACGATCGACGAATCGCGGTCCAGGCCCAGGCTGAGCTGGGTCAGGTCGTTGGAGCCGATCGAGAAGCCGTCGAAGATCTCCAGGAACTCATCGGCGAGCAGTGCGTTGGACGGCACTTCGCACATCATGATGATCTTCAGGCCGTTCTCGCCCTGCTTCAGGCCGTTCTGTTCAAGCACCTCGACGACCTTGCGGCCTTCTTCCAGGGTGCGCACGAACGGAATCATGACCCACAGGTTGTCCAGGCCCATTTCGTTGCGGACACGCAGCACGGCCTTGCATTCCAGCGCGAAGGCGGCCGAGAAGCTCGCATCGACGTAACGGCTGGCGCCGCGGAAGCCGATCATCGGGTTCTCTTCGTGCGGCTCGTAGTTGCTGCCGCCGATCAGGTTGGCGTACTCGTTGGACTTGAAGTCCGACAGGCGCACGATCACCGGATTGGGGGCCACCGACGCGGTAAGGGTGGCGATGCCTTCGGCCAGGCGGTCCACGTAGAAGCTGACCGGATCGCCATAGCCGGCGATCTTTTCGTCGATCTTTTTCTTCGTCGCCGCATCCTGGCGGTCGTATTCCAGCAGCGCATTCGGGTGGATGCCGATGTGGCTGGCGATGATCATTTCCAGGCGGGCCAGGCCGATGCCGGCGTTCGGCAGCTGGCCGAAGTCGAAGGCACGTTCCGGGTTGGCCACGTTCATCATGATCTTCAGCGGTGCCGGCGGCATGTTGCCCAGATCGGTGGTGGTGCGCTCGAAGTCGAGCTTGCCTTCGTAGATGAAGCCGGTATCGCCTTCAGCGCAGCTGACGGTGACCTGCTGACCATCCTCGATGACCTTGGTGGCATTGCCCGAACCGACCACGGCCGGCACGCCCAGCTCGCGCGCGATGATCGCGGCGTGGCAGGTGCGGCCACCACGGTTGGTGACGATGGCCGAGGCGCGCTTCATCACCGGTTCCCAGTCGGGGTCGGTCATGTCAGCAATCAGCACGTCGCCCGGCTGCACGCGGTTCATGTCTTCCAGCGTCTTGACCACGCGGGCGGTGCCCGAGCCGATCTTGGCGCCGACCGCACGGCCTTCGGCCAGCACCTTGCCGCCCTTTTCCGTCAGCGCGAAGCGCTCGATCTGGGTGGCATGGCTGCGCGACTTCACCGTTTCCGGGCGCGCCTGCACGATGAACAGCTTGCCGCTGACACCGTCCTTGGCCCACTCGATGTCCATCGGGCGGCCGTAGTGCTTTTCGATGATCAGCGCCTGCTTGGACAGTTCCTGCACGTCCTCGTCGCTGATGGAGAAGGTGCTGCGCAGCTCGACCGGGGTGTCCTCGATCTTCACGCGCTCGCCCGGCACGTCCGAATAGACCATGCGGATCGCCTTGCTGCCCAGCGCGCGGCGCAGGATGGCCGGCTTGCCGGCCTGCAGGGTGGGCTTGTAGACGTAGAACTCGTCCGGGTTGACCGCGCCCTGCACGACCATTTCGCCCAGGCCGAAGGAGGAGGTGACGAAGACCACGTCACGGAAGCCCGATTCGGTGTCCAGGGTGAACAGCACGCCGGAGGAGCCCACGCCCGAGCGCACCATCAGCTGCACGCCCGCGGACAGGAACACGTCTTCGTGCTTGAAGCCGTGGTGCACGCGGTAGGCGATGGCGCGGTCGTTGTACAGCGAGGCGAACACTTCCTTGACCTTGTGCACGACATCGTCGGCACCGGTGACGTTGAGGAAGGTTTCCTGCTGGCCGGCGAAGGACGCGTCGGGCAGGTCCTCGGCGGTGGCCGAGGAGCGCACGGCCACGGCCACGTCGCCGCCGCCGTTCTCGGCGCTCAGCTTGGCGTAGGCGCTGCGGATGTCCTGGTCCAGCTGGGGCTGCAGCGGGGCATCGATCACCCAGGTGCGGATTTCCTTGCCGGCGACCGTCAGCGCGTTGACGTCTTCGACGTCCAGCGTGGCCAGCTTGTCGAAGATGCGCTTGGACAGGTCATTGTGGGCGATGAAGTCCTTGAAGGCTTCAGCGGTCGTGGCGTAACCGCCGGGGACGGAGACCCCCAGACCGGCCAGGTTGCCGATCATTTCGCCCAGCGACGAATTCTTGCCGCCCACGCGGGCCAGATCGCCCAGACGCAGTTCGTGCAACCACAGGATGTTCTCGTTCAAGCGCGATGCTCCGTTTGGCCATCGCCCGAGGCGGGCTGAATGGCCGCGTCCGTAGGAAGAAGCCGATATGATGCCGGTCGCAGTACCGTCGGCACAAGCTTGTGCTGCAACCATTTTCAGCTTCAGAGGGGTGAAAACCGCCTATGTCGACCATCCGTCCGGTGTTCTACGTTTCCGATGGAACCGGTATCACCGCTGAAACCATTGGGCATAGCCTGCTCACGCAGTTCACCGGGTTCAGCTTCATCACTGATCGAATGTCGTTCATCGACGACCCCGAAAAAGCCCGGGAAGCCTGCGCCCGGATCCAGGCGGCGGGGGAGCGGTACCAGGTCCGGCCCATCGTGGTGAACTCCTGCGTGGACCAGAGCCTGAGCCTGATCCTGGCTGAAAGCGGGGCGCTGATGCTGGATGTGTTCGCGCCGTTCATCGAGCCGCTGGAGCGCGAACTGGCCAGCCCGAGGCTGGCCCGGGTCGGCCAGGCCCACGGCATGGTGGACTTCGATACCTACCATCGCCGCATCAACGCGATGAACTTCGCCCTGACCCACGATGACGGCATCGCGGTGAACTACGATGATGCCGACGTGATCCTGGTGGCGGTGTCGCGCGCCGGCAAGACGCCCACCTGCATCTACCTGGCCCTGCATTACGGGGTGCGCGCGGCCAATTACCCGCTGACCGACGAGGATCTGGAAAGCGACCGCCTGCCGCCGCGGCTCAGGAACTATCGTCGGAAACTGTTCGGGCTGACCATCGACCCGGACCGCCTGCAGCAGATCCGCCAGGAGCGCCGGCCGAATTCGCGCTACGCCAACCTGGACACCTGCAAGCGCGAGGTGGCCGCAGCGGAGGTGATGTTCCGCATGGAACGGATACCGACCCTGAGCACCACCCATACCTCGATCGAGGAGATTTCCAGCAAGGTGCTGGGCACGCTGGGCCTGCAGCGCGAGATGTATTGACGGGTGCGCCAGCCCGGCGTTGGACAGGTAGCGCCGGCCGCTGGCCGGCGTTGAACAGGTGGAGCCGGCCGCTGGCCGGTTGCCAGGGAATCCGCTGGCACCACCCTCCGCTGCCCCCTTGGCCGGGCTGATCCAGCCCCCACGTTGTAAGGCCAACGTGTAGGATCGACCCATGGCCCAAGCCTCGCCCCGCACCGAACGCATCCCCCGCCTGAGCCGGCTCAGCTGGCTGATGGGCCTCTATGCCGAAAACTACCGGCATCTGGTCCGCCTCTTCGCCCCGGCCGAACTGACCGCCGGCAGCTACGTTTCCTCGGTCGGCGACGGCCTGGACGTGCGCCTGGACGTGATCGAATGCCACCGCTACACCGTGGAACTTCGGCTGACCTACGACCTGGCCGACCCGGTGACCGGTGAGCCGGATCCCTCGGCCTATGTGCGCCTGTACCGTGATGCCCGCCAGGCCGAGACGACCCACTGCTACGTGGGCCGCCGCTGGCAGGACACGATGGGCCTGTACCCGCCGCCGGCCGAGCTGATCAGCCACCGCATGCGGATGAACACCTTCCTGGGCAAGTGGCTGGAATACCTGGCCGAACGCGGCCACGGCGTGGCTACCCTGCGCCGTGACCCGGAGGGCAGCGCTGCGCTGCCGGCCGGGCAGCGCCTGTCGCTGGTGCGCTGATCGGCCATAATCCACGGCTGACCTGCCGCTGGATGCTGCCCCATGCCGTACACCCCGATCGTCGCCACCCTGGGCTATGTGCTCTCGCCCGATCGCCGCCAGGTGCTGATGATCCACCGCAATACCCGCCCCGGCGACCATCATCTGGGCAAGTACAACGGCCTGGGTGGCAAGGTTGAGCCCACCGAGGACGTGGCGGCGGGCATGCGCCGCGAGATCGCCGAGGAAGCCGGCATCGACTGCACCGCCATGCGCCTGCGCGGCACCATCAGCTGGCCGGGTTTCGGCAAGCATGGCGAGGACTGGTTCGGCTTCGTGTTCGTCATCGACAGCTTTGCAGGCAGCCCGCATGGCGGTAACCACGAGGGCACCCTGGAGTGGGTGGACGTAGACAAGCTGGACACGCTGCCGATGTGGGAAGGCGACCGCAACTTCCTGCCGCTGGTGTTCGACGCCGACCCGCGCCCCTTCCACGGAGTGATGCCGTACAAGGACGGACGCATGCAGAGCTGGTCGTTCAGCCGGCTCTGAAACGATGCGGGTAGAGCCGGCCGCTGGCCGGCTGCCAGGCATGGTGAGGTTGCCGGCCAGCGGCCGGCACTACCGATTGCTGCCGGTGCGCAGGGGAATCAGCACCGGTGCGCCAGCAGCAGGTGGAAATGCTTGTCGCGCGTCTGCCCGTCATTGCCGGCAGCGGTTTCCCGGTGGCTGCGCCACGCCGAAACGTTGAAGCCGGACACCCGCAACGCCAGTTCCACGGCGTCAAGCTCATGCAGGTGGAAATCAGCGGCAAACGGCAGGCTACGCATGAAACCGGCATCACCGAAGGCCAGGCACAGCCGGCCGCCACGGCGCAGCACCCGCGCCAGTTCGTCCAGCACGCGGGCCAGATTCGGCCAGAAGTACAGCGTGTTGACCGCCAGCGCGGCGTCCACCGAGCTGTCGGCCACCGGCAGGGCATGCACATCCCCGTGCTGGACCGCAGCGCGGTCGCCCAGGCCGGCATCGGCCAGATGCCGGTTGCCGGCGTCGACCATCGCCGTCGACAGTTCAATGCCCAGGTAGTGGCTGCCCGTGGCCCGCAGCAGTTGTGGCGCGAAGGCGGCGTTGCCAGGACCGATCTCCAGCACCCGTTCGCCCGGCGCGACCGCCAGCAGGCCGATGGCGGCGCCATTGAGCTCGCGGTTGCTGCGGTTCATCGATTCGCCCACGGCCAGCGCGGCGTCGCCGTGGGGGTGCCGCAACTGCGCGGCCAGGGTGCGTGCATCCAGCATCGACAACGTCCATGAAGAAGAAATCGGACGTGGCGTCGGCGGGTCCGCCGGTGACCATAACGCCGGGCCCGGCACTTGGGAAGTAGGAAAACCCCGCTTCGTCGTGATCAGCAAATGGCCAGCGTCGCAGTCCATGAGACCAGGTTGTCCACAGGGGGTGTGGATTACGCGTGGGCAACTTTGTGGATAAGCCGCGACAGGCGCCACCCCCCTAGGCTGTCAAGATGGGTGGCGAAAAATTCACCGCAGGTGATGAGGGGTGACGGATGGGTGAAGACCGGCCTCGGCCCATGCTGTCGCCAGCAGTGGCGCTCGCGGTACCCTGTCTGCCTTGATCCTCCGTGAGACCCCATGAAACGTCATTTCTCGATGCTGCGTGAGTTCCAACTGGCGGACTGGTTCACCTTGGCCAACGCCTTCTGCGGCACCGGGGCCGTGTTCGCCGCCATGCGCTTCCTGCAGGACGGCGCGCGCGGCTACCTGATGTTCGGCATGGCGCTGATCCCGCTGGCGTTCATCTTCGATGCGCTGGACGGCCGCATCGCGCGCTGGCGCAAATCCAGTTCCACCCTCGGCCGCGAGCTTGATTCGCTGTCCGATGTGATCTCCTTCGGCGTGGCCCCGGCGGCGCTGGCCTACGCCTGCGGCATGCAGGGCGGCTGGGACTGGCTGGTGCTGAGCTACTTCGTCTGCTGCGGCGTCAGCCGCCTGGCCCGCTACAACGTCACCGCCGAGGCGCTGGCCGGTGAAGAGGGCAAGGTGAAGTACTTCGAGGGTACGCCCATCCCCACCAGCCTGGCGTTGGTGATCGTGCTGGCCGTCGCGGCGGGCACCGATGCCATCGGCCACAACCTGTGGTTCGGGCAGTGGCAGCTCGGCCCGTGGCAGCTGCACCCGATGGTGCTGCTGTTCGCCCTGTCCGGGTCGCTGATGATCAGCAAGACCCTGCACATTCCCAAGCCATGACCCAGCCCAGCGGAGGCCCGCGATGACCAGCTCGGCCCATGACGCCGGCAGCAGCGATTTCGAGAACCTGTCCCGCCAGTACTTCGGCGCCTGGGGCGATGCCCTGCGCCATGCGGCGACGCCGGGCGCCGTGGCCGGGGACGATCCGGGCAGCTGGCAGCGCCTGTTCGACTGGTGGGGGCAGCTGCTGCCGGAACAGGGGCAGGGCGCTCCGGAAGATGCCCTGCGCCGCTTCCGCGAACAGGCGGGAAGCTGGTACGGCACGATGCAGGAAGTGGCCGCGCGTTTCGCCGGCCGCGACGCCAGCAGCGCCGACGTTGCCCAGGCCTGGCGTGAAGCCGTGCAGGGGCAGGGCGATGGCATGCTGCAGTGGATGCTGCAGGGCGCGCGTGGCAGCACCCAGGCCGGCGCCTCGCTGCCGGAATTCGCGGCCTGGCTGCAGCAGTGGCAGGTGCAGGCCGGCCCGTGGCTGCAGAGCCCGGCCTTCGGCCCCGGCCGCGAGCACCAGGCGCGCTGGCAGACCCTGCTGCGCGCGCAGGAGGAATACCAGCAGCATTCCCGCGCCTACGTGGACCAGATCAAGCAGGCGCTGGAAGAGGCCTTCAATCTGTTCGAAAAGCGCCTGGCCGAGCATGAGCAGCCGGGCAGCCAGCTGACCAGCGCGCGGGCGATGTTCGATCTGTGGATCGAGGTGGCCGAGGAGGCCTACGCCAAGGTGGCGCTGTCGGAGGCGTTCCAGCAGGTCTATGCCTCGCTGGGCAACGCACAGATGCGCCTGCGTGCCGGCCTGCAGCGCGAGGTCGAACAGGTGAGCGAGCGGATCGGCCTGCCCACCCGCAGCGAGATGGACGCCGCGCACCGCCGCATCGCCGAGCTGGAGCGCAGCCTGCGCCGCCTGCAGGCGCAGGTGGCCGTACTGGCCGGCACCGCCGAGGTCGACCCGGTGGCACAGCCGGCGCCGGCCAAGGTGAAGCCTGCCGCACGCAGGGCGCCGAAGAAATCCGCGGCTGCCCCACCCGCAGCAAAGAAAGCCACCACCAGCAGGAAGGCGCCGGCGAAGCCCGCCGCGCGCCGCACCACCACGCGGAAACCGTGACCGATGAAAGGACCGCTGGGCTTCAACGCCGATGACCTGATGCAGGAAACCCTGGCCATGCAGCGCAAGCTGATGGAAGGGTTGAAGCTGCTGCCGCAGGTGGAGGACGTGGACTATGGCGCCACTGCCCGCGAGGAAATCTGGCGCGACGGCAAGGTGGTGCTGTACCGCTTCGTGGGCGAACAGGCCCCGACCCGGAAGCCGCCGCTGCTGATCGTCTACGCGCTGGTGAACCGGCCCTACATGGTCGACCTGCAGGCTGACCGTTCGCTGGTGCAGAAGCTGCTCGCGCTGGGCCAGGATGTGTACGTGCTGGACTGGGGCTACCCGGACCGCTCCGAGCGTTTCCAGACCCTGGAGGACTACCTGCTGCGCTACATCGACGGTGCGGTGGACGCGCTGCGCGTGCGCAGCGGTGGGCCGGTGAACATGCTGGGCATCTGCCAGGGCGGAGTGTTCGCCCTGTGCTATGCGGCGCTGCGCCGGAACAAGCTGGACAACCTGATCACCATGGTCACCCCGGTCGATTTCCACACTGCCGACAACATGCTCTCGCACTGGGCACGGCAGGTGGACGTGGATCTGCTGGTGGACACGCTGGGCAACATTCCGGCTGACCTGATGAACGCCAGTTACCTGATGCTCAAGCCGTTCCGCCTGAACGTGCAGAAGTACGTGGGCCTGCTGGACATCCTCGACGACAAGGCTGCGCTTGAGGATTTCCTGCGCATGGAGAAGTGGATCTTCGATTCGCCGGACCTGGCGGGCGAGGCCTTCCGTGACTTCATCAAGCAGTTCTACCAGGGCAACGGCCTGGTGAAGGGCACGGTGCGCATCGGCGAGGAAGCCGTGGACCTGTCCAGGGTGACCCTGCCGGTGTTGAACATCTATGCCGAGCAGGACCATCTGGTACCCCCGGACGCCTCGCGTGCGATGCGCGGCCGATTGGGCACCGACGACTACACCGAGTCCAGCTTCCGCGGCGGGCATATCGGCATCTACGTTTCCGGGCGCGCGCAGCGCGAAGTGCCCGCGACGATCAACGACTGGCTGCACGCCCGCAAGGCGTAGAGTCGAGCTTGCTCGACCGCCACGTCGACTCACTGGAGACTCTGATGACTTCACGACATCTCCTGATCCTTGCCACCCTGCTGGCCGCGCCGCTGGCCGAGGCCGCCCCGGGCGCCCAGGCCCAGCGCGAGATCGCCCAGCTGATCGGCAGTCTCGACGGCTCACAGTGCCGGTTCCAGCGTAATGGCAGCTGGCATGACGCGGCCGAGGCGCGTGCGCACCTGCAGCGCAAGTACGACTACCTGCTGCGGAAGAACAAGGTGGACAGTGCCGAGCAGTTCATCGAGCGTGCGGCCAGCCAGAGCAGCATGAGCGGCAAGCCCTACCGCATCCAGTGCCCCGGGCAGGCAGAGCAGTCCTCGGCCGCCTGGTTCGGCGCCCGCCTGCAGGCCCTGCGCCAACGCACGCCGTAGACACAGCCCCGGTGTAGAGTCGAGCTCGCTCGACTTCGTCTTGCCCCCAACCCAGGAGGTGCCACCATGAACACCGCGCCACGCACGCTGTCGCGTTCGTTGAACGACCGCATGATCGCCGGCGTGATGGGCGGCATCGCCCACCGCTTCGGCTGGAATCCCACGCTGGTGCGGATCGTGTTCGTACTGGTGTCGATCGGCTCGGCCGCCTTCCCCGGCATCCTGGTGTACCTGATCCTCTGGCTGCTGATCCCCAACGAGGCCGATTGAACACCGCCGACCGGCCCTGGCCCCTCTGGTTGCGCGCACTGCAGGTGCTGGGCGCCGCCTGGACGCTGCCCAATACATTGCTCGGCCTGATCGGCGGCCTGGCGGGCCTGGCAGGCGGGGCGAAGCTGCGCTGGAGCGGGCGCGACTACGCGCTCATCTTCGACCACTGGCCCTGGGGGCCGGGAGGGGCGATCACCCTGGGCAACGTGATCCTGCATACCGGGCACGACCTGGGCATGTCCTGCCGGACCTATGCACACCAGGCGGGGTGGGGCGTGGAGCCGCTGATCCGGCTTGATGACCATGAGCGTGCGCACGTCTACCAGTATCTGGTGCTGGGTCCGTTGTACCTGCCGGTGTATCTGCTGTGCGGGGGCGTCAGTGCGCGCAATCCGTTCGAGCGGGCCGCGGATCATTACGCCCGCTTCGGGCACGGCTGGTGGCCGTAGTTTCCAGCCAACGGCGCAGCCCCTCGTGGCTGGGGCGCGGTGATTCATGGGGGGCTGGCCGGGCAGGTGGATTGCGCAGGGGACGCTGCAAGTACGTCCCTGTAAGCTCGGTCGCCGCATCCATGCGGCTCACGCCCCTGCGCAACCCACCTACCCGGCCTCGGACACGTTCCTGCGGCGTCCAGCCACGGAAAAGAAAAAGAAGAGGAGAAGCGGGTCGCGCGCTGCGCTTGCTCGCAGCCGAGCATGGCTATGCCGGTCGTCCTGACCGGCACCCTTCGGGCCGTCGCCACGCGCGACGTTGGCAGCGGCTCCTGCCGCTGCCTTCGGCTCTACAGGAAGCAATCAAGCGGCCGGGGAGGCTGCTCTGCTTTTGATCTTCTTTTTTCTTTTCCGTGGGTGGAGGCACCCGGGAACCGTCAGGGGACGGGCGGGGTGGGTTCGCGGGACCGTTGGCGCCATGGATGGCGCCATCGAGCCCCCATGGATGGGTTTACGGCGTGTCCCGCGAATCCACCCCGCCCGGCCCAGCTCGCAATGCCAGTCGACTGCCAGTCGACCCACCCCACCACCCACGAGGGGCTGCGCCGTTGGCTGGAAACCCCCATTCACTATCCGAAAGTTAAAGATCCGTAAGCATCCTGACGTGATCGGGCGGTCATCTGCATGCAACCGATCGTCATTAGCCTTCGTGACGTTCCAGTCAGCTTGTTCGCGGTAAGCTCTATCCCGATGAGCTCGCAAGTACCGCTCATCGTGTGCAGTACGCAGTAGCAATTTGGAGGAAGACATCACATGGCAATCGTTCTTTATGTCGGTGGTAGCAAGGATGGCGAGAAGGGCGTGGTGCCCTACGGCTTCAGCAAATCGCGCGCCGACACCGCGCTGGGGCCGGAGTTTTACACCGAGCGGTTCATGGAACTGCAGGGCGTCGGCAAGGTCCGGTTGATGGCGCTTGAGGGCATGCGTGACGACATCGTCATGCAGCGCGCCGCCCGCCACTACCGTTGACCCCGTAACACGCGGCAGGGCGCGCCCACCATCGCGCGCCCGCGCCGGCATCCCAGCCCCCCCGCCAGGATGCCGGCGTCCAGACCGGCCGCAGATGCTGAACCCCGCCCGGTGTCAACGCCTTGTCCGGTTCGCCCGCGGGTTGCCAGAATGGGGCCTTCCCGTAATGCGGCCCAGACCTGAAGCAATGCACGACGCCAAGAACGCCCAGAGCGCGCTCGCCCAGCAGATCGCCCAGACCATCGCCGAAGAGATCGGTGCCCAGCCCGCCCAGGTGCGTGCCGCCGTCGGCCTGCTCGATGAAGGGGCCAGCGTTCCGTTCATTGCCCGCTACCGCAAGGAAGTGACCGGCGGCTTGGACGACACCCAGTTGCGCAACCTGGAAACCCGCCTGACCTACCTGCGCGAGCTGGAAGACCGCCGCGCCGCCGTGCTGGCCAGCATCGGCGAGCAGGGCAAGCTGAGCGATGCCCTGCGCAATGACATCCTGGCCGCCGACACCAAGAGCCGTCTGGAAGATCTGTACCTGCCGTACAAGCCCAAGCGCCGCACCCGCGCGCAGATTGCCCGCGAGGCAGGCGTGGAGCCGCTGGCCGATGGCCTGCTGGCTGACCCCACGCAGGACCCGCAGGTGTTCGCCGCCACCTTCGTCGACGCCGACAAGGGCGTGGCCGATCCCAAGGCGGCACTGGAGGGTGCGCGCGCGATCCTGATGGAGCGCTGGGGCGAAGATGCCGCGCTGGTGGGTGAACTGCGTACCTGGCTGGGCGAGACCGGGGTGATCCGGGCCCGCGTGGCTGAGGGCAAGGAAAACGACGGCGCCAAGTACCGCGACTATTTCGAGCACGCCGAGTCGCTGGCGAAGATTCCCTCGCACCGCCTGTTGGCGCTGTTCCGCGCGCGCCGCGAAGAAATCCTGTTCCTGGAGCTGGATCCCGGCACCGATGCCGAGGCCGGCCACCAGTACGCCGAAGGGCGTGTGGCCCGCAAGGCCGGCATCGCCGACCAGGGGCGAGCGGCTGATCGTTGGCTGCTCGATGCCTGCCGGCTCACCTGGCGGGCCAAGCTGCACACGCACCTGCTGCTGGACCTGTTCAACCAGGCCCGCGAAAAGGCCGAGGCGGATGCCATCGCTGTTTTCGGTGACAACCTCAAGGATCTGCTGCTGGCGGCGCCGGCCGGCCCGAAAACCGTTCTGGGCCTCGACCCGGGCATCCGCACCGGCTGCAAGATCGCGGTGGTCGACGCCACCGGCAAGCTGGTAGCCACCGACACCATCTACCCGCACGAACCGCGCCGGCAGTGGGATCAATCACTGCAGACGATCCGGCAGCTGTGCGCCAAGCACAACGTGGAACTGATCGCGATCGGCAACGGTACCGCCAGCCGCGAGACCGACAAGCTGGCCGGCGAGGCGATCAAGGCGACGGGCAATCCGAAGCTGCAGAAGGTGGTGGTCAGTGAAGCCGGTGCATCGGTGTACTCGGCGTCGGAGTTCGCGGCCAAAGAGTTCCCGGGCCTGGATGTGTCGCTGCGTGGTGCGGTGTCGATTGCGCGGCGCCTGCAGGACCCGCTGGCCGAGCTGGTGAAGATCGAACCCAAGGCGATCGGCGTCGGCCAGTACCAGCATGACGTTGACCAGTACCGCCTGGCGCGCGCGCTGGATGCGCGCGTGGAAGACTGCGTCAACGCCGTCGGCGTGTACGTCAACACCGCCTCGGCCGCGCTGCTGTCGCGGGTGTCCGGCCTGTCGTCCACGGTGGCCGAGAACATCGTGCGCCACCGCGATGACAACGGCCCGTTCAAGCGCCGCAAGGACCTGCTGAAAGTTGCGCGCCTGGGCGAAAAGACCTTCGAGCAGTGTGCCGGCTTCCTGCGCATCGCCGATGGCGACCAGCCGCTGGATGCCTCCGCCGTGCACCCTGAAGCCTATCCGGTGGTGGAGCGCATCGTGGCCAGCACCGCGCGCCCGATCAAGGCGCTCATCGGCGACGGCACCTTCCTGCGTGGCCTGAAGGCCGAGCAGTTCACCGATGAGACCTTCGGTGTGCCGACCGTGCGCGACATCCTCAAGGAACTGGAAAAGCCGGGGCGCGATCCGCGTCCGGAGTTCAAGGCCGCCCGTTTCGCCGAGGGCGTGGAGGACATCAAGGATCTGCGCGAAGGCATGGTGCTGGAAGGCGTGGTCAGCAACGTGGCCGCGTTCGGTGCGTTCGTCGATATCGGCGTGCACCAGGACGGGCTCATCCATATCTCGGCGCTGTCCGATACCTTCGTCAAGGACCCGCGTGATGTGGTCAAGGCGGGCGACATTGTCAAAGTGAAGGTGCTGGAGGTGGACGTGCCGCGCAAGCGCATTGCCCTGACCCGGCGCCTGGACGACACGCCCGGCCAGGCCACCAGCCGGCCCGGACCGCGCGAGGAGCGGGGCCCGAACGCTGGACCGGGGCCGCGCCGCGACGCGGGCGGCCAGGGCCGGGGTCAAGCCCGCGGGCAGGGGCAGGGGGGGCGTCCGGCAGCGTCGGCGCCGCCCGCCAACAACGCACTGGCCGAGGCCTTCGCCCGCGCCAAGCGCAGTTGAGCACGCCCCCTCCCTGGCACCAGCCGGGTGGGGGGACTTGTCGAGGTTCCCCCACAGTGCGCACACTTGCGCCCTAGGGGGCGCCACCGGGCGGCCCTGTCGTCGCCGGGGAGGGCCGTGGCGCCAATCGTTCCCGCCAGCTTCCATGTCGGTTGCAGCCGTGTGCTGCGGCCGGCGTGCACGTGCGCGGACGGCGCGGAGGGCTGATGGGCGGCCCCGGCAACACTGAATCCAGTCGCGTCGAGCAGCGGCTGCTGGAGCTGGCCGAGGACCGTCGCCGCCTGGCGATGATCATCGACGGCACCGCCGCAGGGACCTGGGAATGGAACGTGCAGACCGGCCAGATGCGGATCAACGCGCGCTGGGCGGAGATCGTCGGCTACCGCCAGGACGAACTGGAGCCGGTGTGCCAGCAGACCTTCATCACCCTGGTCCACCCCGAAGACCTCGCCCGTTCCGACGCAGCGCTGGAGGCGCATTTCCGCGGGCAGACCGATCACTATGCCTGCCTGCTGCGCATGCGGCACAAGGACGGGCGCTGGATCTGGATCCATGATCGCGGCCGTGTGTTCGAGTGGGACGGGCAGGGGCGCCCGCTGTGGATGGCCGGCGCCCACGACGATGTGACCGAGCTGCAGCAGGCCCGGCAGGATGCGGCGGAGATGCGCCAGCGACTGCAGGCCCTGGTCGATGCCTCCGACGAAGTGGCGGTGATTGCCACCGACCCGCAGGGCACCATCACCCTGTTCAACACGGGCGCCGAACGCCTGTTGGGCTATTCGGCCGACGACGTGGTGGGCCGCGTCGATCCGGGCATCTTCCATGAGCCTGACGAGATTGCCGTGTTCCTGGCGCCGCTGGTTGATGGCGAGGGCCGCCTGCCGACGATCTTCCAGGCCATGACCGCGCAGGCCCAGGGCCGCACGTTCTCGCGGCAGTGGACCTTCCTGCGCAAGGATGGACAACGCCGCCAGGTACGCCTGTCGATCAGCCGCATGGACGGTGCCGATGGCCAGCGCATCGGCTACGTCGGCATGGCCATTGATATCACCGAGATGCAGCAGGCGCGCGCGGATGCACGTCTGGCGGCGGAAAAGTTCGCCGGCGCCTTCACTTCGGCGGCACTGGGCATGGCCCTGGTTTCGCTGGAAGGGCGCTGGCTGGACGTCAACGATGCCTTGTGCCGCATCCTCGGCTATCCACGCGAAGAGCTGTTGCAGGTCGATTTCCAGCGGCTGACCCATCCGGCCGATCTGCAGGCCGACCTGGCGCTTGTGCAGGATCTGCTGGCCGGCCGGCGCAATTACTACCATCTGGAAAAGCGCTACCTGGACCGCGATGGCAACATCATCTGGGCGCGGCTGTCGGTGTCGTTGGTGCGCAACGAGCGCGGCGAGCCACTGCATTTCGTGTCGCAGATCCAGGACATCACCGCCCAGCGCAGCAGCGAGCAGCGGCTGTACGAGAGCGAACAGCGCAGTCGCATCACGCTGGATGCGGTGGCCGACCTGGTGTTGAGCGTGACCCTGGCAGGGCGTATCGAATACGCCAATGCGGCCGCCGTGCGCATGCTGGCCGGCGACGGCGCGCTGACCCTGGCCGGGCACAACGTGCAGGACGTGCTGTCGCTGACCACGGAGTATGCCCCCGGTTCGGTGCTGGATGTGGCCGTGCTGCTGGATCCGGACAGCAACGCGGTGGACCTGCATGCCGATCTGCTGATGCGGATGGGCGCCGCCACGGTGCCGGTGGACCTGACCCGCGCGTGGCTGCGCGACGACGAGGGCCATGTGCGCGGGGCGGTCTGGGTGCTGCGCGACGATACCCAGCAGCGCGCCCGCCAGCGCGAGGCACGGCAACTGGCCGAGATCGATCCGTTGACCGAACTGGGCAACCGCCGCGGCTTCGAGGCGCACCTGCAGCAGGCGATCACCCGCGTCGAGCGCACCGGCCAGGCCGCCTCGCTGATGTTCATCGACCTGGACCGTTTCAAGCCGGTCAATGACACCTGGGGCCACCTGGCCGGCGATGCCGTGCTGTGGGCCGTGGCCAGCGTGCTGCGCCATGGCGTGCGCGATTCGGACATCGTGGCGCGGCTGGGCGGCGATGAGTTCGCGGTGATCCTGCCCGGCTGCGGACCGCGCCGGGCTGCCCGCATCGGCCGCGAACTGCTGCAGACCCTGTCGGCGCTGTCGATTCCCTGGGACACGGCGCGGCTGCGCATTGGCGCCAGCATCGGCATCGCATCGCTGGAGGCAGGCATGTCCGTGGACGAGGCAGTGGCGTCAGCCGACGCCCAGTGCTACCGGGCCAAGGCCATGGGCCGCAACAACGTGCAGGTGCAGGGCGAGCTGGGTGAACTGCCTGGCGAGGACAACGAGCCGGGCTGAACCGGTGCGTACCGGGTGCGCGCATGAAGCATGTTTCATTTGCCCGCACCGCCGGTTTTGGGGAGCATGGGCGAAGTCTGGACTTCACCGCTGCCCATGTCGCGCGTACTGACCATCGAGGACGACGCCATCACTGCCCAGGAAATCGTGGCGGAGCTGGGCAACCATGGCCTGCAGGTGGACTGGGTGGCTGACGGCCGCGAAGGCCTGGTCCGCGCCGCCAGTGGCGACTACGACGCCATCACGCTGGACCGCATGCTGCCCGGGCTGGATGGCCTGGCCATCGTCACCACCCTGCGCCGGATCGGCGTGCAGACCCCCGTGCTGATGCTCAGCGCGCTGTCGGACGTGGACGAGCGCGTGCGCGGCCTGCGTGCGGGGGGCGATGACTACCTCACCAAACCCTTCGCCTCCGACGAGATGGCCGCGCGGGTGGAAGTGCTGCTGCGCCGCCGCCAGCAGCCGGCCAGCCACGAGACCGTGCTGCGCGTCGGCGACCTGCAGCTGGACCTGCTGGCGCGCACCGCCCACCGCGGGGGGCGCAGCCTGAGCCTGCTGCCGACCGAGTTCAAACTGCTGGAATACCTGATGCGCAACGCCGGGCAGGTGTTGACCCGGATGATGCTGTTCGAGGAAGTCTGGGGCTATTACTTCGATCCGGGCACCAACCTGATCGACGTCCACATCGGTCGCCTGCGGCGCAAACTGGACCAGGCCGACCTGCCATCGCTCATCCGCACCGTGCGCGGCAGTGGCTATGTCCTCAGCGAAACTGTCTGACGGCTGGCGGTCGTCCAGCAGCCGCCTGCTGGGCCTGTACAGCGTGCTGTTCGTGGCCTGGTCGTGCGTGTTGCTGGGCGTGTTGTACTGGCGGGTGTCGCTGTATCTGGATGAGCTGGCGCAGTCAGCGGTGCTGCAGCGCGCGCATCTGTTCGAGCACTTCAGTGGGGATGCACTGACCGAAGCCCTGCGCGAAAACCGCCGCTACGACCTGCACGGCATTGATGCGTACGGCCTGTTCACGCCGCAGGGGCAGCCACTGGCCGGGGTCATGAAAACCCTGCCCAGCCAGCTGCCGCTGGATGGCAGTGCGCACCCGGTTTCGGGCCTGCCGATCACCGATGTGAATGCCAAGGGCAAGCGCGGTTTCGGCCTGGCGATGCCTACCCGCGACGGCCGCATCCTGGTGCTGGTGCGTTACAGCGGGCCCTTGAACGAAGTGAACCACCTGATCCTCGATGCGCTGCTGTGGGGTGTGTCGCTGACCCTGGTACCCGGCCTGCTGGGCTGGCACCTGCTGCGGCGGCGGCCGCTGCGGCGCATCCAGGCCATTGAACAGGCCACCGCTCAGATCGTCGCCGGCCATCTGGGCCAGCGTCTGCCACTGTCCAACCGCCGCGACGAGCTGGACATGCTGGCATCCATCGTCAACGCCATGCTTGATCGCATCGAGCAGCTGATGACCGAGGTCAAAGGGGTGTGTGACAACATTGCCCATGACCTGCGCACGCCGTTGACCCGGCTGCGCGCGCAGCTGTACCGCATGCGCCAGCAGGTGGGTGACGGCGAGCCGCAGGCGCTGGCGCTGGAGCACGTGCTGGATGAAACCGACACCCTGATGGCGCGTTTCCGCGCGCTGCTGCGTATTTCCGAACTGGAGGACCACCAGCGCCGTTCGGGCTTCGTGGCCTTGGCGCCGGAGGCGCTGCTGCAGGAGATCCACGCGTTCTATGCGCCGTTGGCCGAGGAAAAGGGCCAGTGGCTGGAGCTGGAACTGGCAGCGGACCTGCCCGGCGTGATCGGTGATCGCGGCCTGCTGTTCGAGGCGATCGGCAATCTGCTGGACAACGCGATCCGCTTCGCCCCGGAAGGCGGGCGGGTGCGGCTGGCGGCGCGGGTGCAGGACGCTGCGACGTGCATCGTGGTGGAGGATTCAGGGCCGGGCATTCCCGAGGCCGAGCGCAGCCTGGTGTTCCAGCGCTTCCATCGTGCCGATGCCAGCGCGGGCGGGGGATTTGGTCTGGGGTTGTCGATCGTGGCCGCGATTGCAGGCCTTCACGGGTTCCGTGTGACGGCGGGGGAGTCGCGGCTGGGCGGCGCCGGTTTCAGTCTGCTGTGCCGGCCGCAGGTGCTGTAGGGGGTGGGTTTTTGCAGGGCTCGCAGCCCTGCACCTGCTTCAATCAACAGCAGAAGCTGGTTTCCTGAGGGAGGCGGGGTGGGTCCGGTTGAGGGGGACGGCGTAAATACGTCCATGTAGCCTCGGTCGCGCCATTCATGGCGCTCACGCCCCCTCAACCGGACTCACCCCGCCTTCGACAATTGGCCGAGATCTGTCGGAGTACGGGGTCGGATCCCGTTGCTGCGCAACGGGCTCTGACCCCATCTTTTTTGCAGTCGACCCAGTAGATCCACGCCATGCGTGGATGATTTCGTTCGATGTCTGACAGGTGTGCCGAACGGTCGGCACCTACCAAAAGCCTGTCGTAGATCCGCGCCATGCGTGGATGAACTCATTCGATGTCTGACAGGTGTGCCGACCAACGGTCGGCACCTACCAAAAGCCTGTCGTAGATCCACGCCATGCGTGGATGAACTCATTCGATACCTGACAGATGTGTCGACCAAGGTCGACACCTACCAACAGCTGCGTGAACCTGTCGAAGGTGGGGTGGTGTCGGATTGCGGGGTGTCCGCGGCATGGATGCCGCGGCCAAGCCTACACGGACGTACTTGCGGCGTCCCCGCAATCCGACACCGCCCCGCCAATCCACGGATATCCCGCTGTTGCCTTTGACGTTGACGTAGACGTTGATGTTGATTGCAGCAGGTGCAGGGCGCAGCCCTGCCGCCCCCCCCCCGTTTCATGAAATATGTTTCATCTGCGGCACAGCTTTGTTTTAAACGCCAGCGCCGATACTTGGCGGCCTGCGCTGCCCGCGGTGGGCAGTGGCACTGCTGGAGAGCTGCATGCTCGGCTTGGTCAGGACCGCGCTCAACAAGCCTTACACCTTCGTGGTGATGGCCATTTTCATCTGCATCGTCGGCCCGCTCAGCGCCCTGCGTACGCCCACCGACGTGTTCCCCGACATCGGCATCCCGGTCATCGCCGTGGTCTGGCAGTACACCGGTCTCTCCCCCGATGCCATGTCCGGCCGGGTGATCTCGCCCTACGAGCGTGCCCTCAGCACCACCGTCAACGATATCGAACACATCGAGTCGCAGTCGCTGGCGGGCATGGGCGTGGTCAAGGTGTTCTTCCAGCCCGGCGTGGACATCCGCACCGCCAATGCGCAGATCACGGCCATCTCGCAGACCATCGTCAAGCAGATGCCGGCAGGCATGACCCCGCCGCTGATCCTCAACTACAGCGCCTCCACCGTGCCGGTGCTGCAGATGGCCTTCTCAAGCCCGACCCTGGGCGAATCGCAGATCCGCGACCTGGCGCAGAACACCGTGCGCCCGCCGCTCACGTCGATCCCCGGCCTGGCCATTCCCGCGCCCTATGGCGGCAAGCAGCGGCAGATCACCCTCGACCTGGATCCGCAGGCGTTGGCTGCCAAAGGGCTGTCCGCGCAGGACGTGGGCAACGCGCTGGCGGCGCAGAACCAGATCACTCCGGTGGGCACGGCCAAACTGGGCAGCAACGAATTCACCGTGCTGCTCAACAACAGCCCCAGTGAGATCGAAGCGCTCAATGAGCTGCCGATCCGCACCGTCAATGGCGCGGTGGTCACCATCGGCCAGGTCGCCCACGTGCGTGACGGTTCGCCGCCGCAGACCAACATCGTGCGCGTCAACGGGCGCCATTCGGTGCTGATGGCCGCGCTGAAGAACGGCGATGCGTCCACGCTTACCCTGGTCAGCCGCATCCGCGCCATGCTGCCGCAGATCGGTGAAACCCTGCCGCCTTCGCTGAAGATCTCGCTGCTCGGCGATGCGTCTACCTTCGTGCGTGAATCCATCAGCAGCGTCGCCCGCGAAGGCATCATTGCCGGATTGCTGACCAGTGTGATGATCCTGGTGTTCCTGGGCAGCTGGCGCTCGACGGTGATCATTGCTGCGTCGATTCCGCTGGCGGTGCTGTCGGCCATCGCACTGCTGTCGGCCGCGGGCCAGACCCTCAATGTCATGACCCTTGGTGGCCTGGCGCTGGCGGTGGGCATCCTGGTGGACGATGCCACGGTGACCATCGAGAACGTCAACTGGCACCTGGAGCAGGGCAAGGGCGTGCGCGAGGCCATCCTTGATGGGGCTGCGCAGATCGTCGGCCCGGCGTTCGTGTCGCTGCTGTGCATCTGCATCGTGTTCGTGCCGATGTTCCTGCTGGATGGCATCGCCGGCTATCTGTTCCGGCCGATGGCGCTGGCGGTGATCTTCGCCATGGGCAGCTCGTTCGTGCTGTCGCGCACCCTGGTGCCGACCATGGCGCTGTACCTGCTGCGCCCGCATCGGGTTGAACATGGCATCGGCCACCACCCGGAAGATGCGTTCCTCAATCACCACGAGGGTGACCATCCGCAGCATCGGCGCGCGCGCCTGGCGGCCACGCTGGTGCGCTGGCAGCAGCGCTTTGAAGCGGGTTTCTCGGCCGTGCGTGACCGCTACCACGCGCTGCTCGGCCTTGCTCTGGCCAACCGGAGGCGCTTCCTGATCGGCTTCATGGCCTGTGTGCTGGTGTCTTTTGCGCTGCTGCCGACGCTGGGCCAGGACTTCTTCCCGGCCACCGAGGCCAGCGCGCTGTCGCTGCACGTACGCCTGCCCTTGGGCACGCGCATCGAGGAAACCGCCGCCGCCTTTGATCGCATCGAAGCACGCATCCGACAGGTCGTCCCGCCCAGCGAGATCGATGCCATCGTGGACAACCTCGGCCTGCCGATGACCGGCATCAACATGGCCTACAGCGCCAGCGGCACCATCGGTCCGCAGGACGGCGACATCCAGGTCTCGCTGAAGCCCGGCCATGGTGACGCGGCCGGATACGAGCGGCGCCTGCGCGAAGTGCTGCCTGCGGCATTCCCGGGCACCAGCTTCGCCTTCCTGCCCGCCGATACCAGCAGCCAGATCCTCAACTTCGGTTCGCCCGCACCGATGGACGTGCGTATTGCCGGACCCAACGCCGCCGGCAACCGCGCCTATGCGCAGGAACTGATCCGCCACCTGCGGCACGTACCGGGCCTGGTCGATCTGCGCCTGCAGCAGCCTGATGGCTACCCGACGCTGAAAGTGGACGTCGACCGCCTGCGCGCCAACGGCCTGGGCATCACCGAACGCGATGTCACCAACAGCATGGTGGCGTCGCTGGCCGGCAGCGGCCAGGTTGCCCCGACATTCTGGCTGAGCCCGAAGAACGGCATCTCCTACAGCGTGGTCGCGGCCACCCCGCAGTACCGCATGGACAGCCTGGCCGCGCTTGGCGCACTGCCGGTGACCGGCAGCAGCGGTGTCCCGCAGGTACTGGCTGGCCTGGCCGACATCCAGCGCGGTGCCAGTTCGGCGGTGGTGACCCATTACAACGTGCAACCCACGCTGGACGTGTACGCCGGTGTGCAGGGCCGCGATCTTGGTGCGGTGGCCGCCGATGTGCAGAAGGTCATCGACGGCATGGCCAGCCAGCGTCCGCGCGGCGCCGAGGTCGGCCTGCACGGCCAGATCGACGCACTGCATGTGGCGTTCACCGGCCTCGGTTACGGCCTGCTGGCGGCGATCGTGCTGATCTACCTGCTCATCGTCATCAACTTCCAGTCCTGGACCGATCCCTTCGTCATCATCACCGCGCTGCCGGCGGGCCTGGCGGGCGTGGTCTGGATGCTGTTCCTCACCCATACCTCGTTGTCGGTGCCCGCGTTGACCGGCGCGATTCTGTGCATGGGCGTGGCCACGGCCAATTCCATCCTGGTGGTCAGCTTCTGCCGCGAGCGCCTGGCCGAGCATGGCGATGCCGCCAAAGCTGCACTGGAAGCCGGCTTCACCCGCTTCCGCCCGGTCTGCATGACCGCGCTGGCGATGATCCTGGGCATGCTGCCCACCGCACTGTCCACCGAACAGAACGCCCCGCTGGGGCGCGCGGTCATCGGCGGCCTCCTGCTGGCCACCTGCGCCACCCTGTTGTTCGTGCCGGTGGTGTTCGCCCTGGCCCACTCGCGTAAGCCCCGCACCGCCCCCGCCGGAGAGCCCCTGCATGTCTGATGCTTTGCTGCCGCAGCGTTCGCTGCGCCGCCCCCTCATCCTGGGTGCCGCCATCGCGGTGGCCGTGGTGGCCGCCGGTCTGGCCCTGCGCGCCCAGCAGGCACACGCGGTAGTCGAATGGACCGAACGCCAGGCCGTGCCGGCGGTGCAGGTGGTAACCGCCGGTGCACACGGCGATGCGGGTTCGATGACCCTGCCAGGCCATCTCACCGCATGGACCGAAGCCCCCATCCATGCGCGCGTGGGCGGCTACCTGAAGTCGTGGAGTGCCGATATCGGCCAGACGGTGAAGGCCGGTGAGGTGCTGGCGGTGATCGACAGCCCGGAACTGGACCAGCAGATCGCCCAGGCCCACGCACACCTGCTGCAGGTGCAGGCCGATGCCGCGCTGGCCAAGGTCAGCGCCGAACGCTGGCAGGGCATGCTCGGCAGCCATTCGGTGTCACGCCAGGAAGCGGACGAGAAGCAGGCCAATGCGGTGGCCGCGCAGGCCAGCGTGGAGGCCGCGCAGGCCGACTATGCGCGCCTGCAGGAGCTTGGCCGCTATCGCACCCTGCGTGCCCCCTTTGCGGGCACCGTGACGTCGCGGCAGACCGATGTGGGCCAGCTGATCCGCGCCGACGACAGTGGTCGCGAACTGTTCAACATCGCCGATACCCGCCGCCTGCGCCTGATGGTGCCGGTGCCGCAGGGCAGCGCGGGCAGCATCCAGCCAGGGTTGCAGGCCAGCCTGCAGGTCCCCGGCCAGGCCGGCCGCCACTTCACCGCCACGCTGCAGGGCGATTCCAGTGCGATCGACCGCAGTTCGGGCACGCTGCTGGCACAGTTCGTGGTCGACAATGCCGATGGCGCGCTGCTGCCGGGCAGCTATGCCGAAGTGACCCTGCCGCAGAAGGGCAGCGGCGACGGCGTGAGCGTACCGGCCGACGTACTGATCTTCCGTGCCAAGGGCACCCAGGTGGCGGTGGTCGATGAGAAGGGCATCGTGCACCTGCGCGACATCCACATTGCCAGTGACCTCGGCAGTACGCTGCGCGTGGACCGCGGGCTGAAGGCAGGCGACCGGGTCATTCCCAACCCGCCCGATGCACTGCGCGAAGGCGACCAGGTGCGCGTGGTTGCCGGTGAGCAGGAACCTGCCCATGCGCGCGGCTGATCATCGGCTGGCGGTGGTGCTGGGCACCCTGTTGCTGGGCGGCTGCTCATTGGCGCCGACCTACCAGGTGCCCGCCGTGGCACTGCCGGCCGGCTACGAAGGCAGCACCGCACCTGCTGTGGCCGCACCGATGCCGACGGACTGGTGGCAGGTGTTCCAGGACCCACAGCTGGACCGACTGCAGCAGCAGTTGGCAGCGGCCAGCCCCACCTTGGCGCTGGCTGTGGCCCATTACGATGCCGCGCGTGCGGCGGCCGGCGAAGTGGCGTCGGCGCGTGCGCCACAGGTAGGCTTCAGCGCCGGGCCGATGCGCCAGCGCCAGTCCGACGACAAGCCACTGCGCAGCGCCACCCAGCCTGCGCTGTACGACAGCAACAGCGCCACCTTTTCGCTGTCTTTCGATCTGGACCTGTGGGGACGTTTGCGCAATGCCGCTGCTGCGGCGGGCGCGCGTGCCGACGCCAGTGGCGATGATCTTGCGGCGGCGCGGCTGAGCCTGTCGCAGCAGTTGGCCGGGCTCTACCTGCAGCTGCGGGGTGCCGAAGCCCAGCAGCACATCCTGCGCGACAGCATCGACGACTACCGGCAGGCGCTGGCCCTGACCGAGGATCGCTTCCGTGGCGAGATCGCGTCGGAACTGGACGTGGCCCGCGCCCGCCATCAGCTGGCCAGCGCACAGGCCGATCTGGATGCGCTGGATGCACGCCATGCGCTGCTGCGCCATGCCATCGCCGAACTGGTGGGCGCACCGGCCAGTGGCTTCGTGCTGGCCGAGGGCGGCCTCCCGGCCTTGCCGCAGGTCCCTGCGGATCTGCCCAGCAACCTGCTGCGGCAGCGGCCGGACATCGCGGCGGCCGAGCGACGGGTCTTTGCCGCCAATGCCGGCATCGGTGTGGCCCGCGCCGCCTGGTTCCCGCAGCTGAGCCTGATCGGCCTGCTGGGCGGGCAGACCTCCGGCAGTGCCGCCGTGCTCGACGCGGGCAACCGTTACTGGGCGCTTGGCCCGCTGGCAGCATTGCCCGTGTTCGATGGTGGCCGCCGCAAGGCCGCCAAAGCCCAGGCGTATGCCGAGTTCGACGCCGCCTCCGCGCAGTACCGCGCCACTGTGCTGGCGGCCATCCGCCAGGTGGAGGACCAGCTGACGCTGCTGCGCCAGCTGGACGCCCAGCGTGGCCACGAAGACGATGCGGTGCAGGCCGCGCGTCGTGCCGAGCAGATCGCGCGCGACCGCTATGCGGGCGGTGCGGTGAGTTACCTGGACGTGGTGAGCGCGCAGACCGATGCACGCCAGGCGCAGCTGGGCCTGCAGGACATCCAGAGCCGCCAGCTGCAGGCCAGCGCGGCGCTGATGGCTGCCTTGGGCGGCGGTTGGGTGCACTGACGCCGGATACGGTCTCAATCCGTGAGAGGGCGGGGCGGAACAATCGCCCCATCGCCACCTCAGCAGGGAAGTGCCATGAGCCGTTGGAACCCACACGTCGCCGGTGCCTATGCCCCGGCCTGCATCGGCTGGCTGCTGGCGCTGGCCGGCGGCCTGCGCCTGGAACAGCTGCGTATCGACCCGCTGGCACAGTCGCTGGTGCCGGTGCTGCAATGGGGCGTGACGGTCGTACTGCTGGTCACGTTGGGGTGGATCATCGCCGCCAGCGCAACGCTGTGGCGCAAGGCGCGCCGGCCCCTGTAGAGTCGAGCCAAGCTCGACTGCTTCTGGCTCGACGCTGCCAATGACGAGGGTGTTGATGTTCGCCTGGGATGAAACGGCCTTTATCGAATTGTTCGGCGCTGCATCGTCGGTGAACGCGTCGGAAGGCAGCGAGGTACAGGTGGTGCATGCGCAGGCAGGCATCCGTCTGCTGCTGTCCTTCAGCGTGCTGAGCGGTGATGCACGCGTACAGGTGTTCGCGGCAGGGCAGGGCGAGCCGGTGTTCGACGGCTGCCTCGCATCCAGCCCGGGCGCGCGCGTCGTCCGCAATGCAGGGGCCGAGTTCGTGGAGATCGGAGGTGCCGGAAGCTGGCCGCATGCGCATGGTTACGACATGCAGCAGCCGCTGGATCACGGGTTGCGCGTGTTCGTTTCACCCGCGCTGATGGTCAAGACGTTCGGTACGTAGAGTCGAGCTTGCTCGACTGTTGCTGTTGCCTTTGTAGAGTCGAGCCATGCTCGACTCTACGCCGCCGCCATCCGGGCTCAACGAAGCACAGGCTCCGCATCCACCAGCTGCACATCATGCATCTGGTCCAGATACGCCTCGTAGTAGCCCTTGTGCGAGGCCCCCACGATGGCCAGCATCCGCGTGCCCGGATACTGGCCCAGCACGTCGCGGATGTTGGCGACCATGCGCAGGTTGCGGGTTTCCCAGTAGCCCAGGTAGTTGCGGCCGAAGCCCTCCGGCGATGGTTCGACGAACGCGGCACCGAAGTCGTTGTCATACACCAGCTTGACCATGGCAGGATCGTTGTCGTTGCGGTAGATCGCCATCAACCCATCGGGCTTGTCGACATTGGCGTACAAGCGCTCATAGGTGCCATGGCGGATCTTTCCGGCATCGTTGTCCCACGCGCTGCGGATCGCCTTTCCGGCGGCCTCCTGCTGTGCTGCAGGGGTGGGCGCATCGGCGGTGTGGTCATCCACCGACCACAGCCGCTCCAGGCCCAGGCGGGCCGCCAGCACGGCGGCGACCAGGGCGGTTTCGTCCTTGCGCACGCGGCGTGCTTCCAGGAACTGCACGAGTTCAGGGCTCAGGCTGTCGCCTGCGCGACGCTCGGCCGGTGAAAGCCGCAGCCACTGCACCAGGGCCGAGCCACGCTCGCCGGCGGCCAGGCACACCGCGGCCAAGCGGCGGCGCTGTGCCGGTGTCGGGTCCTTCGGCCACGCAGCGAGCAGGCGCTCCATTTCGGCATTGGCGTCCGGCACATCCAGGCCGGTGGCCGCCTTCGCTGGGGCCAGATCAGGGCAGTAGTCCGCGGTGCTTTCCGCATAGCGGCTGGGGTAGCGGCGCATGTAATCACATTGCAGGCCCGGCACGTTTTCCACCGCGATCGCGGTCGGTGCCCAGGCCTGCAGGCGCGTCAGCAGCGGTTCCAGCTGCTCGGGCCGGAACGTATCCGGCAGGCCTGAAAGATGCGGGCTGCCCAGCACCAGCACTTCATTCACGCGTCCGGCAGGGGGCCCTTTGAGCTGGTCGGGGTGGAAGGCGGGGCGGTACGGCGCATCCGCCGCACCGGCTGTGGTGCTGCACACCGCCAGCAACAGAACACACGCGCTTCGCTTGAACATGGCTTCTCCCTGCAATGGTTGGCTCCCTGACCCGGCCATGGTGCGCGCGGCTGCGCGTGAGGGGATGCGCCGTTGGTCATTGCAACCTTTTCGGTGCAGCGTGCATCGCTGTAACGGCAGGGATCATCCACAATGGCCGTTGCACCCCGGAACAGACAACGACATGGACGCTGCGTTGCCCATCGTGACCACTGCTGCAGTGCTTGGAGCGATCATCGGCTTCGTCGGGCCGCTGGGCTGGCGTTGGCACGTGCTGCGCCTGTCGCCGGCGTTGTTGCTGCCGGTCGCACTGCACATCCTGCAGACCTCGTCGTGGATCCTGGGGGGCGGCGGTGGCTGGGTGACCGCGGCGCTGCTGGTCTGGGTGGGCAGCCTCGGCTACCTGCCGGCGGTACTGGCCATTGCCGTGCTGCGCTGGATCCTGTGGCGGCAACGCTGACCGGGGCCCAGCGCCGGCAGGGTGCCGCCCTGGCCAAATGGGCCTAAAGGCTGCGGCGGGCCTGCCGATAACCGGAATGGATCCCGCTCCTGTTCCTCGCGGCTGGACTCTAGGCTGCCCCCGACGGGCGGCCCGCGCTGTGTGTACCGCAGTCCGCAGTCCAGAGCTTTACGCGCACCACCAACAAGGACGCTACCCCCGCGCGTCTGCAAGTCCAGGCAATTGATGGCCCCGCCGGGCATCCGCCCGCCGGATTGCATTTTATTGGACTCCGAGGACCCCATGATGCTGATGCCAGGCTTCACGGCAGGTGAGCAGACACCGGCCGACTCCCATTCCCGCTATTCGCCCTGGCGCGCGCTGCTGGGCGCGCTGGGTTCCCAGCGCAGCGCCACTGCACAGTCGGAACAGGACCGTCGCCAGGACGAGCTGGCCGCGCAGGTGGCCGCGTTGCACCGCGTGCAGGCGGTCATCGAGTTCGGCCTGGATGGCACCATCCTGCAGGCCAACGAGAACTTCCTGCAGGCCGTGGGCTACCGTCTGGATGAGATCCAGGGCCAGCACCACGCCCTGTTCGTCGACCCGGAGCACAGCCGCAGCGCCGAGTACCGCGAGTTCTGGGCGCGGCTGGCGCGTGGCGAGTTCGACGCCGGGCAGTACCGGCGCTTCGGCAAAGGAGGACGGGAGATCTGGATCCAGGCCTCGTACAACCCCGTCCTGGATCGCCAGGGGCGGCCCTACAAGGTCGTGAAGTTCGCCACCGACATCACCGCGCAGAAGCTGCAGGCCGCCGATTCAGCGGGGCAGCTGGCCGCCATCGACAAGTCGCAGGCCGTGATCGAGTTCGGCCTCGATGGCCGCATCCTGTCGGCCAACGCCAACTTCCTGGCCGCCACCGGCTACACCCTGGAGGAAGTGCGCGGACAGCATCACGCCTTGTTTGTCGAACCCGAGTATCGCCAGAGCGCCGAGTACCGCCAGTTCTGGGAAAAGCTTGGCCGCGGGGAGTATGACGCGGGGCAGTACCGGCGCCTGGGCAAGGGCGGTCGTGAGGTATGGATCCAAGCCTCGTACAACCCGATCCTGGACATGAACGGCCGTCCGTTCAAGGTGGTGAAGTATGCGACCGACATCACCGCCCAGGTACACGAAAACCAGGCCACCCAGCGTGCCGTGGCGCAGACCCGTGAAGTGGTGGCGGCCGCAAAGCAGGGCGACCTGACTCACCACGTGGACATGACCGACAAGCGCGGCCCGGTCGCCGAGCTGTGCGAGGGCGTCAACGCGCTGGTCGAAGCGATGGCCGGCATCCTCGGCCAGATCAAGTTCGCCGCCGATACCATTGCCGTGGGCGCCAGCGAAATCGCGCAGGGCAACAGCGATCTGTCCCAGCGTACGGAGCAGCAGGCCGCGTCGCTGGAAGAAACGGCAGTGTCCATGAAGGGCCTGGCCGACACCGTACAGCGCACCGCCACCCATGCGCGGCAGGCCAGCGAACTGGCCGGCGGCACCGCCGATGTGGCAGCGCGTGGCGGCGCGGTGGTTCATGAGGTGGTCGCCACCATGGCGGTGATCAACGCCTCCTCGCGCCGCATCGTGGACATCATCGGGGTGATCGACGGCATTGCCTTCCAGACCAACATCCTGGCGCTCAATGCGGCAGTGGAAGCGGCGCGGGCCGGCCAGCATGGTCGTGGGTTTGCCGTGGTCGCGACCGAGATCCGTGAGCTGTCACAGCGGTCGGCCAGTGCCGCCAAGGAGATCAAACAGCTCATCGACGCATCGGTGGCGAACGTCGGCGCCGGAACCGCGCAGGTGGAAAGTGCCGGGCGCACCATGGATGAAATCGTGCGTGACGTGCGCCGGGTGAGCGACCTGATGACCCAGATCAGCGCGGCGGCACAACATCAGAGCGACGACATCCAGCAGATGAACCAGGCCATCGACCTGATCGACCAGGGTACCCAGCAGAACGCAGCACTGGTGGAGGAAGCCTCGGCGGCGGCGCGCAGCATGGAAGAGCAGTCCGGGCAGCTGCTGCAGACGGTGGCCGGGTTCCGGGTGGACGTGGGGCAGGGCAGTGCGACTGCACACCGGTCGCCGATGTTGCGGGTGGTACCGTAGCGGCCGCCGCGCGTGCAAAGGCCAGGTGCATGACCTGGCCTTTGCTGCCCGGTGCTGCCTGTGGCGTCCGCGGACCCGGTATGGGTGGACTCAGCTCAATGCGTCACATTGGGTGGCCCGGGCTTCCTTGTAGGCCGTCATGACCCAGCCGCTGGCGGTCCGCTGGAACGTGCCTGAGCGCTGCATGCCACCTCCGCAGGAGCTCATGCTGACGACGGAGCCAACCGGCATTCCGCTGAACTCATGACCAGGCGAGCCCGTGCATCCCACATAGCTGCACCCACCAATGGAGTTCGTGTGGGTGTCAAGCAGACTGCCTTTCCCGCAGCGCTCGACGTGGGTCTCGACGTGAATGACTTCGGCTTCTGCATCGGCAAGTTCCCGACGCGGCGGGGTGGAAATTACGGCCGTGGCGCGGTGTGCGTCGAAGAACCTGTTGAGACTCGCGGTGGTCTCCTTGAACCCGGCGTCTCCGCGACGGAGGATCGTGCTGGTTTCGGTGGTTGTGCACGGGCTGCGTGAAGGTGCGGCATAGGCGTCCGATGCTTCGGACATCCCGGCACCCAGGACCAGCAGCGACAGCACGACAACAGACGGTGACAGCTTCATGCTTTTCTCCTGTTCTGTAGCGATCTCGACCACTTCATGTGGTCGTCGCCAGCCTACGTCGGTCCTGCGGGCACGCGATTTTCGGGAGTGAATTGAACGGAACCTGCGCATGGTGCGTCAGTCTGTGGCGCATTCCGGCTGCCAGTGCGCCGGAGGTCCCGCCAAAGGCGACATGGGTGCACCGGCACGTTGGACGTCCAGCGCATGATCGGCGCGCCAATGGATGGCGGGACAGGACCACGCATGGCACGGCCGGCGTGGTGGAACCGGGCGCCCTGCGGCCTTGCTACCATGGACCGAACGCCAGGGGAGAGGCGCCATGGACAAGTTGGTCAGCATCCAGTGGTTGAGGGGATTGGCGGCGATAGGGGTCGTCTGGTTTCACGCGATGTTCCTCATCACCAACAACGGGCTGCATTCGTACCAGACGGAATACGGAGATATTCGGCAGATAGGCTCCATTGGCGTCGATGTGTTCTTCGTCATCAGTGGGTTCATCGTTTCGATCTCTGCGGCGAACGCTGTGTCGGTGAAGGCGTTTGTCCAGAACCGCCTGCTGCGGGTCTGGCCCCTGTATGCCTTGGCCACACTCCTCTTTGTGCTGGTCAGCCCCGGTCCGGTGGGCCTGGGGGACCTGCTCATGTCGCTGGCGCTGATGCAGCCCGTTGGCCCCGCGTCAATGTCGCCAACGCTACCGCCGGGGTGGACGCTGTTGTTCGAGGCGACCTTCTATGCCGTGGTCACTGCAGCGCTGTTATGGCGCTCCCGCAGGAGCCTGGCTGAAAGGATCACGCTGATCGTTGCAGGTCTCGTCATCCTCGGGTCTGCCTATGGCTTTGCCCGGCCGTTCAACGTTCTATCCCTGAACATCATTGGGAATCCGATCACCTTGGAGTTCGTGCTCGGGGTGGTGATCGGGCGGTTCTGGACCCGTGGCTATCGTCTTCCTTCCTGGGGCGCCAGCGCACTCTTTGCCGCAGGTGCGTTCTTCATTCTCCGCGATGCAATGCACGGAATGAGTGGTGAGTGGCTGTCCGGCAACACGCTCGATGGCACCATCAGCTGGGAGCGCCTCAGAACGTGGGGTGTCTATTCGGCCCTCATCGTTGCCTCAGCGACTCTCAGGGAGCCCGTGCCAGAAGGAAGAGGGCGCTTCCTCGCAGTGCTGGGCGATGCTTCGTACTCGATCTACCTGTTTCACATGCATGTCCAGGACTGGCTGCTCCACCGGTTGGATCTGTTCGGCGCCATGGCCGCGGACGGGATCATTCTCTGCGCCACTCTGGTATCGGTTGTTGTGGGCGTCATTGCTCATTACGTGCTGGAGCGCCCCATCCTCACCGCAGTGAAGGCTTGGCGATCCCGGCAACCGGTGCCAACGGTTCGGCCAGAGGAGCATCGCATCCCCTGAGTTGTCCGGTCGGATGGCGAGCTGCGGCAGGCGAGCCTGAACCGCGCTGTCGATCAGGCGCGCCACGTGAAAGATCGCTGACAGCGTGGCCAGAGCGCTGAGGATGATCGAAGGGGGTAATGAAAAACAGGCTGGAGTCGGTGAACTCACGACTCCATTACGCCATTTCTGTAGAAGCGCTTGCGCCGCAAGGCTTCATGGTGCCGGTGAAAGGACTCGAACCTTCATGGGGTTACCCCCGGCTGATTTTGAGTCAGCTGCGTATACCATTCCGCCACACCGGCAGCAGCGGGCTAGTGTAACCGAGGGCGCTGACCGTTCATAGGGGCGCCGGCGAATCGGGCCAGAAGCCCGCCGTTTTGTCGGTTATGGCCAGGTGATGGCTATACTGGACCGGCTTAACTGGTGCAGGAGCGGGGTCCATGACAGCGTTGCAGGACGTGCGGGTGCTGGTGGTCGAGAACGACGAGATGAGCGCGGCTCTGCTGCAGATGCAGCTGGTGCAGGCTGGCTCCGTGGTCGTCGGGATGGCTGCGACGGTCGCCGAGTCGCTGCGCCTGCTGCAGGAAACTTCGCCGGATGTAGCGCTGTTGGATTACCGCCTTGCCGGCAACGAGACCAGTGAGCCCGTCGCTGCGGCGCTGACGGCGCGTGGGGTCCCCTTCGTGCTGGCCACCGGCATGACCGCCGAACAACTGCCGGCATCGATGCGTGCCGGCGTACTGCTGGTCAAGCCCTATCTGTCGGCGGATCTGTCGCGGGCGCTGGTGCGCGCGGTCGGCCGCTCCAGCGCGCAGGTCTGACGGCAGGAACCCGGCTCAGGCCGCCTCTTCATAGACGTAGCGCAGGTCCTCGCGGTCATCGAGGATGGCGTACTGCGTGGCCAGCTGGTCCGGATCGGGGTTGAGCCAGGCATCGAGATGTTCCGGGCGGATCGGCACCACACCACGGTCATGGCCGGCAGCCGCCACGTCGGCCGGCGGTGCGTCGGTGATGGCAGCGAAGGACAACAAGCGGCCTTCCGGGCCTTCCCATTCGGCCCACAGGCAGGCCAGCAGCAGATCGCGAGGTGGATCGGGGCGGAACTCCAGTACGACGTCCTGTTCTTTTTCATCGGCATCCAGGCTGCGGCCGGCGATGGCGTGGCGCGGCACGTGCTCGTAGAACGCACTGACCACCACCACGCCGTGGCGCAGGCCGAAGGCACCGCGCCAGTAGCCTTCCAGGCTGTCCCGGCGCGCGTTGTACGTCCCCGGATACAGCACGTCATTGCGCGCGGGCTTGTCCGGCAGGCGGCACTGGTAGCGCATCGGCTTGATTACCCGCTGCCCGTTCTCGCTGACCATCACCGGCGCATAGGTGCCGGGGAAGATACGGTTGTCGCGTGGCAGCAGCTGCGCCCGGTGCAGGTCATCCAGGCGTGACTGCGCGCGTTCGATGCGGTTGCTGGCCACGCGCAGGTCGTTGCGCGCTTTCTGTGTCGGTCGTGTGGCCAGGGTGGCGTTGGCGATGTCGCGTCGTTCGCTCTGCTTCAACAGCTCGGCCTGCAGCGCCTGCTGCTCCTCCGCATGCCACTGCTGGATCTTCGCCACGATGTCGCGCCCCTGTTCGGTGCGGGCACCGGCGAATCCATCGTCCATCGCCTTGGGGGTCTTCGGCCGCTTCTTGCCGGGATCATGCGCGTACAGCTCGGCGAATTCTTCCAGCGACAGCACGGCACCGAATTCACGGACCAGCTTGGCGTAGTCGGCGCGGATGAGGGCGGAGTAGCACATGGGCATTCTGTGAGCGAAGGTCGCAGCGGCTGCGACCTGACTACGGCAGGATAGCGCGACATCTGGGAGATGACGCATGAATGATTCGACGACCTGCCTGTTCCGCGATGGCGTACCCACCGTGGAGGAGTACTGCGAGCTGAGGCTGCTGGCCGGGCTCAGTGCCAAGACGGCAGAGGCTGCCAGCCGCGCACTGCCCAATACCCTGTTCGGGGTCTGTGCCTACGAGGGCCGCGAGCTGGTGGCGATGGGGCGCATCGTGGGGGATGGCGGTTGCCACCTGCAGGTCTGCGACATTGCGGTGGTGCCCAGGCTGCAGGGGCAGGGTCTGGGTAAAGAGGTGATGCGGCGCCTGGATGCGTGGATGCAGGCACATCTGCCGCCGTCTGCGTATGTCAGCCTGCTCGCCGATGGTGAGGCGCATCGTCTGTATGCGCAGTTCGGGTTCGCGCCCACCGCACCCGCATCGATCGGCATGTACCGCCGGTTCTGAATGGCATGCCTGGTTTGCAGGCAAAGAAAAACCCCGGCCGAGGCCGGGGTTTTAAAGAATTGGCGTCCCCACGGGGATTCGAACCCCGGTCGCCACCGTGAAAGGGTGATGTCCTAGGCCTCTAGACGATGGGGACGCACGAAAACTTCAAGTTGTAGAACTTCGACGGCCTAATGTCGAAGTGGTGGAGCCAAGCGGGATCGAACCGCTGACCTCCTGCATGCCATGCAGGCGCTCTCCCAGCTGAGCTATGGCCCCATGAAACCCCGGATGATCCTGCCGGGAGCAGGGTCCGTTTTGAAACTGGCGTCCCCACGGGGATTCGAACCCCGGTCGCCACCGTGAAAGGGTGATGTCCTAGGCCTCTAGACGATGGGGACGCACGAAAAACTTCAAGTTGTAAAACCTCCGACGGCCTAATGTCGAAAGTGGTGGAGCCAAGCGGGATCGAACCGCTGACCTCCTGCATGCCATGCAGGCGCTCTCCCAGCTGAGCTATGGCCCCGTGTAACTGAGCCGCCTATCTTACCAACGTATTCACCTTTGTGGAAGCTTTTTTTTCGCTTTCTTCGTTGTGAACCACCAGCGCCACAAGGGCAGGGGGAACAGCAACGCCACAACCTGAACGCCGGTAGGCGGTGAACAAAAAAGACCCGGTTATCGGCCGGGTCCTCGTTGTTCGTGATGAGTTGGCGTCCCCACGGGGATTCGAACCCCGGTCGCCACCGTGAAAGGGTGATGTCCTAGGCCTCTAGACGATGGGGACGCAGATCTCATCAATGTTCTTTAGCGACCTTTCGACGGCCTAATGCCGAAAGATTGGTGGAGCCAAGCGGGATCGAACCGCTGACCTCCTGCATGCCATGCAGGCGCTCTCCCAGCTGAGCTATGGCCCCACGTCGCTGAGGAGCGAAATAATAGCTGTGCCCCCGGGGGTTGGCAAGCGTTTATTGCACTTTTCTTCACGTCTGCTGCGACGCCGATGTCAGCCGTCCGGCAGACGCTGCGCGCGCAGGCGCAACGCGTTGCTGATGACCGATACCGAACTGAGGCTCATCGCTACTGCGGCCAGCATCGGCGACAACGAAATGCCCCACGGCACCAGCACGCCGGCGGCCACCGGAATGCCCAGGCCGTTGTAGAGGAAAGCGAAGCCGAGGTTCTGTCGCATGTTGCGCACAGTCGCACGTGAAAGCTGGCGCGCGCGCAGGATGCCGCGCAGATCTCCCTTCACCAGCGTGACCTGCGCGCTGGACATCGCCACGTCGGTGCCGGTGCCCATGGCGATGCCGACGTCTGCGCTGGCCAGGGCGGGCGCATCGTTGATGCCATCGCCGGCCATCGCCACGACGCGGCCTTGTGCCTGAAGCTGCTGCACCAGCGCGGCCTTGTCGGCGGGACGGCTTTCGCCATGCACTTCGTCCAGACCCAGCGTGGACGCCACCGCCTGCGCAGTGAGCAGCCCATCACCGGTAGCCATGATGATGCGCAGACCGTCGCGCTGTAGCGCGGCGATGGCGTCGGAAGTGGTCGCCTTGATCGGATCGGCCACTGACAGCAGTCCGGCCAGCTGGCCGTCCACCGCCAGGTACATCACGCTGGCCCCGCGTCGGCGCAGGGCATCGGCCTGTTGCTGCATCGCTGCCACAGCGATCGACTGCGCAGACATCAGTGCGGTGTTGCCCAGCCACATCGCGCGACCCTCCACACGCCCACGCACGCCCAGGCCGGTGATCGAATCGAAGTCCTCGACTGCCAGCAGCGGCACATCACGAGCGCGCGCGGCGGCAACGATGGCTTCGGCCAGGGGATGTTCGCTGCCCTGGTCAAGGCTGGCGGCCCATTGCAGCACCTGTGTGTCCCTGAAGCCGTCACTGGCCAGCACCATATCGAATGCAGGGCGGCCCTCGGTCAGCGTGCCGGTCTTGTCGATCACCAGCGTATCGATCCTGCCCAGCGCTTCGATGGCTTCAGCATCGCGGAACAGCACGCCGTGCTGCGCCGCGCGGCCGGTGGCCACCATGATGGACATCGGCGTGGCCAGCCCCAGCGCGCATGGGCAGGCGATGATCAGCACTGCCACCGCGCTCAGTACGCCATGGGTCCACGAGGGCTCAGGCCCGAACAGTCCCCAGCCGAACAGCGCCAGTGCGGCCACGGCCAGCACTGCCAGCACGAACCAGTACGCCACCCTGTCGGCCATGCGCTGCATCGGTGCGCGCGAGCGCTGCGCCTGTGCCACCAGCTGCACGATCTGCGCCAGCATGCTGTCATCTCCGACGCGCTCGGCCTCGATCACCAGCGCGCCGGATCCATTCAGGGTTGCGCCGATCACGCTGTCACCGGCCTGCTTGGTGACCGGCACCGGCTCGCCGGTCAGCATCGATTCGTCCAGCGTCGAACGGCCGTCCAGCACGCGGCCATCCACCGGGACCTTTTCGCCGGGACGCACGCGCAGGCGGTCACCTGCCTTCACCAGCGCCAGCGCAACGTCGTGTTCGCTGCCGTCCGCTTCGATCCGGCGTGCGGTCTTTGGGGCCAGCCCCAGCAGGGCCTTGATCGCAGCGGACGTCTTGGCGCGGGCGCGCAGCTCCATCAGCTGGCCCAGCAGCGTGAGCGAGATGATCACCGCTGCCGCCTCGAAGTACACACCCACGTGGCCGTGCTGCTTGAACGAGGGCGGGAACACGCCGGGTGCGACGGTGGCCACCACGCTGTAGCCGTAGGCGGCGATGACGCCGGTGCCGATCAGCGTCCACATGTTGGGGCTGCGGTTGCGGATCGACTGCGCCCAGCGTTCGAGGAACGGCCAACCCGCCCACAGCACCACCGGCGTGGCCAATGCGGCCTCCATCCACACCCGCGTTGCAGGTGAAAGCGCGTGCAGCAGCGGCGTCATCGCCAGCATCGCCAGCGCCATGGTCGCCACGCTGAGCGGCAACGAGACCCAGAACCGACGGCGGAAGTCGGTGAGCTCCGGATTCTCGCCGTCGTCCAGGCTGGGCATCATCGGCTCCAGCGCCATGCCGCAGATCGGGCAGGTGCCAGGGCCTTCCTGGACGATCTCCGGATCCATCGGGCAGGTGTACAGGGTGCCGGCCGGCAGTTCAGGGGCGGGGTGGGAAGACGGGTCGAGGTAACGCTGCGGGTCGGCGATGAACTTCTGCCGGCAGCCACCACTGCAGAAGTGGTAATCGGCGCCCTGATGGTGGGCATGGTGAGGGGAGCTGGCCG
The DNA here is from genome assembly GCF_003086895.1 of Stenotrophomonas sp. ESTM1D_MKCIP4_1. Taxonomy (NCBI): domain Bacteria; kingdom Pseudomonadati; phylum Pseudomonadota; class Gammaproteobacteria; order Lysobacterales; family Lysobacteraceae; genus Stenotrophomonas; species Stenotrophomonas sp. ESTM1D_MKCIP4_1. The sequence continues at coordinate 2,550,825 of NZ_CP026004.1, read as the reverse complement.
GATCGACGTCCATGCCGCACACCGGATCCTTCACCGTCAGGGCGGCCTTCTTCGGGCTGCCGCCGCAGCAGCTGCCTGCAGGGTGCGAATGCCCGCTGTTCATGCGTTGTCCTCGGTCAGGGCGGCGAGGATGGGGCATTGCGCCAGGGCACCATGACCCGGGCAGGCCTCCACCAGCTGCGAAAGCGCGGCGTGCATGCGCTGCAGCTCGGCCATGCGCTGCTGGATGTCGAGCAGGCGGGCCTGCGCCGCGTCGCGCACGCTGGCCATGTCCTGGGAATGGCGGTCGCTCAGGGCGAGCAGTTCGGCGACCTCCTCCAGGCTGAAGCCCAGCGCCTTGGCCCGGCGGATGAAGCGCAGCCGGCGCAGGTCCTGCTCGCCAAAGATGCGGTACCCGCCGGCCGAGCGCGCCGCAGTGGGCAGCAGCTGCTGGCGTTCGTAGTAACGGACGGTGTCGATCGGCACCCCGGCCTCGCGGGCCAGCTGTCCAATGTTCATGGCGCACTCCTGGATGACTGGGGGCATTGTCAACCCTTGAGTCTGGTCCAGAGTCAAGGGTTTGTGGAGTCAGCCTGCCGGTCACTTTGCAACTTTCTTCATAGCCCCGCCGTTGGGGCAGTTCCTACCCTTCGCCTGAACCGGCCGCTCGACGGCCTGAACGAATGGAGGAAGGGAGTATGGAGGGACTGAACAGCGAGGGTTTCGTCGAGGTTGCCGTGGTCGAGTACCCAGGGGGCGATCCGTCGGCCGCCTCGGTGCTGGCTGAAATGGCCCATGTGGCCAATCGTCTTGCCCAGCAGCAGCGGCGCCCCAGCGCACGCGTGCTGGTCACCCGCTGGATCGTGCCGGCCAGCAATCGTGGCGTGAACCGCGTTGCCGGCGCGGAGATGCTGGATGCGGAAATTCCTGCGGTGATTGCACTGCCGGGCCAGGTGAGCCCGGTCGTCGCGGTGCGGGCTGAGGAAATTCTGCTGGACTGGCTGCGTGCGCATTACGACGGCGGCAGCCTGCTGGCGGCGGCTTCGGACGGTGTCGGCGTCCTGGCCAGGGCCGGTCTGCTGGCCGGGCGCACCGTGTCCGGCCCGGACCTGCGGCGCCATCCGGGCCTGCAGGGCCAGGCCGCCAGTTGGGCGCCAAGTGAGCGCGCGCTGGTTGACGATGGCGATCTGCTGACCGTGGCAGGCCCACAGGCATGGCGCTACCTCGGCCTGCGCCTGCTGTATCGCCTGCACGGGCAGGGCGTGGCCAGCACGGTGGCGCAGCAGCTGGGCATCGCCGTGCCGGCCGGCATCCAGCAGGATCTGGAGCGGTTCAGCGCCAACTTCGCCCACGGCGATCGCGATGTACTGAAGGCCCAGCGCTGGCTGCATACCACGGCGGCACGTGGCGCCACGCTGCCGGCCATCTGCGAGATCTCCGGGCTCGAGCCGCGCACGCTGCAGCGTCGTTTCCTGAAAGCCACCGGGCTTCGGCCCATCGAGTACTGCCAGCGCCTGCGGGTGGCGAAGGCGCAGACCCTGCTGCAGCAGGGGGCGAGTATCGATGAGGTGGCCTGGGGGGTGGGCTATGCGGACCAGAGCGCGTTCCGCCGCCTGTTCCTGCGCATTGTCGGGATGACGCCCGCCAACTATCGGCGCCACGTGAGCTGCAAGCGTCGTGAGCGTGCCTTGCCGGCCCCAGCCGCCGTGGCGTCGCGCGCGCTGCCGGCTCTTCCCGTGGTACCGGTCGACGGTTCGCGGCTCGACGCCGCCTGACCGCTGGCGCAGCAGTGCCGTGCTTGCAAGGCAGGCCCGGCGCTCTGAATATGCTGAACTCTGGAATGTCGTGCGGGTGATGTAATGGCAAGTGTGGGGCCGGTGCCGATGCCGGTTGTGGTTGTTCTGGTCTGTCTCCTGGTTGCGATGAGCATCGCGCGGCTCTGGCCGTCACGCCAGCCGGTGCGTCCGCGGCCCTCTGGTGCGGGCAGGGTGTTGGACATGTTGCTGGTGGGCCTGCTCTGCGGTCGCCTGTCCTTCATCGCCGCCAACCTTGCGCTCTATCTTGAAGCGCCCTGGAGCATGTTCCAGATTGCCGACGGCGGCTATCACGTAGCCGTGGTGCTGGTCGCCGCACTGGGCTGGGGCATCTGGAGCCTGCGCCGACAGCCTTCGTTGCGTGTTCCGGTCATGTGCAGTGCACTGGCGGGTGTGCTGTTGTGGGTCGGGGGCAGTTACGGACTGGCCCGATGGCAGGCCAGCACACTGTCATTGCCGGCGGTGCAGGTCGTGGATCTGCAGGGTCGGTCGCTGGACCTGGAACAGTTCCAGCGCAGGCCGCTGGTGCTGAATCTCTGGGCCAGCTGGTGCGGGCCCTGCCGCCGCGAAATGCCGGTCCTGGCCCGGGCACAGCAGGCGCACCCTGAGGTGCAGTTCGTGTTCCTCAACCAGGGCGAACGCCAGGATGAAGTCCAGCAGTTCCTGCAGGCCGAGCACCTTGCGCTGCGCAATGTGCTGCTGGACGAGCCTGCTGCCGCTTCGACCGCGTTGGGCATACGGGCCTATCCCTCGACCCTGTTTTTCGATGGGCAGGGAGGCCTGCAGGACCTGCACCTGGGTGAACTGACCCAGGCCGGCCTTGAACACAAACTGCGCAGGCTGCGGTAGCCTGCGCGGGCATTTCCCTTTGGAGCTCACATGCTGTCGATTTCCCTGCGCACCGCGCCCGCGGTACTGATCCTGCCGGTGCTGCTGGCCATGACCGCCTGCAGCCAGGCGCAGACGCCGCCGGCGAAGGCGCCCGCGGGCACGGCCGCTGCTGCCCCTGCAGCAAGCAAAGGTGACCGCCCGGCGGTGCTGAAGGGCATCGAAAAGCACGGTTTTGAAGTCATTTCCGAGTTTGATGCACCCGGTGGCCTGCGTGGCTTTGCGGGCGTGGTGGGTGGCCAGCAGCCTGCGGCTGCCTACGTCACTGCCGATGGCAAGCATGTGCTGGTGGGCAGCCTGTTCGATGCCGAGGGCAATGATGTGGCTGCCGAGTCGGTGGAGAAGCTGGTGGCCGCGCCGATGTCGGCCAAGATGTGGTCGAAGCTGGAAGCCAGTGCCTGGGTGCGCGATGGCAAGGCGGATGCACCCCGCGTGGTCTACACGTTCAGTGACGCGAACTGCCCGTACTGCCACAAGTTCTGGGAGGCGGCGCGTCCGTGGGTGGATGCAGGCAAGGTGCAGCTGCGGCACATCATGGTGGGCGTGATCCGCGAGGACAGCCCGGCCAAGGCAGCCGCCATCCTGGCCGCCCGCGACCCCAGTGCTGCACTGCTGGAAAACGAACACCAGTTCGACCGCGGAGGTATCAAGCCGCTGCCGAGCATCAGCCGCGAGGTTGCAGGCAAGCTCGATGCAAACCAGGTGCTGATGGTCGAAATGGGTTTCCAGGGCACGCCGGGCATCCTGTTCCAGAATGACCAGGGCAGCGTCGAGCGCCGTGCAGGTCTCCCGCAGGGCGATGATCTGCAGAAGGTACTTGGACCGCGCTGAGGGTTCTGCACCGCAGTCGAACACATCAGGCCCGCATGGCAACATGCGGGCCTGTTGCATTCTGCGACATCGGCAGGCAAAAGGCTTGCGCAGTGGATTGCAGGCCGTCACTTCTGAATCGTGACTGACATCAAGCATTGCGACTTGATCGCAATCAAGGCCGAAATCAGCAGTCTGACTAGCCTTTACGCATGGATTACAGCATTCGTGCGACAGGGACTGCCCCAACGTTCTGCATCGACAGGTCGATTGGCGTCTTGCCATTCACAACATCCTCACTGCGGGGTTGTTACCCAGTCGCCTGCGGTCGCCACCTCGCTGGCAGCGCAGCCGCAGTCAGGTTTCCCGCGGCCAGAACAGGGCGATGTCATCGTTCTGTTGCCTGCAGCACGCAGGCTGGCCCTGGATATCGACGCAGTACTCCGCAACCCAGCAACGGCAGATCGCTGTCGGGATGGCGCTCGCGTCCCGCCCGGCAGCGCATGGCAGGTTTTCGCCCAGGGAGGATGCAATGCGCTTGGCGGTCTTGAGTCTGGCTTGCACGGTGGCGCTGGCGGCAACGCCTGCACATGCCGAGGAGGACGCACAGGCGCTGCGGCGTGAGATTGCCACGATGCGGCAGGCGCTGGAGGGCATGCAGCAGCGCCTGGACCGCCTCGAACAGCGCGAAGCCTCCGCGCAGGCGCCGGTGCCGGTGGCTGCGCCCACGCCCACACCCACAGCCACACCCACACCCACACCAGCAACGGCACCGGTCACCGCAGCCACAACAGCCGCGCTGCATCCCACCCAGGTGTCCGGGGTTGCCCCGCCGGTGCTGCCACAGCGTGAATCGGTCGCCGATCCATCCACGGCGGCATCCCGGCCGGACAGTGCGGCCGGCCCGACCGATCCGGAGCTGAAGGGCTTCTTCGCCATTCCCGGCACCGATACGGTCATCCGCATCGGCGGCTACGCCAAGCTCGACGCCATTGCTGATTCGCGGGATGCAGGCGACCAGGATCAGTTCATTCCGTCGTCGATGCCGGTCGGCGGCAGCCACCGTGATGTGTCCAATTTCAACATCCATGCCAAGCAGACGCGCTTCAGCTTCGAGGCGCGGCGGCCCACCACGCACGGCAATCTGCGCTTCTACCTCGAGAATGATTTCTTCGGTAGCAGTGATGGCTACGAGTTCCGGCTTCGCCACGCCTATGGCCAGCTCGGCAATACCTACGCAGGCTATGGCTATTCCAGCTTCATGGATGCCGACAGCCTGCCCGACACGCTGGATTTTGCCGGTCCGGGCGGTGCGGGTTACCTGTTGGTGGCGGGTATTCACCACAGTTTCGCGCTGGGCAAGGGCACCACGCTGACCCTGGCCGCGGAAGATCCGGAGACCGAGCTGGCCGGCGCCAGTGATACCCGTGCAGCGGTCAACCGGCTGCCCGATGTCACCCTCAGTGCCCGCATGGAGCGCGACTGGGGGCACCTGCAACTGGGCGCCGTGGCGCGAAGCCTGGCCTATGACGGCGATGGCGAGCGCGACCGGCGCATGGGCGGCGGCCTGCAGCTGAGTGGCTCGGCATCGGTCGGCGAACGCGACCTGCTGCTGTTTGGTGCGCTGGGCGGCCGAGGGCTGAGCCGCTACACCGCTGACCTTACCGGGTCCGGGCTGGACGCCGTGGTCGACGCCGATGGCAGGCTGGAAGCGTTGGATCTGCACGGTGGCTTCGTCGGGTACACCCATTACTGGTCCGAGCTGTGGCGCTCGAACCTGATCCTCGGCCAGCTGACCCTGGAGCGGAACCGCGCGCTGGCTGCGGACGCATTCCGGGAGAGCCGTTACGGCGTATTCAACCTGATCTGGAGCCCGGCGCCGTCGTGGACGATGGGCATGGAACTGCTGTACGGGCGCCTGGAACAGCAGGGCGGCGCACGCGGCGACACGGTCCGGGTGCAGGGCAGCCTGCAATACAACTTCATCAGATAGCCGCCAGCGGACCTGCGCCCGCGCAGCCGAATCCCATGCCCGGCGCCGTCGGGCCCATGCCCGCTTCAGGAGAGTGTCATGGCAGAAGCAAAGAAAATCGGGGTGGTTGGAGCCACCTTCCTCGTCGCCGGCAACATGATGGGATCCGGTGTGTTCCTGTTGCCGTCCAGTCTGGCCAAGATTGGTACCGCCTCGATCTGGGGCTGGTTGATCACCACGGCCGGCGCGCTGCTGCTAGCGTTCGTGTTTGCCAAACTGGGCAAGCTGGCACCCAAGGCCGGCGGCCCCTATGCCTACGCCCGCGACTGGTTTGGACCCTACATGGGCTTCCAGACCAACACCATCTACTGGTTTGCGAACTGGATCGGCAATGTTGCCATCCCGATCGCCGCCGTCGGCTACTTCAGCTACTTCTTCCCGATCCTCTCGGAGCCGCTGGTGCGTTGCGTGGCCGTGCTGGTGCTGGTGTGGGCCTTGAGCTTCGCCAACATGATCGGGCCGGCCTTCGTCACCCGGGTGCAGACCGTGACCACCAGCTTCGCGTTGGTGCCGATCCTGGGCATCGCGATCTTCGGCTGGTTTTTCTTCGATGCCGATATCTTCAAGGGCGCCTACAACGTATCGGGGGAATCGAATTTCGGTGCGATCTCCAGCGCGGCGGCGCTGACCCTGTGGGCATTCATCGGCGTGGAGTCTGCATCGGTGACGGCCGGCGTGGTGGAAAACCCCGAGAAGAACGTGGCCCGCGCCACGCTGGCGGGTGTGTTCCTGGCGGCCGTAGCCTACATCGCCAGCTCGTCGGTGATCATGGGCATGGTGCCGAATGCGGAACTGCAGGTGTCCGATGCACCGTTCGCATTGGCGGCAGCCAAGGCCGTCGGTGGATGGGGTGGGGCACTGGTGAGCCTGTGCGCCTTCGTGGGTGCGGCCGGTTCGCTGGGCGGCTGGATCCTGCTGACCGCGCAGAGCGCCAAGGCGGCCTCTGATGATGGCCTGTTCCCGAGCATCTTCAGCAGGACCAACAAGGATGATGTCCCGGTCAGGGGCGTGCTGATCGTGGCGGTGCTGATGACCGTGGCCGTGCTGGTCACCTCCACCTCGGAGACGGCCTCGGCACAGTTCGACGTGATCACGTCGGCGGCGGTGGTACTCACCCTGCTGCCCTACATCTATTCCTGCGTGGCCTGCTATTTCGTGGTGGAGCGTTCGCACACGCTGGTGCATACCGGTGCGTTCTGGACCCTGACCAGCCTGACCGTCGTGTACTGCCTGTGGGCGATCTATGGCTCGTCGGGAAGCATCGTGCAGTACGCCTTCCTGTTCGTACTGTTCATCACCGTGTTCTATCCCTTCTTCAGCGAGGAGCGCCGCCAGCAGCGGCAGCGCGCCCGTGAGGCATCGGCCATCGGCGCCGCCGGCCCGCGTTCCTGAGTTCGACAAGGAGAAACAACGTGTATTTCAAGTCTCTGGATTATCCGGTCATTGTCATTGACAACGACTACGAGTCGCCGCGCATCGGTGGCATCCTCATCCGCGCGCTGGTGGAAGAGCTGCGCGGCAATGACCAGCGGGTGCTGTGCGGCCTGAACCTGGATGATGCCCGTGCCGGTGCGCGGACCTACGTTGCTGCCTCGGCCGTACTGATCTCCATCGATGGCAGCGAGGAGGTGGAGGGCGAGTTCCAGCGCTTGACCGCGTTCCTGCGCGAACAGAGCGCGCGCAGGGCCAACCTGCCGGTGTTCCTGTACGGCGAGCGGCGCACCATCGAGAAGGTGCCGAGCAAGCTGCTCAAGCACATCCACGGTTTCATCTTCCTGTTTGAAGACACGAAGAGCTTCATCGCGCGGCAGGTGATGCGCGCGGCCGAAGACTACATGAAGAACCTGCTGCCGCCGTTCTTCAAAGCGCTCATCCACCATGCCGCGGAGTCCAATTATTCCTGGCATACGCCGGGCCATGCCGGTGGCGTGGCGTTCACCAAGTCTCCGGTCGGGCGTGCCTTCCACCAGTTCTATGGTGAGAACACGCTGCGCAGCGATCTGTCCATTTCGGTTCCGGAGCTGGGTTCACTGCTCGACCATACCGGGCCGATCAAAGAGGCTGAAGAAGAGGCTGCGCGCAACTTTGGCGCCGACCACACCTTCTTCGTCACCAACGGCACCTCTACCGCCAACAAGATCGTCTGGCACGGTACGGTGGCCCGTGGCGACGTGGTGTTCGTCGACCGTAACTGCCACAAATCGCTGCTGCACGCGCTCATCATGACCGGTGCAGTGCCGGTGTACTTCACGCCCAGCCGCAACGCGCACGGCATCATCGGGCCGATCAGCCTGGATCAGTTCACCCCTGAGTCGCTGCAGCAGCGCATCGCCGCAAACCCGCTCGCGAGCAGGGCCTACCAGGCTGGCTCGAAGCCGCGCATCGCGGTGGTCACCAATTCCACCTACGACGGCCTGTGCTACAACGCCGAGAAGATCGCCGACGAGATCGGCAGCGCGGTGGACTTCCTGCATTTCGATGAAGCGTGGTATGCGTACGCCGCATTCCATCCGTTCTACGAAAACCATTACGGCATGGCCAAGGGCAAGCCGCGCGAGCAGGATGCGATCATCTTCACCACGCATTCGACCCACAAGCTGCTGGCTGCTTTCTCGCAGGCCTCGATGATCCATGTCCGGAACTCCGCGCATCGCGACCTGGATGCCGAGCGTTTCAACGAGTCGTTCATGATGCATACCTCGACCAGCCCGCACTACGGTGTGATCGCTGCGTGCGATGTGGCCTCGAAGATGATGGAAGGTGATGCCGGCCGTTCACTGGTGCAGGAAATGCACGACGAGGCGATTGCCTTCCGCCGCGCGATGCTGCACGTGCGCGACGATCTGGGCCGCGACGACTGGTGGTTCAGCGTGTGGCAGCCGACCCAGGTCGAGCGCAGCCTGGACAAGGGCGATACGCCGGCCCCGCTGGTGGCCAAGCGCGAGGAGTGGTACCTGCAGCCGGACGGCCACTGGCACGGCTTCGAGAACCTGGTCGACGACTACGTGCTGATCGACCCGATCAAGGTGACCCTGCTGACCCCGGGCCTGTCGATGGACGGCAGCATGGGCGCTCTGGGCATTCCGGCGGCGGTGCTGAGCAAGTTCCTGTGGGGCCGGGGCATCACCGTTGAAAAGACCAACCTGTACTCGGTGCTGTTCCTGTTCTCGATGGGCATCACCAAGGGCAAGTGGAGCACGCTGGTGACCGAGCTGATGGCGTTCAAGGAACTGTACGACCGCAATGCACCGCTAAGCCAGGCACTGCCGGTGCTGGCTGCCGATTACCCGGTGGCCTATGCCGGCTGGGGACTGCGCGACCTGTGCGATGCCTTGCATGCGTTCAACCAGGAATTCGCGGTGGCCAAGGTGATGCGGGAGATGTACGTGGACCTGCCGACCCCGGTGATGACGCCGTCCGAGGCTTACAACCATCTGGTGAAGGGCGAGATCGAGCGGGTCGACATCGAGCAGATCAACGGCCGCATTGCGGCGACCATGCTGGTGCCGTATCCGCCGGGCATTCCCACCATCATGCCGGGCGAGCGCTTTGGTGCCAGCGATGAGCCGATCATCCAGTCGCTGCGCATCGCGCGCGAACAGAACGCGCGCTTCCCTGGCTTTGAATCGGACGTGCATGGGTTGATCATCGAGCACGACGGCGATGCGGTTTCCTACCGGGTGGAGGTGCTGAAGGCCTGAGCTGCGAGGTAGAGTCGAGCTTGCTCGACTGGCTGTGCAGGGCAGCCGTAGCATGGACTCGGCTCTACAGGTGGCATGGGAGCCGTAGCGCCCGAGCCCACGCTCGGGCGGCGCCGCACAGCGGCGTCGGGCCGTCGAGCAGGCGCGACGCTACCCTTGATGCAGGTAGTACTCGACCGGTACCACCAGTTCCTGCGGTGCGTTCATCTCATCCGGAATGGGCGGCAGCGGCTGTGCGCGGCGGAAGGTCTGCAGGGCGGCTTCGTCCAGCAGTGGCTGGCCGCTCGACTGCTCCAGGCGCAGGGCAAGCAGGCTGCCTTTGCGGTCCAGGCTGACCCGCACCCAGGCCGTGCCCTGCTGGCGCCGTGCGCGCGCGGCGGCCGGGTAGAAGCGATAGCGCTGCAGTCGCGCCATCAGCCGGGCCTCCCACTGGTCGCTGGCGGCGCCGGCTTGCAGGTCCGCAGGCGGTGCATCCGGCGCGGGCGGTGCTGCGGCGATCGAGGCCGTTGCCGGCGCGGCGTTGGTGCTTGCTGCAGGCGGAGCAAGCAGCAGCGGTTGGCGACCACTGCCGCCGGTTTCGCTGGCCGCCAGTTCGCCCTCGCGCGCTGCGGTGGGCAACGGCGGCGGCGGTGCTTTGCTGGGCTGCGGCGCGCTGGCCTGCTGTGCCGGGCGGGGCGTATCGGCGTGGCGTTCCTCCACCGGCCGCGGCGGTGCGGCCGGTGCCAGCAGGCGCAGACTGATGCGCATGTCCTGCTCCGGCGGTGGCAGTGCCGGCGGGCTTGCCACCCAGTGCACAAGCAGCAACAGCGGCAACAGGTGCAGGCCGACGCTGATGGCGACGGCCTGCCAGTGGCCGCGGCGCTCACTCATTGCCGGACACCCACAGCAGATCGGCGTCGGCTGCGTCCAGGCTTTCACCCGGTGCGCCCAAGGCGATCACCAGCGCTGGCACAGCCGGCGGCAGGTAGCCGGGAACGCCGGTGCCGCGCAGTACGTGCCATCGTCCGGCCACCAGCAAGGCCGGGGCGGGCGATGTCGCCAGCACCTGGGCCATGCGCGTGTCGCGCGCGTGCTGCACGGCAAGCATGCCTTCCAGCATCGGCGCGGCCCCGGCATGCTGGGCCAGCACGACCGCGGACAACCGCTGCCGCGCGTCGGCCCCCGGGAACCGGACGGGCTCAGCCGATGCCAGCAGCGCATCGACCTCGGCACGCGACAGGTTGCCGCCGTGCAGGGCAATGCCTGCAGCGCAGGCGTCCTGCACCAGGCCGCCATAGGCCTGCCAGGGCCAGCGGCTGTCCCAGCCCAACAATTCCTGCAGGCGGCTGCCGTCGGCGCGGTTGCCCTTGGCCAGCCAGCGTTGCACGCGCTGCAGGCGCGCCTGGCGTTCCTGCGCGATCATCTCCAGGACCAGCGCGCCCTGTGGCCGCTGCCGCTGCAGGGCCGCCAGCAGCCAGCGCTGCGCGGCGTGGTCGGCCTCGACGTCGTGGCGCTCGCCCAGCAGCACGCGCTGCGCCCCGGCCACGCGCTGCGTGAAGCCCGCCTCATCCAGCGCCTGGCCCGTGGCCAGGTCGATGACGCGGCCCGGCATCGGCTGCGCACCGGCCATGCCCGCCAGCGCTAGCAGGCACAGCATCAGCCAGCGGCGCTCAGAACGCCACATTGACGCCCATCGAGAGCGTCCGTCCACGGCCGTTGCCGCGATCCAGGATCGGGCTGAAGATGCTGTCGATCGAGGCGTTGTTGTCATAGGCTTTGTTCTGCAGGTTTTCAATGTTCAGCCACAGCGTGGTATTGGCCTGGGGCTTGAAGCTGGCGTAGAAATCCAGCAGCACGCCGGTGCCGCCGGTCTTGCGGGTCTGGAAGAAGTCGTAGCCTTCCTCGGTGGGGCCGGAGTACTCGGCACGCACGCCGGCCTGCACGCGCTGCTGCCACCAGCTGCGACCCACGTCCAGCGTCCAGTAGCGGTCGGGGAGGGCGGTGATGTCTTCCAGGTTGACGTATTCGATGGTGGGCGCGCTGGTGTGCGAACGGGTCCAGCTCAACGTGGCGTGGTAGTGCTCGCTGGCGTAGTGGGCTTCCAGTTCGATGCCACGCATGCGCACGATGCCGGGCTGGTTCATCCAGCGGGTGGTGGTGGTGAAGTCATCGGCGTCGAGCACGTCGGTCCAGGCACTCAACTGCTCGTCGCTGTCGATGGCCACTACCAGGGGCGCTACCTCCGGCGGATGCACCGCCAGCAGGTACTGCGGCTTGATGTAGTCGCGGATGCGGTTGTCGAAGCGGGTGACCCGCAGCTGGGCCAGGTCACCGTCCACCAGCAGTGAGTCGGTGCTGAGGTTGGCGCCGAACTGCAGATTGCGCGAACGCTCGCGCCGCAGGAACGGGTTCGCGCCCACGCCATCGGCATCGCTCATGCCTTCCAGCGGGATCTTCTCGAAGAACATTTCCTGCACCCGGGGCGCGCGCGAGGTGCGCGAGGCTTCGGCAAACAGCTGCAGCCAGTCGGTGGCCTGCACCGAGAACGCGAGGCTGGGGCTGAGTGCGTGCTGGGTGCGGCGCACATCGATATCGCCACCACCGATGTCCGTGCACTGGCCTGGCACGTCCGAACAGACCGGAATATGGCCGCTGATGCCATAGCGCTCCTGGCGCAGGCCAGCGGTCAATGCGTAGCGCGCATACTGCAGTTCCAGCGTGCTGAACACGCTGTCCAGCTGGCTGCGGCCTTGCGGGTTGGCGCCGCGCAGGGTGGGGGTGTCGGCCACGAAGATGTCCGACTGGTGCTTGATGCCGGTGTTCCAGCGCGCCTGCACCGTGCCCATCTCGAAGCGGCTGGTGTTGTCCGCGGTCCAGCTGCTCAGGCTGCTGTGCGTGCGCCGCCCGATGTAGCTGGAATCCTCCACGGGCGGGTAGTACAGGTGGGTCTTGTTGCCGGCGTAGGTAACGCGCACGTCCAGCCATGGCGTATAGGGCGTGTAGTGGTAGCTGGCACGCTGGTTGCGCGCGGAAATCTGCCACGGATAGTTATGGTAGAAGTCGTTCTCATAGCGCATGTGGCTCAGGTCCAGGCGGTGCTGGTCGCTGGGCTGCAGGCGCGCTTTCAGCAACCAGCTGCTGGGTTGCTGGCTGGCCGGATCTGCGGCGTTCTTCTGTCCGTTGGCGGTGGCGTACTCGCCGCTGCGGCTGCTGCTGGCCGCAGCGAGCAGGCCGAACTGGCGGTCGCCACCGTCCTCGCTGTGGCGCCAGGCACCGGCGAACGTGCGGCCATCGCCGTAGCCATTGTTGCCGTGGCGGTAGCCGGCGCGCAGACCCCAGTCGCGACCCTCGGCCAGCAGGTCGTCGATGTCCAGCGTGCGGAAGTTCGCGCTGCCGGCCAGCGTACCGGCGCCGTCAGCGCCGGCCACCGCGCCGCGCTGCACGTCCACGCCCGCCAGCAGGAACGGGTCGACGTAGGCGAAGGGGCCGCCCGAGCCATGGCCGGCGTTGTTGCGGAAGGTCTGGGTGACGCCGTCGATCATGGTGTTGACGCGGCCGGCGCCGGTCATGCCACGGATGTTGACCTGCAGGCCAGGCTGGCTGCGCGAGTGGAAGCTGTGGCTGCCGGGCATCGAACGCAGCAGGCTGTTGCCATCCTGCCGTTCGGCCATGGCCACGCGCTCGCTGCCAACCGTCGGCGTGAAGCCGTCGGCAATGGGGGCAACGTACTGGCTGGCGCCGGCGTCGGCCGCCCGTCCACGCGAGGCATCGCTCTGCACGCGCAGCGGTCCGGTGCGGCGACTGCCGTCGTCACGCTGAGGCGGCGCCGGTTCCAGGGTTGCATGGCGGGCGTCGATGAAACGCGGCCGCAGCGTGCTGCCGGCCAGCAGGCGGGTCAGCGCCTGGGTGTCATCGAAGTCACCCTGCACGGCGGGGGCAACATGGCCCACAGGCAGGGCGGTGGCCATCACCAGATCAATGCCCGTGAGGCGGCTGTACGCATCCAGTGCCTGGGCCAGCGGCTGCGCGGGCAGATCGTAGTGACGCGTGGCGGCCTGCGCGTGGGCAGGGGGAGACAGCAGTGGCAGGGCGCCGGCACAGGCCAGCGAGAGGGCGAGAACGAGGGGACGGTGGCACGGCATCGAAGGCTCCAGGGGGTGACGCGAGGCGTCGTTCACCTGGGTAGACGCGGCGGCAGGGCCGATGTCAGGGTGCATCGTGCGGCGTTTCGTGCGGCGGCAGCCATACTTGCACGTCACCGGGCAGGCGCAGCACGCGCACGTGCAGTTGCGTGGCCAGCTGGTCACGGCTTTCGGCAGCACCATCGGCACCGCCGAGGAGGGTGACCGGTTGCTGGCGGAGCGCGGTGCCGATGACCCAGGTGTGGCCGCCGTGCCAGGTGTCCAATCCCTGCATGACCGTGGCCAGCGGTGCCGAGACCCAGTGCAGGCGACGCTCGCGCCAGGCCAGTGCGCCGCTTTCGATGTCGATGGCTGCGCTCGTGCCGTTGCCATCGAAGCGCATCTGCCGGCCTTCTTTCGCCTCTGCGTGGCCAGGGCCGCTGTCTACCCGCACCGCGTGTTCGGTAACGATCACCCTGCTGGCGTGTTCACCCACGGCGACATCGAAGGCGGTGCCCAGCGCGGTGACCGTGCCGTGCGGTGTGTGTACCTGGAACGGCCTGCCGGAGTCCGCAGCGACCTTGAACCAGGCCTGGCCGTGCTGCAGCTGCAGCTGCCGACGCGTGCCATCGATGCGCAGGTGCACTTCCGTGCCCGGGGCAAGCTGCAGGTGCGAGCCGTCCGGCAGGATTTCGTCGCGGGTCTGCCCAGCGGCCGTGCGCACCACCTGCGCGGCGGGCGGGGTTGCGTGGCGGCTGTACAGGCCGATCGCACACAACAGCAGGACCGCGATGCCGGCGTCGCGTACGCGGCGGCGCTGCCGTCGCTGCTGCTGCCGCTGCATGCTGGGCAGGCCCGTGCCGGCCTGCCAGAGTGCCTGCAGGTGCTGGTACTGCGCGGCGTGGCGAGGGTCGGCCGCATACCATCGGGCGAATGCGTTCTCGTCCCGGTGGCCGTCATGGCCGTCCAGCCACCAGCGGGCAGCTTCCTGGGCGATGGCGTCGTGGCTCACGCCTGCGGTACCTGCTGGACGGCAACCAGGGCACGCAGCAGGTGGCCGTGCGCGGTCTGCCGGGTGATGCCGAGCAGCCGACCGATCTCGGCCAGCCCCATCTGTTCCACCCTTGCCAGCAGGAATACCTGGCGGGATCGCGCAGGCAGGGCGGCGATGATCGCGTCGAGATGGCGCAGCTGTTCGGTGTCCAGCAGGCGCTGCTCAGGCAGCGGTGCCGGGTCGGCGATGGCCAGCAGCTGGGCGTCGTCGAGCGTTTCCTCGCGGCGACGCGTGCGCTGCCGATAGTGATCGGCGATCAGGTTATGGGCGACGCGATACAGGTAGGCGCGGCCGTTGCCCAGCAGTCCACTGGCAGCGACCTTGATGACACGCAGCCAGGTTTCCTGGACGACGTCGTCGGCGTCGCTGCGTTGCGGAAGTTTGCGGCGGACGTGGGCATGCAGCGGCCGGTAATGGGCTGCGCACAGATGCGCGACATCCGTCGGTTCGACAGGCGTGGACACAAGGCGGGCGGGGGACAGTAGGAAGGAACAGCCCGCGGCGGCAAGGGCAGCGGCTGCACCTTACAGCAAAGGAGAATCATTTGCATCATCGCGATCCGGCCGGTTGCAGCCGGGCGCCCGGTCAGGGGCCGCGGCTGGCGCTTCGCAGTTGCAGCAGCAGGCGGTGCGCCGGGAACGTGCGCAGCGTTGGGTGCCGGGATCGGTAGTAGGCGTCCCAGTAGCTCGCTGCGCGCTGGATGCAGCGATCCACGAAGGCAGGGTTCGCTCGCACCAGGGGCAGGTAGGCGGCCGGGCCGATCTGCTGCGCCTGCTGTTCGACGGCTACGGCGATCTCCTCGACGTACTCGCCGAGCAGCGCAAGGTGGAAGGCCAGGACCCACGGTGCCGATGCCGCGCCCAGTGTTTCAAGCGCGTGCTGGCGCAGATGGCCGTCCGGGTGGCGCGTCGCCACGCAGAGGCACAGCAGGCGCGCGTCGCCCTGCAGCGAGGAGGCGAGGCGCATCAAGCGTGTGCCATCGGCATAGAGGCGGCAGGGGAAGCGCAGTGCTTCTCCGTCGAGCTGGATCTGGTGCTGGGCAAGGTTCGGGTGGGGCGTTGCCTCGATGCGGCGCAGGCGGTGCTGCAGATCCGTGGCGATGTCGCGCAGATGGGCGGGTACGTCGAGCATCGGTCGAGTATCGCCGCCCTTGACGGCCGGGCCAATGGCCAGGCCAGGCCGTTCAGAGCGGCCGGTACTGGATCTGCGCCGCCAGCACGCGCAGGCCGTCGGCGCCGCTGGACAGGATGCGTTCCTCGCCCACGCCCTTCAGGCGCTGCAACTGGAAGCCGTCTTCGACGGGCAGGCGCGCGGCGAGGGCGTCCAGATGCTGCAGGGCACCCGGGCCCTCGCAGTCGAACTGCCCCCAGTATTGGCCGTGGCGGTGGATGGTCAGGCGGTAGTGCATCACGGGGTCTCCGGCAGGTGCTGCAACCACTGCGCGAACATGGCGTTGGCTGCAGCGGCCAGCGGCGCACCATAGCGGCGGGCCTGCGCGCGCAGGTCGTTGGGAACGATGCCGGCCTGGGCCAGTTCGAGGGTATGGCCGATCAGCCAGCGCTCGAACTGGCGGGCATCCAGTTCCGGATGGCATTGCAGGGCAAGGGCATGGAGGCCGACGGCGAAGGCCTGGTGGCGGCAGGCGGGGGGGCTGGCCAGGCGCTGGGCACCCTCTGGCAACTCGGAGGCTTCGCCGTGCCAGTGCAGCACCGGGATGCCCTGCAGGGCCTGCAACGGCGAGCGTTGGCCGTCTTCGGTCAGCAGCAGCGGGGCAAAGCCGATCTCCTTGCCGCCACTGGCCGCGACCGTGGCGCCCAAGGCGCGCGCCATCAACTGCGCGCCCAGGCAGATGCCCAGCGTCGGCCGCTGCTGCTGCAGGCGGCGTTGCAGCAGGGCGATGCTGTCGGCCACGAACGGGTAGAGGGCCGTGTCATTGACGCTGATCGGGCCGCCGAGCACGACCAGCAGGTCCGCCCGTTCGGCGGGCTCCAGCGGATCGACGCCGGCCTGCAGTACCTGCACGGTCCAGCCCTGCGCGTGCAGCAGGGGCTGCAGCGTGCCCAGGTCTTCGAAGGCGACGTGCTGCAGGACCACGGCGTGTTTGCCGGCCGAGGGCATCATGGGGATTCTCCTGCGCTGGGCCAGTAGGCGCTGTCCGGCGTGGCGCGGGCACCGAAGATCGCCTGGCCGACGCGTACCACGGTGGCGCCTTCTTCGATGGCCACCTCGAAATCTCCGGACATGCCCATCGAGAGCTGCGACAGGTCGACGCCCGCCGGCAGGCTGCGCTGCAACTGGTCGCGCAGCTCGCGAAGGCGCACGAAGCAGGCGCGCACCCGTACGACATCCGGGGTGAAGATGGCCAAGGTCATCAGCCCGCGCGCCCGCAGGCGGTCGAACGCAGGCAGATGCTGCACGAAGGCGGCGACGGCGTCGGGTTCCAGGCCGTACTTGCTGGGCTCGGCCGAGGTGTTGACCTGCACGAACACATCCAGCGTGCGGTCTTCCAGCTCCAGCCGCTGCTGCAGCGCTTCGGCTACGCGCAGGCTGTCCAGCGCCTGGAATTCGCTGGCGAAGCGGGCGACATACCGCGCTTTGTTGGTCTGCAGGTGGCCGATGACCGACCACTGCACGGCGAGGTCGGCCATGGCTTCGGCTTTGCGCTGGGCTTCCTGCACCTTGTTTTCGCCCAGGCTCAGGCAACCGGCGGCCACTGCCATGCGGATGCGTGCCTCATCCACGGTCTTGCTGACTGGCAGCAGGCGCACGCTGGCGGGGTCACGTCCGGCACGGCTGCAGGCTGCGGCGATGCGTTGGCGCACCGTGGCCAGGTTGGCGGCGATCTGTTCGACCGACTGTGCGACAGGCCAGTCGGCGTGGGCAAGGGGCATGGGGTACCTCCGGTGCGCGGTTGCCAGGGTGGGATACACTGGCACAGGACAAGATATAGTTTGGCATAGGACAAAATGAAAATCATCGGACGTAGCGCCGAGGCGATCTTCGACAGCATCCGCGAGGGCATCGGCAATGGCGAGCTGGCGGCGGGCAGCGTGCTGCCGCCGGTACGTGACCTGGCCGAGCGGCTCGGCGTGAACCGCAATACCGTGGCGGCCGCGTACAAGCGGCTGGACGCGGCGGGTCTGGCCAGTACGGCGGGCCGGCGTGGGACGATGGTGCGTGGGCCGGCACAGGCCGTGGCGCGTGAAGGCAGTGCGCCCGGGCTGGCCCTGCGCGACCTGGCGGGCGGCAATCCGGACCCGCGCCTGCTGCCCGCGTTGCGCCTGCAGGCGGCAGCCCCCAGGCTGTACGGGGCGGACACGGTGAGTGCGCGCATGCAGCGCCTGGCCCGTGCCGCGCTGGACCCGCATTGCCCGGCCGGCTATGCGCTGGAACTCACCCATGGTGCGGTGGATGGCATCGAGCGCCTGCTGGCGGCGTGGCTGCTGCCGGGTGACCGTATCGCGGTGGAGGATCCGTGCTTCCTCGGCAGCCTGAACGTGCTGGCGGCGGGCGGGCATGCGGTGCTGCCGGTGGCAGTGGACGCGCACGGCATGCAGGTGGAGGCGCTTCGCGCTGCGCTGGAGGCCGGTGCACGGGCGGTGCTGCTGACCCCGCGCGCGCACAACCCCACCGGCGCCAGCCTGGATGCGAAACGGGCGCGGGCGCTGCGCCAGCTGCTGGCGGGCTACCCGCAGGTGGCGATACTGATCGACGATCACTATGCGCTGCTTTCACAGCAGCCCTATCACTCGGTGCTCCCGGCCGATGACCGCTGCTGGGCGCTGCTGCGTTCCCTGTCCAAGGCACTGGGGCCCGACCTGCGGCTGGCGTGGCTGGGGTGTGACGAAGACACCGCCAGCCGTCTGCGTCTGCGGCTGGCCGCGGGTACCGGCTGGGTCAGCCACCTGCTGCAGGATGCGGCCAGTGCAGTGCTGGAATCGGCGCCGCAGCGGGCGAAGATCACCGCGGCGGGTGAGCGTTACCAGCAGCGGCTGCAGTCCTTGCAGGCACGGCTGCGCGAGCGCGGGGTGCAGACGCCGCTGCCGATGGAGGGGTTGAACCTGTGGCTGCCACTGCCGGGTGACAGCCACGCGCAGGTGCTGGCGCTGGCGGCGCGAGGCTGGCATGTGCGCGGTGGCGAGGTGTTTGCGGTAGCCGCCCCTGCGCATGGCCTGCGCATCACCTGCGCGGCGCTGTCCACGGCAGAGCTGCGGGCGCTGGCCGATGATCTGGTGGCGGTGTGCGGTCTGTAACGTCGAGCGTGCTCGGCTGTGCGGTTTGTAGAGTCGAGCTTGCTCGACTGCTGTTCGCGAATCAGTCGAGCAAGCTCGACTCTACAGAAGCATTGTCAATCAGGGGGCGGCGGTGGCGCCCGGGCGCACGTAGTAGGTCTGGCCGCTGTCGTCCAGGAACACCAGTTCCGGCTTGCCCTGCCATGAGGTGAGCATGGCGCCGGTGTTGTTCTGGTGCCGTAAGGTCAGGCTCGCGCCGCGATCGGGGTTGGCCACGACCTTGAAGACTTCGGTGGTGCCGCTGGCATCGTCCAGGGTCAGCAGGGCCTCGCCACCGCGATCACTGGTGCCGTAGCCGCCACGTTCGGAACCATCCGGGCCGAGCAGGATCATGCCGGACAACGCAGTGGCACGCGGGCCCTGGGGCTTGCCCTTGCTGAGCGGATCGGGCACGGGCGCGCCGAGGATGACCCGTGCCTGTCCCTTTTCATCGTGGATGACCAGGCCGCGGGCTTCGATCACCCGTTGTGGTGACTGGCTGTGGTGCAGGTTCCAGGCGGTCCAGCCGGAAACCAGCAGAGCGAGGGTGGAAACCCCCAGGGTGGTCAGCATCAGTGCGCGGGCCATCATGTCGTCCTTCCTTGGATGTGGCGACGATAGCGGATGCAAAAGCGGATGGGTAGAGTCGACCGTTGGTCGACTGCTCTTCGAACGGCGAGCAGAAATTCCGCGCTGGCACGCGGTAGTCGACCAACGGTCGACTCTACGCATCAATGGAAATCGCGGCTGTGGCTGCGCAGGCCCTGCAGCAGTTCGTCCAGGCAGAGCATGCGCTGCACGATCACATGCTGCACGCCATCCACACGTTCCAGGCGGCCGTCGATCTGCATCAGCTGGGTGTCGACCAGTACGCGGTGCTGGCGGTCTGCCACATGCCGCCAGACCACGGCGTTGATCATGCCGGTCTCGTCTTCCAGGGTGAAGAAGGTGACGCCGCTGGCGGTCTGCGGGCGCTGGCGCATGCGCACCAGCCCGGCGATGCGGACACGGCGGCCATGGCCGTGCCCGGCCAGTTGCGCGGCATCCAGGCAACCGCGGCTGCGCAGCTGCGCACGCAGGAAACTGATCGGGTGGCGACCGAGCGTGGTGCCGGTGCTGCGGTAATCCGCCTGCATGTCCTCCCATGCGCTGGGCAACGGCAGCGCCACGCGCGCTTCGGCAGTGGCACGGGCCTGGTCGAACAGCGGCAACCGGTTCTCCACGCCGGAAATATCCCAGCGCGCACGATGGCGATGACCACTGAGCCCACGCAGCGCGCCAGCATCGGCCAGCAGGCCCTGCTGGCGCCGGTCCAGCCCGGTGCGCTGGCAGAGGTCACCGACATCATCGAACGGGCGGCGTGCGCGTTCACGCATGAGGGCCTGCACGGCGGTTTCGCTGCAGCCGTCGATCAGGCGCAGGCCGAGGCGGATTGCCGCTGCGCCCTTGCTGAAATCCAGCGTGCAGTCCCAATCGCTGTGGCGCACATCCACCGGCAGCACGGTAATGCCATGCCGTCGCGCATCCTGCAGCAGCTGGTCGGGACTGTAGAAACCCAGTGGCTGGCTGTTGATCAGGCTGGCGGTGAAGGCGGCCGGATGGTGGCATTTGAGCCAGCAGCTGGCATAGGTGAGCAGGGCGAAACTGGCGGCATGGCTCTCGGGAAAACCGTAGCTGCCGAAGCCCTTGATCTGCTCGAACAGGCGTTCGCCGAATTCCAGGCTGTAGCCGTTCTTCAGCATGCCGGTCAGCAGCTTTTCGCGATGCGGCTCCAGGCCGCCATGGCGTTTCCAGGCGGCCATCGAGCGGCGCAGTGCATCGGCCTCGCCCGGGGTGTAGCTGGCGGCATCCACTGCCAGCTGCATCACCTGTTCCTGGAACAGCGGCACGCCCAGGGTGCGTGCGAACACGCGTTCCAGCTGCGGTGGATAGAGGGGGTTGTCCGGATCGCTCAAGGCTTCGGGGCCCTGTTCGCGCAGGATGCGCCGGCGTTCCAGGTAGGGGTGCACCATGTCACCCTGGATCGGACCGGGGCGCACGATGGCCACTTCGATCACCAGATCGTAGAAGCAGCGTGGCTGCATGCGCGGCAGCATCGCCATCTGCGCGCGCGATTCGATCTGGAACACACCAATGGTTTCGGCGGCGCAGATCATGTCGTAGGTGGGGCCGTCGTTGTCTGGAATCGCATCCATGCGCCCTTCGTGCAGGCCGTGCTGCTGCAGCATGGCCAGGCACTTGCGGATGGCGGTGAGCATGCCCAGCGCCAGGCAGTCGACCTTCATCAGCCCGGTGGCATCGAGATCATCCTTGTCCCACTGGATGACGGTTCGCCCGGCCATGGCGGCATTCTCCACCGGCACCAGCGTGGACAACGGGTGTTCGGAAATCACGAAGCCGCCCGGGTGCTGTGACAGGTGGCGGGGGAAATCGATCAGTTCTCCGGTGAGAGACAGCAGCCGGCGCATCAACGGTGTGTCCGGATCAAAGCCACGCTCGCGCAGGGTGTCCGGCAGCGGGATGTTGCCGCCCCAATGGTCCATCGCCGCGCCCAGCTCGTTCACCTGGTCCATCGGCAGGCCAAGCGCGCGGGCGACATCACGGATCGCGCTGCGCCCCCGGTAGCTGATCGCCACGGCTGTCAGCGCAGCGCGCTCGCGGCCATAGCGGGTGAATACGTACTGCAGCACTTCTTCGCGGCGCTCGTGCTCGAAATCAATGTCGATGTCCGGTGGTTCGTCGCGTTCTTCGGAGATGAAGCGCTCGAACAGCAGGTTGCTGCGCGCCGGATCGATCTCGGTGACGCCCAGCACGAAGCACACTGCCGAATTGGCCGCCGAGCCGCGCCCCTGGCAGAGGATCTTCTGCTGGCGGGCGAAGCGGACGATGTCCTGCACGGTGAGGAAGTAGGAGGCGTAGTTCTTCTTCGCGATCAGTAGCAGTTCGTGCTCGATCTGCCTGCGCTGCGCGGGCTGGATGCCTTGCGGCCATCGTTCGGGAATGCCTTCCTCCACCAGCGCGCGCAGCCAGCTGTCCGGCGTGTGTCCTTCGGGTACCAGCTCGCGCGGGTAGGTGTACTTCAATTCTGCCAGGGTGAAGTGGCAGCGTTCGGCGATGCGCACGGTCTCGGCCAGCAGTTCGGGCGGATACAGCCGGCCCAGCGCGCTGCGCGGGCGCAGGTGGCGTTCACCATTGGGGAACAGGCGCCAGCCGGCTTCGGCCACGCTGCAGCGGTGGCGGATCGCGGTGAGCGTGTCCTGCAGGGCGCGGCGGCGGCGCACATGCATGTGCACATCGCCGCTGGCCAGCAGGGGCAGCAGGTGCCGTTCGGCAAAGGCCTGCAGCTGCTGCAGGCGGCGCGCGTCGTCGTGCTCGTGGTGCAGTTCCACCGCCAGCCACAGGCGGTCGTGGAAGGCGGTGCGCAGCAGGGGCAGGTGGCTGGCATCCGGCTGCCGGTCCAGCCACAGGCACAGCAGACCGTCGGCCAGGCCGTGCAGATCCTCGCGCAGGCAGCGGTACTGGCCCTTGCCTGCGCGCCGCCGGCAGGTGGTGATCAGCTGGCACAGGCTGGCATAGGCCTCCTGGGTGGTGCACAGCAGGGCGATCTTCGGCCCCTCCTCGACCTGGAATTCGGCGCCGATGACCAGCGCCACACCATGGGTCTTCGCTGCCTGCCAGGCCCGCACGATGCCGGCCAGCGAGCACTCGTCGGTGATTGCCAGGGCGCGGTAGCCCAGGCCGGCGGCACGCGCGAACAGCTCATCGGCGGTGGATGCGCCGCGCTGGAAACTGAAGGCCGACAGGCAATGCAGTTCGGCATAGGCGGGGGAGGCGGTGTGCATGATGGTTCAACCGAACCAGCCGTGCAGCATCCACGGCGCATGCGGATCGTTGCGCGGGCGGAAGGCCCAGCCGCGCTGGCCGTGCGCGGTTTCCACCACGTAGTAATCGCGGCGGGCATCGGCGTGGTCCCACCAGCCCGATTCGATGCGCTCCGGCCCGGCGATGATGCGCAGGCGCGGGTCGCGCAGGGGTTGCGGCGTCTCCAGCAGCCAGCCGGGACGCAGTGGCCAGTATGCGGGCGGCCCGCTTGCGGGCTGGGTACCACTGGCATGTTCGGGGCGATGGTCGGCCTGTACCGCCAGCGGCTGTACGGCGTCATCGCCGAGGCGCGCGCGCAGGCGCTCGCGCAGCTGGGTCCACGGCATGGCCTGCGCCGGGCGCGTGTCGAACAGGTCGCGCGCGGCCGGCACGAACGGTGGCAGGTGTTCGGCCTGCAGGCGCAGCGCCCGGCTGCCGGCGGGCAGGGCAAAGGCTTCCATGCGGTTGCGGGCGATCTCGAACAGCAGCGCGGCATCGCGCTCAGGGGCCAGCAGGCCGATGGTCAGCACGCTGGCCGGCAGCAGGTCATGCTCGAAATACAGATCGAAGCGCTGCACGCCGCCGTCGCGCGAACAGAGGAAAGCGGCCAGGTCCAGCAGCAGGCGGCGCAGCGGAAACAGCAGGGCCTGGCTGGATTCGATCTCGTACTCGAATTCAATGCGTGCATTGAAACGGTCGGGCGGCTGGTAGTAGCGCAGTGGCGATGCGGGCAGGCCCCGCAATGCGTCCAGCTGCTGCAGCACATCAGGGGCGAAACGCCGGGCCAGGCTGTCGCGAGGCAGGTCGAGCGCCGCGCCCAGTGTGCGCAGGCCGGAGCGACCGAGCACGGTGACCGCCTCGGCGGGCAGGCCGCAGCGCGCCAAGGGCAACTGCGCCAGCAGGGCCGGCAACTGCTGCGCATCGACGCCCAGGCCGTCGTGCACGTTGGCCAGCACGCGCGCGGCATGCGGGGTGGGTGCGGCCACCAGACGGTGGCGCAGGCCCAGCTCGTGCAGGCCATCGCGCAGGCGCTGCCTGATCTTCAGCCAGTCACCGAACAGGGCACGGCTGGCGCCGATTTCCATGACCAGCGCATGCGGGAAATCGAGGCTGACCTGCGAACTGTAGGCATAGGCCCAACTGGCCAGCAGCTGACGGGTGTGCAGCTCGATAGCGGGGTCGTAGTCGTGCAGCTGCAGATCCTGCACCAGCACCTGCGCGGCCGACAGCAGCATGCCGGGGCGCAGGCCGGCCGCCCGCGCAGCGGGGCTGACCGCGCGCAGCACGCGGCGCTGTGCCGGCCCCTGCAGCAGCACCAGCGGTCGCTGCGGGTCCGGCTGCAGGCGCAGTACGCTGTCCAGCGCCAGTTGCGGCAACAACAGGCAGGCCCAGTGCATGGCGCGGCCTCAGTGGGCGACGGCCAGCGGCAGCGGCTGTGCGGGCGGCAAGCCGCCGCGGCACTTCAGCACCCGCACCTGGCCGTGGTCCAGCTGCAGGCGCAGGCTGGCCGGGGAAGGATTGCGCGCAGCGGACACGTCGCGGAACACGAAGCCCAGGCACTGGCCACTGTCGGCGGCCACCTGCAGGCGGCGCAGCGAACGGTCATCGGCCTGCTGCGGCTGCGGCCAGCACAGCACGGCAGCGCAGGCGGCCGAACGCAGGCACTGTTCAGCCGCCCAAAGCGCCTGCTTCGGTGCCGCCTGGATGATCTGCAGCTGGGCCAGGTCCAGTCCGGCCGCAGCCCAGGCCGGGGCATGCGGGCGGTAGGGCGGGGCGACCAGCACGATCGGCCGGTCGCGTTGGCTCAGCGTGGCCAGCGCCGGCCAGACCAGGGCCAGCTCACCCACCCCGGGCGCATCCTGCAGCACCTCGCACAGGCCACTGGCCGGCCAGCCGCCGCCGGGCAGGCGGGCGTCCAGCGCCGGGTGGCCACTGGCCAGATGACCGCTGGCCGGCCCGTTGCGCGCCGGGCCGCGCCACAGCTGGCGGCCGTCCAGCAGACGGTCGAGCGCGACGACAGCGCCCATCAGCCTGTCCCCCGGGGGAGGGGCCAATCAGGCTGGAAGCGACAGGAATGGACGGAAACGGCTGGCATGGAGCGAGTGTCGGCAGACCGGTATCAGGGGCTGGGACCAGACATGCTACTCGCCTTGTGAGTAGAATTACTAATGAAATTGGAGGGGCGGGTTTCAGGTTGCTGAAGGGGTAAAGCATCCCGCATGACGTGGATCTACGGGAGGGAGCCCGGCAGATCCAGGCCATGCACGGCCAAGGCCGGCACCCACCGGCACGGGTATTCCGGTTACGGGCGCACCGGCAGCGCAACCGGACGCAACGGCGCAGCATCGCCGCCGCGGATCTTCAACGGGCCGCCGATGAAGGCGAACTCGTAGACCTTGTCGCGGGCCAGTTCGTCCAGCGCCACCAGTTCGATGATCGGTGCGCCCTGCTGGGCCAGCAGGTAGGTGTGCAGCGGAACGTAGTCGTCGGACACCTCCGAGGGGAAGGTCTCGAAGCTGAGGTTGTCGGCACCGACGATCATCGCGCCGCTGTCTTCGACCAGGAAGCGCGCCGCGTCCAGGCCCATGCCCGGCGGGTTGGCCATGTACGCCTTCGGCTGTTCAAACAGGCGCATGCGGCCGGTGCGGATCAGCACAATGTCACCCTGCTGCAGCTTCACGTTCTGGCGTGCCAGCGCATCCTTCAGGTCCTGGCGGGTGACCCGGTAGCTGTCCGGCAGCATGTCCACGCCCTTGGTCCCGGCGACGTCGATCAGCACGCCACGCGCGATCAGCGGCGGGAACTTCTCGATGCCAGTGACGTTCCAGCCGCGATCGCCGAGATGCTGGTCGGCCTCGAAGCCGTTCCAGATCTTTCCGTGGATGCCGAAATGGTTCAGCGCATCGATGTGGGTGCCCGTGTGGCTGTACATCGAGAACGCGGTGCCGGTGTAGCTGCGGGTCAGGTTCATGCTTTCACCCACGCCCATCGGGTCGTCCATCACCGTGCCGCGTGGGGTGTGGGTCATCCAGAACTGGTAGTGCGGGTCACCGGCGTCCTGCCAGCTGGGCATGCCGACGTAGTACTCGGTCGCCAGGTCATAGGCCTTGCCGCCGCTGACCCGCGACAGGATCGCCGCGCGCGAAGCTTCGGTGATCAGGTTGAGGCGGCCGATCTCGTCCTTCGGCCCCCAGGGGCTGGTGCCGACCTGCTGGCCGGAGGGAACGCGTTCATGTGCATGCACGGTGGTGGATGCGGCGGTGCCGGCCAGCAGCAGGGACAGTGCGGTGGCCAAGGGACGTGAGGTCATGGGGGAATCTCCTTGCAGAGTGGGGGAAGGTGCGGCTCAGGCCGCGACCAGAGGGGCCAGGGCCTGGCGTAGTTGCGGCAACGGCAGGGTCTGCAGGCGCAGACCGTTGCCGCTGATCACGGTGGGAATGGAGCGGATGCCGAGGGCAGCGGCTTCGCTGCGGTCGGACTGCACGCGCTGGCGGACTTCGTCGCTGCGCATGTGGCCAGCGAAGGCACCGCGTGGGTGGCCCAGCGATTCGGCGATATCCAGCAGCACCTCGGCATCGCCGATGTTGCGGTGCTGGTGCAGGTGAGCCCACTGCACGGCATCGAACATCGTGCCATGGGCCTCGTTGCCGCCCAGCAGCCCTGCGGCCTGGCAGGCCAGTGCGCCGAGCCAGCCGGAGGGATACTCGAAATCCTGTGCGCGCATGCCTTCGATATCGATGCGCGCGCTGTCTTCATGCGCGGCGCAGTCGGTCCAGTGGCGCAGGATGATTGCCTTGGCGCACTGCATCGAGCCGAACACCTTGACCATCTGCGCGCGCGAGTCCTGCAGCACGAAGCTGCGATGACGCACCTGGATGCCGAGTTCGGCGGAGACCTGCTGCAGGCGCGGGGCCAGCACGAAGCACCAGCCGCAGACTACGTCGTGGAAGAAATCGACCACCGGCGCTGCGGTTGCGGGGGAAGGAGCGGAAGACATCTGCCTGCCATCGGTGAGAGGGGAGGCGGCAGAGTAGGCAGCGCGGCATGCCTGAAACAGCACGCCGCAGGCAGCTCAGTTTTCGCTGGTGGTTACGAATCCAGGCCGGGGCAGCCAGGCAGCTCGGCGTGCAGGAAATCGATGAAGGCACGTACCTTGGGCTGCAGGTGGCGCGAGGTGGGGTAGACCGCATGCACGAAGCGCGGCGGATACTGGTGGTCGGGCAGCACCTGCTGCAGTTCGCCACGGGCCAGTGCCGGCGCCGCCAGGAACGAGGGCAGGGCGCCGATGCCCATGCCGGCCACCAGCAGATCGCGCAGCATCAGGCTGTTGTTGGCGGTGACGCGAGCCGGCAGGGTGATCGTCACCTGGCCATCAGGGCCAAGCAGCGGCCAGCTGCCGGGTGAGTCGGACAGGCTGTAGGCCAGCACGCTGTGCGCCTGCAGGTCATCCACCGCTGCGGGTGCAGGGTGCTGCTGCAGGTAGGATGGCGCCGCGCACAGCACCTGCTGCAGCGAGGCCAGGCGCCGTGCCACCAGCCGCGAGTCATCCAGCTCGGCACGCAGCCGCAGCGACACATCGAAGCCTTCGCCGACGGCATCGAGCAGGCGGTCTTCCATCACCAGGTCCAGCGACACCTTCGGATGCTGCTGCAGGAAGCGCGGCAGCAACGGCGACAGTGTGCTCAAGGCAAAGGACTGCGGCGCATTTACGCGCAGCCGCCCCGCCACCTCGCCACGCTGTTCGGCAATGCCGCGTTCCAGTGCGTCCAGTTCGTCGAGCAGGCGGCAGCACTCGCGGTAGTAGGTATGGCCCGTCTCGGTCAGGCTCATGCGCCGCGTGGTCCGTTGCAGCAGGACCACGCCCAGGTGCGTTTCCAGCGCGCGCAGTTGCTTGCTCAACCCGGCCGATGACATGCCCAGGTCCTCGGCGGCGCGGGCCAGCCCGCCGCGCTCGACGATGCGACGGAAAGCGCGCATCAGGTTGAAGGAGTCCATGCCGGTCCCGGGCGCGAAGAAACCGCCATTGTAGATCCACGTCATGCCCACCACGCGGTTGCGTCGTTTGTTCAAGCCAGCCAGCCGAGCGCGGCGCCACCCTGCAGGCCCTTCATATTTCGGGTTGCCCATGAAGCTCTGGATCCTCCGCCTGTACGCTCCGCTGTTCCTGTTCGGTTTCCTCGCCGCCGCCATCGCCTGGGTCGGCCACCACCACGGCGACCCGCTGTGGCTGCTGGCCCTGCTGGCCCTCGCCATTGCCGTGTCCTTCATGGCCGAACGCCTCTGGCCGTACGATCCGTCGTTCAACCATGACCACGACGATCGCGTGCGCGACACCCTGCATGCACTGGTCAACGAAGGCCTGAACCTGCTGTCGATCACGGCCGTGCCGCTGCTGGCGGCGATCATTCCGTGGCAGGCGTGGCCGCAGCAGTGGCCGTTCGCGCTGCAGGTGCTGGTGGCCATCATCGCCGCCGATCTCGGCATCACCCTGGTGCACTACGCCAGCCATCGCATCGGCTGGTTGTGGCGGCTGCACGCGGTGCACCACAGCGTCACCCGCATGTACGGTTTCAACGGCCTGATGAAGCACCCGCTGCACCAGGCGGCCGAGGCGGTGGGCGGGGTGCTGCCGCTGCTGGCGCTGGGCCTGCCGATGCCGGTGGCCGCGGTGCTGGCCTTTGCCATCGCCATCCAGCTGCTGCTGCAGCATTCCAACGTGGATATGCGCCCGGGCGTACTCGGCCGGGTGATGGCCTGGGCACCACTGCACCGCTTCCACCACATGCGCTACGGCACCGCCGGCGACGTCAACTTCGGCCTGTTCCTGACCGTCTGGGACCGCCTGCTGGGTACCGCGTTCGATGCACCGGGCTACCGCTTGGGCGCACATGACCTGGGCATCGGCAGCCAGCCGGATTATCCGCGCGACTATGCCGGGCAACTGATGGCGCCGTTCCGCGAGCTGCCCCATGGGCAGGTGCCTGAAGTGCCTGAAGGCCTGCGCCGTCGTTGAGCATGCGCCTCAGGTGGCGCGCAGCTGCAGCCCCTGCAGCTGTGCCGCGCCGATGCCGAACATGCGGCGCAGGCTGCGCGACAGATGGGCCAGATCGGCGAAGCCTGCGGCGTGCGCACTGTCGGTCAGGCTGTGACCGTGCAGGTGGTGTGCCAGTGCGGTACGCAGGCGCTGCCACAGCACCCAGCCACGCAGGGTCACCGCCAGGTCCGACTGGAAACGCCGGTGCAGTTGGCTGGTTGACAGATGTGCGGCCCCGGCGATATCGGCGGCGGGCACCGGGCCGGGCAGGTGCTGGGCGATGCGTTCCAGAGCTACCTGCACGCGGCGATCCAACGGCTGCGCGCGGCTCAGCCGCGGCAGTCGCTCGTGCAGGACGCTGATATCGGCGGGCAGCTGGTGCAGGTGCTGCTGGATCTGTTCGAGATCGGCATGGGCCGGTTCGAGGAACAGCGTGCAGCCGTCCTGCGGCGCGGAGAGGATGGCATGCGGCACGAAGGACGGCAGCCACAGGCGTTGGCCGAGGTGCGGCACGCCGTCGATCTCCACCTGCCAGGGCGCCCCATCGCTGACCAGCAGCTGGTGGGCGTAGTGTGCGTGCGTGCCGCTGCCACCGGCATGGCCCTGCAGCAGGGCGGCGTGTGCATCCAGCAGCAGGGTGCCATTCCAGGGCAGGGCGGGGTGGGGCATGCCGCAATTGTAGATCCACGCCATGCGTGGATGGACCTCCATCGGACTTGAATATCTGGAGATCCGACCTCCGTGCCGACCAACGGTAGGCACCCACCATCAGCAGCAGCTCCCATCAGCAGCAGGTTCCAACAGCAGCAGGTTCCAACAGTTCGCAGGAAACTATCGAAGGCGGGGTGGGTCCGGTTGAGGGGGCGTGAGCGCCATGGATGGCGCGACCGAGGCTACATGGATGTATTTACGCCGTCCCCCTCAACCGGACCCACCCCGCCAACCCACGGAATGCAGGCTTTTGACGTTGACGTTGACGTTGACGTTAGCGGGTGCCGGGCGGCCGCCTGGCTGTCCCGTCACCGGCCGTGCGGGTCCGGGCGGTGGTGCACGTATTCGACCACGGTGCCATCGGGGTGCACGGCATTGAATGCCGCGCCCGTGGGCACGACCTGCAGCGGGAAGATGATCTCGGCGCCGGCGGCCACCAGCCGGTCGTGGTACGGCCGGACATCGTCGACCAGCAGGGTGCCGGTGGTGGAGGTGAACGGCGCCAGCGCATCATCGCTGCCTTCGATCAGCAGGAAGGCGCCGACCATGGCCAGGCGCAGGCCGGCATCGGGGAACGGAAAGCCGGCATCGGCCACTACGCCCTGCAGCTGCTCGTAGAACGCGACGCTGCGCTCCAGTCCGCCGGGGGTGACGAACACGCGGATCAGCACACGCGGGCTGCGCTGGCTGGAAGTATCACAGCGGTCGCGCCAGAGGTGGTCGAAAGTGCGGTGTACGTTCATGGGCTCGGTCCATCGCCGGGGACTCCCATTATCGGTACGCCCCTGCGGCCCGCTGATGACCGCCGGTGATGGCCTGATAACCATGCCGTCGCAGTGGCCTGTGACTTAGGTCCTGTTGACAGCCATCAATGCCCTCGCACAATCTTAACAAGATGGGTCGCTATGCGGCCCGGGCAGGCAGGTTGTCACGCCGGGAGGAGGGTCCCGAGCGCAGACCGGTCCGTCCCCTGGCCCGCGGTGTGTTGCCTGGCAACGCCCGCGCGGCATGAACGCTGCACCCTTCGGCGGCACTTTCCCTGGACCGATTGCCTTGGCAACGGAATTACGCCCGCCGATGAAAACGTTTACAAAGCCGCTTGCCCTGTCCCTTGCGCTGTCTGCCGCGCTGGCCGCCCCGGCCTGGGCCGACACGGCCGCCTTCACCGTGCTGACCCTGGAACAGGCACCGACCCAGGATGCAATCCCCGCCCTGGCTGCCCAGCTGAAATCCCTGAAGGTGGACGCGGTCAGCGTGCGCCAGGTGCAGCGCGGCATCGGCCAGGTCGACCCGCTGCAGCTGCTGGCCGACGGCCTGGGCTACGAATACCGCTTCATCGCCGCCGGCAAGGATGATGGCCAGACCCAGCAGGGCCAGGCCGTGCTGACCCGCCTGCCGATCGCCGCCGAATCCGGCCCCGACCAGCCGGGCCTGAACTACCTGCGCCTGGACGACGGCCGCCACACCGTGGCGCTGTACACCGATGCCGGCGCGGGCGCCGCCCGCCTGCCCGCCCTGGTCACCCGTTCACGCCTGGGCGCACCGGCGGTGCTGCTGGGCGCTGTGGCCGGTGAGTCGGCCAAGGCGGCCGGCTTCGACCCGGCCCGCGTGGCCCTGGAAGCCGATGCCAGCTACTTCAGCGATGGCTTCCAGGCGGCCAGCAGCGCGCCGTTCAAGATTGATGGCAGCACCCTGCGCGCGACCCTGCTGACCCTGGCCTACGTGGCCGACAGGGGCGGCGAGCAGCCATGGATGGACACCACCCTCAACGCCGATGCGCGCGCCGCCCTGCTGCTGAAGGCGATGACCGAGGACGAGAAGTTCCAGATGCTGCACAGCTACTTCGGGCTGGGCAAGGATGGCGGTCCGCTGCCGGAAGGTGCGGTGGGTTCGGCCGGTTTCGTGCCGGCGGTGCCGCGCCTGGGCATTCCGTCGCAGCAGTCGGCCGACGCCGGCGTGGGTGTCACCAATCCGGGTGGCATCCGCCCGGGCGACTTCGCCACCGCCATGCCGTCCGGCCCGTCCACCGCGTCCAGTTGGAACCGGGAAGTGGCGTTCGCAGGCGGTGCGACCATGGGCCGCGAGGCATGGCAGCAGCGCTTCAACATCCTGCTGTCGGGCAGCGTCAACCTGCAGCGTGACCCGCGCAACGGTCGCAATTTCGAGTATGCCGGCGAAGATCCCCTGCTGGCCGGTTCGATGGTCGGTGCGCTCATCCAGGGCGTGCAGAGCCAGCACGTGATCTCCTCGATGAAGCACTTCGCGCTGAACGACATGGAGACCCGCCGCAACTTCCACGATGTGCGCATCGGCGAACAGGCGATGCACGAATCGGATCTGCTGGCCTTCGAGATCGCGCTGGACGCAGGCCGCCCGGGCGTGGCGATGTGCTCGTACAACAAGATCAACGGCACCTACGGCTGCGAGAACGGCTACCTGATGAACCAGGTGCTGAAGCAGGAATGGAAGTTCCCCGGTTTCGTGATGTCCGACTGGGGCGGCGTGCACAGTGGCTCGAAGGCGGCGCTGGCCGGCCTGGACCAGCAGTCGGCCGGTGAAGTGTTCGACGCGGCGGTGTTCTTCGACGAACCGCTGCGCCTGGCCGTGCATGGCGGCGTGGTGCCGCAGGCGCGCCTGAACGACATGGTCGCGCGCATCCTGCGCACGATGTTCCTGCACGGCAACTTCGACAACCCGCCGCAGCACCAGAAGGTGGATGCCGAAGCCGGCTACGCTGTTGCCCAGCGCACGGTGGAAGAGGGCAGCGTGCTGCTGCGTAATGAAGGCAACCTGCTGCCGCTGGCTGACAGCGTGAAGCGCATCGTCATCATCGGCGGCCATGCCGACAAGGGCGTGATCGGTGGCGGTGGTTCGTCGATGGTGGGCGTGACCGCCAAGGGCACCAACGCGGTGCCGGGCGTGATGCCGACGACCTGGCCGGGCCCGGTGATCTTCCACCCGTCCTCGCCGCTGGAATCGCTGCGCGCAGCGCGTCCGGACGCGACCATCGAGTACGTGGACGGCACCAACGCCGCTGCGGCGGCCAAGGCCGCGGCGCAGGCCGACGTGGCCATCGTGTTCGCCACCCAGTGGGCGGCCGAATCGGTGGACCTGCCGGACATGCAGCTGCCCGACAACCAGGACGCGCTGATCTCGGCGGTGGCCAAGGCCAACCCGAAGACCGTGCTGGTGCTGGAAACCAACGGCCCGGTGCGCACCCCGTGGCTGGCACAGGTGCCGGCGATGCTGCAGGCCTGGTACCCGGGCATCCGTGGTGGCGAAGGCATCGCCGCGCTGCTCACCGGCCAGGCCAACCCGTCCGGCCGCCTGCCGGTGACCTGGGTGGTGGACGAATCGCAGCTGCCGCGTCCGCACATCGACGGGCTGGGCTTCAAGCCGAAGAAGGAATTCGGTGATGTGTTCGATTTCGATATCGAAGGCGCCAACGTCGGCTACAAGTGGATGGCGGCCAAGGGCCTGACCCCCACCTTCGCCTTCGGCCACGGCCTGTCCTACACCTCGTTCGCCTATGAAAACCTGAAGGTGAGCGTGGAAGGCTCGCGCCTGGTCGCCAGCGTGGACATCCGCAACACCGGCAAGCGTGCCGGTGCTGATGTGGCCCAGCTGTACCTGAAGCTGCCGGCCGGCAGCACGACGCCGATCCGCCTGATCGGCTATGACAAGGTGCAGCTGCAGCCGGGCGAACAGCGCCGCATCCGCATTGAAGCCGAGCCGAAGACGCTGGCCCACTACGATGCGCAGGCCCGCCACTGGAAGATTGATGGCGGTACCTACCAGGTGCAGCTGTCGCGCAACGCTGCCGAACCGCTGCAGGGCGTGGATGTGCAGCTGGTGGAGCAGGTGCTGCGCTGAAACTGCGGATTGTTGATGCCTGAGGACACGGCCCCGGAAGGGGCCGTGTCTGTTTGTGGATTGCCGCTGCGCTCGCCGGGCACGGCCCGGCGCTACCGGAATGTGGCCGCTGCGCCCGGCGTCCGCCGTCATCAGCCGGGTGTGCCGCCAAACCAACCCCGCAGGAAATCGATCAACTGCCGCACCTTCGGCGAGGGCTGCGTACTGTGCGGGTAGACCGAGTACACGCTCTGCTGCGGGAAACGGTGCTGGCGCAGCACCTGCCGCAGGCGATCCAGGGCCAGGTCGTCCTCGATCAGCCAGCGCGGCAGCACGGTCACTCCGGCACCGGCCAGAGCGAAGGCGCGCAGGCTGCTGGCGCCGTCCACGCGCACCACGGCATTTCCCGGATTGGTGGCAAACAACGCGTCGCTGCCATCGGGCGCAACCACCGGCACATCGGTCAGGCGTGGATAGCCCAGGCGGGGCAGGCTGCCCAGCTGCACGGGATCATCGGCCGCATCGGCAGAGGGCAGGCGTGCCAGCAGTGAAGGCGCCGCCACCGCGCACAGCGGGTGGCGTTCCAGCTCGCTGGCGTGCAGGCCTGAATCCGCCAGCCGGCCAAGGCGGATGGCCAGGTCGAAGCGCTCGGGAATCAGGTCGGCCGGTGCTGGCGACGTGGACAGATGCAGCTGCAGCGCCGGATGCCGTGCGCGGAATGCCTCCAGCGCCGGGATCAGGCGCAGCTGCGCGTACTCCGGCGTGGTGGTCAGGCGCAGCGTGCCCTGCAGCTGGTGCTGGTCGCGGCGCGCGGCATCGATGGCCGCCTGCGCTGCCTCAAGTGCCTGCACGCAGTGCTGCAGGAACCGTTCGCCGGCCTCGGTCAGCGCCAGGTGGCGGGTACTGCGCAGCAGCAGGGTCACGCCCAGCTCCTGCTCCAGCCGCTTCAGGTTGAAGCTGACCACCGCGCGGCTCAGGCCCAGGCGCTCGGCGGCTGCGGTGAGGCTGCCGGCGTCGACCACGGCACGGAAGATGTCAAAGCGGTCCAAGCTGACCATGGCAATTCATTGTCAAAACAGATTTGACAGTGTTGCAGCTCGTGTCGTGTTTTTCCAACAAATTGCAAAGGGCATGCTGGCCGCTTCCCCGCTGGAGCGCCGTCGATGCCCTCTCCTCGCCTGCGCCATGAGGCGATCTTCCTGCTGGTGTTCGCGCTGGACCTGGTCAACATGTTCATCGCCACGGTGGCCTACCCGGCGCTGGCATCCGAACTGCAGGCGGACATCAGCACCCTGGCATGGGTCGGCACGGCCTACATGCTGGGCTTGAGCGTGGTGATTCCACTGGCGCCATGGCTGGCCGCGCGCTGTGGCGAGCGCCGCCTGCTGCTGCTGGCGCTGCTGCTGTTCGCGTTGGCGGCGGCCTTGGCCGGTGCGGCGCCGGGTATCGGCTGGCTGCTCGGATGGCGGCTGCTGCAGGGCCTGGCTGGCGGCCTGCTGATTCCGGTCGCGCAGGCCGCGGCCTACCGGCAATGCAGCCCTGAGCAGCGTGGCGCGCTGACCCGGCGGATCCTGCTGGTGGCGCTGCTGGTACCGGCGCTGGCGCCGGCGCTGGGCGGGCTGCTGGTGCAGTGGCTGTCCTGGCGGGGCGTGCTCTGGGCCAGCCTGCCCCTGGCACTGGCGGCGATGGGCCTGGTGCTGGCCTGGATGCCGGCCGATGGCCAGCGCACTGCCCCCCGCCTGCAGGCCTGTGCGCTGGCCACCGCGATGAGCGCACTGGGCGTGCTGCTGCTGGCGCTGACCTGGCTGGGCGAACCCGGCCACCGGATTGCCGGCGCGGTGCTGTTGCTGCTGGCGCTGGTGCTGGCCACTGCCCACCTGCGCCACGCGCGCCAGCAGGCACAGCCGCTGCTGCGCTGGTCGCTGTTGTCCCATCGCGGGCTGAGGCTGGCAATGCTGGTCTATCTGGCGGTGCCAGGCGTTTTCATCGGCAGCCAGCTGGCCAGCACGCTGCAGCTGCACCAGGCGGGCTACAGCGCTGCGCGCATCGGTGCATTGATGCTGCCCTGGGCGCTGGCATCGGCGCTGGCAATCACCGGCAGCCGTCGCCTGCTGGCGCGTTTCGGTCCGGCGGCGGTGCTGCGCGGTGGCATGCTGCTGCAGGCCAGCGGACTGATGTTGATGGCGCTGTTGCCGCAGCCCCCGTTTGCGCTGGCAGCGCTGTTGTACGCGTTGATGGGCGCCGGCGGCAGCCTGTGCAGCAGCACCGCACAGACGCTGGCCTTCCACGGTGTGGAGGGTGAAGCGCTGGGTGATGCCAGCGCGCTGTGGAATCTCAACCGCCAGCTCAGCTTCTGTCTCGGCACCGCCGCCATCGCGCTGCTGCTGGCCCTGGCCCTGCAATGGCTGCCGGCCCAGGCCACTGGTGTGGCGCTGGGCCTGGCCGCTGTCCTTACCCTGCTGCCGATGGCGCTGTTGCGCCGTTCGCAGCCACTGACCCTTGCGCAACCGGAGCATGCCTGATGCAACACACGGCCGAACATGAAATCCACGAACTGCACGACACGCTGCAGGCCTGGTTCCGCGCCGAGGTGGGCGCCGAAGCACTCGACGATCTGATGGCGCACTTCTGCGCGGATTTCAGCATGGTCGGCATCGCCGGGCGGCGCCTGGATCGGCAGGCGGTACAGGCGTTGTTCGTTGGCGGGCATGGGGCGCGGCCTGGCCTGCGCATCGCCATCGACGCCGTGCTGGCGACCGAGGCGCCGCCATCGCTGGCGGTGTTGCGTTACCGCGAAGGGCACGCCGTGGGCGATGGGGCGGTCGTGTGGCGGGAATCGCTGGCGGTGCTGCGGCAGGAGCAGGGGCGTTGGCGCTGGTTGGCGCTGCATGAGGTGGCAACAGCCTGATCGGTAGTGCCGGCCAGCGGCCAGCACTACCGTCTGCCCGGCGAGCGCTGCCCTGCACCGGTTGGCATGTGCCATCAGTCCTGCCCCCAAAGAGCGTAGAACGCAAAGCTTGCACACACCTTACCGGGCAGGGCAGGAGTAGGCTTGGGACTTTCCTGCCGGGAGGGGTTTCCATGCGTGTGCGTGCCGTTGCTGTAGCCATCGCCCTTTGCCTGTCCAGCACCGTGCTGGCCGCCGATACCCCGCCGATGACCCCGGACATCAGCGGAAAGCCCTTCGTGGCCCCCGATGTCGGCCGCGACTATGACAAGCGCGTGGTGATGGTACCGATGCGTGATGGCACCCGGCTGTACACCGTCATCGTGGTGCCCAAGGGAGCGCACAACGCACCGATCCTGCTGACCCGCACGCCCTACGATGCCGCTGGCCGCGCCAGCCGCACCGATTCGCCGCGCATGCGTGACATGCTGCCGCAGGGCGATGAAGTGTTCGTCGATGGCGGCTACATCCGCGTGTTCCAGGACATCCGCGGCAAGTACGGTTCCGAAGGCGATTACGTGATGACCCGGCCGCTGCGCGGGCCGCTGAACAACACCAAGGTGGACCATTCCACCGACGCCTGGGACACCATCGACTGGCTGGTCAAGCATGTGCCGGAAACCAACGGCAAGGTCGGCATGCTGGGCTCGTCGTATGAAGGGTTCACCGTGGTGATGGCGTTGACCGACCCGCACCCCGCACTGAAGGTGGCCGCGCCGCAGAGCCCCATGGTCGATGGCTGGATGGGCGATGACTGGCTCAACTACGGTGCATTCCGCCAGGTCAACTTCAACTACTTCGCCATGCAGACCGAGAAGCGCGGCAAGGGCACGCCGCTGCCCAGCCTCGGCTACGACGACTACAGCACGTTCCTGCGCATCGGCTCGGCTGGAGACTACGCACGCTTCACCGGCGTGGACCAGCTGACCTGGTGGAAGAAGCTGGTGCAGCACCCGGCCTACGATGCGTTCTGGCAGGGCCAGGCGCTGGATGCGGTGATGGCGAAGACACCGTTGAAGGTGCCGACGATGTGGCTGCAGGGCCTGTGGGACCAGGAAGACATGTGGGGTGCCAACCACGCCTACCAGGCGATGGAGGGCCGCGACACCGGCAACACCCTCAACTACCTGGTGATGGGGCCGTGGCGGCACAGCCAGGTGAACTACACCGGCAGCGAACTGGGCGCGCTGAAATTCGACGGCGATACCGCGCTGCAGTTCCGCCGCGACGTACTCAAGCCCTTCTTCGACCAGTATCTGGTGGATGGCGCGCCGAAGGCCGACACGCCGCCGGTGCTGATCTACAACACGGGCGAGAACCACTGGGATCGCCTGCAGGGCTGGCCGCGCAGCTGCGACAAGGGCTGCACGGCGGCCAGCAAGCCGCTGTACCTGCGTGCCGGTGGCAAGCTGGCCTTCCAGGCACCCGCGGCGGGTGAGGGCGAGTTCGAGGAGTACGTCTCCGACCCGGCCAAGCCGGTGCCGTTCGTGCCGCGGCCGGTGCGTTTCGGTGACCGCGACATGTGGACCACCTGGCTGGTGAAGGACCAGCGGTTCGTCGATGGGCGGCCGGACGTGTTGACCTTCATCACTGAGCCATTGAGCGAGCCACTGCGCATCGGCGGCGCGCCGGTCGTGCATCTGCAGGCATCGACCAGCGGCACGGACAGCGATTGGGTGGTGAAGCTGATTGACGTCTACCCGGACCAGGAAGCATCGACGCCGGAGATGGGCGGTTACGAGCTGCCGGTGTCGCTGGCGATCTTCCGTGGCCGCTACCGCGAGAGTTTCAGCGCACCGAAGGCACTGGCCGCAAACCAGGTGCTGCCGTACCGCTTTGACCTGTCCAACGCCAACCATGTGTTCCAGAAGGGGCACCGGGTGATGGTGCAGGTGCAATCGAGCCTGTTCCCGCTGTACGACCGCAACCCGCAGACCTACGTGCCGAACATCTACCTGGCCAAGCCGGGCGATTACCAGAAGGCGACGCAGCGGGTGTGGCACAGCGCAGCGCAGGCCAGCTACATCGATCTGCCGGTGTATTGAGCCCGCCGGCAGGCACCCGATCCAGGCAACGCCGGCCGCTGGCCGGCATGCAGTCCAGGCAACGCCGGCCGCCGACCGGCACACAATCCAGGTAGCACCGGTCGCTGGCCGGCAGAGGGTTCAACCACCCAATGCGGGGTAGTCGGTATAGCCGCGTTCACCACCGCCATACAGCGTTGCCGGGTCGAGGTCAGCCAGCGCGGCGCCGCTGCGCAGGCGGGCCACAAGATCGGGATTGGCGATGAAAGGCCGGCCAAAGGCCACCATGTCAGCGTAGCCGCGCGCGATGGCCTGCTCGGCACGTGCCGCGTCGTAGCCATTGTTGGCAATCCACGGGCCACGGAAGCGCGCACGCAGGCCGGCGTAGTCGAAGGCCAGGTTGTCACGGTCGCCGCCGGTGGCACCTTCGATGACATGGATGAAGGCCAGGCCCTCGATCGTGTCCAGGCGCTCCACCGCGCGGTCGAACAGCGGCTGCGGATTGCTGTCGTGCGCATCGTTGACCGGCGTTACCGGCGACAGGCGCACGCCGGTACGGCCCGCACCGATGGCTTCGGCTACCGCACTGACCACCTCATACAGCAAGCGCGTACGGTTTTCGATGCTGCCACCGTAGGCATCGCTGCGGTGATTGCTGCCGTCACGCAGGAACTGGTCGATCAGGTAGCCGTTGGCCGCGTGCACTTCCACACCGTCAAAGCCAGCAGCCATCGCATTGCGGGCCGCAATGCGGTAATCCTCGATCAGCGCCGGGATCTCTTCAATGGCCAGTGCACGCGGCGCGGAAACATCCTCGAAGCCGTTCGCGGTAAAGGTCTTGCCATTGGCCCGGATCGCACTCGGTGCCACCGGCACCTCGCCTTCCGGCAGCAAGCTGGTGTGAGAAATACGGCCCACATGCCAGAGCTGCAGCACGATGCGTCCGCCTTCGGCATGCACCGCATCGGTGATGGACTTCCACGCAGCCACCTGCGCCGCGCTGTAGATGCCCGGGGTGTCCAGGTAGCCCTGGCCGAGCGGACTGATCTGCGTGGCCTCGGCGATGATCAGGCCGGCGCTGGCACGTTGCCGGTAGTAGGTGATCGCGAGCGGTGAAGGCACGCGGTCGGGCAGGGCGCGGTTGCGCGTCAGCGGTGCCATGGCAATGCGGTTGGCCACGGCGATATCGCCAAGGCGTGCAGGCGTGAACAGCAGATCGGCGGCAGGGCTCATCGGAAGTTCCACTGGGGAAGGGGGTGCGTCTGAGCATAGGCGCGAACGCGTTGCAGCGATGGGAAGGATCGTTGCAGCCCCTGCGCCACGAAACTCAACAGAGATGGCACCTCCGTAACACGGGCAGGCGTACCGTCATCAACAGGCGGACCCGTTCCGCAGCGCTTACCAACACGTGGAGAACACAGATGATCGACTACCAGCTCAAGGGCAAGACCGCGATCGTGACCGGCGGTGTGTCCGGCATCGGCCTCGCCGTGGCCGAACTGCTTGCCGCATCGGGCGCCCGTATTTCGGTGTGGGATCTGAAGCAGGATGCGGTGGATGCCACGGTGCAGACCTTGAAGGCCAAGGGCGTGCAGGCCATCGGCATTGCACTGGACGTGACCGATGAAGCTGCGGTGGAAGCCGCCGTGCAGCGCACGGTGAAGGAACTGGGGAGCATCGACGTTGCGGTGAACAATGCCGGCATCGGCGGCCCGTCAGAGAGCAGTGGCGATTATCCGATCGATGGCTGGAAGCGCGTGGTGGATGTGAACCTGACCAGCGTGTTCCTGTGCCAGCGTGCGCAGATCCAGGCGATGCGGGCGGCGGGCAAGGGCGGCAGCATCATCAACATGGCCTCGATTCTTGGCCAGGTGGGTTATGCGGGTTCTACTGCTTACGTGGCGGCCAAGCACGGCGTGGTCGGCCTGACCCAGACCGCTGCGTGGGAACACGCCGCCGATGGCATCCGCATCAACGCGGTCGGCCCGGGCTTCATCGCCACGCCGCTGCTGGAGAAGATGGATGCGAAGGTGCGGGCGACGCTGGAAAGCCGCCATGCGCTCAAGCGCCTGGGAACGCCGGACGAAGTGGCCGCGCTGGTCGCCTGGCTGGCCAGTGATGACGCGTCGTTCGCGACCGGCACCTACTACGCGATCGATGGTGGCTACCTGGCGCAGTGATGCGCTGAGGGGGCACGGCGCCGGGCATCGCGTGGCGCCGGCGGGTGAACCGGCCGTGGTGGCACCTTCACCGGGATGCCACGGCCTTCGCGCCACGCTCCGGGAAAACACCCGGAGCCTGCCCATGGAACTCACCCAGGACGTATCGATCCTGCTGCGCGTGGCCGCCGCGATGTTGTTCGGCGGTGTGCTGGGCGTCGAACGCGAGATGGGCAAGCATGCTGCGGGCCTGCGTACGCACATGCTGATCGCCGGGGCGGCGGCATTGATTGTCGGCCTCGGTGATTCGGTGGCCGAACACTTCCAGCAGGAGCGCTATCGCGACCTGCTGCAGGTCGATCCGGTACGCCTGATCGAGGCAGTGGTGGCCTGCGTCGGCTTCGTTGCCGCCGGCACCATCCTGCGCGGCAACCGCGAAGATCAGGTCAGCGGGCTGACCACCGCAAGCTCACTGGTGATGGCAGCGGCCATCGGCATTGCCGTGGGCATTGGCAAGTACGTGATCGCCATCGGGGTGAGCGTGCTGTGCGTGCTGGTGCTGGCGGTCATCCGGCGGGTGGAGAAGAAACTCTGAGGGGACCGCAGTGGGGTCAGAGCCCCTGCGGGGATCCGACCCCAGGCAGGGTCAGATCCCCGCAGGGGCTCTGACCCTGTCTCCCCTCACCAATAAATGGTCCGACCAATGTCGAGATCTAACGCTATGGTCTAATAGGCTCAGCGCGGGATAGACGGTTCAATCTGCGTCGCGTGGCCCACCGGGCATTCATATTGGTACTACCAATAGAGCCGGTGGTCACGACGCCCCATCAGAAATGGTGGTGAACCCGTCCCCAGTCGAGAGCCTCCATGCAGCCCTGGCAACACCTGTACGACCCCGCCGGCAACCTGTGGTTGTCCAGCCTGATCGCGCTGCTGCCGATCGCGTTCTTCTTCGTTGCGTTGGCTGTGCTGCGCATGAAGGGGTGGCTGGCCGGGACGCTCACCGTGGCCATCGCGCTGGGTGTGGCCCTGTTGCTCTACCGCATGCCGCTGGCGCAGGCCCTGGGCGCGGCCGGCTTTGGCTTCACCTACGGCCTGTGGCCGATCGCCTGGATCATCATCGGCGCGGTGTTCCTGTACAAAGTCTCGGTCAAGACCGGGCAGTTCGACATCATCCGCGCCTCGATCCTGTCGGTCACCGAGGACCAGCGGCTGCAGATGCTGATGGTCGGCTTCGCCTTCGGTGCCTTCCTGGAAGGTGCGGCGGGCTTCGGTGCGCCGGTGGCGATCACTGCCGCGCTGCTGGTGGGGCTGGGCTTCAAGCCGCTGTATGCCGCGGGCCTGTGCCTGATCGTCAACACCGCTCCGGTGGCCTTCGGTGCAATGGGCATCCCGATCATCGTCGCCGGTCAGGTCACCGGCCTGGATGCGTTCGAGATCGGGCAGATGGCCGGCCGTCAGTTGCCGTTCCTCACGATCATCGTGCTGTTCTGGATCATGGCCATCATGAATGGCTGGCGCGGCATCAAGGAAACTTGGCCGGCGGTGCTTGTGGCCGGCGGCTCGTTCGCCATTGCCCAGTACCTCACCTCCAACTTCATCGGACCGGAACTGCCGGACATCACCGCGTCGCTGGCCTCGCTGGTCTGCCTCACCCTGTTCCTGCGCCGCTGGAAGCCGGTGCGCATCTTCCGCTTCGACACCGCCACCAGTGCCGAAGCGGCGGCGCAGGCGCTGGAAGCACCGCGCTACAGTGCGGGCCAGATTGCCAAGGCGTGGTCGCCGTTCCTGATCCTCACCGCCATGGTCACGCTGTGGAGCATCAAGCCGTTCAAGGCGCTGTTCGTTGCCGGCGGGGGGCTGGAAAACTGGGTGCTGAAGATCCCGGTTCCCGGTCTGGACCAGATGGTGCAGAAAATGCCGCCGATCGTGCCGGCACCGCTGAGCTACGAGGCGGTCTACAAATTCGATTGGTTCTCAGCCACCGGCACGGCCATCATCCTGGCCGCCATCATCGCCATCATCGCCCTGCGCATGCCGGCCAGAGCGGCCGTGCAGACCTTCGCCGAGACCGTGCGCGAACTGCGCGTGCCCATCTACTCCATCGGCATGGTCCTGGCGTTCGCCTTCATCGCCAACTACTCCGGGCTGTCGGCGACGCTGGCCCTGGCGCTGGCCCATACCGGAAAAGCGTTCCCGTTCTTCTCGCCGTTCCTGGGCTGGCTGGGCGTGTTCCTCACCGGCTCTGATACCTCTTCCAACGCACTGTTCTCCGCGCTGCAGGCCACGACCGCCCAGCAGATCGGGGTGTCCGACGTGCTGCTGGTGGCGGCCAACACCACCGGCGGTGTCACCGGCAAGATGATTTCGCCGCAGTCCATCGCCATTGCCTGCGCAGCGGTGGGCCTGGCCGGCAAGGAATCGGATCTGTTCCGCTTCACCGTCAAGCACAGCCTGGTGTTCACTGCGATGGTCGGCCTGATCACCTTGGCGC
The DNA here is from genome assembly GCF_003086895.1 of Stenotrophomonas sp. ESTM1D_MKCIP4_1. NCBI lineage: Bacteria > Pseudomonadati > Pseudomonadota > Gammaproteobacteria > Lysobacterales > Lysobacteraceae > Stenotrophomonas > Stenotrophomonas sp. ESTM1D_MKCIP4_1. The sequence continues at coordinate 2,508,094 of NZ_CP026004.1, read as the reverse complement.
AGGCCTATTGGCTGACCTGGATGATTCCCTGAGCCATGCCGCGCGCGTCCCTCCACCGCCAGGCCGTTCGGGCGACAATGGCGCCATGAGCATGCAACGGGTTTCGGACAAGGTGGCCGCACAGCTGCGCGTGCTGGTGCAGGAACAACAGCTGCAGCCGGGCGACCGGCTGCCGGCCGAACGGGCGCTGGCGGTGCAGCTCGGGGTTTCGCGTACGGCACTGCGCGAGGCCATCGCGCAGCTCGCCAGCCAGGGGCTGCTGACGGCGCGCGTCGGCGGCGGAACCTACGTCGCCGAGCCGGCCGCGCGGGCGCGGCAGGCGCTGGACGAGCCGCTGGCGCCGTACCTGCCGCTGTTCCAGGGGGATCCGGAATATCGCTTCGACGTGCTGGAAATCCGCCACGCGCTGGAAGGTGCCACCGCCTGGCACGCTGCGCTGCGCGCCACCGATGAAGACCGTGCGCGCATCGCCCTGGCGTTTCAGACCATGATGGATGCACACGGCAGGGACGACCCGGCCGGTGAGGCCGAGGCCGATGCAGCCTTCCATCTGTCCATCGCCGAGGCCTCGCACAACCTGGTGCTGCTGCAGGTGATGCGGGGCCTGTTCGAGCTGCTGCAGACCAACATCTCGCAGAGCCGCGAAAAGCTCTACACCTCGGCCCGCACGTTCTCGCCGCTGTCCGACCAGCACCGCGAAATGATGGATGCCGTGCTGGCAGGTGACCCCGAACGCGCGCGCGCCGCGGCCCATGCTCACCTTGAGTTCGTGCACACCACGCTGCGCACGCTGGATGACAACGAAGCCCGGCGTGCGCGGGCCTCGCGTCTCCCTTCCCCGCATGGCTGATGACTTCCGGTTGACCCCATGATCATTTCCGCTTCCACCGACTACCGTGCCGCAGCCGAGCGCCGCCTGCCGCCGTTCCTGTTCCACTACATCGATGGCGGCGCGTATGCCGAGCACACGCTGAAGCGCAATGTTTCCGACCTGTCCGACATCGCACTGCGCCAGCGCATCCTGCGCAACATGTCCGACCTGAGCCTGGAAACCGAACTGTTCGGCGAAACGCTGGCGATGCCGGTGGCGCTGGCCCCGGTCGGCCTGACCGGCATGTACGCACGGCGTGGCGAGGTACAGGCCGCGCGTGCGGCCGACAGTCGCGGCATTCCCTTCACCCTGTCCACCGTCTCGGTCTGCCCGATCGAAGAAGTGGCGCCGGCCATCCAGCGGCCGATGTGGTTCCAGCTGTACGTGCTCCGCGACCGCGGCTTCATGCGCAATGCGCTGGAGCGCGCACAGGCGGCGGGCGTGACCACCCTGGTGTTCACCGTGGACATGCCGGTACCGGGCGCGCGCTATCGTGATGCACATTCGGGCATGAGCGGGCCGAATGCCTCGCTGCGCCGCTTCGGCCAGGCCATCGCCCATCCGCAGTGGGCCTGGGATGTTGGCCTGTTCGGTCGCCCGCACGACCTCGGCAACATTTCCGCCTACCGCGGCAACCCGACCGGGCTGGCGGACTACATCGGCTGGCTGGGCAGCAACTTCGACCCGTCCATTTCCTGGCAGGACCTGGAGTGGATCCGCGAGTTCTGGAAGGGTCCGATGGTGATCAAGGGCATCCTTGATCCGGATGACGCCCGCGATGCGGTGAAGTTCGGGGCCGATGGCATCGTGGTGTCCAACCATGGTGGCCGCCAGCTGGACGGCGTGCTGTCCACTGCACGCGCACTGCCGGCCATTGCCGATGCCGTGCAGGGCGACCTGAAGATCCTGGCCGATTCGGGCATCCGCAACGGCCTGGACGTGGTGCGCATGCTGGCGCTGGGCGCCGACACCGTGCTGCTGGGCCGTGCCTTCGTCTATGCGCTCGCCGCACAGGGTGAGGCCGGCGTGGCCAACCTGCTGGACCTGATCGCCAAGGAAATGCGCGTGGCGATGACCCTGACCGGCGCGCGTCGCATCGCCGATATCGGCCGTGACTCGCTGGTGCGCCTGCCATGAGTGGCCACGACGCCGTGCTGGCGCAGTTGCGCGATGCGGTCGGCAGTGGCCATGTACTGACCGGCGACAAGGCCACCCGGCGCTTTCGCCGCGGCTACCGCTTCGGTGATGGCCCGGTGCTGGCGGTGGTGCGCCCGGGCACGCTGCTGGAACTGTGGCGCGTGCTGCAGGCAGCAGTGCAGGGTGGGGCAGCGATCATCCTGCAGGCGGCCAACACCGGTCTGACCGGCGGTTCGACCCCGGATGGCGACGACTACGGCCGGCCGATCGTGCTGGTCAGCACGCTGCGCCTGACCGGCATCCAGCTGTTGAACGAAGGCCGCCAGGTGCTGTGCCTGCCAGGCGCAACACTGGACCGCCTTGAGCAGACGCTCGCACCGCTGGGGCGCGAACCGCACTCGGTGATCGGCTCGTCCTGCATCGGCGCTTCGGTGCTGGGCGGCGTCTGCAACAATTCCGGCGGCGCGCTGGTGCGCCGTGGCCCGGCGTACACCGAGCTGGCACTGTACGCGCAGGTCGATGCGCAGGGCACACTGCAGCTGGTCAACCACCTGGGCATCGCCCTGGGCGATACCCCGGAACAGATCCTGCAGCGCCTGCAGGACGGGCAGTACAGCGCGTCCGATGTGGGTGACGGCGACGGTCGCGCTGCGTCCGATCCACGCTATGCCGAGGAGGTGCGGCGGATCGACGCCGATACGCCCGCCCGGTTCAACGCCGATCCCAGCCGCCATTACGAAGCGGCCGGTTCGGCCGGAAAGCTGGCCGTATTCGCCGTGCGCCTGGATACGTTCGAAAAGGAAGCTGCCGAGGTCTTCTACATCGGCAGCAATCGCACCGCCACACTCACCGCCATCCGCCGCCAGCTGCTGACCGGCTTCGAGCGGCTGCCGATTGCGGGTGAGTACATCCATCGCGACGCCTACGACATCGGCGAGCGGTATGGAAAGGACACGTTCCTGTTGATCGATCGCCTGGGCACCGCGCGCGTGCCGGCCGCATTCGCGCTCAAGAGCCGCGTCGATGGCTGGTTCGAGCGACTGGGCCTGCGCGGGGTGACGGACCGGGCGATGCAGGCACTGACCGGCCTGTTGCCCTCGCATCTGCCAGCGCGCATGGGCGAGTTCCGCCAGCGCTATGAACATCACCTCCTGCTGAAGGTATCGGCGCAGGATGCCGCGGAGACCGAGCGCTGGCTGCGCGAGTGTTTCGCCAACCACGAGGGTGGTTTCTTCCGCTGCACGGCCGAAGAAGGGCGCAAGGCGTTCCTGCATCGCTTCGCGGTCGCCGGTGCGGCGGTGCGCTACCGCGAAGTCCACCGCGCGCAGGTACAGGACATCGTGGCGCTGGATATCGCCCTGCGCCGCGACGACGCGGACTGGTTCGAGACACTGCCGGCCGACATCGATGGGAAGCTGCTGCACAAGCTCTACTACGGGCACTTCCTCTGCCACGTGTTTCACCAGGATTACATCGCGCGCAAGGGCGAGGATCCGATGGCGATCGAGCATGCGATGTGGGCACTGCTGGATGAGCGCGGCGCCGAGTACCCGGCCGAGCACAACGTCGGTCATCTGTACCCGGCCAAGCCCGCACTGGCAGATTTCTATCGGCAGCTTGACCCGAGCAACACGTTCAATCCGGGCATTGGCCACACGTCGAAGGCGAAGGAGTGGGGGCGCTGCGACTGCAACGGACCGTGAACATCGAGTAGGTTACGATCTCTGCCTTCGCAAGGATGCGCTGCTGCGCAGAGGATGCCTGATGAATCACCCCGCTGTTGTGCGAGCGCTGTCCGTTGCGCTGCTGCTGACGCCGCTGTTTGCCGCCGCTGCCGCGCCCAGCGCAGCCGGCAGTCAGCTGGAGAAGCTGTCACCGATGCCTGCTGCTGACGACGCTGCAGCGGACGGTCCTCGCCATTGCACGCAGGACCGTGCCTGGTGCGTGCAGGCGCTGCGGGCCGATGAATCGGCGCTGGCCACGCTGATGGTGGAAGAAACGATGGCCGGCGCACGCGAACCGTTGAACCGTGCGGTAGCCGTGAGGGTGCCGCAGGGCGCACGCCTCGCGGTGTGGCCGAACATCATCCGCTTGCCTGCCCACCGGGTAGAGGGCGGTGAGGTGCAGGATGTGCTGGTCGCGGCGGTCGTGCAGCAGCAGGGGAAGCCTGCCTGGCTGCACGTGGGCCAGGTTCGCCACCTGGCCGATGATGTGCAGACCGACGGTGATCTGCTCGTGGTGCCATGGCAGCCCGGGTCCAGCCTTGACGTCCACCCCTCCACCGATGCGCTGCCGCAGCTGAAGTACGTCAGTGGCGAGCGTGCCGCATGTCCGGCAGACCGGGTGTTCCGCAGCGTCGGTGGGCGTTACGTGCCTGACCGTCCACTGCCGGCCTGCGCAACGGCTGGCGGCCAGCCGTAGGCGCCCTGCGGGCGCTGTTACTCGCAGCGTGCGGCGGTGATGATGTTGTCCTTGTCCATATAGACCCGCAGGCGGTCCGGACGGATGTCCTTGGTGGTGATCGTGGTCGGGCCGATCGGATTGACCAGGCCCGCGCCACTTTCACGTGACAGCCGGCGCATGTTTTCTTCGTTGCCCGGCTGGCCCACCGCCCACCCCAGTTGGCTGGCGTCACAGCGGCCCGTCCCCTGCACCTGTGGGCCGGGCGTGCTGACACAGGCCGACAGCAGCAGGGGCGTGGCGATGGCGGCAAGGGAGAGGCGGGCGATGCTGTTTCGGCTCATCGGAACGGCTCCAGAGGGCGTGATGGCGCCACCATAGCACCGCGTCCAGGCTGGCGGCATGCGTTGGATCATGGCGCGGTGCTTACGGCACGCTGGCCGGGCCGCGCTTGATGGCTTCCCACACCTTGTCCACGTGCGCGCGCAGCGGTGGAGCAGCCGACGCCAGCGCAGGATCGTCCTGGCGCTCACCGCCGAAGGGCGCATCGCCTTCCACCTCCACCAGCGATTCGCCACGCACTTCGTAGTACTGCTCGCCCTGGCGAAGGCCGATACGCAGCTGCTGCGGGTCCACGCCGCCGCCGCAGAAGCTGTGGCTGGCCAGGGTCAGTTCGGCGCGGCCGTCGTTGTCCAGATCGGTGGCCGTCACCTGGTCGAGGAAGTAGCCAGCGTCCAGGTCCAAACCCTCGCACTGGACCGGGTCGTCGACGCTCCAGCGCGAGCCCCATGCGGCTGCGGCATCCGCACGTCGGTACAGTTCCGCGCGCAGGGTGATCTGCTCTACCGGATCCTCGTCGCCTTCGGCAGGCAGCGTGTTCTCGCTGCGCGACAGCAGCAGCACGCCCTCGCCGTCGATGTCCTTGAAGGGCAGCTGCTTCAACAGCGTACCCGCATAGAGGCCCTTGAGCTGCGTGTCGGGCAATGCCGGCAACGTCTCCAGTCTGGCCGTCGACGTGGCGGCACTCTGCTCAGTCGATGCAGGTGCCTCCGGTGCGGTGTCGCCTGCTGTCCCGGTGGCGGGCGAGGGCGGTGCGCCGCAGCCGGCAACCCCGAGTGCGAGCACGGCCAGCATGGCCAGCCGCAGCCGATCAGCGCGTGTTGTCGCCTGCTTTCTTGGCGACGACGATGCCGAGTGCCGCGTTGAGGTCGGTGGCTGCCAGTTCATCGAGTTTGGATTCCTTGAGTTCCTTCTGCGCAAAGGGCAGATAGCTTTTCGGCACGTAGTAGCGCAGCGTTGCCGGATTGAAGCGGACGAAGTTGATCTGATCGCTCTGGTTTCCGCCCAGCAGCACCGGACGGCCACGCTCCATGGCGTAGACGAAGCCGACGTGCGAGGTTCCCACCAGGGCCACTGCGCCGAACACCGGGCCGTCAATCTGGCTGAAGCGCGTGGTATCGGCAGCGAACGATCGTGCGCGGTACGGGTGGGGCGAGGACGTGGCAAAGCCCGCGCTGCGCAGGCACCAGTTCACGAAGGACGCGCACCACGCATTGGAACTGCCGGCCATCGTGGTGAATTGTTTGCCATATCCCAGTTCGGAATGGAAATTGATGGTGCGGCTGATTTCGGCTTCCTTCTTGCCGGCCCACTTCCGTGCCTGCGCATAGGCATGTTCGACCCAGGGGGCGCGCTTCTGCGAGAAGGGAATGATCGAAATCGGGTGACCTTCACCCTCGCGGCTGCGCGTATCCCGCCCCTGCACGGTTGCAGGAGGCTTCACCGCGGTGCCGGCGGTCGTGTTCGGCGGATTCTTGACCAGGGACGGTCGATCCCCCTTGCCTGCCGCCGTCGTGGTGCCGGTGCGCGTGGCTGCCGTCTGCGAGGACGTGGAGGCTGCCTTCGCGCCGGCCGGCAGGGTGATCTTCTGCCCGGGGCTGATCCGGTTCGCATTGCTGATGGACGGGTTGGCCGCCATCAGTGCGTCGACACTGGTGCCATGGCGGTCTGCGATTTTTCCCAGTGTATCGCCCGAGCGCACGCTGTAAGTCGCCGCCGCGCGTGCGGCCGGCTGCGCGGGGCCGCTGTCATTGGCCGCAGTGGCTGGCGCCTTGCCGTAGATCCACACGACGTGCCCGGGATAGATCCGGTTGCGGTTGCGGATCTGGTTGTTCGACACCAGCTCGTCCACCGACGTCTTGAACCGGCTGGCGATGGTGGCGAGCGTGTCACCGGGCTGCACGACATAGCGTAGCGGTGTGCGCTTGTCCTTGCTCGGCTGCACCGGGTTGTGCGGCTGGGAGTTGCCGCCCACCGTCATCATGTTGCGTGCGAACACCAGCGACGCAGACGCCTGCTGCAGGGCGAACTGCCCGATGCGGGTGCCGATCTTGCCCGACTCGTCCAGGAACAGCTCGATCATCTCACCGGGCTGGCGGGTGATGAAGGTGGGCAGTGCGCCGTGCTCGTTGGTCTTGACCTTCTTTTCGCCGGCGGTGCTGCTGCGCACGATCACAGGCGTCGCCGGCAGCGGACGGGTGCCGTCGGACAGCGTGACCTGGGTGGCATGCACGATCCGCTCCTTGCGGGTCTCGGGCTTGGCATTGAAGCCTTCGTACTGCTCCATCGCCGCGATCATGCCGTTGAACTGCTCGTCGGTCATGTCCTTGATGACCGTCTGGTCGGTGGCGCCGGACCGCTTGCGTACATAGGCCAGATAGGCGGCCGTATCGTTCTCCGATTCCGGCGCATAGGTATGCATGGCGTTGTACAACGTCATGTCGTTGTACTTGCGGCGCAGCAGGGCGCGCTTCTCCGCCCGCCCATCCTCGGCGGTCGGGAAGATGGCGAACTTGCCGCTCTTGGTGTCGGCCTGCCCGATCATCTTGACGTACTTGCCACCCGGTCGAAGATTGCCGGGATTGTTGAGCAGCCACGCGAGCGAGCCGCCACTGCGGATGAGCTTGTCACCGTTGTCGGCGGTGAACTCCACAGTGCGCGTTTCCTTGTTGAACACTGCGCTGATATAGGTAGGCATTCCGTGTCGTCCTATCGGGACGGAAGCTTGGCAAGGGCCTGCGTTACATCCGTGCCCTGCGGCAGCCGTCGGGTAGAGTCGAGCACCAGCACCCAGCGTTCTTCATCCGGTTGCTGCTTGAGCACATAGCGCTTCAGCTCGACGGTAGCGTTGTCGTCGTACGGCGTGTCCTTGAACGTCAGTTCGGCGATGTACAGGGCCACATTGCTGCCTTCGACCACCACGCGGGCATCGCGCAGTGGAAAGTCAGCCGTAGCGGTGGCCTTCACCAGGAACTCAGCCGGCGGCGCGTCATTGCGGGGCAGCAGTGGAAGCTGGTTCCACACCGCATCGCTGGCCGTTGGCCGGTACTGGAAACTGTAGACATGGAAGCTGTGCGCGTTGAAGTGGCTGACATAGCCCGTGTTCACGCGCACGGTTCCCTGGCCCGCCTTGATGTCGGTGCTGCCGGGCGGATACTGCTGTGCCTGGGCCAGCGATGCCAGGGACAGGCCAAGCAGAAGCAGGAAGGATCGAATGGTCATGTGGAGGAAGGCGATTCGTTGAGCAGTTCGAGGATCTGTTCCGGCGTCAGCGAGCCAACGGCATCGCTGGCATCGAGATCGCCCAGGAAGGGATCAGTGCCATCGGCATCGGGCGTATCGCCGTCGTTCTCGGGTGCCTGGCCGGGGGCCGAGGCCAGCATTTCCCAGCTGTCGTCACCGACCTCCAGGGTCAGCGGGCGGCCCAGGCCATCGGCCATCACGCGCGGCAGGCGACCGTCTTCGCCGATGGTGCCGCCGGCCACCTGTTCACCGTCGTTGTTGAAGATGCGGTAGGCCTTGTCCTTCCAGCCCATCTCCGTAGCCAGTGTGTCGGCACCTTCCAGCGCGAAGCGCAGGCTGTCCTTGAACGAGAACAGGCCATTGGGAAGTACCGGCATGGCCGGGGCATCACTGCCCCCACCCATGAACGGATGCTCGCCCGCCTTGACCTTGAACTCGCCCGGGCAACTGAAGGTGATGTTGCCCCCTTCCAGCGTGATCGCGCTGCTGCCGGCCTGCAGCACCACCTTGGTCTGCGCCAGCACGTCGATGCGGTCGTCGGTGGCGGTGATGGTCAGGGCCTGGTCGCTCAGCAGTTCCAGTTCGCCGTCGTTGGCCTGCAGGCTCACCGGGCCCTGCGCGGCGATCACCCGCAGCGGGCCGCTCTGCGCGAACAGCGAGACGTGTCCGCCAGAAACGGTAGCGATGGTTTCCCCGGCGCTGACGTGCAGGTCCTGCTGCACGGTCATCTGCAGGTTCTGTCCGGCGTAGGCCACCGCGCTGGCCGGGGTGGTCCAGGCAATGTGGTGCGGCGCTTCGGCCAGCAGCAGGGGCTTGCCCAGCCGTTCCACCGGCTGCTCGCCGGGGCTGCGGCCATCGCTGCCGGGCTTCATTCCACTCTGCCCGTTCACATCGCCCTGGAAGCGGCCCTGCGCCTGCGGGTCGATCTGCTCGCGCAGCTGCTGGGTGCGCTGGTACTCGGCCAGGCCGGGCACCTCTTGCTGGGCCAGGGTCTGCTGCATCTGTTCCAGGCTGCGCTCGGCGCCTTTCAGCTGCGCCACCACGCTGGCGTTGTCCATCACCGTGGAAGCACCGCGTTCCTGCAGGCTGGCCGACAGCAGCAGGCCTTCGCCGGCATGCACGTTGCCCCAGCCCTGGGTGGCCAGCTCGAAACCTTCGCCGCGCAGGGCGCCGCGGGCGGTGTCCTGGTGGGCGATCAGATAGCCCAGCTCCAGCCGGCTGTCGGCCAGCGAACTGTGCAGGCGCGTGCGCAGCTGGCCCGGTGTGTCATCCATCACCCATTGCTGGGTGCCGCTGCCGTCATGGGCCTGGGTGTGCAGGCCGCTGAGCACGCCGGGGTGGCGGGCGTTCTCGTCGATGCCGCCGCCGAAGGGCGGGGCGACCTCGCCGTTGTACAGCTGGCCGGTGATGCGCGGCTGGTCGATATCGCCGTGCAGGAATTCCACCAGCACCTCGCTGCCCACGCGGGGCAGGAAGGCGGTGCCCCAGTTCGGGCCGGCCACCCATTCGGCCACCGATACCCAGCTGCCGCTGGTGTGGTCGCCGGGGGCATGGCCGGGCTGGGCACTGCCGGTGTCGGTCAGCCCGCCCGGATTGGGCGCGCTGCCGCGCTGCCAGCCGAACTGGATGCGCACCTGGTGTTCGCGGTTGGGGCTGAGCGCAGCATCGGCCACGCCCACCACGCGCGCGGTCTGCGGGCCGTGCAGGGTGGGGCGGTCCTGCGGCAGGGCACGCAGCGGCACATCGGCACCGGTGGCGATGAAGCTGTTGCGGTAGGCGCCGCGCTCCAGCGCGGTGTTGCCCAGCAGTTCGGCGATGCCCTGGTCCAGGTTGTTCACTGCCACGTGCTGCACGGCCAGCAGCTGGAAGGTCTGGCCGGCATGCTGCGGGTGCTGGGACAGGGCGAAGGTGGCGCCTGCGCCGAGCTGGCGCTCGCTGCCGCTGCCGCGGTAGAGCACCTGGCCCACGCGCAGCGCATCCAGCCGCGCCTGCGCTTCGGCATCGGCCCAGCCGGGCTGGGCGAAGCGGCCGGCGCGCGGCTGCACGTAGACCTCCAGCGCGGGCAGGCTGCCGGCATCGGCACTGGACTGCGCGGCCACGGCATTGACCTGTTCGCTGTGCCAGCTGGCCACGGTGCTGGCATTGGGCACCAGCTGCTGGCGCTCGGCGAAGGCGGTGATGCCGTCGCTGGCCTCGGCCATGTCGGCGCGATGGAAGCGCAGCGTGCCGGTGTCGGGCAATTCCGCACCCGGCTCGAACACCACCAGCGTGTGCGCGGCTTCCTCGCCCTGCGCCTGCTCGATGCGCCAGGCCAGGCCGGCCTCGGCCAGCAGCCGGGTGACAAAGGCCCAGTCGGTTTCGCGGTACTGGGTGGTGATGGCACGGGCGGGCAGTTCGGCCTGCACGTCGAAGCGGAACGCCGCCTGCGGGTAGTCGCCGAAGATCTGCTCGCAGATGGCGCGGGTGTCCTGGTCCTGGAAGATCACCGCATTGCGGCGCAGGCGCAGCAGCGCGGTCCAGGGTTCAAGGATCAGGCGGTAACGGGCCAGGCCGCCATCGCTGCCCAGCTGTGCGGCCTCGGTGCACAGGCCATGCCACTGCCGCAGCGCGCCGTCGGCCTGGCGCAGCTGCAGGGTCAGCGGCTGTTCCAGCCAGGGGGCCAGATCGAGGAAGGCATCGGTGGCCAGGCAGTCGATCTGCAGGCGGTTGTCACCGCAGACCGATTCGGTGCCCTCGAAGCGTTCGACCACCAGGCCCTGTTCGGGGCCCTGCAGCTGGATCAGCCGTTCGCGGTGAGAAAGCGAGGCGAGGGATGCAAGCAGGGAAGAGCTTGGGATGTCCATATCATCAGGCTCATGGCAGGGTGATCGTGATGTGGGCGGTGCGCTCGGGCATCTGCACCACGTCGTTGTACGCGGCCAGCTGTTGGCGCGTTTCGTGGCCCAGGTAGGCGCGCATGCCGAAGAAGGCGACGATACCGAAGCAGCCCACCACCACCGCCGGCAGCCACAGCGGCACCACGCGGCGCAGGCTGTGGCGCACATTGTCCGGCGGCAGTGCATGCGGTGCGAAGCCGTGGCGCTTGCCCTTCAGGTAGACGATCTCGTCGCCCAGCCGTGCGGTCAGGTAGCCCAGCTTCTCGGTGCCTTCCAGCCGGTACTTGCCCTCGAAGCCCATCAGCAGGCAGTAGTGGTAGACCTCCAGCGACGGCAGGCGCGCGGCGCCCTGACGGCGCAGCTCTTCCAGGCGGTCGAAGAAGTGCTCGCCGGCCAGGTGCTCGCCGAACATGCGCAGCTGCAGGGGATTGCGTTCCCACGTCTCGTGCAGTTGCGAAGGCTGCGACAGGATCGCCTCGTCCACCGCGGCACAGAACGCGTACTTGGCGGCGTAGACATCTTCTGATGCCACGCCCAGTCGCATGGCATTGCGTTCAACGCCATCGAGGAACTTCTGCACGGTCTGCACGAAGCCTTCCGCATCGTTCGGCAGCTGGCCGCGCTTGAGCAGCAGCAACAGGTAGAAGCCATCGGACATCAGGTCCTGCAGGCTCTGCGGATTGGCCGCCTGTGGCGTGGGATTGGCCATCGCACCGTTGGCGGTCAGCGAAGGCATCGGGCCCGGAGTCGGGGGCAGGGGGGAATTCATCATGAGGTCACCGCCACAAGTTCCATCTTCAGCTCGGCAATGCCGGCCGGCACGTAGATCATCAGCGACTGCGACTTGAGCATCCGCTCATACAGCGCACCGCGCGAATCCAGCTCGAAGTAATGACTGCCCGGCCGCACCGGAATCGCTGCCGGCACCTGCGCGGCGTGAACCAGCTTCACGCCCGGCAGCGCGGACAGCACGCACTTCTCCACGTCGTCCGGTGCGCCCACCTTGAAGCGGACCGGCACGCTCTGGATCAGTTCCTGCGCCGGCATCGAGGCCGACACGGACAGGTAGAACGAGGCATCGCCATCGATGCGCTGCGAGTCCAGCCGGCCCAGGTGGTAGGAAGGCTTGACCTCGTTGAGCGCGATCTTGAAGTACCGCGTCGAGATCACCGTATCCAGCAGCGCACGCACGATCTCCAGCAGTTTGCGGAACGATGCTTCCGGCTGGTCGTGGCGGTACACAGGCAGGTCGCTCAGCTGGTAGGCGTTGGAGAAGGTCAGCAGCGCGCCGGCCATGCGCAGCAGCTCCTGGTGCAGGCGCTCGGGATGCAGCTGCGGATGGTGCAGCAGGTGGGCCAGCGCACTGAAGGAACTGTTGATGGTGTGCAGCAGCCAGAACGAGGCGATGTCGCCCGAGCGGAACTCGATGATGTTCTGCGACGTCTGCCGGTGCAGGCCATACAGCGCATCCACTTTCGCCTGCAGGGCATCGAGCACCGCCCGCAGTTCGCGGTGCAGGAACGGCGATGCCTGCAGCTGTGCGCAGGGCGGAATGAACTCGTCATCCAGCTCGAAGCCGCCGCTGGACGTGCGCCGCACGCGCGCTACCGCCACGGTGCTGTACGCATCGCGCGGCTGGTCGTCGGTCAGCAGCTTCACGGCCTTGCTCAGGTACGACAGTTCGGCTTCCACCGCATCCGTGAACAGGTCCTGGGTGTCCCGGTTGGCCTGGCGGTAGCGCGCGAGCACTGTGCCTTCGGCGTCAGCGCAGTTGGCGCCATCGTCACGCAGCAAGGGCAGCGCCAGATAGACCACGGTGCTCTGGATGCCTGGCGGCAGTTCGTGCAACGACACCGCATCGGGCAGGCTGTCGTGGGCGGGTGCATCGTAGGTTTCGCCATCGGGGAACACCGCCGACAGGTCCAGTGGACGCAGGGTGCCGCCGGAAAGCGCGTGCGGATCGAAACGTACGCGACGCGCGCCCCACGCATAGGGGTGCAGCGTCTGGGAAAGGTCCTGCAGGCGCGCTTCGTGATACGCGTCCTGGCGCTGGAAATGCTGGGGGCGCAGGAACAGGCCTTCACCCCAGAGAACCTTCGACATCCTGCTTACATAAGCCACGTTCAATCCTTGGAAATAGCTCGAAAAAAATCCCCGCGCCGGCGGAGGCACCACCTTCAGTGACCGGCAGAATGACAGTCGTCGGGTGCTTCGATGTGAAAGTGTGAAGCACTTCCCATATTTACTTCTCCGAGGCCTGGCCTCGCGTCGCAGATACTATCCCATCGTGGAATTCGAGTGCCAGAATTCTGGCAGGCGCTTATTTTGCGCCCGCGCAACGGATGGACGCGAGGCTGCCTGGATCACCGGAGATGCGCGTCAGCAGCGCCTTGCTGTCACTGGTCAATGCGCAGGCATGGATCCCGATCGTGACGCCCTCCTGGGGCAGCGTCTTGCCCTTCGTATCGAACGCCAGCCGCCAGCGGTTCTCGGCGGGAGCGCGGAACAGCGCCACCACGCCGAGCACTGCACTTCCTTCACTCAACTGCTCCGACAATTCCTGCCGGGCCCCCGGAGTGAGCACGACTTCGTTGACCGAAAGCAGGTCCGCGCCTAGCGCGGCCTGCTCTCCGGCCTGGTCGAGGAAGGCATTGAACGGGGCCTGCTCAAAGCGATGCAGGCTGCGCAGGTGGTAGATCTTCACGACCGCTGCGGAGGGACGCTTGTCGTTGCCGGCATTGAGGTTGGTGCCGGCGTACAGGCGCAGGGGAACGACCGGCGGTGCTTCAGGCGTCTCTTCACGGATGCCGACGGCCTGCAGGGTCTTGTCCATGGCCTTGCCCAGCTTGCTGTCAGATGCGCAACCAGAAACGGACAGGGAGATTATCAGTGTCAAAAACGTGACGGATATCACGCGTTGGAATAGGAATAGTTGCGCATTCATTTGGGTTCAATGAGCTCTGATGGTGGGTTCAAGGTCACGCAAACAGCGTGTTTTGCTCGCGAATATCACATCGGCATGTGAAGAATGTGTCCATCAAATGCGCCATATTCTTGACGGAATTCACTATACCGATGCGTATTTGCGAATGTACACTTCCGGCGAATGGGGCAGGAATCCCGTGCGTTGTACCGGCGGAGATTCGGCTTCCTTGCAGGAATTAATTTCGACGAGGGATCACTATGGAAGTGAAGGCAATGGGGAAGGCTGTCTACCGGCCGATGTTCGCGCTGATGTTGTTGTCGGGCCTTGCGGCCTGCTCCTCGTCGCCGAAGAAAGCAGAGGTCGTTCCGTTCGAGACGACGCTGAGCAACGCAGAGGCCCAGGTGAGCGTAGGGGGCGCCGATGCGGCGATCACCGCGTTTGAAGAAGCCGCCAAGGCTGACCCGACCCGCAAGGAACCGTGGGTGCGCATCGCGCAGCTGCAGTTCGACCAGGGGCAGTACGCGCGTGCCATCGTCGCGGCCGAAGAAGTCCTGCAGCGCGACCCGGAAGATCTGGTCGCCGATGGCGTGATCACGGTCGCGGGCTTCCGCGTTGCCAACCAGTCGCTGACGCGCCTGCAGGGCCGTGGCGCGCTGGCATCGGACACCGCCCGCAAGGAAGCGCAGACCCTGGCCACCACCCTGCGTACCACCATGGGTGATGCGATCCTCGCTGACCCGACGCCCAAGCCCAAGCCTCGTGCGCGCACCCGTGCGGCACGTGCCGCGCAGCCGGCCGCCACCCAGCCCGCCGCGCAGCCGGCCAAGCCCGCTGCCCGCTCGAACAACTCCGATCCGTTCCAGAACATCGGCAACTGATCCGGAACCGGCCCCAGTCAGGAGACACACATGGCCAAGAAGGAAAGCATCCAGAAGCGGCTGCAGAAGATCCGCCCGCCGCGCGTCCAGCTCACCTACGACGTCGAGAAGGGTGATGCGATCGAGCAGAAGGAACTGCCGTTCGTCGTCGGCGTGATGGGCGATTTCAGCGGCAACCCGGAACAGCCGCTGCCCAAGGTCAAGGACCGCAAGTTCGTCAACGTCGATCTGGACAACTTCGATGAAGTGATGGAAGGCGTGGCGCCGCGCGCGGTCTACCGCGTGCCGAACAAGATCAGCGACGAGGGCGGCGAGTTCGGTGTCGAACTCAAGTTCAATTCGATCGATGACTTCCGCCCGGAAGCCGTCGTGCAGCAGATCGAACCGCTGCGCCGCCTGCTGGAATCGCGCACCAAGCTTGCCGATCTGCGCAACAAGCTGGCCGGCAACGAGAAGCTGGAAGACCTGCTGACCGATGTGCTCAACAACACCGAGCAGCTCAAGCAGCTCGGCGCGACCAAGGAGGACTGATCGATGTCAGCCGAAGCCAGCCAACTGGCCACCCAGGCCGCCGAACTGGAAGACGTCGGTCTTCTCGACCAGATCGTCGAGAAGAGCAAGGTCGCCAAGTCGCAGACCGAGCACGACCGTGCCAAGGACATCATTGCCGCCCTGGCGAAGGAAGTCCTGGACGGCACCGTCGTCGTCTCCGACAACCTCAACCTGACCCTCGACGCGCGTATCGCCGAGATCGACCGGATCATCTCCGAGCAGCTCAGCGCGGTCATGCATGCTGAAGCCTTCCAGAAGCTGGAAGGCAGCTGGCGTGGCCTGCACTACCTGTGCCAGCAGACCTCCACCGGCCCGAACATGAAGATCAAGGTCTTCAATTCGCCGCAGAAGGACCTGGTGAAGGACTTCAAGTCCGCCATCGACTTCGACCAGAGCGCGCTGTTCAAGAAGGTCTACGAAGAAGAGTTCGGCACCTTCGGTGGCGCGCCGTTCGGCGCCCTGATCGGTGACTACTTCCTCGGCCGCCAGCCGGAGGACATGTACTTCATCGAGCAGATGTCGCACGTCGCCGCTGCCGCGCACGCGCCGTTCATCTCGGCCGCCAGCGAAGGCATGTTCGGCCTGGAAACCTTCACCGATCTCGGCAAGCCGCGCGATCTGGCCAAGGTGTTCGACACGGTCGAGTACGCCAAGTGGAAGTCCTTCCGCGAGAGCGAGGACAGCCGCTACGTCGGCCTGACCATGCCGCGCTTCCTGGGCCGCCTGCCGTACAACCCGAAGGATGGCACCACGGTCGAGGGCTTCAACTTCGTCGAGGAAATCGAAGCGGCAGACCACAGCAAGTTCCTGTGGTGCAACACCGCCTATGCCATGGGCGCGCGACTGACCCAGGCCTTCGAGAGCTTCGGCTGGTGTGCAGCCATCCGTGGCGTGGAAGGTGGTGGTCTGGTCGAGGACCTGCCCACCCACACCTTCCGTACCGATGATGGCGAAGTGGCCCTCAAGTGCCCGACCGAGGTGGCCATCACCGACCGTCGTGAAAAGGAACTCAGTGACCTCGGCTTCATGCCGCTGGTGCACTGCAAGAACACCGACTACGCCGCATTCTTCGGCGCCCAGTCGGCACAGAAGCCGAAGAAGTACAACACCGATTCGGCCAATGCCAACGCGATCCTGTCTGCCCAGCTGCAGTACATCTTCGCGGTCTCGCGCATCGCCCATTACCTCAAGGCGATGATGCGCGAGAAGATCGGCAGCTTCGCTTCGGCGGGGAACGTCGAGGAATTCCTGAACCGTTGGATCGCCCAGTACGTGCTGCTGGACGACAACGCCTCCCAGGAAGCCAAGGCGCAGTTCCCGCTGCGTGAGGCGTCTGTGCAGGTTTCGGAGGTGCCGGGCAAGCCCGGTGTCTACCGCGCGGTGGCCTTCATCAGGCCGCATTTCCAGCTCGATGAGCTGTCTGTCTCGTTGCGTCTGGTCGCCGAACTGCCGGCGTCCGCGAAAAAGTCGTAACGATTTGCTGTACCTGAAGCGTCCAGGGGAGTTCGCTCCCCGGATTGCAGTGACGCTTATTTCAAGAGGGCGTAGCCCCCCTTAACCGCCAGGCCCCCGCCTGGCACATCAAATCTCACGGAAGAACGGAATTTAGGAGACCAGATATGCAACACGCTTTCCTCTCGATTGACACCATCAAGGGCGAGTCGCACGACGACAAGCACAAGGACTGGATTGAAATCCAGTCGTTCTCGCAGGATCTGCTGCAGCCGCGTTCGGCCACCGCGTCGACCTCGGGCGGTACCACCGCAGCCCGCGTGAACCTGTCCCCGATCGAAATCACCAAGTCGATCGACCTCGCCTCCACGGCCCTGAACCAGGCCGCTTCCAACGGCACCACCTTCCCGAAGGCGCAGATCCAGTTCATGCGCGCCGACAAGGACGGCAACGCGATCAATTACTACATGGTCGAGCTGCTGAACGTGCTGGTCCACCGCGTCACCACCACGGTGGACAAGGAAGGCATGCCGCAGGAAGTTGTTCAGCTGAGCTTCGGCGCCATCAAGTGGACTTACCAGCAGCAGAAGCCGGAAGGCGGTGTTGGTGGCAAGACCGTGGCGCAGTGGAGCGCAACGAAGAACATCCCGAACTACACCGTTTGATGCTGTGTCACTGCGATGGCGCCTCGTGCGCCATCGCAGTCTGATCGTCAGGTGTGGCCAGGAACGGCCTCGCCTTTGCTGCACCGCTGCCGCCCGCACGGATGCCGAACCTGAGTGGATCGTCCAATGAAGGGACTCGAACCCAGCCTGCTGGAAAAACTGTTCGACGACGCGCCGAAGCAACCGGCCAGCGGGCCTGTGTTCAAGTCCGTTTCGCTCGAGCAGTACAAGGAATCCATCGCCCGCGACCTGGAGGGGCTGCTGAACTCACGCGCCGCGTTCCAGGAAGGTGACATGAAGGAATTCCCCAATTGCCGTCAATCGCTGCTGACCTACGGGCTGGCGGATTTTTCGGCGATGAGCCTGGCCAATGCGTACGATCGCGCCGCGATCTGCCGTTCGTTGGAACAGGCGGTGGCGCGCCATGAACGGCGCCTGCGCAACGTCAACGTCCACCTGGATGCCGGCAACCAGTTTGCCGGTGGCCTGCATTTCACCATCCATGCATTGCTCGATCTGGAGCCGGCCCGTGAGCCGGTCAGCTTCGACGCCATGCTGCAGCCTTCGACCCTGCAGTACCAGGTCAGCCGCGCACGCCGCACGCAGGCCGCCTGATGCAGGATCTGCTGCCTTACTACGAACGGGAGCTGGGCTATCTCCGCCGCTACGGGCGCGAGTTCGCCGAGCGCTACCCGAAGATCGCCGGCCGCCTGCAGCTTTCCGCGGACGGCAGCCAGGATCCGCATGTCGAGCGCCTGATCGAAGCGTTCGCGCTGCTGACGGCACGCGTGTCCAAGCGCATCGAGGATGACTATCCGGAGTTCACCGACGCCCTGCTGGATGTGCTGTACCCGCACTACCTGCGTCCGTTCCCGTCCTGTTCCATCGCCTGCTTCGACATGGAAGGCGTTGCGTCCAAGCTGAGTGCGCCGGTGCGGGTGCCGCGCGGCACCGCGCTGCAGAGCCGTCCGGTGCGCGGTGTGCCCTGCGATTTCCGCACGGCCTATGACGTCGTGCTCGCGCCCATCGGCGTGCAGCAGGTTGTCTACCGCAGCGTGGCCGACGCTCCGATGGCCACCACCCTGCCGGCGGGTACCGGCGGGCAGATTTCCCTGGGCTTCCAGCTGCTCTCCGACCAGTTGGGCTTCCATCAGCTGGGTACGGACAACCTTCGCCTCTTCCTCGACGGTGAGCCTTCGGTACGCGCCGCATTGCGCGATGCCCTGATGCTGGGCGTGAAGGCGGCCTACGTGGAATCCGACGGTGATGGCCGCTGGCGCCGGCTGGACAGCGTGCCGCTCAGTCCGGTCGGCTTTGCTGAAGACGAGGCGCTGATCGATTTCCCGGCACGTTCGCATCCGGCGTATCGCCTGCTGACCGAATTGTTCGCCTATCCGGAGAAGTTCGGCTTCGTCGATCTGCACCTCCCGCCGCTCATCGCCAGTGCAAGCCGGCGCTTTACCCTGCACCTGGTGCTCAACGCGCAGGGGCAGGACCGCAACGGCGCGATGGTGCTGGAGGAACTGGGGCCGCACAACCTGCGCCTGGGCTGCACCCCCATCGTCAACCTGTTCCAGACCAGTGGCGAGCCGATCCGGGTCACCCATCGCACGGTCAACTATCCGGTTCTGGCCGATGCGCGTCGCGCGTTCGCCTATGAAGTGCACTCGATCGATTCGGTGCATCGCATCCGGCAGACCCCGCAGGGTGAACTCATCCAGGCGTTCCGTCCGTTTTACTCGCTGCAGCACGGTGAAGATCCCGAGCGCACCGGGCAGTACTGGGTGTCGCGCCGTGATGAAGACATCGCGCGGCAGAGCCCGGGTTTCGAGACCGAAATCAGCTTCGTCGATCTGGCATTCAATCCGGTACTGCCGCAGACCGACACCGTCAGCCTGGAGCTGACCTGCAGCAACCGCGACCTTCCGAACCAGCTTGCCTTCGGTGTCGCGGGCGGCGATCTGAACATCGAGGGCGGCAGCCCGGCCAAGGCCATCAGCCTGCTGCGCAAGCCGAGCAAGCCGCTGCGCTTCCGCCATGGCCGCAATGCGCAGTGGCGGCTCATTTCGCATCTTTCGCTGAACCAACTCTCGCTCACGGCCAGCGGTCTGTCCGCGCTGAAGGAAATGCTGCGCCTGTACGACCTGTCGGGCAGCAATGTCTCGGCGCGTCAGATCGACGGCATCCTGGAACTGGAACAGACCCCCGTCACCACCTGGATGCACGGCCGCCAGTTCGCTTCGGTGGTACGTGGCCTCGAGATCCGCCTGACCCTCAATGAAGCCCATTTCGTGGGCACCGGTGTGGCCGCCTTCGCCCAGGTGATGGACCACTTCTTTGCACTGTACGTGCATGCCAACAGCTTTACCCGCCTGGTGCTGGTGTCCAGCGACAGTGGGGAGGAGATCGTCCGATGCCCAGCGCGCAGCGGCGAATCGATCCTGGCGTAGCCCAGCAGCTGCTGACCGAGCCCCACCGCTTCCAGTTCTTCCAGGCGGTGCGGGTGCTCGAGCAGGTGTTCCAGCGGCAGGGCGTCAAGCCTGGTCAGGCGGTGCCCATGCGGGTGCGCTTCCGCAATTCGCTGTCGCTGGGCTTCCCGGCTACCGAGCTGTCGGCCGAGGGCGAGGTGTATTCCCTGCAGGGCGACCGCCTGCAGGGACGCGAGGCCATCGAAGAGGCCCTGCATGGCGAGACCCTGGCCGAAGTCCATCTGACCCCGCAGTTCATGGGCCTGCTGGGCACGGCCGGTGCCCTGCCGCTGCACTACACCGAAACCCTGCAGCTGCGAGAGCTGTATCAGCGCGACCGCACCGCACGCGCGTTCCTGGACATCTTCTCCAGTCGCGCGGTGTCGCTGCACTATGCCGCGTGGAAGAAGCACCGCCTGGCGGTGCAGTACGAGCTGGACCGGCGTGAGCGTTTCCTGCCGCTGGTGCTGTCGCTGCTTGGCATGGGCATGAGCGAGCTGCGCGACCGCCTGCACGAGGGCAAGGGCGAAATCTTCGACGAAGCCGTCGCGTACTACGCCGGTGCCGTGCGCCAGAGGCCGGTGTCGGCGGCATTGATGCAGCGCGTGCTTTCGGATTACTTCCAGGTCCCCCTGCATGTCGAGCAGTTCGTCGGCGCGTGGTACCGCGTGCCGGCCGGCCAGGCAACCCGCCTGGGCCAGGCCAATGCTGTCCTCGGCGCCAGCGCGCTGGCCGGGGACCGGGTCTGGCAGCGCGACCTGCGCCTGCGCCTGCGCATCGGCCCGCTGCGCCGCGACCAGTTCGACGATTTCCTGCCGGGCGGCAGTGCTGCCGAGGCGCTGGCCAAATGGTTGTCGCTGTTGACCGGCGGCATTCTTGAATACGAAGTGCGGCTGGTGCTGCGTGCCGAGGATGTGCAGGGCAGCGCACTCGGCAGTGGCGGTGGCGCCCGGCTTGGCTGGGACAGCTACCTGTGTACCCAGCCGCAGGTCACTTCGCGTGAGGACACCACCTATGGCATCCACACGCTGCAATGACACCACGCCGGTGGCAGTCGCGCCGCCGGCCCCTGAACGGTTCCAGCAAGGAGTGCGCGTTTCCGCATGAGCATCAACCTCAAAACCCTGATCAGCAAGCTGGACGACACCTGCCGCCAGGCGGCCGAGCGGGCCGCGAACCTGTGCATGGCGCGCGGCAACTACGAGGTCGACCTGGAACACCTGTTCCTGGCACTGCTCGAGCAACCGCAGAGCGATTTCGTGTTGATCGCACGGCGCAGCGGCATCCTGCCCGAATCGCTGGAGCGCGACCTCAATGACGAGATCAGCCAGTTCAAGAACGGCAACAGCCGCACCCCGGTGTTTTCCCAGCACATTCCCAAACTGTTCGAGCATGCCTGGCTGATCGCATCGCTGGATTCGGAAACCACCCGCATCCGCAGCGGCCACCTGCTGCTGGCGCTGCTGACCGAACCCGACCTGGCGCAGCTGGCCTATCGTGGCTCCAAGCTCTTCGTGCGCTTCAAGCGCGACGAACTGAAGCATGATTTCGCCAAGCTGACCGAAGGTTCGCAGGAGGCGGTGCAGACCGTCCGCTTCGCCGACGCATCGGCGACCGGCGAGGCGGGGGAAGGCGACGAGGCGGGGGCAGGGGAGGCCAAGGGCGGTCTGTCCAAGACCCCGGCACTGGACCAGTTCACCACCAACCTGACCCAGCGCGCACGTGACGGCAAGATTGATCCGGTGATCGGCCGCGACGGCGAGATCCGCCAGGTGGTCGACATCCTGATGCGGCGGCGCCAGAACAACCCGATCCTTACCGGCGAAGCCGGCGTCGGCAAGACGGCCGTGGTCGAGGGCCTGGCCAAGCGCATCGCCGACAAGGACGTGCCCGATGTGCTGCAGGGGGTGGAGCTGCATACCCTGGACATGGGGCTGCTGCAGGCCGGTGCCAGCGTCAAGGGTGAATTCGAGAATCGACTGAAGAACGTCATCGACGAGGTCAAGAAGAGCCCCCATCCGATCATCCTGTTCATCGACGAGGCGCACACGATGATCGGTGCCGGCGGTACCGCCGGCCAGAACGATGCGGCCAACCTGCTGAAGCCGGCACTGGCCCGCGGCGAGCTGCGCACCATCGCGGCCACCACCTGGAGCGAGTACAAGAAGTACTTCGAGAAGGATGCCGCGTTGGCGCGGCGCTTCCAGGTGGTGAAGGTGGAGGAGCCCACTGAAGCACTGGCTGCCGCCATGCTGCGCGGCATGGTCGGGCTGATGGAGTCGCACTTCAACATCCGCGTGCTGGATGAGGCCGTGACCGAGGCCGTGCGCCTGTCGCACCGTTATATCAGCGGCCGCCAGCTGCCCGACAAGGCGGTCAGCGTGCTCGATACCGCCTGCGCGAAGGTGGCGCTGGGCCAGAGCGCCACCCCGGCCATCATCGAAGACACGCGCAAGCACCTGGATCGGCTGCATGCCGAGATCAGCGCGCTGCAGCGCGAATCCGCCGGCGGCAGTGACCATGGCGAGCGCCTGGCGGAACTGCATGTGCAGCAGAGCGAAGCGCAGGCGGTCCTGGCCAGCAACGAAGAGCGGCTGGGCCGCGAGCGCGAGCTTGCCACGAAGATTGCCGCCTTGCGCCAGCAGCTGGAACAGGGCAATCCGGAACAGGCCGAGGGTGACAGCGCGGCCGATGATGCCGAGGGTGATGTTGCCGTGGCCAAGCCTGCCGCCAAGCGCGGCAAGGCAGTGCCGGTGCAGTCGCCGCAGCATGCCGAGCTGGCACGCCTGCAGGCCGAGCTGCGCGAACTGCAGGGTGAAACCCCGATGGTCCCGCTGCAGGTGGATGGCACCGTGGTGGCCGAAATCGTCTCCGCCTGGACCGGCGTACCGCTGGGGCGGATGGTCAAGGACGAGATCCGTACCGTACGCACGCTGGGCAATCTTCTGGTTGAGCGCGTGATCGGCCAGGACCACGCGCTGGATGCCATCGCCCAGCGCGTGCGCACCGCCACGGCGCGCCTGGAAGACCCGAACAAGCCGCGCGGCGTGTTCATGTTCGTGGGGCCGTCGGGCGTCGGCAAGACCGAAACCGCGCTGGCGCTGGCCGACATTCTGTACGGCGGCGAGCGCAAGCTGGTCACCATCAACATGAGCGAGTACCAGGAGGCCCACAGCGTGTCCGGCCTGAAGGGCTCGCCGCCCGGTTACGTCGGCTACGGCGAGGGTGGTGTACTGACCGAGGCCGTACGCCGCAATCCGTACAGCGTGGTGCTGCTGGACGAGGTCGAGAAGGCGCATCCGGACGTGCTGGAAATGTTCTTCCAGGTGTTCGACAAGGGCGTGATGGACGATGCCGAAGGCCGCGAGATCGACTTCCGCAACACGCTCATCATCCTCACTTCCAACATCGGCTCCTCGCAGATCATGCAAGCCTGCCTGAACAAGCCGGCCGAGGAGATCCCCGCGGCCGATGCGCTTGGCGAAGCGCTGCGCCCGGTGCTGATGCGCACCTTCAAGCCAGCCTTCCTCGGCCGCCTGAAGGTCGTGCCGTACTACCCCATCAACGATGACGTGCTGGTGCAGATCATCACGCTCAAGCTCGGTCGCATCCGCGACCGCGTCATCGCCAATCACAAGGCCACCTTCAGCTGGGACGACAGCCTGGTGGAGGCCGTGCTTGCGCGTTGCACCGAAGTGGACTCGGGTGCGCGCAACGTTGACCACATTCTCAATGGAACCCTGCTGCCGGAAATCGCGGAAAGCGTGCTGGCGGCAATGGCCGAGGGGAACCGGATCAACGCCATCAAAGTCACCGCCGGCAAGAAGGGTGACTTCAAATACAAAGTGTCATGACACTGAGCAAAAGGAGAACGCTGATGGAATTCTTTGGATTTGACCGCGAAGCTGCCCTGAACCACTGCGACAGCCTGGAACTGGGGCTGGGTCGTGAACTGGACCGCGTCCGCTCGTGGAACCGGCTGCGACCGGAGCACGTGATCGAGCTGCTGGACACCGCCGTACCGGCTGCCCGCCAGGATGCCCGCAACATCGCTGCACAGATCAGCCGCGGTTCCTGGCGCATCCACATGGATGCCCCGGTCGTGGGCAAGCCGCAGCTGGTGAGCAATGCACGTGAAGTGCAGATCACCGCCGGTGGCCGCGACTATCGCCTGAAGATCAGCGAAGGCGTGCGCCTGCAGCTGGAAGAGATCGTCCAGGCCGCCTGATCGTCGTGCGTGCCTGCGGCCCGGGAGGGGCGCAGGCCGCGCGGCACGGGAAGCGGAGGCAACCGATGCGCATGTCGCATGCAGACCACCTAGAAGTTCGGGACGTCGGGGAAACACCATGGACCTGGTAAACAACCTGCGGGCGGCACTGGCTGGCCCGTCGCACGCACAACGCTTCCTGCGGCTGCATACGTCGCTGGGAAGTGATGTGCTGGTGGCCGAAACCCTTGATGGCGTCGAGCAGATCGACGGCATCGGCTTCCAGTGGACGATCACGGCGTTGTCGCTGGATGCGGGCCTGTCGCTGGCGCCGCTGATCGGGCAGGGCGCGCTGCTGCAGCTGCAGCAGGCCGATGGCAGCGTGCGTCCGCTGCACGGGCGCATCACCGCCGCCGAACGCCTGGGCAGCAATGGCGGCCTGGCGCGCTACCGCCTGCGCCTGCAGCCGTGGCTGGCCTTCCTCTCGCAGCGCGTGGACAGCTACGTTTTCCACGACAAGACCGTGGTCGAGATCGTCGAGGACCTGTTCGCCGATTACGGCGCACTGGCGCCGGCCTGGCGCTGGTCGCTGGGTGATGCCAGCCAGTACGCGCGGCGCAGCCTGACCACCCAGTACCAGGAAAGCGACCTGGCCTTCCTCCAGCGCCTGCTGGCCGAGGAAGGCATCTACTACTGGTTCGAGCATGCCGGTGAGCCCGGCGGCACGGACTTCGGCACGCACACGCTGGTGCTGGCCGACCACAGCCACGACACCGCCGAACTGGGTGTCGTGCGCTTCCATCGCCGCGACGAAAGCGAGCGCAGCGACAGCGTGCAGCAATGGTCCACCGCCAATCGCTGGCGGCCGGGCAAGGTCGAGCGGGCCACCTGGGATTACCGCACCCTGGAACGCCGCCAGGCCAGTGCCGAGGCCGGGCAGGGCAACGACCTGGGCATCGTCGACCGTGACACCTGCGGCCCGTATGGCTGGCAGGACAATGCCCGTGGCCAGCGCCGCGCCCAGCAGCATCTGGATGCACTGCGCGTGCGCGCGCAGACCATCGAGGGCGCCGGCCAGTGGCGGACGCTGGCACCCGGTGCACGGTTTGGCCTGTCGCAGCACCCGCAGGTTGGCGAGGACGCCCGGTTCCTGTGCCTGTCGGTGCGCCACCAGGCGCGCAACAACCTCGAGGCCGAGGTGTTCGACGCGCTGGAGCAGACCCTGGGTCCGGCCAGCGTCGCGGCCCCGGCCCTGCCGGGCGCACTGTCCGGGCTGGCCTATGGCGATGCGCCCGACGAGGTGTCCACCGCGTTCTACGATAACCGCTTCGTGGCCATTCCGGCTGAGGTGGTCTATCGCCCGCAGACCGAGGATGGCCACGGCGCGCACCTGCATCCGCGGCCGACGATCACCGGCACACTCAGCGCGATCGTGGTCAGCGATGGCGACCCGCTGCTGTCCGACCGCGATCACCGCATCAAGGTGCAGTTCCCGTGGCAGCGCGGTGGCAATGCCAGCAACGGGCTGGCCCATCCCGGCGGGGATGACAATGCACCGGCCAACGGCGGCGCCTGGACCTGGGTGCGGGTGATGACCCCGTGGGCCGGCGACAACTGGGGCGGTGTGGTGCTGCCGCGGCGCGGGCAGGAAGTGCTGGTGGCGTTTCTGGAAGGCGATATCGATCGCCCGGTGGTGGTGGGCGCGGTCTACAACGGCCGTGGCCAGCAGGATGCGCAGCACAACCAGATCAATGGCGGTGGCGGCAACGCCACCGGCAATGCGGCGGCGTGGTTCGAGGGCAATGATCACGCGGCGGTGTACACCGGCTTCAAGAGCCAGGCACTGGCCGACAGCCAGGGCGGCACCGGCGGCTACCAGCAGCTGCGGTTTGACGACACGCCCGGGCAGGGCCGTGCGCAGCTGTCCACCACCCAGCACGAAACCACGTTGACCCTGGGCCACCTGAAGGGCGGCCAGGACAACGTGCGCGAAGGCGAGCGCGGCTTTGGCGTCGAGCTGGCCACGCAGGCGCAGGGCGCGCTGCGCGCTGGCCGCGGCCTGCTGCTGACGACCGAGCAGGGCACGCCGCAGATGGCCGCACCGCAGGCGTTGAGCCAGCTGCAGGAAGGGCAGCAGCTGCTGCAGCAGCTGGCCGAATCGGCTGCCAACCAACAGGCCCAGCTGCCGAGCGATCCGGCCGAGCTGCCCGCAGATACCACCCTGGGCGAGCTGCAGGAGCACCTGCGCGCCACCCACAGCGGCAGCGTGTCCGGCAGCATCAGCGGTGGCGACGGCGAAGCACCCGGCTGGAGCGCCCCCATCCTGCTGGGCAGCGGCGTGGCCGGCGTGCTGAGCCTGACCCCGGCCGACCAGGTCTGGGTGAGCGGCACGCACACCACCCTGGCCAGCGGCGTGGCGCTGAACTGGATGACGCAGGGCTCGCTGACATTGGCGGTTGCCGGCGGCCTGGTGCTGTACACCGCAGGCGTCGAACCCAGCGGCGAGAGCCCCAACCAGGAGCGCGGCATCGCGCTGCACGCCGCGCAGGGCAAGGTCAGCGCGCGTGCGCACAAGAACCAGGCAATCGTGGCGGCCAAGACCCAGGTGCGTATCGCCAGCACCGAGGCAGACGTGATGCTGTCGGCGCCGAGCAAGCATCTGCTTGCGACGGCGGCGGGGGCCTACATTCGGATTGAGGGCGACAACATCGAGCTGGGTGCGCCGGGCAAGGTGGAGTTCAAGGCGAGCCAGCGGGAATGGATGGGGCCTGCGAGTGTGGCGGGGGAGGCGAAGCTGCCCTCTGCTGAGGGCAAAGGCTGCGCCGAGCGCATCCGCGAAGCGGCGAGTACCGGTGCGGCCCTGGCATGAGCAACTGGCCTTCATCACCCGAACAGCTGGCCGAGCAGGCCACGCTGGTACTGAGGCGTGCATTTGAGCGTTTACGAACCCAAGCGCTCGTGGTCCTTGTGGATCCAACGCTGACCGATCCATGGGACGCATTGTCAGATCACCTGCCGAGCGGATCGGTCCGTATGCGAGTTCCGATCAAGCACCCTGACATCACGCCGGCCAACAGTCCCTATCTGATCGTGATAGGCGATGAGCGCACGCAGGAGCGTTTGGTCAGCAAGACGCTTGAACTGGCAGCTCGGGAATGTCTGAAAGGGATCGACACAGCCCGCAGCAGCAGGGCGATCTGTGGCTGGTTGCCTGTGGATTCCACGACGGCGTCCAATCCCGCTGCATTGCTGCGTGGCTTGGCCGCATGCGCGACTGTTGAAAGGAGCAGCGATAAGCCGCTCTATTTCCGGTATTTCGACCCCAGGGTCATGGCGCAGCTGGAAAGCATCCTGTCTCCCGGTCAGCGCCGTGCACTCATTCATCCAGCACTGGGCTGGTTGTTCCTGCACCCGGCTGGTCGCATGCATGCGCTGGAGCTCGGCGTAGACGCAGCGGTCGGGCATGAATCTTTCTCAATGACCCGCGAGCAGCTCAGCGAACTGGATCGCGTCCCATGGCTGCAACAGCTGCGTTTCCAGTCCCGCCAGTGGGGCACGGCGCCCCCCCCCGAAGATGCGCAGCTGGACATTGCGCTGGCGCAAGCGCAGCGAGCCGGCCTGATGGCGCAGGAAGATTGTCTGGTCCACGCCACGTGCAGCTTTCTGCTCGGGCCGAGCTTCCACGCGCACGAATATGTTTCATCGCTGCTGGAGGCGTCGCGGGGAGTACCCGGGCGCTTCGCCTCCGGAATGGCGCGATTGACCGATGTTCAACTGCAGGAAATCCGCGACTCAGTGGATGAGACCAGTATCAGGCAAGGGAGCCGTCATGACTGACAAGCAAGCTACACCCCCCGTCTCCAGTGCCGTTCGCTCAGCAGCGAACAGCAAGGGAGAAACGCCGGGGCAATGCCGGAACTGCACTGGAAAGCAGGGTCTGGCCATTCTGCCTCTCTGCTTTGCGCCCGCGCCTGGCTACATGAACAAGTGGCTGTCAGCCGATGCAGCGTCAGTTGCCGAACTGGCACGCCTGGGTAAAGCGCTGAATGCGCCGGATGGCTCTGCGACCTGGTACTACCTGCGGACGCTGCCGACTGGATATCTATACATCTACAAGCCAGACAATACCTGGGACGCCTACGTCGTCGGAACCGACGGCATGCTCAACCGCATGCCGGTAAATGCGGTGTCGCCCAAGCCCGATGAGACGTCGCTGACGACATGCCGGCGAGAAGGCCACAGCAACGTCAAACCGCGCTTCATCACGCTCGACCCGAAGTTGGAAAAGGTCTGGATGGCCTTCAGCCAGCATCGCTGGACGCCGGATGTGATTGCTGAGTTCGAGGCTGACACCGACGGCTGCCGTACGCAGCGGATGACTGAATTGGATGTCCAACAAGCGGCCCAAGGCAACGTGGGCAGTGGCAAGGCGGTCCACTTCGGCATGGTCGTAAGCGAAGACAGCCTGCGCGGTGTTGCTGACTTCACGCCTGCGGCGTTCCAGGCACGGCTGCATGAATTCGTACCTCGCGCCGTCCTGGATCTCTCTGCCGGTGCTGGTGCGCTGAGCGCAGCAATGGCGGCAGCTTCTGCGGAGACGCCACTGGGCAAGGGTGTGGCTCTGGTTATTCCGGACCCGGTAGGCGTTGCAGATGATCATAATGCGCTGCGATTCATGGCACGCCAGCGCTATGAAGGTTGGAAGGGCGGTGGCGCGCGCGTGGACGGAGGCGGGATCGATAAAGTACGCGCGTGGAAGCGACAGTCGGCCACCCATGTGGCCTATGTAGAGACCTGGGCACGCGAACGGGCCGAATGGGAAGGCATGCAGACACCCAAGGCAATTCAGCGGGCTGGCGAGATGAGCCGCGAGCAGGGTGCTTTTCTCATCACCGAGCGTGAGTTCCAGCAGAAGCATGGCAAGGCGGTGAATGAGCCGCTCCGCAAGAATGGCGGGCTGAATCCGTGGCATCGGGCGCGCTGGGTGCCATCCATCGACCCGGCCACGAACAAGCCGCGCATGACGGTGTCGAAGTTTTCCCAGACCAATGACCCGGACGATTATGACCCGCGCTGGAAGCCCGAGCCGCTCGGTGGCACCCAGTTTTCCGAGGAATACCTGGCTGCCAATGGACAATACCATGGCGCAATTCGCGTAAAGGACAAGCTCGAGCGCTATCGCAAGCGTCTCGACGTGGATGCCTTGAGCCAATTCAACCAGCAGTACGCGCAGGAGAGCAGGGACTGGGAGACCACGGTAAAGGCGATCGACGAAGATTTTGCGAAGTTCTCCTCCGGGCCATGGCCAGGAATCGTATGCGCGAATGACTTCGGTGGCCGCAAGCCGGCGCGGTCGCAGCAGCCTGCTCAGATTCGTGACTCGGTGGACAACGCTGTAGCGAGATTACGCACCGTCGAGTGCTTCTATGGCGGAGGGGCGGTCTCTGACGCGTCCTTTGATCTTCTCAATACCTTCTTCAAGCTTGATCCCTCCGACGAGAAGAACTGGTTCGCCGGCGCGCTGCTGGAAGGTTTCGATCTGCTGGGTACGGCGATGGCGCCAGGAAATGCCGGCACCGTCTACTCGGCAGTACTCGGCGGCGCCATGTTGCCCAAGTCTTGGTGGGCTGATTTTCGCGCGTATCAGCAGGCCGCGGTCAGCTCGGTGGAAAGCCTTGTAGGCTCCATGCAGCAGGTTGCGAGCGAGAGCCGCGCGCGCGCCTTGAGCAGTGCAAAGGGTGCGGGTGCAAAGGCAGCGGCAACCGAGCTCGCTGCCATTGCCAAGAGTGAAGTCATCTGGGTGCGCGCGGCTGCCCTTTGGGACTACATCGATACAGGCAAAGAGCACTATTCGATCAATGTGAGGATGAAAGCGGGCGAGTATCTGGATGCCATCGCTCAGGGTGATCCACTGGGCGCAGGGGCCTTTGAGGTTACTGGCAGGGGAACGGGTTCACGTGGAGCATCGCGGCAAGGAGCGAGGAATTCCAAGAAATTCTTCGAGGCCCTGAAGAAGCGTCCAGAGTTCAGTGCTGACATTACCGTCCCGATCATCGTTGAAAAGGCGACGCTGGAGCGGGCGGCCGGCAAGTCCAATATCACGCCGCTCTACAACATCGGAGAAGCCTCGGGTGTTGCGCAGTTGCCGACGGACATGGCGGAGCGACTTGTCCAGAGCAATACCATCTATCGCCAGCGCGGCCTGGCTGGCATCGCAGGCCGTGAAGTGGCGTTCTCCGGTCTGGGCATCATTCTGTCCATCCGGCAGTTCTGGGATGCAGTGCTCAAACTTGGCGATACATCGGGCTTCAATTTCGCCGATGCGTCCGTGAATGTGGTGGGCGGCGTGGCCGGTACATTCGGCGGAGCCATGGAGATT